>DATHVP010000041.1:0-38638 GCA_035461245.1 Longimicrobiales bacterium | reverse complement strand
CGGCTCGCGGGTGTCCTGCTGCCACTCGAGCACCTGCCGGAACCAGCTCAGCGTCTCATCCACCTCATCGCCGGGCCGCTCGTCGCCCTCCTTGTAGCGCCAGTGCGCCGCAATACCGTACTCCGCCGTCCGGTGCATCTCGTGCGTCCGGATCTGGATCTCGTATAGCCGCCCGCCGGGACCGAAGATGGTCGTGTGCAGCGACCGGTACATGTTCGACTTCGGCGTTGCGATATAGTCGTGGAAGCGCTCCTGCAGAGGCGTCCACTTGTTATGGATGACGCCCAGCGCGTGATAGCAGTTCGCAATGGTGTCCGTCACGACGCGGATGGCCATCAGGTCGTAGATCTCCTCGTACGGCCGGCCGCGCTGCATCATCTTCCGGTGAATGGACCACAGGTGCTTGGGTCGGCCATAGACCTCGCACGGGATCCCCGCGTTACGCAGTTCTTCGCCCAGCGGCCGACGCAGCGCCTCGATCTGTTCCTCCCGCTCGCGCCTGCGGTCCGCGATCTTCTTGGCCAGGTCCCGGTACGCATCGGGCTCCAGGTGCTTGAACGCCAGGTCCTCCAGCTCCCAGCGGATCTGGGCCATGCCCAGGCGATGGGCCAGGGGCGCGTAGATCTCCCGCGTCTCCAGTGCGATGCGCCGACGCTTGTCCGTGCGCAGGTGCTCCAGTGTCCGCATGTTGTGGAGACGGTCAGCCAGCTTGATGGTGATGACCCGGGCGTCCTGCGCCATGGACAGGAGCAGCTTCCGGTAATTCTCGACCTGCTGCTCGGTGGTGGACCTGAACTGCACCTTGCCGATCTTCGTCACGCCATCGACAATCGTGGCGATCTCCTGCCCGAAGCTGGATTTGACATCCTCCAGCGTGACGGCCGTGTCCTCAACCGTATCATGGATGAGGCCCGCTGCCAGCGAAAACGTGTCCAGGTGCAGTTCCGCGAGGATCGCCGTAACCTCCACGCAGTGCGCGAGGAAGTCCTCGCCCGACGCACGTTTCTGGCCTTCGTGGGCACTTTCGCTGAACCGGTAGGCCCGGGCGATCAGCTCCAGGTCCAGCCGATCGGCATACGCCTGCACCGGCTCCCGCAAACGTGGCGGAAGCGTATTCAGGGCTGCCTGATCGACGATCGGGGCGGGCGTCGCCATGGTTCAGTTCACCGCGGCATCAGGTTCAGTTCGACGAAGGAGGCGTAGCGCCCATCGCCAACGACTACATGGTCCAATACCGGTATGCCCATCAGGTCGCCTGCCGCTGCGAGCTGGCGCGTGACCTGAATGTCCTCAGCCGACGGCGTCGGGTCGCCGGACGGGTGGTTGTGCACCAGCAGCACGGCCGCGGCACACTCCACAACGGCCTGCCGGAAGACCTCCCGGGCATGCACCACGGACGTGTCCAGCGTGCCGCGCGTGATGACCAGCTCCCGCAGTACCGCATGCTGCGTGTTCACGAGCAGCACCCGGAACTCCTCCTGCGACAGGTCCCGCAGTGTCGGTGCGCAGCGCTCGAACACGTCCGCCGGCCCGCTGATGCGCATGCGCTCCACGGGCCCTTCCCGGGCCAGCCGCCGCCCCAGTTCGAGCGCGGCGCTCACCCGGGCCGCCACTGCAGGACCGATCCCGCCGACCCGCCCCAGTTCCGCTGGCGCGGCCGCCGCCAGCCGCCGCAGGGACCCGTCCGAGACTCGCAGCAGTTCACCGGCGACGTCCACAGCCGACCGTCCCTCCCGGCCACTGCCGATGAGTATGGCGAGGAGCTCACGGGTGGCCAGCGCACCTGCGCCATCGGCATGCAACCGCTCCCGCGGCCGCTCCGGTGCCGGCCAGTCCCGTATCGCGTACCCCGACATGAGTGCCTCGTATCACACGGCGCCGGCGCCGTGGCACTTCTTGTACTTCTTGCCCGAGCCGCATGGGCAGGGATCGTTCCGGCCCACAACCTTGTCGGACGTCGCCGGCTGCTGCGGCTGCGGCGCCGCGTCGCCCCGGTTCGTCTGCATGCCTGCCATGCCCTGCGCGGGTCCTGCGACCGGGCGGGCTCCGGGGAACGCCTGCGCCATCGCGTCCCGGGGCGCTGGCTGCTGTTCCTGTACCCGGGCACCGCCTGCCGACGGGCGCGTGTCCGGCGTATCACTCGGCCCGCTCAGCGTCAGCCGGCGCTGCGGCTGGGGCTGCGGCACTGCGAGCTGCGCCCGGAATGCCAGGGTCGATACGGACTTGCGCAACTCCGTCATCATGTCCACGAACATGCTGTAGGCCTCCTGCTTGTACTCGACAAGCGGATCCTTCTGGCCCCAGCCCCGGAAGCCGATGGACGCCTTCAAGTGGTCCAGGTCGTAAAGATGGTCCCGCCACTTCTCGTCGATGACGCCCAGCATGATCCACGACAGGATGCGCTCCCGGTGGTCCGCCCAGCTCTCCAGCTTGCGCTTGAAGCCGATGCGTGCCGCCTCGACCACGAGTTCCTCCACCGCTTCGGCGTCAGTGAACTCATGGGCGTCCTCTTCCGCCGCGGGCAACTCCTCCACGACCAGGAAGTAGTCGAGCACCAGCCGTTGCCGCAGCGCGTACAGGTTCCAGTCTTCCGGGTGTTCCTCGGCCGGTGCGTACTCGGCGACGACGTCGTGGATGGCCTGCTCGATCATCTCCCAGACTTCGCCCCTCAGCTCCTCGCCCCCCTCCAGCGCAAACAGGCGCAGGTCGTAGATGACCTCGCGCTGCTGGTTCATGACATCGTCGTATTCCAGCAGCCGCTTGCGGGCCTCGAAGTTCTGCATTTCCACCCGGCCCTGGGCGCTGCCGATGGAGCGGGTCACCAGTGCGTGCGTGATGACCTCACCTTCCTCCGCCCCCAGCCGCTCCATGATGCCGGCAATGCGATCGGAGTTGAACAGGCGCATCAGGTCGTCTTCCAGTGACAGGAAGAACTGTGTTGCGCCGGGATCGCCCTGCCGGCCCGCACGGCCGCGGAGCTGCCGGTCGATGCGCCGCGATTCATGCCGCTCTGAACCGATGATGTGCAGCCCGCCGTCCTCCAGCACGTAGTCATCGGGCAGTTTCGATACGTCCATGGTACGCGACGGATCCGGCACGTTCGCGACCGTGGCCGGATCGATGCCCCGCTCCTTCAGCCAGGCCAGCGTGCGGGCATCGCGCACGCCCTCGCCCAACTTGATGTCCGTACCCCGGCCGGCCATGTTCGTGGCGATGGTGACGGCGCCGGGTCGACCGGCGTCCGCCACGATCTGCGCCTCGTGCAGGTGGTACTTCGCGTTCAGCACGTTGTGCGGGATGCCGCGCCGCTTCAGCATGCGACTCAGCGTTTCCGAGACGTCCACCGATACCGTGCCCACCAGGACCGGTAGCTGCATCCGGTGCAGCCGCTCGATCTCGTCCATGATGGCGTTGAACTTCTCCCGCTTCGTTCGATAGACCAGGTCCTGCCGGTCGTCCCGCTGGATCGGCCGGTTCGTCGGTATGACCATGACTTCCAGGCCATAGATCTGATGGAACTCGCCTTCCTCCGTCTCCGCCGTGCCTGTCATGCCCGACAGCTTGTCGTACATGCGGAAGTAGTTCTGGATCGTGATGGTCGCCAATGTCTGCGTCTCACCCCGCACCGACACACTTTCCTTCGCCTCAACCGCCTGGTGCAGTCCGTCTGACCAGCGCCGGCCCGCCATCTTCCGACCCGTGAACTCGTCCACGATGATGACCTGCCCATCCTCGACGATGTACTGCTCGTCACGGTTGTACAGCGTGTACGCCTTCAGCAGCTGATGGATGGCATGAATGCGCTGGCTCTTCTCGGCATACTCCGCTTCCAGCTTCTGGATGGCCTCCCGCTTCTCGTCCACGCTCATGTCGGGATCCCGCTCGATCGCGCCCACCGCCTCCGAGAGGTCAGGTACCACGAACGCGTCCGGATCATTCGGCGAAAGCTCGTCCAGGCCCCGTTCCGACAGGTTGATCGCATGTCCCTTCTCATCCATCGAGTAGAGCAGCATCTCGTCCAGCTGGTGCAGGGACTTGTCGCGCATGTAGTCTGCCTCGACCCGCTGCGCCAGCTTCTGCAGACTCGGGTTTTCCGCGAACATCTTGAGCAGCTTCTTGTGCTTCGGCGATCCGCGCTTCACCGCCAGCAACTTCTCGCCGGCTGCGTACTCGTCCGCTTCCAGCTGCTTCTCCGCCTCCGCTACCAGCTCGTTCGTCAGGCGGAGCTGCTTGCGGAACAGCCCGGCCACCGCCGGGTTGTACCGCTTGTACTCCTCCGACTGCTCCTGCCCGACCGGGCCGCTGATGATGAGCGGCGTACGCGCTTCGTCAATGAGGATGGAGTCTACCTCGTCAATGATGGCGTAGTAGTGTGGTCGCTGCACACGCTGCGCGAGGTCGTGCACCATGTTGTCGCGCAGGTAGTCGAACCCGAACTCGTTGTTCGTACCGTACGTGATGTCGGCAGCATAGGCACCGCGGCGCTCGGGCGTACCCGGCTGGTACAGGTCGATGCAGTCCACGGTGAGGCCGAGATAACGGTAGATGGTGCCCATCCACTCGCTGTCTCGCTGGGCCAGGTAGGTGTTCACCGTGACCAGGTGTACGCCGCGGCCGGCCAGCGCGTTCAGGTAGACCGGCATCGTGGCCACCAGCGTCTTGCCCTCGCCCGTGGCCATCTCCGCCACCTTGCCCCGGTGCAGGGCCATGCCGCCGATGAGCTGAACGTCGTACGGCACCATGTCCCACACCATCTGCTGGCCCGTCACGACGATTTCCGTGCCTACCAGCCGGCGGCATGTCTCCTTGACTGTCGCAAACGCCTCTGGCAGCAGGTCGTCGAGGGCCTGCTGCAGCTCTGCCTTCAGCTCGTCCTCCACCTCCCGCAGTGCCACCGTCAGGCGCTCGCGATCGGCGGCATCCTCCGCCTGCCGTTTCTCCTCGCGCAGCCGCTCGATCTCCGCCTCGAATGAAGCCGTGCGCTCCACCAGGATCGCCCGGAACTTGTCCGTTTGCGCCTTCAGTTCGTCATCGCTCAGCGACCGGAGTCCCTCGGCGATCTCGTTGATGTCGTCCACGACAGGCGACAGTTTGCGCGCCTCCCGTTCGTGGCGGTCTCCAAATACCTTGGTAAGCAGGTTCTTCAGCATGGAACCGTGTCTTGTGTCCAGAATTCAGGTGGTCCGGAGTCCTACCCCGCGGATTCCGGCCCGTTTCGGCTGTACAACTGCTCTGCGACTATGAGCGCCTCGACGGCCGCCGGCACCAGATACCGGATCGGCTGGCCGGCACCCACCCGTTCGCGAACGGCCGTCGATGAAATGTCGATCCTCGTCACGCTGACCAGCACGTCTCCGGTCGGCAATGCAGCGATGGACGCCGGGCCTGCGGCTTTCGCCAGACGCGCCCCCTCCGTGCCGGCGGGCGTCATCAGGCCATCTCGACTGAGCACCGCGATCCGGCACAGGCGCCTGATATCGTCCGGCTGGCGCCATGTATGGAACGTCGCATACTGGTCAACTCCCATGAGCAACGTCCAATCCGTGCCGGGCCAGCGCTCCCCGAGTTCGCGAAGTGTATCCACGGTGTAGGATGGGCCGCTGCGCTCCAGTTCCACGGTGTCCACAGCGAACCGGTCATCATCAGTCAGCGCAAGCTCCAGCATCCGCACGCGCAACGCCGCCCGCGTCACCGACATGTGCTGCTTGTGGGGCGGCTCCGCCGCAGGAACGAACAGGATGCGGTCCAGCTCGAGAGCCAGCGCCGCATCCTGGGCCACAATCAGGTGCCCGGTGTGGGGCGGATCGAATGTGCCGCCGAATATGCCGGTCCTCACGAATCCGCCGCAGCCGCGGCTCCTCTCACCTGCTGCGCCTCCGGCGAATCAGGGAACTGCTGGAGCAGCCGGTCCCGAGCGGATCTCGCCTCGGGCTCATAGCCCAGTCGGTCATAGATCTGGACCAGGCGGAGCAGTGCCCGCGGCGCCCACCGCGTCATCGGGTACTCGCGGGCCAGGGCGTCGTAATAGATGGCGGCGGAGTCAAAGGCCCGGCGGCGATAGTAGTCCTCCCCGATCAGGTACTCCTTCTCTGCCAGCCGGTTCACCATTTCCTCGATGATCGCTTCCGCCTCCGGCACGAACTCGCTCTCCGGATAGAAGATCAGCAGCGACTGGCAATGGTCGAGGGCCTGGTGTGTGTACTCCTGATCGAGCTGCGGCGGCGGCGACATCTCGTAGTACGATCGGCATACCTGGAAGCGCGCATCGTCTGCCCATGCGCCGGCGGGAAACTCCGCTGCCAGCCGGTTGAACTCCAGAGCGGCCGTTAGCCATTCCCGCCGGCCCTGGTATGTCTCGCCGATGCGGAACCGGGCTTCAGCCACCCGAGGGTGATTGGGATGCGTAAAGATCAGCCGCTCGAATGTCTGTGCTGCCGATTCCCAGCGGCGTCGCTCCAGTTCCTCCATGCCGAGGGCAAACAGCGCGTCGCCATCCAGACCCTCCAGCGAAGGGCCCCGAGAGGCGCAGGCGATGCTCAGCACAACCGGCAGTATCAGTATCAGACGTCCAGGTCTTGTCATATCAGTCCGTAGTCAGCAGTCCGGGGCGGTATCTACCCGCCCGGACTGGCCGTGTTTCCTGAAATGTGATGCCCGCACGCCGGCCCGGGGCCTGTTGCGTCGGGCGAATATGCGGCCCCCGTCGGGGCGCTGCCATGTTCTCAGGGGTCGAGTTCCCGGCCAAACCGGATCTCGTCGATGCGCTGTCGCGCCCGCTCGGCCAGGGGGCCGCCCAGGGCCCGAACATGCTCCAGCGCACGTACGTACGAATCCAGCGCCTCGTCCCGGCGCCCCAGGTCCAGCAGGGCTTCACCTCGCTCGAACCAGGCCTGATCCAGGAGGTTCTGGGGGACACCCAGCGCCAGCATCACGTCCAGGTGCCTTAACGCGTCGTGCGCCTGGCCGTCGGCTCGTGCCTGCCGGCCCAGGTTGAAGGAACAGTTGCCCACTGCCCATCGGGCCTGGTCTGCGCGCTCGCCCCGGGGTTGACGTGTGCGGAACGCGTTGAACAACTCGACGGCGTCCTCACAGTTGCCCTGGGATTCCTGAAACTGGGCATAGTCAAACAGTAGCGGCGCCGCGGAATCCGGCGGCGCGTAAGCCAGCGCCCGCTCAAAGAACTCCACCGCCCGTTCCGCATCACCCGCCCGGCTGTAGAACCGCGCCAGCGGCGCCGCCATGTCGTCAACGGGCAGGCCAGGCCGCAGCGCGATGGCTGCCTCCAGGGCGCCGGCCATGCCATACCGATCATTCCTCGCCTGCGCCCGTCTGGCCAGGGCGAGGTAGTCGAATACGGCCTGATCGGTGTACGCGGGAGCCATGCGCAGCAGCTCGTCATAGCTCTCGCGGGCCCGCTCGAACTGGCCGGTTACGGCATAGGCGTGTGCGACCCGCGCCAGAATTTCCTCGCTGTCGGAACGGATGGCCTGGCTCAATCGATACTCTGCCAGTGCGGCCGTGTAATTCGAATCAGCCCACAGACGGTCGCCGCGGGCAAGGGACGATTCCGCATCCCGGCAGCCCGCCAGCACCAGTGCGATGAGCAACACCGCCTCGGGGCGGCTCCACATGCGCCGCAGGCGCCCAACCGGTCCTGCACCGTTCGCCATCATCCGTCCCTTTCCGATTCCCGTCGCTGCAGCAGCGCCAGATACGCCCGCACCTGCGGATGTTCCGGCTCAGCCGCCGCGCAGGCTTCCCAGGCCGTCGCAGCTTCGTCGTGTCGGCCCTGGCGGAAGCGTGCCAGGCCCAGATTCAGCCGCGCCGCAAGGAAACCGGGTGTCTGAGCGAGGACCTGCTCGAGTTCGGCCGCCGCGTCGTCAGGCCGGCCTGCTGCGATCAGGGCCGATGCGTAACGGTTCCGGATATCGTGAAACGACGGGCCCAACCCGAGGGCCGATCGGTACTGTGCCAGTGCTTCCTCAAAGGCCTGTACGTCCAGATACAGGTCCGCCAGAGCGGCATGTGTGTCCGCCAGCCTGGCCGCCACCGCCGCCGGGAACCTGCCCTCGGTCTCCTGTTCGTACCGCCCAGCCTGCTCAAAGGATTCACGCGCCTCCTCGTAGCGGCCCAGGTCCTGGAGCAGCAGGGCACGATTCACATGCGCCTCTACGTACCGGGGATTGCGCTCCAGCGCCCTGTTGAACTGCTCCAGCGCCTCCTCTGTCCGACCCAGGAACACCAGGCACAGGCCCGCATAATGGCGCACGTCGGCGAAGTCCGGATGATGCACCAGGATCGCCTGAAACGCGTCCAGTGCGTCGGCGTAATGCCGGGCTTCCATCGCCAGGATCCCGCGCTGCTTCAGTTGCGCGATGTGCGCCTGCAGGTCCGACTGCATCAGCGTGTTTACCCCGTGCCGGGCCTCAGCCTGCCATTATCTGCGTGGCCGTTGCGCGCACATCGCGCCGGCCGATGCTGTCGTATTCGAAGCCCAGCTCTCGCATCCGGTCCGGCGCATAGACGTTTCTGCCATCCAGGATGAGCGGCTGCTTCATCAGCGAGCGCAGGCGCTGGAAATCCGGTACGCGATACTGCTTCCACTCCGTGATGAGGACGAGAGCATCCGCACCGTCCACCGCTGCGTAGTTGCTGTCAACGTAGCGGATACGGTCGCCGAAATGCGTGCGGGCGGCATCCATGGCCACCGGGTCGTGGGCCACCACCTCGGCGCCCCGCTCCAGCAGACCTTCCACGATGACCAGCGAGGGAGCCTCACGGATATCGTCCGTCTCAGGCTTGAAGCTCAGGCCCCATATCGCCACGCGGCGACCGGCCAGCCCGTCCGGGAAACGGCCATCCACCATGGCCAGCAGCAGGTTCTTCTGGCGCTCGTTGACGGAATCCACCGCCTCGAGAATGCCAGGATCGATGCCGGTATCACGCATGGTGCGGATGAGCGCCTTCACGTCCTTCGGGAAGCAGCTGCCACCATAGCCACAGCCGGCGAACAGGAAGGAACTGCCGATCCGGTCGTCGGAACCCACGCCCTGGCGGACCATGTCCACGTCCGCACCCACCGCGTCGCACAGCTGGGCGATCATGTTCATGAACGAGATGCGCGTTGCCAGCATCGCATTCGCGGCGTACTTCGTGATCTCCGCCGATGGAACGTCCATGAACATTACGGGGTTGCCAGTGCGCACGAACGGGCTGTACAGGTCCGCCAGCGTGCGGCGCGCGTATTCCGAGTCCACACCCACCACCACGCGGTCCGGCTTCATGAAGTCGTCAACGGCCGCGCCTTCCTTCAGGAACTCCGGATTCGAGCAGACGTGCACCGCATGCGCCGTGTGCTCCCGGATGACTGCCCGCACGCGCGCGGCCGTGCCCACGGGGACCGTGCTCTTCGTAACGACGACCTTCTCGCCGTTCATGGCCCGTCCAATGGCCTCGGCCACCGCCAGAACGTGCGCCAGGTCAGCACTGCCGTCCTCGCCTGGCGGCGTACCCACCGCGATGAATATGACATCCGATGCGCGCACGGCGTCCGCCACGCCCGTCGAGAAGCGCAGCCGGTCATCGGCCAGGTTGCGCTCGACGAGATCGTCAAGCCCGGGCTCGAAGATCGGGATCTCGCCCCGGGACAGGCGCTCGATCTTGTCCGCATCGATGTCTACGCAGATGACGTCGTTACCGGTCTCAGCCAGGCCGGCACCCACCACCAGCCCGACGTATCCCGTACCGATTACTGCCACTCGCATGCAATACTTCTCCTCGGGGTTCACGATCCGGGTACAGCACTGGAACATACCCGCGCGGGGCCGGGCCTGCAATCAAGGCGTCCCCGCGCCGTGGCCGGCAACCGGCCTTGCCGCCCCCACCTGTGCCCGGTACTATCGAGCCATGCGAATCCTCATTACCGGCGCAGCCGGATTCCTGGGCTCCCACCTGTGCGACCGCTTCCTGGCGGAAGGCCACGAGGTGGTTGGCATGGACAATTTCATCACCGGCTCACCGGAAAACATCGAGCACCTCACGGGCCACGCAGGCTTCCGGTTCGTGAAGCACAATGTCACGGACTATATCCACCTGCCGGGCCCCCTCGACGGGGTGCTGCACTTCGCCAGTCCGGCCAGTCCGGTCGATTATCTTGAGCTACCCATCCAGACGTTGAAGGTGGGCAGCCTGGGCACGCACAAGACCCTGGGCCTGGCGAAGGAAAAAGGCGCTCGTTACCTGCTTGCCTCCACGTCGGAGGTGTACGGTGATCCCCAGGTGCATCCGCAGCCCGAGACGTACTGGGGCCACGTCAATCCCGTGGGGCCGCGGGGCGTCTATGATGAAGCCAAGCGGTTTGCCGAGGCGATGGTCATGGCGTACCACCGGTTCCACGGCCTCGACACACGCATCGTCCGGATCTTCAACACGTACGGTCCACGCATGCGGCCCCGGGACGGGCGCGTCGTGTCCAATTTCATTGTGCAGGCGTTGCGCGGCGAACCGCTGACTGTCTATGGTTCCGGCAGCCAGACCCGTTCCTTCTGCTACGCCACCGACGAGGTGGATGGCATCTACCGCCTCTTCACCTCCGACTATACTGACCCGGTGAACATCGGCAACCCGAACGAGTTTACTGTTCGCCAGCTCGCGGAGAAGGTCCTGGAACTCACCGGCAGCAGTGCCCCCATCGAGGAGCAGCCCATGCCGGAGGACGATCCCAAGGTTCGCAAACCCGACATAACGGTGGCCCGTCGGGAGCTCGGGTGGGAACCCGCCATTCAGCTGGAAGAGGGGCTTCGGAAGACCATACCCTGGTTCCGGCAGCGGATAACGGAGCGGGATGAGGCGGCCCGCCACCTGTTCGAGGCGGGACCCGGGAAGTAGGAGGAACGGGCGTCAACGACGCAGGTCGAACGTGTGCAGGAGGAATATCGCTGCGCGGACGTCATCCCACTCCTTGCCTCGCTCCCATGCCCCATCCAGTCGCATTCGGGTGCCGCCCGCCACCTGTAACTCGGCCGCAACGCTGCCCCCCAGGCTCCTCCCCGTTCGGTCCGGTGCGAATAGGTTCTCGTGGCCACGATCCCGACGGAACCCGTCGACCCTGAACATCAGGCCATCGTCCGGCCGGTCTACACGAACATGGGCGAGCCATTCGGTGCCGTGCCCGCCGAGCGGGTGCGCGAACAGGCGTCCCTCATCAGCCCATGATCCTCGATAGAAGATGTGCCTGTACCATATGGGGTTGCCGCAACATGACTCCGCATAGCTCGTACGCTCGACCG
This sequence comes from Longimicrobiales bacterium, assembly GCA_035461245.1. Lineage (GTDB taxonomy): Bacteria > Gemmatimonadota > Gemmatimonadetes > Longimicrobiales > RSA9 > SH-MAG3. The sequence goes on along the minus strand of DATHVP010000041.1, from coordinate 27,350 downwards.
CCAGCGCCATCGTGGGCAGTCCGGGGACGGCCGCAAGGTCCAGCCCCGCGACGATGGCCGGCACGTCCCTGACGGCGCCTGCCGTGTCGTCCATGCCCCACTCGACATAGAACTCCAGAGGCACTCCGACGCCAAGCGGTGGCCTGAACGCGACGAGCGTCGAGAATACCTGGTTCTCGAATTCACCGCCTTCCCCGCCGTGGAGGCCGATGATGAGTCCCGCCAGGCGTCCGGGAGTGATGGGAATGCCGTCCCCACCGAAAATGGCACCCCGGTTGATACCCAGCGTGAGGCGCTCGGTGAATGGGGACCCCATCAGTCGGCCGAAAGCCACCCACGGCCGGTCCACCCGACCGACCCGCGCCATGCGGCCCACCGCCACTTCGACCCGGTCGGCTCCGAGAAAGCGCAGAAACCCCGGGAAATGGAACGGGTCGCGTACATGTGCCCCGATCCCCTGAAATGTGTACGTTGTCCGATGCGCCACGTCCGGCGTTTCGTTGCGGGCTCCGCCGACCACCGTGCCCCCGCCCCGGCCGATGGCATAGTGAAGACGCCGGCGACCGACCCACAGGTCCAATGGCCCCGCCGCGGCAGAAACCACGGCGCTCCGCACCACCGCGTCGCCCGCCAGGTACCCGGCATCAGCGGACCAGGCCAGCCACGGCCTGATGTAGCCATGGCCACGCCACGCAACCGCCGGTCGCTGCACGCCGGGCAGTACCTGGGCGCCCTCCCAGTCCTCAACTTCCAGGTAGCCGTCTCCCCCGCGAGCCTCGCCCCGTACGCCCGTCCACCCCGCCCGGAGCTGACTGGCCGCCACCAGCCCGGCAGTGTCGCCCTCGAGTTCCAGCATGGCCCGATACCCTGCCGCGAGGGCTCCGAGGAACGGTCGGTCCGCGGACCGCGCGCTATCCTCCGCGTGGCTGAACACGTGCAGCGCGTGGCCGACGGTGACGGGCGCGAGGGCATGGTCTCCCGCCGGCGGCGCCAGGCCGGCGACGCTCAGTCGCCGTATGGCATCCCACGTCCAGTGACCGGGCTCCACGAACACTGGGGCGCGCTGTGCGCCTGCCGGCAGCGGTGGCAGCAGCAGCAATGCCACCACCAGCCCCGACACCCACCGTGCGCGACTCACCGGAAGACGGAACGTACGCGGTCCCACAGTCCCCGCCGATCCAGCAGCGGCGCGACCGCCAGCGGCAATTCGCCCTGCAGCATCCGCTCAGGGTTCAGGCTCATCAGCATGCCCGCCTGCTCCTCTGCACCATGATCCACGAGCCACTGGCGATACTCGGTGATCCAGGGGCCCGTCCGGGTGTGGTAGTCGCTGCACAGGTAGTCCGCCCAGCCTCGCGCCAGCAGCTGTCGAGCCGCACGCTTCACCTCGGGCCCGTAACGGCCCAGCAGCGACCCGCCGTTCATCTGGAGCAGCGCCCCCGCCCGCTTCCATTCCAGCGCCTGGTCCACGCTTTCGCGGATGGCGCCGTACCGTTCCGGGTGGGCGACGACGGGGATCCAGCCCGCGTCGCGGATCCGGCGCAGCGCGGCAACCGCGTTCGGCGGCACAGTCATGTAGGCGAACTCGACGAGCACGAAGTCGGTACCGGCCAGGCGGAATCGCTCGTCGCTCAGGACCGGGGTCGGTGTGTCCAGCGCCACCTCGGCGCCGCGCAGGACCCGCAGCGACCCGTCCGCCGCCACCTTCGTCAACGCTGCCCAACCCTCGTCCAGTTCACCCAGACGCTGCTCCAGTTGGTCCGGATGGGCGGCCAGTGACGCGTTCAGGTGCGGGGTGGCGATCACGGTGGCCACCCCGGCCGACGCCATCGCCGAGAGGGCGGCGGTGCTGTCCTCCGGCGTACGGGCGCCGTCATCGACGCCCGGCATGACATGGTTGTGGAAGTCAATGATGGGCATGGTCCAACGGGGGCTGCTCCGGCACGCGGCCGAACAGTATCAGTGCCACGGCCTCCCGAAGGCTCCCCACTTCGTGGTCAGGCCGGGCATCGTCGTTGTACGGCCGGCGGATCAGTATGGACTTGCAGCCGGCCGCCCGGGCGGCCTCTACGTCCCGCCACATGTCGCCGATGACCCACGACCGGGCGGGATCCACGTTCCAGCGCTGCGCCAGTTCCGTGATCATGCCAGGCAGCGGCTTGCGACATGCGCACCCGTCCTGGTCATCGTGGGGACACACACGATATTCATCCACGGGCACCCGCGACGTGATGGCGTCCATCATCGCGTCAACGGACTGATGTGTGGTGAGGCCCCGTGCCAGATCCGGCTGGTTCGTGATGATGAAGACCCGATACCCCGCGGCACGCAGATCTCGTACGACCTCGATATCCTCTACCAGCCGGAGCTCCGATGGCTCCCGGGGTGAGCCGGGCCTGCCGCCGCGCTCCACGATTTCGTTGAGCACACCGTCCCGGTCCAGGAACACCGCTGGCGATCGCACCGGCACCGCCTGCCCTGTCCGGCCGGCCTCGTACAGTGCTGCCACCGTGCGCATCACGGCAACGCCCTCCTCCGGCGCGCCGTGGCCCAGCCGGCCGCCGTGGATCGCCGTGGCGAAGTCGTCCCATTCCAGCGACCATGACTCGTCCGGGCCGGCGAAATCCCGTACTTCCACCTCCGGCACGCCGCCCGCCATGTTGCGCCGGACTACCGTAAGTCGCTCGGTGCCGTAGCTGCCGCCCAGTCCCTCCACCACCAGCGCACCGGAGGAGCCGTGCAGCTCGAAGGAAAACAGGTTCTTCCACTGTGTCATGCTCACGTGGAACTGACCCACCACGCCTCCGGCGAAGCGGAGCAGGCCGAACGCATTGTCCTCCAGCGGCGCCAGGTTCCAGACGGCGGTCTGCAGCTCGGCATGCACGCGCAGCGGCGCGCCGGCCAGCCACTGGAACAGGTCAACGACATGGACGCCCTGGTCCAGCAGTTCGCCGCCTCCGGCCATCCGCGAATTGCCCCGCCACTCCGCCTCGCATCCTGGCCGGCTGCCGTGGCCGTACCGCGCACGCAACTGCACAAGGGTCCCGATCTCACCCGCGCGCAGGTACTGGCCTGCCGCGGTAATGGCCGGATGGTATCGGTGATTGAACCCTACCTTCAGGATACGGCCCGCACGGGCGGCGGTCGCCGCCATGGACTCCGCCTCCTCCACGGACCGACCCATGGGTTTCTCGATGAGGACATGCCGGCCGTCTTCCAGGGCGGCATTCGCCACTGGCGCCAGATAGGCATTCGGGGTGCAGACGACTACAGCATCCACATCATGCCTGGCCACCGCCTGGCGCCAGTCTGTGGTCCAGTCCACCCCGTGCCGCTCTGCCAGATCCCTGGCCCGGGCGACATCGGTGTCAGCCACCACACGCAGCACGGTGCCCGGGTGTGCCGCGGCCGTGGCGGCACGGCGGGCGCCGATGAGGCCGCAGCCGATGACGGCTACGCCCGCCACTCTCACTGCCACTCCATCCCCCGGTCCCGGGGCACGATACGCCGGAGCGTGAAGAGGTCACCCGCTGCAATGTCCGATGCATGCCTGGACCAGGCGTCAACGCTGTCCCACGGCGCGGCGTGCAGTCGCCCGGTGATCCCCTCGCTGGCATCCGACAACAGGAAGACAGCGGCACCAGCAGCGACCTCCGGGGCCACACCACCTTCCGCCAGTTCCTGGCGCGTGCGCGCCAGGTAGTCCGCGCCCGCCCGGTCGCCTGCAGCCAGGGTCGCGTCGTGCATGCGCGTGGCCACGAAGCCGGGCGCCAGGGCATTTACCGCTATGCCGAACGGCTCGAGTTCCCGGGCCGCCGTCTCCACCAGCCGTACCACGCCAGCCTTGCTGGCGGCATATGCCGAGTAGCGCGGGAATGCACTTGTGGCACCGCCTCCTGACAGGACGACGATCCGGCCCCCGCCCTCCCGCATCCGACGCGCCGCCTCCCGCAGGATCAGGAACGAACCGAACAGGTCAATGCGCACGGCCTCGAACCATTCCTCCGGTTCTGCGTCCGCCAGCGGACCGATAGGGCCGATAACCGCGGCGGCGTGGATCACCCCGTACACGGGTCCGAAGCGCCCGGACGCCGCGTCAAACAGCGCTGCCACCTCAGCCTCCCGCGACACGTCACACCGCTGCACCAGTACGCGATCCACACCGTGGCGATCCGCCAGCGCAGCACCGGCGTCCCGCAATGCCGTCTCGCCTCGCGCCGCGATGACGACCCGTGCCCCTGCCGACAGAACGGCTTCAGCGCAGGCATAACCGATGCCCATACTGCCGCCTGTTACCACGACGGCCCTGTCCCGCAGCACAGGGGCTTTGCCCACGGTGTTCATCCCGATGCCTGCGGCATGGTGACCGGCTTCGTCGGGATCGGCCGTCCATTGGCGTGGTCGGCAATCACCTTCGTGCCAGACGACTCGATGCGATAATGCAGGCGCGGCATACCCTGGCTCAGCATGTACGCCTCGAGTTCACGGTGCCGTGCCGGCGCGTACAGCATGAGGAAGCCGCCGCCACCGGCACCGGCGATCTTACCCCCGAGAACACCGTACTCGCTCTTCACGTGGTCATACAGACGCTCCACCGACGACAGCGTAATGCGCGAGGACAACCGCTTCTTGTTGCGCCAGTGCTCGTCCAGCAGCAGCCCCCAGCGGTCGTAATCCTCGCCCTCCACGGCCTCCAGGATCCGATGCCCAAGGTCGCGTATACGAAGCAGCGCGTCATTCACCCGGTCCCGGGCATGGCTCTCAGACTCCAGGGCAGTATGCTGTTCCTGGAGCACCTCCACTGCGCTCCTGCGCTGGCCCGTGTAGTAGAGGTGAGTATTGGCGACAAACGTCTCCAGCGACGCACTCGACACATCCACGCTCCGGACAGCAACCGCGCCGTCCCGCGCAATGTCCAGCACCGTCATGCCGCCAAACGCTGCCATGTACTGGTCCTGCTTGCCCACTGCCTTTCGCAGGACCTCCAGTTCGATATGGCACGCCTCCTCGGCAATGGCCTGCAGCGAGACGTAATCGCGCCTGAAGTGGTGGAGCGCCGTGAGCAGGCCCACCAGGTACGACCCCGACGACCCCAGCCCCGTGCCGTCCGGCAGGTCCGCCATGGATGAGATCTCGAGGCGGTTCTCGATGCCGTGCAGCCGGAGCGCCTCACGCGCCAGCTCGTGCTGCAGTTCCGATACATGGCCGACGACTTCGCTGCGGCTGTAATGCAGCCGGATCATGCTGTCCACAATCGGCGGATTCAGCATGATGTACATGTACTTGTCGATGCCCATGGCGAAGATGAAGCCGCCGTGCTCGCCATAGAACGACGGCAGGTCCGTACCGCCACCACCAAGGGTGATCCGGAACGGTGTGCGTGTCACGATCACGAGCGCGCCCCCTGGCGGTGGACCAGCTCGCGAGCCAGCGCCAGTCGCTCCGGCGTGTCCAGGCCGAGACAGTATCCGGCATCCTCGATCATGTGCCCTCCCAGCAGCCCTTCAGCTGCCAGTCCCGGCAGCACGTCCCTTCCGAAATCGCTGAAGCCGCCCGGCAGGCGCAGGGCCAGTTCCTCTTCGATGCAGTACGCCCCGGCATTGACCAGCCCCTCACTGGCGCCCTCCACAAACTGAACCACGCGCGACCCCTCCAGCACAACGCGGCCTCCTCCGATGCCGGTGTTGGCGTGGACGGTCGGATCGAATACGGCGATGGTCATGGGCGTACCGCCGCGCCGATGTGTCTGCAGCAGGGCACGCAGGTCGAAGTCCATGAAGTTGTCGCCGTAGATGACCAGGCTGGTACCGCTCCACTCGGCTTCCAGGCGTTTCCACGCGCCTGCGGTGCCCAGCAGTTCCGGCTCGTGTGACCAGGAGACAGGCACGCCGGCGACCGCATCGCCGATACGCTGCCGGATCACGCTGGCACCCTGATGCAGGTTTACCCAGATCCCGTCGCGCGCGTGTGGTGCAACCCAGGCGAGATTGTGTTCCAGGGGCGTGGTGCTGCCGATCGGAACCAGCGGCTTGGGCAGGCCGCCCGACACGGCAGCAAGGCGGCTCCCCTTGCCCGCGGCGAGGACCAGCGCCTTCACGCCACCGCCCCGGGCAGTCCCACCACGTGCTGCCGGATATAGTCGATGGAACGCCGCAGCCCATCCTGCAGCCCGACCCGCGGAGCCCAGCCCAGTGACCGTGCGCGGCTGATGTCGCCACACGTTTGCTGTGCCTCGCCCGGCAGGTCCGGCCTGAACTCCGGCTCCACGTCCGTGCCGAGCAGTGCCTGTATCTCTGCCAGGATCTCGCGGACCGAATGCGCCTGACCCGAGCCCAGGTTGAACGTGCCACCGATGGTCCGTTCGTCGTGCAGGCACCGGACATGGAAATCGTTCACGTCATCCACATACACGAAGTCCCGCCGCTTCTCGCCGGTGCCGTATATGGTCGGCCGTTCGCCACGCAGAAGTCGGATGATGAAAGCGCTCATTACCGGTGGCACCGTGCGGCGATAATCCTGCCGCGGCCCGTATACACAGAAATATCGCAGCCCCGTCATCGCCATGCCGTGATAGCGCTCGTACGCCGCAGCGAACTCAGCGCCCGCCAGCTTCGTGATGGCGTAAATGCTCTGCGGCGACACATCGTCCTCACTGCTCGGCAGGTCGTCACTACCCTCGTACAGAGCCGACGATTCCGCGTGGATCACGCGCCGCACGCCCACCTGTCGAGCCGCCTCGAAGACGTTGACCGTGCCGACGACATTGATGGATGCAGCCGCAACCGGCTCGAGCTGGCAATCGGAGATGCAGTTCTTCGCGGCCAGATGAAAGACGGCGTCCACCCCGCGGAACAGCGGCATGATGCCCGGGGCACGCACGTCCAGGACATGGAAATCGACGCCGTCCGGGACCTGTCCCGCCACCCCCTGCGACAGGTCATCTATGCCCGTGACGGCGTACCCCTCTGCCAGCAGGCGCACGGCGAGGTTGCTGCCGATGAACCCCGCTACGCCCGTAACGAGGACCCGGCCGGTACGTCGGCCTGTCAAAGCGTGTAGCCGGCCCGGATCGCGTCGTCGTAGAACATCTTGACGGTCTCCCTCGAATATTCCGCCAGGTCCTTGTTCCGGAGCGACAGCTTGGCCAGCAGATCTGAGGTAAGCACGATGACGTGCACGCCGCACTCGTCGGCCTGATACACGTTAAGGACTTCACGTGGGCTCGCCCACAGCACCTTCAGGTTCGGGCGATGCCGGCAGATGTCCACTGCCTCGCGCATGAACGGGCACGGGTCGCGTCCCGTATCCGCGATGCGGCCGGCGAAAATGGACACGTACGCCAGCGTCCCGGGGTCAACGACCTCCGCCACGCCCGCGACCTGCTCCATGGTCATCACCGCGGTAACGTTCACGCTCAGGCCGTCCCGCGTCAGGGAGCGCACCACTTCCAGGGTGGACTCGCCGGACGTCGTACAGACCGGCACCTTCACGCTCACGTTCGGGCCCCAGCTTGCGATCTCGCGGGCCTGTGTCTCAATGCCCGGCAGGTCGTCCGCCAGTACCTCCAGCGAGATGGGCGCGCCGGCTACCCGCGCTAGCGCCTCCGTCGCGAAATCCCGGTAGTTCTCCACGCCGGCCTTGGCGACGAGCGTTGGGTTGGTGGTGAAGCCCGCCACCATGCCGGAGCGGACCGCCTCTTCCATGTGGTCCAGGTCCGCACCGTCCAGGAACAGCGTTACCCGCTGCGGCGCGGATACTACACTCTCTTCGGAGTGCCGTGTCTCGGTCAGGGTCATGCCGTGATTGCTCTGCTGCTGCAAGTCATGAATCGTGCGCACTCGCCGACCTCAGGTGTCGCGGGTCTATGTCCAGGATCAGCCCCTGCCCGATGGCCTGCAGGCCGATGAACACGCGCCGTCTGCCACGCTGCTCCGTCACCACACCTCGCAGGCCGCGAAACGGGCCCTCCATTACTACCACCTCCGAACCGCGGGCAAACTCCGGGCTCGGCTCAGGCTCCACGTCACCGCCTCGCAGCATTGCCGCAAAGGCCCGGACGTTCTCCAGTTCCTCCTCATCCACCGCAGCCGGTCGACCGTTCTGCTTGACCAGCCCCGCCACGCCCGGTATCGACAATACTCGTGGCGAATCCCGCAGTCGGAACCGCCCGAACACGTAAGACGGGAAGAGGGGAAATTCCACCCGCTTCCGTCGATCCCGCCACTGTCGCTCCCGCTCCACCAGAGGGAGGAATGTCTCGATCCCCCGCTCCTCCAGCATGGCCTGTACGCGTTTTTCGTGCCGCCACCGGGTCCAGCACGCGTACCAGCGTGGCTTTGCCTCCATCGCCCGTGCCGCTTGCAAGGATTCCGCCAATGCCAACCTCCATCTGCCGTCAAGCTGTGCTACCCGGCTCAGTCGACGGGCGGTGCTGCGGCCCGATCCTGGCCGGCCGCTGCGGACGGCGGTCAATCTCGCTTGTACTCGCCCGCACGTCAAACATGCAACGTGCAGGCCTGTAACGTTCTATCAGGCCTCCTCGGAAAGCGCCGAAGCCAGCACCTTCTCCAGGGCTCCCCCACGGCTCCGACCACTGAGCCCGATAATATTTTCCGATTCCATGCCACGCATGGCATTCCGGGGATCCACCACCGGCACGTCGCGGCCGATGAGGCGACGGTAGTCAACCCCGCGGTGATCGGTAGCGATGAGGACGCAGTGAGCGGATTCAACCTGGGCGTCATCGAAAGGCGCGCTCTCGCGCAGCCGTCCGCCCTCGCGGAAACTCGGGACGTACGGATCGTGATACTCGACGACGGCACCCTTCTCCTCCAGCAACCGTATGATATCCAGGGCGGGGCTCTCTCGTATGTCGTCAATATCGGCCTTGTACGCCACGCCGAGCACGAGGATCCGGCTGCCCCGGACCGGTCTGCCCGCGTCGTTCAGCGCGTCCTGGACCTTCTCGACGACAAAGCGCGGCATCTCGCTGTTCACTTCGCCCGCGAGTTCGATCATGCGAGTACGATAGTCCAGCGTCTTCATCTTCCAGGCCAGGTAGTGCGGATCGAGCGGTATGCAGTGGCCGCCGATGCCTGGGCCGGGGGTAAACTTCATGAACCCGAACGGCTTGGTCGCGGCCGCCTCAATGACCTCGAAGACGTCGACGTCCAGGCGGTCGCAGACCTGAGCCATCTCATTGACCAGCGCGATGTTGACGGCTCGGAAGGTGTTCTCCAGCAGCTTGGTGAGTTCGGCGGTTTCGGTGGATGAAACGGGCACCACCGTCTGCATGGTGCGCCGGTACAGGGCCACGCCCCGCTGCAGACATTCCGGCGTGATGCCTCCGATGACCTTGGGCGTATTGCGGATAAGCCAGCGCGCATTACCGGGGTCCACGCGTTCCGGGCTGAAGCACAGGAAAAAGTCCTCGCCGGCCCGGAGCCCTGTGGCCTCCAGCACGGGCAGCATGAGGTCCCGGGTGGTGCCCGGGTAGGTTGTGGATTCCAGGATGATGAGCTGCCCCGGCCGCAGCGTGGCAGCCACGGACTCGGTGGCGGCCACGACATGGCTGACGTCTGGATCCCGGGTCTTGCCCAGCGGCGTCGGCACGCAGATAGCCAGCACGTCGCATTCCCCGAGCCGGCTCGCGTCGGAAGTCGCCTCCAGTTCCCGGCTGGCGATCAGTTGCGCGATGATGTCAGCAGACACATCCCGTACGTGGGACCGTCCGGCGTTCAGTTCGTCAACGACCGGCTGTGATACGTCATAGCCCAGGACGCGGTACCCAGCCCGCGCAAGCTCCACCGCCAGGGGCAGGCCGACGTATCCCATGCCGAGCACAGCGCACCGTGCCGTCCGTGACTGGATCCTGCCCAGGAGTTCATCATTCATCGTCGGCGCCCTCTAGGTGTTCCGTGCGAGATATGCGCGCAGCGCGTCTACCAGCCCGGGAATAGTATGGCGCTCGGCCACGAGGTGCACCGGCAGCCCCGCGTCCATCGCAGCCTCCGCCGTAGACGGTCCGATGGCAGCGATGACAACACCTTCCGTCTGTGGGTCGGTGCCTGCAAGGCAGGTGGCGGCTGACGGGGACGTAAGGGTTACGACATCGATCTCTCCACGTGCCATCATGGCGCAAAGACGCCGGGCGCCCGCACGGTCTTCAAGCGTGTGGTACGTTACCGGCGCATCCACGATGGCGCCGGCCGCCGACAGATCCCCCGGAAGTGCCTCCCGGGCATCTGCCGCGCGAGGCCATAGCACGCGCGCACCTCGCAGCGGGCGCACGGCCGCCATGGCATCCGCCAGTACGGCGCCCGTGTAGCGAGGGGGCATCGCATCCGTTTCCCAGCCGAGCATTTCGCCCACTGCAGCGGCCGTGGCCGGCCCCACGACCGCCACATGTGGCATCGCCTTACCGGAACCACCAGCCCGGGCTGCCACCAGCGGCGCCATCATGCGCACGGCGTTCGCCGAAGTGAAAACGATCCAATCGTATTCCTCCAGACGGCCAGCGGCGGCGATGAGTTCCGTCCGGTCGTCAACAGGCGCAATGCGGACCAGTGGCACGACCACCGGAGCGGCGCCCTCGGCCTGCAGCAGGCCTGCCAGTGGGTCGTCTGCCTGCCACGGCCGGGTGACAGCCACACGCGCCGCCGAAAGGGCGGAGCCACCGGATCGAGCAGGACCCGTAATGCTCACAGGAGACGTCCGGGGAGGGAGGCGGTAACAGCAGAGCCCGGCACTGCATGTGCCGGGCTCTGCCTCACATCTGCAAGCTGCGGCGCTGTACGGCGCCTCATGCCTCTACGCCTTGCGGACCTTGCCCGCCGAGAGGCACCGCGTGCAGACGCGCACATGCTTGCGGTCGCCTTCCGGCGTCACAATGTGTACGCGCCGCAGGTTCGGCAGCCAGCGCCGAAGCGTCTTGTTATTTGCATGGCTGACATTCTTGCCGAATGTCGTGCCCTTGTCGCATACGTAACAGACCCGAGCCATCGGGCGTCTCCTTCCTGTTCCACAGCACCGACTGGAGGCGCTCAGCCGGCAGGCTGTACCTGTCGTGCTTCGAAGTAAGTCGATCCGTATTCCGCCTGCAACCGGTGGTCATCCGATTCAAGCACACCGGACTGCTCCCATTCATCCAGCACTGCGTCCGTCTTCTCGCGGATCATGCCCGTCAGCGTTACCTGGCCCGACGGCGTCGCAGTGCCCTCCGGCAGTAACACCAGATAAGGCGACCCATTCGGCAACTCGATCCAGACCAGCCGTGAGCCGAGGGCGGTGATCACCGCGGTGTTATCCAGCTGTACGCTCCGGTTCACGTACTCCCGGGCACCAGCGCCGGAGAGCACATCAGGGTCCTCGATAACCGTCGCCGGCCCCTGATCGTCCGCGACCACATCCGTGGGCGCATCAGGCTCCTCAACCGCTACCGGTTCCGGACTTTCGCGGGTGGCCAGCCAGCCGATGAACACGGCTACGGCCACGAGCGCCACTGCCACCGGCAGGATGTTGGTGCCGCCCTGCTTCCGTGACGTCGTCGTCTCGGTGTTCGCCATTGGACCCTTACTCGACAAGTTCGATGATCGCCATATCCGCGGCGTCGCCGGCGCGGTGGCCAAGGAGACGCACCCGGGTATAGCCGCCCGGTCGCTCAATGTAACGCGGGCCGATCTCGCCGAACAGCTTGCCCAGCGCCGCGTCGTCCTGGATATAGCGGCCCACCAGCCGGCGAGCGTGCAGGTCACCCCGCTTCGCACGCGTGATGAGCGGCTCAGCGAACTGGCGAAGCTCCTTCGCCTTCGCCGTCGTCGTCTCGACCCGGCCGTGCAGGAACAGCGATGTGGCCAGGTTGCGCATCATCATCTTCCGATGCTCGGTCGTACGGTTGAACCGGCGACCCTTCTTGCGATGGTTCATCGCCCCTACTCCTCTTCCTTCGCGACTTCGGCGCCCGCATCGGCCGCCTGCTCGCCCTCGATCAGGTACAGATCGCCGTCCTCGCCCGGCTCCAGCTTCATGCCGAAGTGCAGGTTGTGCTCATTGAGGAACTGCCGTATCTCCTCCAGCGACTTGACGCCGAAGTTCTCGATGTTCAGCATCTGTTCCTCGGTGCGCTGCACCAGATCGCCCAGCGAGATGATGTTTTCCTTCTTCAGTGAATTGACCGAGCGCACCGACAGCTCCGCCAGCTCATCGATGGGGCGCTCGAACAGGTCCCGCAGGGGTGCAGGCACGCGTACCGCGCCCGGCGCCAGTACCGAACCATCCGCGGGCTCGGCAAACCGGAGCATGTACTCCAGGTGCTTGCGCGCCAGTTCCGCGGCGTACGCCACGCCCTCCTCCGGCGGCAGGCTGCCGTTCGTCTCCACCAGCAGTGTGAGGCGATCGAAGTCCGTGCGCTGGCCGACGCGTGTCTCCTCCACCGTGAAGTTCGCCCGGAGCACCGGATTGTAGATGGAGTCGATGCGGACCAGGTCCACGGGGCTGCCCTTCGGCAGCTCGTGGGACTCTGCCGCCACGAAGCCGCGTCCCCGGTTCACGTACAACGTCAGGTTCACCTCGCGGTCATCCTGCAGCGTGAACAGGTGATGACCCGGATTCATGATCCGGACAGCACCCGACCGCTCAATGGACTCGGCCGTCACGGGGCCCGCCTGCGTCGCCCGCAGTTCCAGCGTTACCTCGTCGCGACCCTCTTCCAGCCCGATGACCAGCGCCTTCAGGTTCTGGATGATCTGGTGTACGTCCTCCACGACGCCCGTGACCGTCTGGTGCTCGTGCACCACACCGTCCATTCGGAACGCCCATACCGCCGACCCGCCCAGTGACGACAGCAGGATGCGGCGAATCGTATTGCCCAGCGTCTGGCCGAAACCGCGCTCCAGCGGCGCGACGACGAACTGCGCCTGACGCCCGTCGTCAGAACGCCGTACTACCTCGATCCGCTGCGGCAGTACCAGTCCGGTAAGATCCAGCTCCACAGTTTACCTCCCCGGGGGACACCGGTGATGGGCCGCGTCTCGCGCGACCCGTTTGTCGTGTTCCCTTCTGCACGAGCGCCGCGCCACCGCTCGAGCGGGGCGCGGCCCACGGTTACTTCGAGTACAGCTCCACGATGAGCTGTTCCTGCACCGCCAGCGGGATGTCCGCCCGCGTCGGACGCTCCAGCATCCGGCCCGCCCGCGAACCCTCATCCACCGCCAGCCACCGGACCGTCGTCGGCCGGGTCTTCGACTCCAGCGACGCCTGCACCGGCAGCAGGTCCTTCGACTGCTCGTGCAGCCGGACCTCGTCGCCCGGCCGGACCTGGTAGCTCGGAATGTCGACACGGTGTCCGTTCACCAGCACGTGCCGGTGCCGCACTACCTGTCGAGCCTGACTGCGGCTCGATGCAAAGCCCATCCGGTACAGCACGTTGTCCAGGCGCTGCTCCAGACCGACCAGCAGGTTCTCGCCCGTCACGCCCGGCTGCTTCGCCGCCTTGTCGAACATGGTCCGGAAGTACTTCTCGGACACACCGTAGATGCGCTTAACCTTCTGCTTCTCCCGCAGCTGGAGCGCATATTCCGACGACTTCTTGCGCCGCGCCTGCGACATGCCGTGCTGACCCGGCGCATAGTTGCGGCGCTCAATGGGACACTTCTCCGTATAGCAGCGCGTGCCCTTCAGGAACAGCTTCTGGCCTTCCCGGCGGCACAGCTTGCAGACCGGACCCGTATAACGTGCCATGTGACCGTCTTCTCCTTGTATCTCACCCTTGACCGGACTTCGTCCCGCCCCGACGGTTGTGGCGGTTTACATCCCCTATCAGCGCGGAGAGCGGAGAGACCGGAACAGGGGTTCCACCCCTCCCCGCCACTCCGCTGCGCCCGCGGTATGACCTGATGCCCCGCTCGCGCGGCCGCTCAGACGCGCCGCTTCTTGGGCGGTCGGCAACCGTTGTGCGGAATCGGCGTGACGTCCCGGATGGAACGCACCGCCAGGCCCGCGGCCGCCAGTGCCTGAACTGCCGATTCGCGGCCGCTGCCCGGGCCCTGGACCCGAACATGCACCCGCTTCATGCCCAGCTGCACGGCCTCCCGGCCGCACTGCTCCGCCGCTACCGTAGCGGCGAAGGGCGTCGACTTCTTCGAACCCTTGAAGCCGGCCTTGCCCGAGCTGCCCCACGTCACGACGTTGCCCTGCATGTCCGTGATCGTAATGAGCGTGTTGTTGAACGTCGCCTTGATGTGGGCCATGCCCTCGGCTTCGACGTTCTTGCGCGCCCGCTTCGGCCGGGCACCCTTCTTAGGATTCGCCATCTCTCGTCCCTGTGTGTCTGCTCACTGTGAGAAACCGGGCGCCGCGCCGGCCTCCTGCCAGCGGCCGGGCGCGCTCCGATCCCCGACGCTACTACTTCTTCGGCGCCTTCTTCTTGCCGGCGATGGCAACGCGCTTGCCCTTGTGGGTCCGCGCGTTCGTGTGCGTACGCTGACCCCGCACCGGCAGGCCGCGGCGATGACGCAGGCCACGGTAACACCCGATGTCCATCAACCGCTTGATGTTCATCGAGACCTCGCTGCGCAGCGCACCCTCCACCTTGTAACGCGCCTCGATGACGCGACGGAGGCGGTTCACCTCGTCGTCGTTCAGCTCGTGCACGCGGCGTTCCGCGCTGACCCCCGTCTCCTCCAGGATCTTGCCGGCTGTCGAATGGCCGATCCCGAAAATGTACGTCAGGGCAATTCCGACTCGCTTGTTGCGTGGCAGATCCACGCCGGCGATACGCGCCATATTCCTACCCCTGCCGCTGCTTGTGCCGCGGGTTCTTCTTGCAGATGATCCTGATCACGCCCTGGCGACGGATCACCTTGCAATGCTCACAGATGGGCTTTACGCTGCTGCGCACCTTCATAGGGCGACCTCTGGTTTATTGAACAGCTTTTCAGTATAGCGACTTGGACATTGCCGGGCAACCCCCGTCACGACGCCGTCAGAACGCGCGGGCCCTGCTCCGTGATGGCCACGGTCTGCTCGAAATGGGCGCTGCGACCGCCGTCCGCGGTGACCACGGTCCACCGGTCAGGCAGGGTCCGGACGGCGACCCCACCCGCGTTGATCATGGGCTCGATGGCGAGCACCATGCCCGCCTGCAGGCGCACCCCCCGCCCGGGCCTGCCGTAATTGGGCACCTGCGGCTCCTCGTGGGGCTCCCTGCCGATGCCGTGCCCCACCAGGTCCCGGACCACGCCGAACCCGGCGCCCTCCGCCACCTGCTGGACTGCGTGGCCGATGTCACCCAGGCGCTGGCCGGGCCTGGCCTGCTCGATGCCGGCCTGGAGGCATTCCCAGGTCACGTCCAGCAGCTGCCGTGTCCCCTCATCGACTTCGCCCACGGGAAAGGTGCGGGCCGCGTCCACAAACCAGCCCCCCAGCTTCACGCCTGCATCCACCGTCAGGATATCGCCCTCTTCCAGCCGGCGTTCGGACGGGATGCCGTGGACGACCTCCTCGTTGATGGAGGTGCAGAGGCTGGCGGGGAACCCATACAGCCCCTTGAACGCGGGGACCGCGCCGTCGTGCGAGCGGATGAACTCCTCCGCCACGACGTCCAGCTCGCGGGTGCTCATTCCGGACTGAACCCGCGGTTGCAGCTCCCGGAACAGGGCGCCCAGTATGCGGCCGGCCCGGGCCATGGCCTCGATCTCGGCCGCCGACTTGAGGGCGATCACCGTCCCAGCGCCTCCGCGAGCTGCGCCTGAACTTTCTCGATACTCTGCTGGCCGTCCACGTGGTGCACCTCCACCGGAGACTGCCGGTAGTAGTCCAGCAGGGGGGCGGTCTGCTGGCTATAGACCTCCAGCCGGCGCCGCACCGTGGCCGGCTCGTCGTCGGGCCGGAGCACGAGCTCGCCGCTGCACTGATCGCACCGTCCCTGCTCCACTGGCGGATCGGTTTCCAGATTGAACACTGCGCCACAGGCGGCGCACGATCGGCGGCCACTCAGGCGCCGGACGAGTGCCTCGTCATCAACGTCGAGCACCAGTACGGCGCTCAGGGGGCGCCCCAGGTCGTCCAGCAGTTCGTCCAGCCCACGGGCCTGCGGCAGCGTGCGAGGGAAGCCATCGAAAATGACGGACTGCTCTGCCGCATCACCGGACAGGTAATCGCGGACGATGCCGAGTATGACGTCATCGGGCACCAGCTCGCCGGCGTCCATGAAACGCTTCGCTGCCAGGCCCATGTCGGTGCCCCGGCGAACCGCTTCTCGGAGGACATCACCGGTAGACAGGCGCACCATACCGAACCGCTCCGCCAGCAGCGCGCCCTGTGTGCCCTTGCCCGCGCCTGGCGGGCCGAAAAGTATCAGGTCCTGTCTCATTTTCCCTGTCATGCGAACGCAACAGAGGGGAGCCGGCTGTTGTTTCCGGCCGACTCCCCTCCCATGTCGTGGATGGCCACGGCGTGCAGCGCTACATGAAGCGCTGCCGCCCGCGGAACCTGACCCGACCCTTCTTCATGAAGCCCTCATAGTGTCGCAGCAGCATGTGCTGCTGCATCTGCTGCACCGTGTCCAGCGCAACGCCGACCACGATGAGCAGCGAGGTGCCACCGAAGAAGAAGGTCTGCCCAAGGCCGAATGCGCCGATGATCCAGAACGGCAGCAGGGCGATGAAGGCGAGGTAGATCGCGCCCACGATTGTGACCCGGCTGAGCACGTAGTCGATGTACTCGGCCGTACGGGCACCGGGCTTCACGCCCGGAATGAAGCCGCCCTGCTTCTTCAGGTTCTCCGCCAGGTCCACCGGATTGAAGATGATGGACGTGTAGAAGTACGTGAAGAACAGAATGAGCAGCGCGTACAGCAGGTTGTACAGCCACTCACCAGGCTGCATGTACCGCGAGATCTCCTGCAGGAAGCCCACGCTGCTGAACGTTGCCATCGTCCCCGGCAGGATGATGATGGACTGCGCGAAGATGATGGGCATCACGCCTGCCGAGTTGATCCGCAGCGGGATGAAGCTCTTCTGACCTTCGCGGACCCGGCCGCGCCCCATGACCTTGCGGGGGATCTGCACCGGAATCTTGCGCGACGCCATCGTCATGCCCGCCACGCCGGCGACCACCACGATCATCACGACGAGCAGGACAATTACGGCGAACCAGCTGATGACGCCCGTCGTCAGCTGCTCCCACGTCGTCGCAATCGCTCCCGGGAAGCCCTGGATGATGGAGAAGAAGATCAGCAGCGACATGCCGTTGCCAATGCCTCGCTCCGTGATCTGCTCACCCAGCCACATCACGAACACGGCACCCATCGTCAGGATCAGCGTCGTGGACACCAGAAAGAGGAACCCGGTGGTCCGCACAACGGGCGGCGCGCCCGGCGTGTTCAGGCTCTGCAGGAAGATGGAGTACCCATATGCCTGCATGAACGCCAGCACGATAGTGGCATAGCGCGTCCATTGCGTCAGCTTCTTGCGCCCTTCCTCGCCTTCCTTCTGCATCTTCTCGATGGTCGGGAAGACGGCGGCGAGGAGCTGGAACATGATGCTGGCCGAAATGTACGGCATGATGCCCAGCGCCAGCACCGTAGCCCTGGACAAGGCGCCGCCCACGAACAGGTCGTAAACGCCCAGCAGCGTGCCGCCGAACTGGTCGAACGCCGCCTCCAGGGCGACGAAGTCGATGCCCGGTACCGTGATGTGCGCGCCCACCCGGTAAATCAGCAGCACCATGAGCGTGAAGAGAATCTTCTCCTTCAGCTCCGGCACCTTGAACAGGTTCGGGATCGGGTTCGCCATTCGACTCAGCTCTCCAGCAGTTCGACCGTACCGCCGGCCGCTTCGATCTTGGCACGGGCAGCGGCACTCACCTTGTGGGCATGCACCGTGACCTTGCGCTCGAGCTCACCGTTGGCCAGCACCTTGATGGGCCGCTTCTTCCCCAGGTCCACCAGCCGGTACTGATGCAGAACTTCCGGCGTGATCTCGGTCTCCTCGAGGCCGGCGATGGCATCGAGATTGACGATCTCGTACTCCGTACGGAAGTTGTTGGTGAAGCCCCGCTTCGGCACTCGCCGCTGGATGGGCATCTGGCCGCCCTCGAACCATGCGGGGATGCCGTGATGGCCCGTCCGGGCCTTCTGGCCCTTGTGCCCCTTGCCCGACGTCTTGCCCTTGCCGGAGCCCGGGCCGCGTCCGAGACGCTTCCTGTCCCGGTGCGCCCCTTCAGGCCGACGCAGGTTGCTGAGATCCGACATCTATGCCTCCCCTTCCGCCACTTCCTCGACCTCGACCAGGTGACGGACCTGGAAGAGCATGCCGCGGATCGCGGGGTTGTCCTTCTGAACAATCGTCTGCTGATGCTTGCGGAAGCCCAGCGCCTCCATCGTCCTGCGATGCTTATGGTGGCGGCCGCTGAGGCTGCGCACCTGCGTGATCCTCAGCTCCCTAGGCATGGCGCACCTTCACCCCCAGCTCCTCCACCGAGATGCCCCGCTCGCGAGCGACCTGCTCCGCGGTAACGAGCTGTTCCAGTCCGTTCATCGTGGCACGGGCCACGTTGATGGGGTTGTTGGAACCCAGGCTCTTGGTCAGGATGTCCGTGATCCCTACCGCCTCGAGCACCGAGCGGACGGAGCCGCCGGCGATGACGCCCGTACCCGGCGCCGCCGGCTTCAGCATGACGCGTGCGGCGCCGTGCCGGCCCACTACCTCGTGCGGGACCGAGCCCTGGACGAGGGGGATCGTGGACATGGCGCGGCGCGCCTGCTCCAGCCCCTTGCGGATGGCCTCGGACACCTCGTTCGCCTTGCCCAGGGCAATGCCCACGTGGCCCGCCTTGTCGCCCACGGCCACCAGGGCCGTGAACGAGAAGCGGCGGCCGCCCTTGACGACCTTGGCGACGCGGTTCACGAAGATCACGTTCTCGACCATGTCCGACTCACGCTCACGGCTGCGACGGCGCTCGCCGCGATCGCCGCCCCGGTCCGGGCCACGTGACTCTCTCGAATTGCTGCGCTGATTCTCCATCGTACCCGCCTCAGAATTCGAGGCCGCCCTCGCGGGCGCCCTCGGCGAACGCAGCTACGCGTCCGTGGTACAGATAACCGCCGCGATCGAACACCACCTTCGTGATGCCTGCGGCCTTTGCCTTTTCCGCCAGCAGCTTGCCCGCCGCACGGGCCAGCGCCGACTTCGTGCCCTCGTCCGATCCACGCAGTTCGGCCAGCTCCGTCGACTGCGTGGAGATGCCCATCAGCACCCGCCCCGTCGAGTCATCGGCAATGTGACCCTGCATGTTCTTGTTTGAGCGGTGAATCGCCAGCCGCGGGCGCTCCGTCGTGCCCGCCACCTTCCGCCGTACGCGGCGCCGACGCCGCACCAGCTGCGATTCCCGATCCTTCGTCTTCGTTCTCAGAGCCATGATCTACCCCGCGCTACTTGGCGCCTGTCTTGCCGGCCTTCCGCCGGACCTGCTCGCCCTGGTAGCGGATGCCCTTGCCTTTGTACGGCTCCGGCGGTCGGACCGACCGGATCTCCGCGGCCACCTGGCCTACCTTCGCCTTGTCGATCCCTTCCACAACCACCACCGTCGGACTCGTCGTCGACAGCGTTATACCCTCCGGCTGCGGATACGTCACCTGGTGCGAATACCCCACCGTCAGCACCAGGTCATTGCCCTTCTTCTCCGCGCGGTATCCAACGCCAATGATCTCCAGCGTCTTGCGATAGCCGTTCGTCACACCCTCCACCATGTTCGCCAGCAGGGCTCGCGACAGGCCATGTAGCGCACGATGTTCCTTCGAGTCCGACGGCCGCGTTACGCTGATTTCGCCGTCCTTCTCCTCAAACCCGATCTCCTGCCGGAACTGCCAGGCGAGCTCGCCCTTCGGACCCTTCACCTTCACATGGGAACCGTCCACCGTCACCGTGACATTGCCCGGGACCAGGACCGGCTTCTTGCCGATTCGCGACATTGCTTCCTCCTACCAGACCAGCGCCATGACTTCGCCGCCAACCTTCTGCGCGCGAGCCTGGCGGTCCGTCATCACACCCTTCGACGTCGACACGATGGCGACGCCCAGGCCATTCCGGACCCGGGGCAGTTCACCTGCACCCTTGTAGATCCGGCGCCCGGGCCGCGACACGCGGCTCACGTTCCGGATCACGGGCCGGTCCTCATAGTACTTCAGGTAGACACGCAGCACTCCGTGGTGCCCATCATCCAGGATCTTGTAGTCGTGGATGAAGTGGCTCTCCTTGAGAATCCGCGCAATCTCGATCTTCAGCTTGGAGACTGGCATGTCGACGCGCTTGTGCTTCGCGGACGAGGCATTCCGAATGCGCGTCAGCATATCGGAAATGGGGTCGGTCATCATGTTTCTTACCGCGCTCCTATAGTATCCGGTGCTCAGGTGCCCGGACTTGTAGGATCCATGTACTGCCGGGATCGGGATCGTAAACGTAAACGTACATCGTAAACGGGTTGTGCCCGTTGTTCACGTTTCCTGGCATTCCGCCCGACTGCCTGTACTGCAACAACACCTCGGGGAAGCGGTGTCGCGAACGTCGACGTTGAACGTTTACGTTGACGATCCCGATCCCGAATCCGTCCTACCAGCTCGCCTTGCGTACGCCAGGGATCTCGCCGTTCAGCGCCATCTCCCGGAAGCAGATCCTGCACAGGCCGAACTTGCGCAGGTACGCGCGCGGGCGGCCACACCGCTTGCAGCGGTTGGTGCGACGGACGGAGAACTTCTGCTTCCCCTTCTGCTTTTCGATCAGTGCCTTCCGTGCCATTCTTCCGCTCGGCTCCCGTTAGCTTGCCGCGCCGGCGAGTTCCTCGCCGCCGACCAGAACTGCCTGCTCACCGCGGAAGGGCATGCCCATCTCGCGCAGCAGCGCATACGCTTCGTCATCGCGGTCCGTCGTGGTGACGAACACGATATCCATCCCATGGATCTCGCTGACCTTGTCGTAGTCGATCTCCGGGAAGATCAGCTGCTCCTTCACGCCCATGGAGTAATTGCCCCGGCCGTCGAACGAGCGGTTGGGCACGCCACGGAAGTCCCGAACCCGGGGCAGCGCCACATTGATAAGCCGGTCCAGGAACTCGTACATTCGAACGCCGCGCAACGTGACCTTTGCGCCGATGGGCATGCCCTCGCGCAGTGAGAAGTTGGCGATGGACTTGCGCGCCCGCGTGGTCACCGCCTTCTGACCCGTGATCTGGCCCAGCTCCTGCACGACGCTGTCCAGCAGTTTCGGGTTCTTCGGTGCCTCACCCAGACCGACATTGATGACGATCTTTTCCAGCCGCGGCACGCGGTACGGGTTCGTGAACCCGAACTGCTCGCCCAGCTTCTGCCGGACGCGCTCCTCGTAGTGTACCTGTAGTCTCGGCTTCATCTTCCGTAATCCAGTCAGACGCCTGGCCGCGGGACCGGGTTGCCGCTCTTCACGGCGATCCGCTCCTTCGTGCCATCGGCATCGATACGCCGACGCACTCGCGTCGGCTCACCGTTCGTGTCGAGCAGCATGACGTTGGACGCGTGGATCGGCGCCTCGAACGTTACAATACCGCCCTCGGGGTTCGCCTGGGTGGGCCGCATGTGCCGCTTGCGCATGTTGACCCCCTCTACGACGACCCGGTTCTCCTTGGTCAGCACACGCAGCACTGTGCCCTCGGAACCCGCGAAGTTACCGCGGATCACGCGGACCCGGTCGCCGCGACGCACGTGCATCTTCTGGCGCTCTGCCACCTTGCCGCGGCGGGCGCCCATGATCGGTCGTGCCATGTCAGATAACCTCCGGCGCGAGCGATACAATCTTCATGAAACGCTTCTCGCGCAGTTCCCGGCCGACGGGGCCGAAGATACGCGTGGCGCGCGGCTCACCGGCATCGTTGATGATGACGGCAGCATTGTCATCGAAACGGATGTAACTGCCGTCCCGGCGCCGCACCTCCTTGGCTGTGCGCACCACCACCGCCTTCGCAACGTCGCCCTTCTTCACCGTGCCATTGGGCAGCGCGTCCTTGATGGCGACGACGATGATGTCGCCGACCGATGCGTAGCGCCGGCCTGAGCCGCCCAGCACCCGGATGCACAGTGCTTCCTTCGCGCCCGAGTTGTCGGCGATCCTGAGAATGGACTCCTGTTGAATCATGTCGTCCTCCTCACTTCGCCCGCTCGACGATTTCAACCAGACGCCACCGCTTTGTCTTTGACAGCGGCCGCGTCTCAACGATCCGGACGACATCGCCCCGGCGCGCCTCACCGGCCTCGTCGTGGGCGTAGTACTTCTTGGTCCGGGTGACCTGCTTGCCGTACAGGGGATGCGCCACGCGGCGCCGCACCCCGACGACGAGCGTCTTTTCCATGCCGTCGCTGAGCACAGTGCCCATGCGGACCTTGCGACTGCCCCGCTCGCTCTCGTTCTGCATCTCAGCCATGACTCGCCTCCCGCTCGCGCAGGATGGTCTTCATACGCGCAATATCCCGGCGCAGCGCCTTGATGAGCGCCGGGCTCTCCAACTCCTGTGTCGCACTGCGGAAGCGCAGACGGAACAGCTCTTCCTCGGCCTGCCCGATCTGGTCGCGGATGTCCTCGCTGCTCAGATCCCGGACGTCAACTGCCTTCACGCGTTACCTCCTTCGGCGGCGCGCTCACGCACGACGACCTTGCACTTGACCGGCAGCTTCGCTGCGGCCAGGGCGAACGCCTCCCGGGCCAGCGCCTCGGGCACGCCCTCCACCTCGAACATGATGCGGCCGGGCTTAACCACGGCAACCC
Organism: Longimicrobiales bacterium; assembly: GCA_035461245.1. Taxonomy (GTDB): domain Bacteria; phylum Gemmatimonadota; class Gemmatimonadetes; order Longimicrobiales; family RSA9; genus SH-MAG3. The sequence goes on along the minus strand of DATHVP010000041.1, from coordinate 4,563 downwards.
ACATCTCAGGATTGCCCTTACCCTTGCCCATGCGCGTCTCCGCCGGCTTCTTCGTCACCGGCTTGTCCGGGAAGATCCGGATCCAGACCTTACCGCCACGCTTGATGTGACGCGTCATGGCCACACGAGCGGCCTCGATCTGCCGGTTCGTGATCCAGCCCGGCTCGGATGTCTGCAGCCCGAAGTCGCCGAACGCGACGGTGTTGCCACGCGTGGCCATACCGCGCATGCGGCCCTTCTGCTGCTTCCTGTATTTGACTCTCTTCGGCGCCAGCATTGTCAGCCCTTCCTAGACACCCGTCGAGTACGTGCGGCCGCGGCGGTCCTCAACGACCTCGCCCTTGAAGATCCAGACCTTCACGCCGATGGTGCCGTACGTCGTCTTGGCCGTCGATGTCGCGTAATCAATATCGGCCCGCAGCGTGTGCAGCGGGACGCGTCCCTCATGGTACCCCTCGGTCCGGGCGATCTCGGCGCCGCCAAGACGGCCACCGACCTTCACCCGGATCCCCTCCGCACCGGAGCGCATCGCAGACTGGACTGCCCGCTTCATGGCGCGACGGAATGAAATGCGCTGCTGCAGCTGGTGCGCAATACTGTCCGCAACCAGTTGTGCCTCGACCTCGGGTCGCTTGATCTCCTCCACATTGATGGAGACCTCGCTCTTGGTCAGGTGCGCCAGTTCATCCCGCAGCTTGTCGACCTCGGCACCCTGCTTGCCGATTACGACGCCCGGGCGCGCCGTGTGCACCGTGACGACGATCTTCTGTGGCTTGCGGTCGATCTCCACCTGTGCCACCGCCGCATGCGCCAGCCGCTGGTGCATGTACTTGCGGATCGTCTCGTCCTCCTTCAGCAGCTCGCTGAAGGTGCGTTCCGCGTACCAGCGCGAACGCCACGGCTTGACGACACCCAGGCGGAACCCGCGCGGATGGGTCTTCTGTCCCATTATGCCTGCTCCTTCCGGCTGCGCCGCGCGGCGCCACCGGCTGCCGTTGCGCGCTGTGAGTCCTGCGTGCCCACCACCACCACGATGTGGCTGGTCGGATGCTGGATCGGGGCCGCGCGACCCATGGCCGCGGCACGCCACCGCTTCAGACGGGGCCCCTCGTTCACGTAGGCCTCCTTGACGAACAGATCGTCCACGTCCACGTAATCTCCGGCGGTATCCGCCTTGGACTTCGCGTTCGCAACGGCGGACCGGAGCGTCTTGTCGATCTGCTCTGCAGCCTTCTTCTTCGAGAACTGCAGGATCGCGTACGCCTCGTCCACACTCTTGCCGCGGATCAGGTCAATGACCAGCCGCATCTTGCGCGGACTCTGCCGGTTGTACTTCGAAATTGCCCGGGCTTCCATGCTATCGCCTACCTGGCCTTGGATCGCTTGTCGGCAAGCTTGCCGCCGTGGCCGCGGAACAGCCGCGTCGGCGCGAACTCGCCGAGCTTGTGGCCGACCATGTTCTCCGAGATGTAGACCGGCACGAACTTGTTGCCGTTGTGCACGGCCAGCGTATGCCCGACGAATTCCGGGGAAATCGTCGAAGCTCGCGCCCAGGTCTTGATGACCTTCTTCTCGTTGCGGGCGTTCATCGCGTGCAGCCGCTCAAGCAGCCTTTCGTCGATGTACGGGCCCTTCTTCGTGGATCGGCTCATAGTCTCTTCAGTGACTGATTCACGACGCTACGTCGTTGCCTTGCCGCGCTTGCGGCCGCGGACAATGTACTTGTTCGACTGCTTCTTCTTCTTGCGCGTCTTCACGCCCTCGCGCTTGCCCCACGGCGAGACCGGCGGGCGACCGCCCGACGTCTTGCCCTCACCACCGCCCAGCGGGTGGTCCACCGGGTTCATGGCCACACCGCGGACCTTGGGCCGCCGGCCGCGCCAGCGCATCGCGCCCGCCTTGCCCACCGTCTGCAGCTCGTGGTCGGAGTTGCCGATCTGGCCGATGGTCGCGTAGCACTCGCGGCGGACCATGCGAACCTCAGTCGAGGGCAGACGGAGCGTGACGTAGTCGCCCTCCTTGGCCACGACCTGGGCCCCGGCACCGGCAGAGCGCACAATCTGGCCGCCCTTGCCGAGCTTCAGCTCGATGTTGTGCACCACGGTACCCAGCGGCACCTCACCCAGCGGCAGGCAGTTGCCCGTGCGGATGTCAGAGCCCGGACCCGCCACCACCGTGTCACCCTGGCCAAGACCGCGCGGGTGCAGGATATACCGCTTCTCGCCATCCTCGTAGTGGATCAGCGCGATGTTCGCAGAGCGGTTCGGGTCATACTCAATGTGAGCGACCTTGCCGGCCACGCCGTGCTTGTCCCGCTTGAAGTCGATCCGGCGGTACTGGCGCTTCGCGCCGCCGCCGCGCCGCCGCGACGTGATGTGGCCGTGATGGTTGCGCCCACCCGACTTCTTGATGGGCTCGAGCAGCGACTTCTCCGGCTCGGACCGCGTGATCTCGTCGAATGAAGTGACCGAGCGGAACCGCGTGCCCGGCGTCATCGGCTTGAACTTCTTGGTCGGCATCAGACCCCCTCGTATACGTCGATCGAGTCACCCTCGACCAGCTTGACCAGGGCCTTCTTGTAGCCGGAACGGCGGCCGACATTGCGGCCGACGCGGCGTACCTTGCCCGGATAGTTGGCGGTGCGCACGTCCTGTACGGTCACGCCGAACAGGGACTGCACCGCATTCCTGATCTCGATCTTGTTCGAATCGCGGGCCACGATGAACGTGTACGTCTGCCGCTCCTCCTGGAGCATGGCGGAAGACTCGGTCACCACCGGCCGGATGATCACATGGCGCGGGTCACGCATGGGCCACCTCCTGCGCACGCTCCAGCGCCGGCGCCTCGATGATGAGCGTATCGGCCCAGAGCAGGTCGTACGCCGACTCCTGCCCGAAAGGACGGACCTGCACGCCCGGAATATTGCGCGCTGAACGGTGCAGCAGCGGCTTGTGTCCATCCGTCAGGACGAGCACGTTCACGCCCGTCTTCGGCGCGACTCCGACGGCGGCCATCAGCGCCAGCATGCGCTTTGTCTGCGGCACGTCGAACTGCATGGCGTCGACCACGAACACGCCGCCGTCCTGGGCCCGCACGTTGTAAGCTGAACGCCGCGCCAGCCACTTCACCTGCTTTGGCACGTCCTGCTTGAAGTTCCGGTTCGCCCGCGGCCCGAACACGCTGCCGCCGCCGCGCCACTGGGGGGCCCGGATGGAGCCCTGCCGGGCCCGGCCGGTGCCCTTCTGCCGCCACGGCTTCCGGTTCCCGCCCGTCACCTCGGAGCGCGTCTTCGTCGCTGCTGTCGCCTGCCGCTGATTCGCCAGATACGCCTTCACCACCTGCCACATGGCAGCTTCGTGAACCGTGCCGTCGAACAGCACCTCGGGCAGCTCGCGATCGCCCGTCTTTTCGCCTTCGGCCGTTATGACCGGTGCCTTGTACATCTCAGGTTCTCCCGAATGAATCCGCACTACATCTTGCGGATGAAGACCAAGCCGTTGCGCGATCCCGGCACGGCGCCGCGGACGTAGATCAGGTTCCGCTCCGTGTCGATACGCTCAATGCGCAGGTTGCGGACGGTCTGCTGCGTGCCGCCCATCTGACCCGGCATCTTCTTGCCCTTGATGACGCGGGACGGGTTCGTACCCGGCCCCAGCGTACCCGGGTTGCGCTTCTTGGGGTGACCATGGCTCGCCGGCCGGCCCGCGAATCCATGGCGCTTGACTACGCCCTGGAAGCCGCGACCCTTGGTCGTGCCTGTCACCTTGATCCTGTCGCCTGCCTCGAACTGGTCGACTTTCAGCTCCTGCCCGACGCTGTAGCCGTCCACTGACTCGACGCGGAACTCCTGGAGCAGCCGCGGAGCATACTCGAGACCTGCCTTCTGCGCGTGGCCCAGCGAGGCCCGCGTCGTGCGCGTCTGCTTGCGGGCTTCGAACCCGAGCTGCAGAGCGCTGTAGCCGTCAGTCTCGCCGTTCCGGATCTGCGTGACCGGGCATGGGCCCGCTTCAATCACAGTAACCGGGACGGCAGCGCCGGCGTCGCTGAAGATCTGGGTCATGCCCAGCTTCCGTCCAATAATTCCTGCCATGGCTCGAATCTGCCTAGTCCACCTTGATCTCGACGTCGACGCCCGCCGGTAGATCCAGCTTCGTGAGCGCGTCGATCGTCTGGGGACGGGAGTCAATGATGTCGATTACCCGCTTGTGGGTCTTCAACTCGAACTGCTCCCGGCTCTTCTTGTCCACATGCGGCGACCGCAGCACCGTCCAGCGCTGTATCCGGGTCGGCAGCGGGATAGGGCCGCTTACCTTCGCGCCCGACTTTTCCGCCGTCCGGACAATGTCGCTTGCCGTCTGGTCGATCACTGCGTGATCGAATGCCTTGAGCCGGATCCTGATCTTGCCGTTCGCCATTGCTATTTACTCAATCACTTCTGCTACGACGCCGGCGCCCACGGTGCGGCCGCCCTCGCGGATGGCGAAGCGCAACTCCTTCTCCATGGCGATGGGGCTGATCAGCGTCACCTCCACGGAGATGTTGTCACCCGGCATCACCATCTCC
>DATHVP010000040.1:0-41222 GCA_035461245.1 Longimicrobiales bacterium | reverse complement strand
CCAGGTGGAGGCGCTGTCGCCACTGCAGGCCCTGGCCCGTGGCTATGCGGTGCCCACCGACGAGGACGGGCGGGTCCTGCGGCGCCGCGCCGATCTGCCGCCCGGCCGCCCATTCAACCTGCGTATCACCGACGGCGTCGTGCCGTGTACCGTGGACGAGTATCCCGAATGACCGATAGCAACAGCCCCGGCGACGACCGGGACATGACCCTGGGCGCACGTATCCATCGACTCCAGCGCATCGTCGCGGACCTGGAACGGGAGGACGTGGAGCTGGAGGACGCGCTGCGCCTGTTCGAGGAGGGCGTGGCCCACCTCCGGGCCGCCGACGCGCTGGTCTCCCGGACCGAGCTGCGGGTGGAGCGGCTGCTGGAGGAAAGCGGCCGGACGCTGCTGGAGCCGGCCGACGGGGACGCGTGACGGGCTCCACCTGGCAGCGTGACCTGGCCACCAGCCTCGCCGCCGGACAGGCGGTGGTGGACGGCGAACTGGCCGCCATTGCCGCTGCCGTGGACCCTACCGACACCGCCGCCGCCGCGCTGCACTACGCCCTGCAGACTGGCGGCAAGCGCCTCCGGCCCATCCTCTTCCTGGCCGCCGTGGAGGCGGTGTTCGAGGCCCACGGCGAGACGCCCCCCCTGCGCCGGGACGACGTTGCCGGCCGGCCGTGGGTCCGGGCCGCCTCGGCGGTGGAACTGGTGCACACCTATTCCCTCGTGCACGACGACCTGCCGTGCATGGACGATGACGACCTGCGCCGCGGCCGGCCGACCACACACCTCGTGCACGGCAGCCCAGCCGCCATGGTCGCCGGTCTGTCACTCATCCCGCTGGGCGTTTCCGTGCTGCTGGATGCGGCTGCCCGACTGGAACTGCCGGCCGCCGATGCGGTGAGCGCGGTCCGGGAACTCTGTCACGGTGCAGGCGGCGCCGGCATGGTGGGCGGCCAGGTGCTCGACCTGGCCGCGGAGGGCAGGGGCCTCACGCTGGACGAGCTGCGACGGGTCCACGCCCTCAAGACAGCCGCCCTCTTCAGCGCGGCCACCCGCGCTGGCAGCCGCCTGGCCGGTGCGTCGGATCCTGTCACCGACGCCCTCGGTAGCTTCGGCCTCCACCTGGGCATGGCGTTCCAGATCACGGACGATGTCCTGGACGAGACCATGGATGTCGCCGCTCTCGGCAAGACGCCGGGCAAGGACCGGGCGGCCAGCAAGTCCACGTTCCCCGTGATGCTCGGCCTGGATGGCGCCCGGGCCGCCGCTGTGGCCGAGAGCGACCTGGCCGTCGCCCGGCTGCGCGAGGCCCGCCTGAGCAGCCGGCTGCTGGAGGGCCTGGCCCGATTCGCCGTCCACCGGGATCGGTGATACATTCCGGGGTTGAACCAGGACTGGAGGAATCGTGTCGTTACTCGAACGGATAGACAGCCCGGCGGACCTGCGCGCGCTGGCCGAGGAGCAGCTGCCGGACGTCGCGCAGGACGTGCGCGAGCGCATGGTGGACGTCATCAGCCGCGTCGGCGGCCACTTCGCGCCAGGCCTGGGTGTGGTGGAACTGACCGTTGCACTGCACTACGTGTTCGACACGCCCCGGGACAAGCTGATCTGGGACGTGGGCCACCAGGGCTATCCCCACAAGATCCTGACCGGTCGCAACGCGCCGTTCGAGAACATCCGCCAGCGGGGCGGACTGTCAGGGTTCCTGACGCGCAGGGAATCCGAGTACGACGTCTTCGGTGCCGGGCACGCGGCCACGTCCATCTCCGCGGGACTGGGTATTGCCACAGCGCGGGACCTGCAGGGCGAGGATTTCGAGGTTGTCTCCATCATTGGCGACGGTTCGCTGACGTCGGGCATTGCGTACGAGGCGCTCAACAATGCCGGCCACACGGACACGGACCTCATCGTGATCCTCAATGACAATGAGATGTCCATCTCGCCCAATGTCGGCGCCATCAGCAAGTACCTCACGCGCGTCGTCACGAACCCCGTCTACAACCGGATGCGCGATGAGGTGAAGAGCATCGTGCAGAAGACGGGCGCCATCGGTGACGTCATGCAGTCCGTGGTGCTGAAGATGGAGGAGACGGCGAAGACGCTGCTGACGCCGGGCATGCTGTTCGAGGAACTGGGCTTCCGCTATGTCGGCCCCGTGGACGGTCACGACCTGCCGGCGCTGCTGGCGACGCTGCGCAACGTGAAGGAATGGTCGGGGCCGCGCCTCGTCCACGTCGTCACGAAGAAGGGCAAGGGCTACGCGCTGGCGGAGGAGAACCCCGTCGTGTGGCACGGTGCGACGCCGTTCGACAAGATCAGCGGCGAGATGGCCAAGAAGAAGGGCGGCCTGCCCGCGTACACGAACGTATTCGGCAAGGGCCTGGTGGAGATGGCCGACGATCATCCCGAGATGGTCGTCATCACCGCGGCCATGCCCAGCGGCACCGGCACGGGCACCTTCGGCGACGCGTATCCCCAGCGCTACTTCGATGTCGGCATTGCCGAGGGTCACGGCGTGACCTTCGCCGCCGGACTCGCGACGGAAGGGATCGTGCCCGTCGTCGCCATCTACTCTACGTTCCTGCAGCGGGCCTACGACTCCATCATCCATGATGTCGCCATCCAGAACCTGCCGGTGGTCTTTGCCATGGACCGCGCGGGGCTGGTGGGCAACGACGGCCCCACGCACATGGGCCTCTACGACATACCGTACATGCTGTCCGTGCCGAACATGACGGTGACGGCACCGAAGGACGGCGCGGAAATGCTGGCCCTCCTGCGCCTCGGTGTGGAACGCGCCGACGGGCCCTTCTGCCTGCGGTATCCGCGGGACAATGTGCCGGCGGCGGTGCCGCCGCTGACTGACATCCCGGCGGTGGAGTACGGGACGTGGGAAGTGGTGCGCCGCGGCGAGGGCCTGGCCATCCTGGCCGTGGGTACCATGGTTGGTGAAGCCATGCAGGCGGCCGCGCAACTGGAGGCGGACGGGATCCGGCCGACGGTAGTGAACTGCCGCTTCCTCAAGCCCCTCGACGAGCAGACCCTGGCGTGGGTATTCGACCGGCACACCGCCGTCATGACGGTGGAGGAAGGGACCGTCGTCAACGGCTTCGGCGCCCACGTCGCCCGCCACGTGGAGACCACGCGACGGGATCGTCCGCACGTCGTGCTGGATGTGCTGGGAGTGCCTGACACCATCATTGAGCATGGCACGCGTGCCGAGCAGCTCGCTGAGACGGGGTTGGACGCGGCCAGTATCGCGACCAGCGCCCGGGCGCTTGCGCGCGCCGCCGCCGTCACGCCGGTGCGCGAGACGGCTTGATGCAGACGGGAGAGTTCCGTCGTATCGGCGTGGCGGGGCATTCCCGCCACGCCGGCATGAGGGATATCCTGGCGGAATTGCTGCGCCTGGCGGAGCGGCACAACGCGGAAATCTTCGTGGAAGAGCATCTCGCGGCGCACGCGCCGGCAGCGTCGTTCCTGCCGGACAGCGGTCTCGACCTGCTCATCACTCTCGGCGGCGACGGGACGCTGCTGCGGGGCGCGCGCCTGCTGGCAGGGGACGACACGCCCATCCTCGGTATCAACCTCGGGCGCCTCGGCTTCCTTACCTCGGCAGCGCGATCCGAGCTGCAGGTGGCCATGCGGGCGGTGTTTGACGGCGAGTACTGGCTGGACATCCGGTCCACTCTCGACGTGATGGTGAAGGACGCATCAGGCCCGAGGCAGGATCCACTCAACGCGCTGAACGACGTCGTGCTCCATAAGGGGGGGCTGGCCCGGGTCATCCGGCTGGCCGTGCACGTGGGCCCGGAAGAGCATGAGGTGGGCACCTACACCGCTGACGGCATCATCCTCTCCACGCCCACGGGCTCGACAGCGTATTCCCTTTCCGCCGGCGGACCCATTGTGGCGCCAACCATGGATTGCATCATCGCCACGCCCATCTGCCCGCACACGCTCGTGGTGCGACCCCTGGTGCTCCCGTCGGACACGGAGATCATGGTGACTCCGCTGTCCGATGACGACGAAGTCGTGCTGACTGTGGATGGCCAGGATGGTGCGGAACTACGGGCCGGTGATCAGGTCGTGGTACGGCGCAGTGACCGCTCCATCCGGATCGTACGGTTCCAGGACCAGAATTTCTTCGAGACGCTCCGGCGCAAGCTGCACTGGGGGCTCGAGTACGCGGACCGGGGTGCCAAGCGGTAACAGTGTCACCCCGGGACAGCCCATCCGCTCCATGATCCGGCGCGACCCTTCCCGCTATTGAAGTGCCCGTCCGGTCGGTCGTAACTTGAAGCATGCTCACAGAACTCCGCATCCGCGACTTCGCCGTCATTGACCGCCTCACGCTGCGTCTCGGTCCCGGGCTGAACGCCCTGACGGGCGAGACGGGTGCCGGCAAGTCCATCATTGTCGGCGCGCTGTCGCTGTTGCTGGGCGAGCGTGCGTCGGCAGACGTGGTCAGGACCGGTGCCGCCCGGGCGGAGGTGGAGGGCGTCTTCGATGTCGAGGGCAACCTGGGGGTGAGGGACGTGCTGGCTGCCCACGGCCTGGAGCCGGAGGACGGGCTGGTCATCATCCGCCGGGAGATCGCCGCGGGCGGACGAGGTCGGGTCTGGGTCAACGGCGCCGCTTCGACAGTGGCGCTGCTGGGCGAGCTGGGGGCGCACCTGGTGGACCTGCACGGCCAGCACGAGCACCAGACGCTGCTGCAGCCGCGCAACCAGCGGGACATGCTTGATGCGTGGTCCGATGCCCGGGAACTGGCAGCGGCCGTGCGTCGTGAGCATGCGCGCCTCCGGGCGGCGCAGGATGACCTCCACGCCCTGGACACGCGGACGCGTGAGGCCGAACAGCGCGCTGATTACCTGCGCTTCCAGCTCGACGAGATCGACGGCGCGCAGCTGCGGCCCGGGGAGGAAGAGGAACTCGAGTCGGAAGTGCGCCGGCTGTCGCACGCCGGGGAACTGGCCGGCCTGGCGGGATCGCTCCACGACGAACTGTACGCCCGGGAGGATTGCATCACCGCCCGGATGAGTGAGGTGCGGCGCGTGCTGGACCAGCTGACGCGCATTGACGAATCGCTGGGCGAGTGGAAGGACGTCGTCCAGAACGCCCTGTACAGTCTCCAGGAACTGGGCAGGGAGATGGGCGACTATGCGTCGGGTGTCGAGCATGATCCCGCCCGTCTGGACACGCTGCGGAGCCGGCTGGACGCCATCTTCCGGCTGAAGCGGAAGTACGGGCCGGAGCTGATCGACGTGCTGAACGTAGCGACGGAAGCGCGCCGGGAACTGGAGGCGCTGGACAATGCAGTCCTGGACCGGGAAGTCATCGAGCGTGAGATCGCGGAGGCCGGTCGGGCGCTGGAGGCGGCTGCCCGTCGCCTGACCAAGGCCAGGACCGCCGGCGCGAAGGCCCTAGCCGCAGAGATCGCGCAGGTGCTGCCGGAACTCGGCATGGGCGCCGCCCGATTCGAGATCGCGCTGACGGCGCTGCCCGAACCAGGTCCGGGCGGTGCAGAGGACGTGGAATTCCGGATCGCCGTCAATGCGGGCTTTGAGCCGCGCCCCCTCAGCCGGGTGGCCTCAGGCGGCGAGCTGTCGCGGGTCATGCTCGCCCTCAAGACGGCCCTGGCCCGGCTCGACAACGTGCCGACACTGGTTTTTGACGAGGTGGATGCGGGCATCGGTGGCCGGGTCGCCAACCAGGTGGGTGAGAAGCTCGCCGCGGTGGCCCGGCACCACCAGGTGTTCGTCATCACGCACCTGCCCCAGATCGCGTCCCGCGCCCGCCATCACCTGCTGGTGCAGAAGGCGGATCGGAACGGCATCACCGCGACCACGGTAGACCTGCTCGAGGGCGATGTACGCGTGCGCGAGCTGGCCCGGTTGCTGGGCGGTGACCCCGACAGCGGCGTCAGCCAGGAGCACGCACGGGAACTGCTCAACGCGGAGGCGTGAGGCGGCCGGTAGTGGCCGCGGCCGAAGCCGTCCGCAACTTCCTTGACTCCCGCCTGATGGTCAAGGCATACTTCTGCAACTTCAATTCGCAGTACGAGGTCGGGTGTGATCGCACCCTGGCCGCTCCTGTCAGACATTTTTGTGGCACCCTGGAATGCGAGGATCTGCATGCTGAAGGACTTCCGGAAGTCATGGATGGGCACGCTCGCGATGCTACTCCTCGCAGCGGTTCCCGCGTATGGCCAGACAGGCTCGGTGACTGGACGGGTCACATCCGCCGCCACGGGCCAGGGCGTGCCGCTCGTGCAGGTGCAGGTCATCAACGCCGCGAGCATCATCGTCGCCCGCACCAGTACTGGAGATGATGGCAGCTACCTGATCACGAGCGTCAGCCCCGGCGTCTACACTATCGCCGTGACCAATGCCCTCGGATACCAGGAGTCGCGCACGCGGGACGTCCGTGTGGCGGCGGGCCAGTCAACTCGCGTGGACATCCAGCTTGCGACCGGGGCGCTGTCGCTGGACCAGATCGTCGTCTCGGTGAGTGGCGTCACGACAACGCTGCTGGAAGCACCGGAGGCGCGCGCCGTTGTCGAGCGGACGCAGATCGAGAACAGGATCGCCGTCACGCCCGCGGCCCATCTGGAGCCCGTGCCCGCGGTGGACATCGCGCGGACGGGCATTTCCAGTTCCAACGTGGTCATCCGCGGGTTCAACAACATCTTCTCCGGCGCCGTCCAGATGATGACGGACCATCGCATTGCTGGTGTTCCGTCGCTGCGCGTGAACTTCATGCAGCTCATCCCCGCCAACAACGAAGATATCGAGCGGGTGGAGCTGATCCTGGGACCCGGCGCCGCCCTCTACGGTCCGAACACCGCCAACGGCATCGTCCACTTCATGACGCGCTCGCCGATCCAGAACCCCGGGAACACGTTCAGCGTGGCCGGGGGCGAGCGCGACCTGATGCAGGCGGAATTCCGTACGGCGCACAGGATAAGCGAACAGGTAGGTGTCAAGGTGTCCGGCAACTTCCTGCGCGGCACCGAGTGGCGTTACACCGACCCCGTGGAAGTTGCCGAGGCCGCCAAGTTCGCCGGGCCCCAGGGCGCTGCCTTCCGCGAGGAGTTGCAGCGCATTACCGGGATCACCGACGCCTCCGTGCTGGAAGGCCGGATCAGCAGAATCGGCGACCGGGACGACACCCTGCGACGCTGGGGCGGCGAGGTCCGTGTGGACTGGCAGCCCACTGACGCTGCGCGCATGATCTTTTCCGGCGGCCGTTCCGAACTGGGCCGCAGTATCGAGCTGACGGGCCTGGGCGCCGGGCAGGCCATCGGCTGGAGCAACAGCTTCGTGCAGGCTCGAGGCGAGTACGGCAGCCTGTTCGCCCAGGGGTACGTCAACTTCAGCGATGCTGGCGAGACGTATCTGCTGCGTGACGGTGCGCCCATCCGCGACAAGTCGCGCCTCTGGGTCGGCCAGCTTCAGCACGGCCTGTCACTCAGCCCGCGGCAGAGCTTTGTCTACGGCGCGGACCTCCTCTACACGGATCCTCGCACCGAGGGCACGATCCATGGCATCTACGAGGACGAGGACCAGACGACCGAGGTGGGCGGCTACATCCAGTCCACCACGTCCCTGACCGACCAGCTCCGGCTGATCCTGGCGGGCCGTGTGGACAGTCATACCGGCCTGCCGGACCCGGTCTTCTCGCCGCGCGCAGCCCTCGTCTTCAATCCGCGGGAGACCCAGTCGGTGCGCGTGGCGTTCAACCGCGCCTTCTCGACACCGTCGTCCCTGAACCAGTTCCTGCACCTGGGCAGTGCCATGCCGGATCCGAATGCCGCCCGCCTGGGCTACAGCCTGCTCATCCAGGGCACCGGCACCCGCGGCTTCTCCTTCGGCGAGCCGGGCACGTACCAGATGCGCTCTCCGTTTACGCCGGCCGCCATGGGCGGCCCGGCGCAGCTGCTGTCTGCCGGCGCCGCGGCCGCCTATTTCCCGGCCACCGTCCAGGTCCTGGCCCAGGCCGGTGCTCCTGCAGCGTTCCCGGATTACCCGTGGCTGTTCCCGTACCTGGCGGGGTTGACCCCGACACCGTCGGAAGTTAGTGCAAACTACAGTATCGCCGGGTCCGGCCAGTCGCACCCGCTGGCCGAGCTGACGCTGGAGGACGTGCCGGCGATCCGCGAGTCCACACAGAACACGTTCGAGGTCGGATACACGGGCATCTTCGGGGACCGCGTGCGTTTCAGCGCGGATTTCTGGTTCAACCGCCGCCAGAACTTCGTGACACCGCTGTCGGTGATCACCCCGCTGGTGCTCCTCAACGGACCCCAGCTGGGCGCCTTCCTGGCGACGCGCTTCGTGGTGGATCGGGGGATGAGCCCCGAGGAGGCCGGGCAGCTCGCCGCCGCGCTCGTCGGCGGCATGGGCCCGGTACCCGGCATGGCAACGATACCGGTGGGCGTGATTTCATCGGAGGATGTCGCCGCTCACAGCGCCCAGCTGCTCGTCACGTACTACAACGTGGACGATGACCTGGACACGTATGGCACCGACATCATGGCGCAGGCGAATCTGACTGACGTCGTGTATGCCCGCGGGGGCGTGTCCCTGGTGAACAAGAACGTGTTCGAGACACGCCGCGGCGCCACTGTCACGCTCAACGCGGCGAAGGAGAAGTTCACGGGCGCGGTGGGTTACATGAACCCGGTGAACCGACTGAACGGGGAAGTCAGTGCCCGCTACACCGGCGAGTACCCGGTTCGCAGCGGTGTCTACAACGCGACGGCGTGCATCGGCGGCACGGAGCCCGGCAGGGAAGAGTGCGTCCCGGCGATGACCATCGTCGATGTCAACTTCGGTATCGGTATCCCGCAGGTGCCGGGTGCGACCCTTCAGTTCACGGTCCAGAATGCGCTGGATTCGGACTACCGGCCGTTCCCGGGCATGCCGCGAATCGGCCGCCTGGCACTGGCCCGGCTCCGATACAATTTCTGACCTGGCCGCAGGACGGCGGACAGGAAGCCGGCGCCCCAACGGGCGCCGGCTTTCTGTTTGACCGGATCCCGCAATACGGCGATACTCGTTCCCACTATGACTACCGCCACGCGCGACATCACCGGCAACGAATACGTCAGTCTCCCCGTCGTGGGCCGCGACGGCTCCATCCCCGGGATCACGGCCCTCCATGCGGGTCTGGGCGGTCTGATTGAATGGGCGGGCGACGGCGCCACGCCGCTGTTCCGGCTGGTACTGACTCTGGACGGCGTGGAACTGCCGCTGGGCGCTGCCCGCTGGAGCAGGCTGGACCGGTGGATCCCAACGTTCACAGTGGAAGCTGATGGGGACATCGTCGTCACAGGCACCATCTGCGCGCCAGGCGGCTACCCGTCGGCGAGGGGATTCCTTGTCCGGGTGGAAATCGCCCATGGACGTCCGGCGCCCGTCACTCTCGAGGCCGCACTCCAGGTGAACTGGGCGGCGGCCCGCCTGTGGGTCAGCACAGGCCGGGACCTGCCGGGCACGAGGCGGCTGCTGCGACACGACACGGGCCCCCTTATCCTGGACGCCCGTGACGGGCAGGGTCCGTCCCTGGCCGTGGCCGGTGACGACGGCACGGTCGTGACGGCCGCGGACCAGACGGCGGGTGGAGACGAACCGCTCACCGCCACGCTCAGCCGAACCGTCACGGCGCGCCCCGGCGCACGTGCCACCGTGACCTTCCGGGTTGGGGCAGGGAGGGAACGGGACGGCGCCGCCGCCGCCGTCATCGCAATGCAGCGGCGAGGGGCGGGGGAGCTGCTCCGGCAGGCTCGCATGGATCTGTCACACACACTGCGGGCGGCGCAGGATCCCAGGCGCGCGGAACTGCTGAACCGGAACCTGCTCTTCAACCGCTACTTTGCAGTGGGCCGCGGCATCGACGACGACAGACTCTGGCTGCTTCGCTCACGCTCCACGCTGTGCCCGGCCCCTGCAGTGGTTAACGAACGGGAGGCGCTGTTCTGGACCCTGCCCGCATTGCTGCTCGCCGACCCGGCCCTGGCACGGGAAGCGCTGCTGCGCTGCTTTGACCTGTTCTCGGAGCGATCCGGAGAGCATCTACGCTACATGGATGGCGGCGCATTCGACAGCGCCTTCGTGCTGGAGCAGATGCTGCTCTACCCATGGGCCCTTGACCAGTACGTCACGGCCACCGGTGACGCGGGTATCCTCGACGAGCCCGTGGTGCAACACGTCGTTGTAGAGAACGACACGGCGCTGTTCATGCGCCTGCACCCGGAGCATGTGCTGGCCGCGACTGAACTGCTGCCCTCCGGGGATCCGGCGGACCACCCCTGGACCACCATGGGCAATGCACTGCTGCGGGCGTTCGCCGCGGCTCTGCCGCGCCTGTGGCCCGGCAATGGCGGGGACCCGCCGCCGCGCTTTGAGGGCATGGCTGAGGAGATCGGTGCCGCCATCTGGCAGCACCTCGTGGTGCCCGTTGACGGAGAGCAGGTGTTTGCAGGCAGTTCCGCCCTGGATGGCAGCGCCGCCGTGTACGATGATCCGGCCATGAGCCTGGCGCTGCTGCCGTACTTCGGACTGTGTGACGAGGATGACCCCGTCTGGACCGCCACCATGGAGTTCGTCCGGTCCCCGAGGTATCCGCTGTGGTCCGAGGGTCGCGTGCCCGGTGTATGCCACCGGAGCACGCCGGGCCAGGCCTCACTCGCCGCACTCATGGCGGACATGCTCGGGCCTCATGCCGATGACGCTCTCGACCGGCTGCTGCGGATCACGCTGCCGGACGGCGTAGCGGCGGCCGGCTGGGACACGGCGGACGGGACGGTGGCGGAGCCGCACCACGCCGGCCTGGCGGGCCTCGTTGCCTGGACGCTGGCCCGGGGCGCCCGATCGACACCCGACACCCGTCGCCCGGCCCGTCGCTGACGGGGACTGCTTTGAAGATCCTGTTTGCCACCGCCGAGGCGCTGCCGTACTGGAAGACGGGTGGACTGGCAGACGTTGCCCGGTCCCTGCCCGACGCCCTCGTCGCCCGGGGTCATGACGTACGCATCATCACGCCGCGCTACCGCTTTTTCAACATCTCCGCCGACGCCCCCGGGCGCGTCCGATCCGAGGGCGCCGCCCTCGTGCCATGGCCCGGCGGCGACGTCGTGGCCGAGTTCACCGTGCACGAGCCGGCTTCCGGTGCCGGGGCCGTGTTCGTGGACGGCGGCGACTTCTTCGATACCGATCGCCCGTACGACCCGGACCCGGGCGATCCGCTGAGCCTGGGCCGCCGCTTCGCCTTCTTCTGCCGCGCCGTCGTGAGCTACGCCGGACGGTGGGGCGCCGACGTCGTCCACCTCAATGACTGGCCCACCGGCCTGGTGCCCGTCTACGGCCTGACGGACGGCATGCAGGCGGCGACGCTCTTCGTCATCCACAACCTCGCCTATCAGGGCAACTTCCCGGCGGCGCTGCTGCCGGAGGTCGGCGTGCCGCCGGCTTTCATGCGCACGGAAAACGGACTCGAGTTCCACCAGCACCTCTCATTCATGAAGGGGGGCATCGCCCTCGCCGACCGCCTCGTCACCGTGTCCCCTGCGTACGCCGCCGAGATCCGGACACCCGCCTTCGGTAACGGGCTACACGGGCTGCTGACGTTCCGGCAGAGGGTGCTCCACGGCGTCCTGAACGGCATTGACACCACAACCTGGAATCCCACCTCCGATCCCTGGCTGCCAGCGACGTACAACAGTCGGACCCTCGACCGCAAGGAAGCGGCGCGGGCGGCCCTCGCGGAAAATACTGGCATCCGATCGGACGGGCCGGTGCTGGGTGTCGTGTCCCGACTGGTGCACCAGAAGGGCGTGGAGATCCTGCTGGGAGCACTGCCGGAACTCGTGGACCAGGGTTGCAGCGTGGTCATACTCGGAAATGGAGACCCGGAACTGGAGTACGCCCTGGCCAGAAGGGCCGCCCAGTTGCCCGGCAGGGTATCCCTGCACACCGGCTTCAACGACGGCCTGGCTCACCTCATCTATGCCGGTGCCGACTTCTTCCTCATGCCCTCCATCTACGAGCCATGCGGATTGGGGCAGATGATCGCCCAGCGCTATGGCACACCGCCCATCGCCAGGCGGACCGGCGGGCTGGCCGATACCATCGAGGATGGTGTCACCGGCCTCCTTTTCGACGAACCGTCACCCCACGCCCTCGCCGGCGCCGTACGCCGCGCCCTCGGCATATGGAATCAGTGTGGCTGGCGGGCCATGCAGTCCCGTTGCATGCGCGAAGACCACTCCTGGGACCGCTCCGCCGGCGAGTACGTTCGCCTGTACGAAATGGCCCTCGGCTCGGCCTTTTCCGGGCCCCCTCACGGGCCGCCACGGACTTGACGCATACCCGGTGAATTGGTAGAATTAACGTCCGTTTCGCGGGAATAGCTCAGTTGGTAGAGCGTCTGCTTGCCATGCAGAAGGTCGCCGGTTCGAGTCCGGTTTCCCGCTCTGTACAATGCCTTCGGGGATCTGCCCCGGCCCCGTAGCCAAGTGGTAAGGCGAAGGTCTGCAAAACCTTTATTCGGCGGTTCGAATCCGCCCGGGGCCTCTTTTCAGCCTGCTCGCCACGAGCAGGCTTCCTCTTTTCTGCCATTTCCGGTCCCGCCCGGCCGTCGGGTACTCCGCTATCGTCACGCCTTGACGGCCCGATGCCCGACGGGGCATTCTCCCCAAATGACCAAGCCAAAGCGGCACACGGCCATCAGGGAACTCGTCCAGAGCCACAGGGTCAGCAGTCAGGAGCAGCTGCGCGAACTCCTGGAGACCCGCGGCTTTGAGGTAACCCAGGCCACCCTGTCCAGGGACGTCAGGGAACTCAAGCTCATCAAGGTCCACGACCCGGAAGGCGGCAACCACTACACGCTGCCGCCGGAGGCATGGGACAACGCGCCCGCGCTGACCCGCCTCCTGCCCGCCCTGTACCTGGGCGCCGAGGGAACCGGTAACCTCCTCGTCGTCAAGACCATGATGGGCGGCGCCCAGGCAGTGGCCGAGGCCATTGACTGGGAGGAGTGGCCCGAGGTCCTCGGCACCCTCGCCGGCGACGACACCATCCTTCTGATCCTCCGCGATGCTTCCCAGCTTGAACTCGTCCAGCGGCGCCTGGAGGAACGCGCCGGCGCCCCGGACTGACCCGCTCGCAAGCCCACGACGGTAAGCCGCCGCTCCCGCTCCCGTCATCTGCCTCGCGGTAGCCGAGGCTGACGGCGGCGGACACGGACAAGGCGGCGGACGGACACGGACACGGCGGCGGACGGACACGGACACGGCGGCGGACCAGCACCCGGTTGTCGGCAAAGTCCCATTCGGACATGGGAACGCCCCGGCGCCCGCCCTAGCTTGACCCTGTCCTCCAGTGCGGTCCAGGCCAGCTGCGTCTGGATGGCGCGTTTACCCATCCCGCCCCCGCTGCACCAACCGAGAAATGTGGAAAGCGCATAGTGGGATGCGCCGTACCCGGCATCCGGGGGCTGGTCCGCAGCCCCGCGCCAGCAGCACCACAGCCGCTCCCTTGACCCGTCTGCCGGTCCCCTGTATAGTTATGCGCATTAATATGAATAACCAATCGTTCAGCGCCGCCGTCATCGGCGCGACAGGGTATACAGGCCAGGAGATGGTCGCGCTGCTGGCGCGGCATCCCCGGCTGCGGACGGCATTTGCGACGTCGGAATCCGAGACCGGCCGACGTATACGGGGAAGTACCCTGGAATACGTCAGGGTTGGGGACGTCCCGCTGGGTGAAGTGGACGTGGCGTTCATCTGCCTGCCGCATGGAGAGGCTGGCGCGTGGGCGCTGCGCGCGCGGGAGGCGGGCACGCGGGTGGTGGACCTGTCGTCTGACCTGCGGGATGGGTCGCATGGGGCTGTCTACGGACTGACGGAACTAAGTCGCGATGAGGTCCGGGACGCGGACCTGGTGGCGAATCCGGGCTGCTACCCGACGGGCGTGCTGCTGGCGCTTGCGCCCCTGCTGACGGCCGGGCTGGTGGACACGACGCGGGCGATGATCGTGAACGCGGCGTCGGGCGTGACGGGCGCGGGGCGGGCGGCGAAGCGGGAGCTGCTGTTCGCGGAAGTGGCGGAGGACTACAGGGCCTACGGCGTCGGCAACACCCACCGTCATGTCCCGGAGATTCGCCGCGGTCTTGCTGCCGCCGCCGGCGATGACGTGCCGTTCCTGTTCACGCCGCACCTGCTGCCGGTCCGGCGGGGCATCCTGGAGACGATCTACGTCCCCGTGGTGGATGCGGCCGATGCCAGGTCGGTGGTGGACGCCTGGCAGGCGGCATACGCCGCCGAACCGTTCGTCGAGATCCGGTCGCCGGACCTGCCGTCGCTGCGTGACGGCGTTCTGCGCAACACGGTGGTGCTGGGCGCGGCTGACGTGGAAGCCGCAGGCGCTCCGCTGGTGGTGGCGGTGGCGAGTTTTGACAACCTGATCAAGGGTGCGGCGGGGCAGGCGATCCAGAACGCCAACCTGATGCTGGGCCTGTGCGAGCACGAGGGATTGCCGCGATGAACATTCGCGTGGTCAAGATCGGGGGGGCAGCACTGGCGGATGCGGCGTGGCTGAGCGCGTTCGCGCAGGCGGCGGCATCGTCTGCGGCGCCGCTGGTCATCGTCCACGGTGGCGGCCCTGACATCTCGTCGCTGTCCGACAGGCTGGGCGTTGAGGTCCGGTGGCACGAGGGACGGCGCGTTACGTCAGCGGAGGCCCTTGATGTGGCGGGTATGGTCCTGAACGGACGCGTGAACAAGAAGATCGTCGCCGCGCTGGTAGCGGCCGGCGTGGATGCCATCGGCCTTTCGGGCATTGATGGCGGCGTCCTGCGTGCTGACGTACTGGGCGGCGGCGTCCTGGGCCGGGTGGGCCGGGTCAGCGCGGTGCGGACGTCCGTGCTCCTGTCCCTCCTGGCCGCCGGCCACACGGTGGTGCTGTCGCCGGTATCGCTGGCCGCGGATGGCGACGCCCTGAACGTGAACGCCGACGATGCGGCCGCGGCCGTGGCCAGTG
Source organism: Longimicrobiales bacterium (assembly GCA_035461245.1). GTDB lineage: Bacteria > Gemmatimonadota > Gemmatimonadetes > Longimicrobiales > RSA9 > SH-MAG3. Next base: position 26,185 of record DATHVP010000040.1, on the reverse strand, counting down.
CGCTGCATGCCAGCGAGCTGGTGTTCCTGACGGACGTGCCGGGTGTGCATGACGCCGGGGGCGTGCGTGAGTGGCTGGATGCCGGTGAGGCGGAGGGGCTGGTCCGGTCCGGCGTCGCCCATGGCGGCATGGGCGTGAAGCTGAGTGCGGGCGTGAAGGCCCTGGCAGATGGCGTGCCGGCGGTCCGCATCGGCGACACAGCGGTCCTCTTCGACGCCGGCGCGGGCACGGTCCTGCGGCCGGCACTGGGAGTTGCATAGATGGCGACGGTGATGAACCCCGGGATTACGGGCAATCCGGATACGTCGCCTGCGGCGGCGTCCCCGGTACTGGGCACGTACAGGCAGGCAGCGCCGCTGTTCGTGCGGGCTGATGGCTGCACGCTTTACGACGAGAGCGGGCGTGGCTACCTGGATTTCGCCAGTGGCATCGGCGTCAACGCGCTGGGCTATGGCGACGCAGGCGTTGCCCGCGCCATGCAGGCCGCGCTGGCGACGGGGCTCGTGCACACCTCGAACCTGTACCGCACTGCTCCGGCCGTGGAACTGGCGGATCGGCTGGTGCGCCATTCGTTCGCGGACAGGGTGTTCTTCTGTAACTCGGGCGCCGAATCCAACGAGGCCGCGTTCAAGTTTGCCCGGCGCTGGGCCCGGACAGTCGGCGGCGCGGCCAAGCACGAGATCGTGGCACTGCGGGGCGCGTTCCATGGCCGGCTGTTCGGCGCCCTGGCGGCCACGGACCGGCGGGCCATGCAGGAGCCGTTTGAGCCGCTGATGCCCGGCGTCCGGTTCATCGACATCGACGACCTCGCGACTGCCGGCGACGTGGTCAGTGCCGAGCGCACCGCCGCCATCATCGCCGAGCCCGTCCAGGGGGAGGGCGGCGTCCGGCCGCTGCCTGTGGAAGCGCTGCGTGAATTGCGACGGCTGGCGGATGAGGCCAACGCCCTGCTGATCTTCGACGAAGTCCAGTGCGGTCTCGGCCGCACGGGTCGGATGTTCGCGTACGAGACGACGGGCGTCATCCCGGACATGATGACGCTGGCGAAGCCGCTGGCCGGTGGGTTGCCCATGGGTGCCACGCTGTTGACCGACCGCGTCGCCGCGGCCGTCCAGCCCGGTGACCATGCCACCACGTTCGGCGGGGGGCCGCTGGTGGCCAGTGTTGCCCTGGAGGTACTGCGCCGGCTGGCCGCGCCCGGGTTCCTGGATGGCGTGCAGTGCCGGGGCGAGCGGCTGGGTGCGCTGCTGGACGAGCTGACCTGCCTGCCGTCGGTGCTGGAGGCGCGCGGCGTCGGCATGATGTGGGGTCTCGAGCTCACCGTGCCCGCCGGGCCGGTGGTGGCTGCCGCACTGGAAGCCGGGCTTCTGGTCACGCCGGCAGGGGAGCGCGTCGTGCGGCTGCTGCCGCCGCTGGTCATGGACGAGGGCGAGCTCGCCCGTGGCGTGGCCATCCTGGCCCGGGTGCTGTCGTGACGCCTGCGAGGAACCACGTGGCAGCGCATGGTCGGCCGGTGCTGGAGCTGCCGGTGCTGGACCGGATCACCCGCCGGCGGCTGGAGCAGGCCAGGGAATCGCGCCTCGTCGCCATCGTCCGGGATGATGGCCTGTACGTGCGCCGGGCGGAGCCCGCCGATGCGCAGGAGCTGCACGAATTGCTGGAGCAGTTCGTTGCGCCAGGCATGCTCATCCCGCGGACACTGAAGCAGGTGTACCAGTCCATCCGTGATTTCATCGTGGTCGTGGACAGGGGCCGCATCGCAGGCGCCGGCGCATTGCGGATCTACTCGGCGGAGCTGGCTGAGATCGGTGCGCTTGCCGTCGCCGAGGACAGGCAGGGCACGGGGCTCGGCGGCCGCATCGTCGAGACACTCGTCCATGACGCCCGCGCCCTCGGCCTGCACCGCGTCTTCGCACTGACGTTGCGGGACAGGTTCTTCCATCGCCTCGGTTTCGAGACGGTGCCCATCGGGACGTTTCCCGAGAAGGTTGCGGCCGACTGTGCGGGCTGCGCCCGCCGCGCCGCATGCAATGAGATCGCCGTCGCAATGACACTGCAGATCGACCACCCTGAATAACGGGATTCCATCATGTCCTATACCATCGTACTGGCGTACTCCGGCGGTCTCGACACGTCCATCATCGTGCCGTGGCTGCGCGAGAATTACGACAACGCCGAAGTCATCTGCGTCGCAGCCGATGTCGGCCAGGGCGCGGAGCTGACCGGCCTGGAACACCGGGCCCGGCAGCAGGGTGCGTCCGCACTGGTGGTGGAGGACCTGCGTGAGGCGTTCGTCACGGAAGCCATCTTCCCGACGCTGCGCGCCGGCGCCATCTACGCGCGGAAGTACCTGCTGGGGACGTCCATGGCGCGCCCCATCATTGCCCGCAGCCAGGCGCAGCTGGCCGCCCGCGTGGGAGCGGCCGCCCTCGCCCACGGCTGCACGGGCAAGGGCAATGACCAGGTCCGGTTCGAACTGACATACGCCGCGTTCGCCCCCGGCCTGAAGGTCATCGCGCCGTGGCGTGACTGGGACATCCGCTCCCGGGAGGACGCCATCGCGTATGCCGAGGCCAGAGGCATTGACGTGCCGGTGACGAAGGCAAAGATCTACTCCCGCGACCGCAACCTGTGGCACATCTCCCACGAGGGCGGGCCGCTGGAGGATCCCGCCAATGAGCCGTCGGAGGACGTGTTCATGCTGACGCGGTCGCCCGAGAGCGCGCCGGACAGGGCGCAGTACGTGGAGATCGGCTTCGATGCCGGCTACCCGGTGAGCGTGGACGGCGAGGTCCTCTCGCCGGTGGAGCTGGTGATGCGGCTGAATGAGGTCGGCGGCCTGCACGGCATCGGCCGCGCTGACATCGTCGAGGACCGCATGGTGGGCATGAAGTCCCGTGGCATATATGAGACACCGGGTGGCACGCTCCTGTACACGGCGCACCGGGAGCTGGAGCAGCTCGTCCTGGACCGTCGCGCCCTGGCGCTGAAGGACCAGGTCGCTGCGCGCTACGCCGACCTCGTCTATGACGGACGCTGGTGGGGCACGGAGCGGGAAGCCCTCGACGCTCTGGTGGACCGCACCCAGCAGCGCGTAACGGGCACCGTGCGGATGAAGCTGTACAAGGGTAACGCCATCATCGTCGGGCGGACGTCCCCGTTCTCGCTGTACAACGAGGGTCTGGCCTCATTCGGCAATGACGGCAGCTACGATCACCATGATGCCGAAGGCTTCATCCGCCTGTTCGCCCTGCCGACGCGCGTGGAGGCGCTGCAGACGGCGGCCTACGAGGCGGCCGCCGGGCACACGAATGGCGCCAGCGGCAACGGCAGGTCCGCGCCGGCGCCGAACGTGCACCTGGACAGGGTTACGGTCTGATGGCGCAGCCCATCATCCAGACGGGAACAGAACCTGTGGCCCAGACAACCCCGGCGGAGCAGCGTTTGTGGGGCGGGCGGTACAGTGCCGGGCCGGCACCGACGCTGGACGAACTGAACCGGTCCCTGGATGTGGACCGGCGGCTCTGGGCCGAGGATATCGAAGGCAGTCGCGCCTGGGTCCAGGCGCTGCTCCGGGCCGGCGTCATCACCGAGGACGAAGCTCGCAGCCTCGACGCGGGGCTGTGCAGTGTCGCCGATCGCCTGGCGACATCGTTCCCCGCGGATGCGAAGGACGAGGACATCCATTCCCTCGTGGAACGGCTCCTGTACGAGGAGGCCGGCGACGTCGCAGGCAAGCTGCACACGGGCCGGTCCCGCAATGATCAGGTCGCGACTGACACCCGGCTGTGGATGCTGCGGGCGGGAGCGCGCCTGGAGCGGGAACTCTGTACGCTGCAGCAGGCGCTGGTGGCGCAGGCAGAGCTCCATGTGGACACGCTGATGCCGGCCTACACCCACCTGCGGCGGGCACAGCCGGTGCGCGTCGCCCACTGGGTGCTCAGCCATTTCTGGGCGTTGCAGCGCGACAGGGAACGCCTGGCCGCGGCGCTCGAGCGGGTCGCCGTCCTGCCTCTTGGATCCGGTGCCATCAGCGGCTCCGGGTTCCCCGTAGACCGCACGCTACTCAAGGAACTGCTGGGGTTCCGCAGCGTGTCGGCGAATTCCATGGACGCCGTGGGCGACCGGGACTGGATCTGCGAGATCCTCTTCGTCACGTCCATGCTGGCCACGCACCTTTCGCGCATGGCAGAGGACCTCATTGTCTTCTCCAGTGACGAGTTCCGCTTCATCGAGTTGCCCGAGGCCTATACCACCGGGTCCAGCCTGATGCCCCAGAAGCGGAACCCGGACGGCCTGGAACTCGCCCGGGGGATGGCGGCCCGCTCCATCGGCGAGTTGACCTCGGCACTGGCCATGATGAAGGGCACCCCATCCGGGTACAACAAGGATTTCCAGGAGGACAAGCGCCTGCTGTTCGGCGCCATGGACGCGCTGGAAGCGCTGCTGCCCGCAACACGCGAGACGGTTGCCGGCATGCGCTTCCGGGAGGAGGTGCTGGCCGCTGCACTGGCCGACGAGGCCCTGCTGGCCACGGACCTTGCCGATGAACTCGTCCGCCGAGGCGTGCCGTTCCGGGAAGCTCACGGGGCCGTCGGTCGCCTGCTGCGCTCGGCCGATGAGCACGGCTGCGCCGTGTCCGCGCTGCCCGCCGAGGCCTGGGCGGCGGTCCATCCGGCGTTCGCCTCGCCCGCGGTGCCCACCATGTCGCCCATCGCGTCAGTGGATGTGCGCGATGTGGTCGGTGGCACCGGACGCGGCGCCGTCACCCAGCAGCTCGTCGCCGCCCGGGCGCTTGTGGCCTGATCAGAGCCGCCCCGGGCCGGGCCGTGGGGTCAGGAACGGAAGTTGCAACCTCCCTCCGCCAAACCCGGAAGTTTTGAATGCGTCCCGGCTGTCGGAGCAACAAGGTGAAGAACCCGTTTTCCAAGGACCTGTCCGAGCCACTGCGCCGCCGTGTCGAACTCGCCATTGCGGTGGCGCAGGAGCGGCTGCTCAGTACCCACGTCGATCACGCCCTGCGCCTCATCCAGCTGGTGGGCGACAGGGTGCCATTCGAGAACGCGCTGGGTATCTACACCCGGCTGCTGCGCCTGTCGGATGACGAGGCGCGCGTCATAACGACGCGGGCCCTGGCCATCCTGGGCGAGCGCGTGGTTGATGGCGGCGATACCACCGCCTTCGACGAAGGCAGGGGAGAGCCGCCGCCGCCGGAGGACGAGTCCCAGCGCTCGTTCCTGCGCAACATGCGGCAGCGTCTCCGTGGCCGGGTCAATGACGACATGCGCCGCTTCGTCGAGCTGTCCGCGGCCCGCACGGAAGTCGCGCTGCTCAACACGCACGTGGAGAACGGCCTCAACTTCGTGGAGCTGCTGGACAAGGAGCAGCCGGCAGCCGAAGCCGTGGAGACCTATCTCGACGCGCTTGAGGTTCGCGAGAGCGTCGCCGAAGTCACGTACTACCTGGTTCTGGCGCGGATCGCCGACGAGGAAATCCCCGAGACCGACCGCGGCTCCGCGCCGCGCAAACGCCCCGCCGCCAGCGTCCAGCCGGTAGCAGAATAGGGACAGCCGGCCGGTCGCCTCCCAGGTGACCGGCCGGTCTTTTGCGGACAGCCCCCCCGTCCGCTACATTCTGCGCGCTGTGCCGAGACCACCTCAGAAGCGATCAGAATGTCCCGAACATCCCCAGCCGCGCCTGACCTGGACGCCCTGCGCGACCGCGCACGGATCCTCCGCCGTCACATCGTCGAAATGCTCCACGCCTCGGCCAGCGGCCATCCCGGCGGCTCGCTGTCGGCGGTGGAGCTGGTGACGGCTCTCTACTTCGGCGGTGTGCTCCGCCACGACCCTGAAAACCCGGACTGGCAGGACCGTGACCGGTTCATCCTGTCGAAGGGCCACGGTGTGCCGGTGCAGTACGCGGCCATGGCCGAGTCGGGCTACTTCCCGGTGTCGGAGCTGCGCACGCTGCGCCGGATCGACAGCCGGCTTCAGGGGCACCCGGTGCTGGGCTCGCTGCCGGGCATCGAGGCAAGCACCGGTTCGCTTGGCCAGGGCCTTTCCATCGGCCTGGGCATGGCCCTGGCCGGCCGCCTCGACCGAAAGGACTTCCGGGTGTTCGTCCTGCTGGGCGACGGTGAGTGCCAGGAGGGCCAGATCTGGGAGGCGGCCATGGCGGCAGGCCATCACAGGCCGGACAACCTCATCGCCATCGTGGACTACAACAAGTTCCAGCTGGACGGTGCCATCGAGGACATCATCGGCCTGGAGCCGCTGGCGGCCAAGTGGCAGTCCATGGGCTGGACGACCCGTGAGATCGACGGCCACGACATCGAGCAGGTCATGGACGCGCTGGCATGGGCCACGGCCGCCGGCGAGCCGGCCTGCATCATTGCGCACACGGTGAAGGGCAAGGGCGTAAGCTTCATGGAGGGAGACAACGCGTATCACGGCGTCGCGCCGACGGATGACGAACTCGGCGTGGCGCTGGGTGAACTCGAAGTGCTGGAAGCTGCCGAGGCGTCCATCGACGAACCGGTACAGCAGAAGGGGGGTGCCCGGTGAAGCAGCTCTATCCCGGCTTCGAGCTGGGCAAGGCCACACGGGACGCGTACGGCGAGGCACTGCGTGCACTGGGCGAGGCGCATGATGAGATCGTGGTGCTGGACGCCGATCTGGCCAAGAGCACGAAGAGCTTTGCCTTCGGTGAGAAGTTCCCGGACCGCTTCTTCAACGTCGGCATCCAGGAAGCCAACCTGGTGGGCATGGCCGGCGGCCTGGCGAGCTGCGGCAAGACGCCGTTCATCTCGAGCTTCGCGGCGTTCGTGATCCTCAAGGGGTTCGACCAGCTGCGCATGGCCGTGTCGTACCCGAAGCTCAACGTGAAGGTGGTGGGGAGCCATGGCGGCATCTCCATCGGCGAGGACGGCGCCAGCCAGCAGTCGGTTGAGGACGTGGCGCTGGCGTGTGCGCTGCCGGACTTCGTGGTGTGCGTGCCCAGCGATGAGCACCAGATGCGTGCGGCCGTTGAGGCGGCGTACGCGCACAAGGGGCCCGTCTACATCCGGTCCGGCCGGCCGAAGGCGCCGCTGGTCTATGACGCGACGCCCACCGACTTTGCGTTCGGCCGGGCGGCCCAGGTGCGGGAAGGCACGGACCTGACCATCATCGCCAACGGCATCATGGTCGCCGCGGCGCTGGTCGCCGCGGAGCGCCTCGCGGGTGATGGCATCCAGGCACGGGTGCTGGACATGGCCACCGTCAAGCCGCTGGACGAAGCGGCCGTCCAGGCCGCGGCGGAGGAGACCGGCGCCATCGTGACGGCGGAGGAGCACCTGGTTCACGGCGGTCTCGGCGCCAGGGTGGCGCAGGCCGTCTGCCTGTCGCGCCCGGTGCCCATGGAGTTCGTGGGCGTCAACGACACGTACGCCGAGAGTGGCGACCCCGGAGCGCTCCTGCAGAAGTACGGGCTGACGGCCGCAGACATCGAGTCCGCAGCCCGTCGAGTCGTGGAGCGGCGTGCCGCGGCACATACCGGCTGACGACGTGGACGAACAGGATCGCTGGAAGCGGACGGCCGCGGAGCAGGCCGTCGCCCGGGTGGAGGACGGCATGCGCCTGGGCCTGGGCACCGGCTCCACCGCCCGCCACGTGCTGGACGTCCTCGGCGAACGGCGCCAGCGCGGCGAGTTGCGCGACATCATCGGCGTGCCGACGTCCACGGCCACCACGGAGTATGCCGGCAGGCTCGGCATCCCGCTGGCCACGCTGGACACCGTGCCGGAACTGGACCTGGCCATTGACGGGGCCGACGAGTTCGACCCGGCCCTGGACCTGGTCAAAGGCCTCGGCGGCGCACTCCTGTGGGAGAAGATCGTGGCTGCCGCCGCAGCGCGGTTCATCATCGTCGTCGATGAATCCAAGCGCGTCGCCCGCCTGGGCACGAGGGCGCCGGTACCGGTGGAGGTCGTACCCTTCGGCTGGCGTACACTGCTGCGCCGTTTCGAGGCACTCGGGGCCGTGCCGACCCTGCGCACCGGACAGGACGGCGCCGCCTTCCTGACTGACGGTGGCCATTACATCGTGGACTGCGCGTTCCCCGATGGCATCGCCGACGCCGCGGCCGTGGAGGAGCGGCTCCGCCGGCTGACGGGCGTGGTGGAGACCGGGTTGTTCATCGGCATGGCGAGCACCGTCATCGTTGCCGGTGACCAGGTTGACATCCTCGAACGGAGTGGGTCGTGAGCATTCGCATAGCGCCATCCATCCTGTCCGCGGACTTCGCCCGGCTGGCTGACGCCGTACAGACGGCTGAGGAAGCCGGTGCAGACTGGATCCACGTGGACGTGATGGACGGGCACTTCGTGCCCAACATCACCATCGGTGTGCCGGTGGTGGCGGCGCTCCGCCGTGTCACTGACCTGCCGCTGGACGTACACCTCATGATCGAGGAGCCGGCGCGCTACGTGGACGCGTTCGTGGACGCGGGTGCCGACTGGTTGACGGTGCACCAGGAGGCGGATGTTCACCTGCATCGGACCGTCGAACGGATCAGGGAGAAAGGTGCGCACCCCGGCGTCTCCATCAATCCGGCGACGCCGGTGGCCGCCCTGCACGAGATCCTGCCATACCTTGACATGGTCCTCGTCATGAGCGTGAATCCGGGCTTCGGTGGCCAGCGGTTCATCCCCACTTCCACGGGCAAGATCAACGCCCTGCGTCGGCAACTGGATGACCGCGGCCTGTGGCCCATCGAGATCCAGGTGGACGGCGGGATCAGCCCGAGCACGGCGGGTGAAGTCTCGGATGCTGGCGCCACGGTGCTGGTGGCCGGGGCCGCGGTGTTCAACGAAGCTGCGTCCGTCGCAGACAACATTGCCGCGCTGAGACAGGCCGTCGAACGCGCCGCGTGACCCCCATGGTCGGACCGCCGACCCCCTGAACGCGAGTGAGCAACATGTGGCGCTGGGTCGTGGCAGGCGCGGTCCTCCTCCTGGCGGGCATCGCAACGCTGCTGCTGGTGAACCGTCCTGCCGCCGAGCTGCTCGGCATTGTAGCCGGCGGCGGGGTCGAGGTCCTCCGGGATCCCATGCGACCGGCGGGGCAGGGCCAGAAGGTACTTGTCATTGCGCTGGACGGCGTCGGTGACGACGAACTGCTCGCCGCCATCGAGGCCGGCCAGGCTCCCCACATTGCCGCACTGCTGGGCCCTCGCTCCGGGGCGCGCATCTTCGACCGCGGCTACGCGGTGCCGGATGTGTTGAGCATCCTGCCTTCCACGACCATGGCGGCCTGGGCGTCTCTGTTCTCTGGGACGACCGCTGCGTTCACCGGTGTGCCCGGCAACGAGTGGTTCGTCCGGGAGGAGATGCGGTTCTACGCACCGGCGCCCGTCAGCGTCGAGGGCACGCGGCACGCACTGGAAGCCTATACTGACGACCTGTTGGGACGCGCCCTGCGCGCTCCTACAGTGTACGAGCGGGCGGACGTGAGGGCCTATGTCTCACTGTCCCAGTTCCATCGAGGTGCGGACCTGCTGGTTGTGCCTTCGGCGTCCGCACTGGCAGATCTGGTCACTGCCGCGTTCGAGGGCCTGACGGACGACACCGACAGTGTCGAGCAGGAGGCCTATGCCGACCTGGACCTGAACGCGCTGGACAACCTCATCGAGGCGGTGACTGAACACGGCGTTGCCGACCTGCAGGTGGTGTACTTCCCGGGGATCGACCTCTACACCCACATCGCGGAGCCGCCGCTGGAGTCCCAGCGGGACTACATCACGGACGTTATTGACGTGGGCGTCGGTCGGCTCATCGATCTCTACCGGCAGGCGGGCGTGATGGACAGCACGTGGGTGCTCTTCGTATCGGACCACGGGCACACGCCGGTGCTCGATGACGACCGGCACGCCCTGGGGGCGGACGACTCCAGTGGCCTCGTCACGCTGCTGGAGCAGGCCGGGTTCCGCGTCCGTCCCCGGGACCTGGACGTCGACGACGACGAGCAGGATTTCCAGGCGACATTCGCATTTCAGGGTGCATTCGCCTACGTCTACCTCGCCGATCGGTCGTCCTGCGCCAACGGTGGCGTGTGCAACTGGGCGTTACCGCCCCGGTTCGAGGAGGATGTGATACCGGTACTGGATGCGCTCCATGCGGCGAACAGCGGTAGCACCGGCGGCTCATCGCTGCAGGGAACGCTGGACCTCATCTTCAGCCGCGCACCTCGACCGTACCGCGAAGATGCCGACCCGTTCAGCGTGTGGGACGGTCACGGCCTGATCTCCCTGGACGAGTTCCTGGCCAACTCGCCGCGGCCGGACCTCCTCGACCTCGAGCGTCGACTGCAGGGACTTGGCGCCGGCCCCTTCGGGCACCGGGCCGGTGACATCCTCCTGCTGGCCCGTACCGGAATGGCCCGGCCCATCGAGGACCGGTACTACTTCTCCTCCCGCTACCGTTCCTGGCACGGCAGCCCTGACGCCCAGGACAGCCGCATACCCCTGGTCATATCGCACGGCAGTCTCAGCGGCCCTGCCATCCGTGACGTCGTGACGGAGGCTGCTGCCGGGCCATTGCACCAGGAGGACATCGCCGATCTGATCCTGGGGCTGCTCCGCCGGTAGACCGCCCGGTGGCAGGCGGGCATGGTTTTCCTCACCGACAGCAGCAGCTACATTGCTGCTGCGCCGCTATGCCAGCGGCACCCAACCCCAACAAGGATGTTGCATGAGGAAGCACCGAATCCCGGCCCTGCTGGTTGCGTCAACGCTGGTTTTCGCGGCGTGCGATGCCTCGACGCCCACTGACGAAGGCGACAGCGGTCTCACCGGCACCTATGCCCTGATAACGGTGAACGGCGAGAACCTGCCGTTCACGGTGGACACGGGAGAGACCTGCGAAGGCCAGAACCCGCAGACGGGGATGGTGGAGACGGGCGAGTTGCAGGTGCGGGTGGAGGCGGCCGCACTCCGGTTCACCAGTTCGACCACGGTTGTCTTCGAGTCCACGGAGCACGACCGCTGCATGACTTCGGAACAGGTGGCGTGGGAGCCTTACTCTGGTGAGGAACAGTTCCGGTATACCTACGACGCCGGTGTGCTTACGGTGATAGATCCCGACTGGGACGTGGAAGCCTTCTCGGGCACCGTGGCCGGCAACGAGATCCACGTGGACATGGAAGGGCTGGAGCTGGTCTTCCGCAAGTAATGCCGACCTCGCGACCCGGCGCCCCGGAAGGGGATCCCGGGTCGCGAGGCGGGCCTGCTGTCATTACCTTCAACGTCCAGCCCGGGTGGCGGAATGGCATACGCAGGGGACTTAAAATCCTCGGGCCGCAAGGCCGTGTGGGTTCGACCCCCACCCCGGGCATGATCTTTTCCCGTCCGTTTTCGATGCGGGTTGCAGCAGGCCGAGTCGGTGCCGTACGTTGGAGGCATGGACCTGGCCATTACCATCCTCGCAGTTGCCGGTGCCGCCGCGGTCGTGGTGCGGGGCGTCGCGTCACTTTTCCGCGCCCTGCGCGGCGGAGTGGATGCGTTCCTGGCGCGTGACCTGGCGGACGTGCGTGCCCAGCGAGGCGACCTGACGGGCGTGTCGGACGCGGCGAGCGTCCGGGCGGAGGCCCGTCGTCGCCGCATGGTGGCACTGGGTGCCGCCGGATTCTGGATCGGTCTGCTCATCGTGCCGCCGCTCACGCCGTGGCCGCGCTTCCTCTACGTCGTCTACTCGCTCCTCTGGCTGGTACCGCGGCGCCCGACCACGCCCCATCACGTATGATCCGTGTGACGTTCCTGGGCACCGCTGCGAGCCGACCCACTGTCGGCCGCAACGTGAGTGCTCTGATGATGCAGCGGGAAGGCGAATCCCTGCTGTTCGACTGCGGCGAGGGCACGCAGCGCCAGATGATGCGCTACGGCACCGGTTTCAGCGTGGACGACATCTTCTTCACGCATCTGCACGCTGATCATTTCCTGGGCGTCATCGGCCTGCTGCGCACCATGGGACTGCAGGGCAGGGAGCACGCCATGCGGCTGTGGTGCCCCGAGGGCGGTGCCGGCATCCTGCACGACGCGGTGAACCTGGGCATGGAACGGCTGCCGTTCCCGGTGGACATCGTGGAGTTGCAGCCCGGGGAGCGGGTGGAACGGGAGGGCCACGACATCGTGGTGTTCCGGACCGCGCACGGGCCGCGGTCCCTGGGCTACGCACTGGTGGAGCACCCGCGTCTGGGCAGGTTCGATCCGGAGCGGGCCCGGGCGCTGGGCGTGCCGGAGGGCCCCCTGTTCGGCCGGCTGCACCGCGGTGAGGACGTGGAGGTGGATGGCCGGGTCATCCGTGCTGCTGAGCTGGTGGGTCCACCGCGGCCCGGCCGCCGCGTCGTGTACTCTGGCGACACGCGGCCCTGTCACGAGACACGGGAGATGGCGCGCACGGCCGACCTGCTCGTCCACGATGCCACGTTCTCCCATGACGAGCGGGAGCGGGCGCGGCACACGAACCACGCCACTGCGCGGGAAGCGGCGGAGCTCGCCCGGTCCGCCGGGGCGCAGCGCCTGGTGCTGACCCACATATCCGCCCGCTACGCGGACGATGCCCGGGCCCTGGAGCGGGAGGCACGCGCGGCGTTCCGGGAGACCACCGTCGCGTGGGACGGGCTCGTCGTGGAGATCCCGTTCAGGGACGGGGACACCGCATGAGCCACGTTCGTGTCCCCGGGGACAAGTCCCTCACGCATCGGGCCCTGATGCTGGCGGCGCTGGCTACCGGGCGCAGCCGGGTCAACCGTCCCCTGGTGGGCGCCGACACCCAGTCCACGGCCGACGCGCTGCGGGCCCTCGGCTGCCCGATCCCGCCGCTGCGCGCCGACGGCGACGTCGTCATTGATGGCCGCGGGCTGCGCGGACTCGGTGGGGCCGCCGCGGCGATCGACTGCGGCAACAGCGGCACCACGACGCGCCTGCTCATGGGCATCCTTGCCGGCTACCCGTTCGGCACCACACTGACGGGCGACGCGTCGCTGCGGTCCCGGCCCATGCGCCGGGTGACGACGCCGCTGGCCGCCATGGGCGCCCGCTTCGAGGAACTGGGCGAGGCCGATCGGTTGCCCATCCGTATCAGCGGCGGCGCGCTCCGCGCCATCACCTATGACAGCCCGCACGCGTCTGCCCAGGTGAAGAGCGCCATCCTGCTGGCGGGCCTCGTGGGCGGCGTGGACGTCACCGTGTCGGAGCCGCTGCCCAGCCGCGACCACACGGAGCGCATGCTGAGGCGCCTGGGCGTGCCGGTACGCTCAGAGGAAGTCACGGGGGACGGCAGCAGGGTGAGCCTCACGCCGGTGGAGGGCATCGACGCTTTCGACTTCGACGTGCCCGGCGACTTCTCGTCCGCCGCGTTCATCATCGCCTGGGCCGCGCTCCACGCCCGCACCCCCGTGCGCATTGAGGGCGTCGGACTGAACCCCGGCCGTACCGGCTTCCTGGACGTGTTCCGCAGGATGGGTGGACTGGTGGACGTGCAGGACGTGCGGGAGAGCTGCGGCGAACCCGTGGGCGACGTCGTCGTCTCCGCCTCAATGCTGCGGGCCACCAACATCCGCGGGGACGAGATCCCGGCGCTGGTGGACGAGGTCCCGGCCATCGCGGTGCTGGCCGCCCGGGCCGCCGGCACCACGACCATCACCGGCGCCGGCGAGCTCCGGGTCAAGGAATCGGATCGGATCACCGCCGTCGTACGGAACCTGCGTGCCATCGGCGTCGAGGCCGAGGAACTGGCGGACGGCATGGTGGTGCACGGTACAGGCAGGCCCCTGGCGGGCCGGGTGAACCCCCTCCACGACCATCGCATTGCCATGGCGTTCGGGCTGCTGGCCGGTGGTCCTGACGCCGGCATCACCATTGACGACCCGGGTGTCGTCGCCGTGTCGTATCCGGAATACTGGACCACACTGAGCATGCTGCAGTCGTCATGATCATTGCCATAGACGGGCCCGCGGGCTCCGGAAAGAGTTCCACGGCCCAGGCCGTAGCGAAGGCCCTCGGCTTCCGCCACCTGGACTCGGGCGCCTTCTACCGCGCCCTGACGCTGGCAGCCCTGCGAGCCGACGTGCCACCCGACCGCTGGCCGGCGCTGGACGCTGATCAGCTGGAAACGCTGAACGTGACGGCGGTCCCCGGCGGCAACGGCTTTATCATGCTGCTGGACGGCAGCCCTGTCGGCCAGGAGATACGGTCCCCGAACGTGACCGCCCACGTCTCGGACATGGCACGCGTGCCTGCGGTCCGGGACTGGCTCATGGACTCGCTGCGCGCCGCCGCCCGGACCGCCGACCTGGTGGCCGACGGCCGCGACATCGGGACCGTTGTGTTCCCCGACGCGGACCTGAAGATCTTCCTCGTTGCCGACCCCGGTGAACGGGCCAGGCGCCGTCTGCTCCAGACCGGCACGGAACCTACCCCTGATGCGCTCCGAGCCGAGGTCGCCCGGATGGAGGCCCGGGACCGGGCCGACGCCTCCCGCGAGACCGCGCCCCTGCGCCAGGCCGACGACGCCCGGGTCCTGGATACCACCGGCCTCTCCTTCGACCAGCAGGTCGCCCGCATCGTGGCCTGGGCCCGGGAGGTCGCGGATACGGCGCCGGGCACATCGCGGCAACCCGCTGACTGACGCAGGGCACGACCGCCGGACGTTGACCCACCTCTCGTTGTTCACTAGTATTACCAGCTATCCCGGCTCCGAATGGACCGGCTGATCGACTGACGATCAGGACGTACTCACGTTCAACTGCGTGGATCCTCCCGGACCCGCGCATGACCAGGCCGGAGGCGTTTCCCGCATGGCGGACACCCAGGACATTCAGGACAATCAGGACGAGCAGCAGGCCGCGGATGCCGGCATGCAGGCGGACGTCGGCGTAGCCACGGCCCCGCGTCGCACACGGCAGAAGGCGAAGTCAGCCCTCGCCGAGGTCTCGCCGTTCTTCGAGGAGGACGAGTACTCCATGGAGGAGTACGAGGCCATGCTCGAGATGTACGAGGACACGCTCTCGAACATCGAGGAAGGCGAGATCGTCAAGGCCAAGGTGCTCCGCATCACGGAGAACGCGGTCATTCTCGATGTCGGCTTCAAGAGTGAAGGCGCCATCACGAAGGACGAGTTCAAGAACCCGGAGACGCTGAAGCCCGGCGACGAGGTCGAGGTCTTCCTGGAGAACCTGGAGGACGCCGACGGTGTCGTCGTGCTCTCGAAGAAGAAGGCCGACTTCCTGCGCGTCTGGGAGAAGATCAAGACGGCGTACGAGGAGAACGAGAAGGTGCCGGGCATGCTGCAGCGGAAGATCAAGGGCGGCGTGACGGTGGACCTGATGGGTGTAGACGCGTTCCTGCCGGGCTCGCAGATCGCGCTGCGCCGGGTGCCGAACATCGAGGACCTCATCGGCCAGACGTTCGACTTCAAGATCATCAAGCTGAACAAGCGCCGCCGCAACATCGTGGTGAGCCGTCGTGTCATCCTCGAGGAGGAGCGCGAGGGCAAGCGCGAGCAGCTGGTGAAGGAGCTGCTGGTGGGCCAGGTCCGCAAGGGCGTGGTCAAGAACGTCACGGACTTCGGTGCGTTCATTGACCTGGGCGGGCTGGACGGCCTGCTGCACATCACCGACATGAGCTGGGGCCGGGTGGGCCACCCGTCGGAGATCGTGGGCATCGGCGACGAGCTGGACGTGAAGGTTCTGGACATCGACTGGAACCGGGAGCGCATCTCGCTGGGCCTGAAGCAGCTGCTGCCGTATCCGTGGAAGGACATCGAGCGGAAGTACCCGGTGGGCGTGCGCGTGCGCGGCAAGGTCGTGTCCATCACGAACTACGGCGCGTTCATCGAGCTGGAGAAGGGCGTGGAGGGCCTGGTCCACATCAGCGAGATGTCGTGGACGCGGAACGTGAAGCACCCGTCGAAGCTGGTGAACATCGGCGACGAGATCGAGGCGGTGGTCCTGAAGGTGGACCGGGACGACGAGAAGATCAGCCTCGGCATGAAGCAGATCGAGGAGGATCCGTGGCTCGCGCTGCCCGAGAAGTACCCGATTGGCACTCGTGTCGAGGGCAAGGTCCGCAACCTGACCAGCTTCGGTGCGTTCGTGGAGATCGAGCCGGGCATAGACGGCCTGATCCACATCAGCGACATGAGCTGGACGAAGCGGGTCCAGCACCCGTCGGAGATGCTGCGCAAGGGTGATGACGTGAGTGTCGTCGTGCTGGGCGTGGATCCGGAGAACAAGCGGATCTCGCTGGGCCTGAAGCAGACGCAGGACGATCCGTGGGACGACCTGGCCAGCGAGTACCCGCAGGGACTCGAGAAGAGCGGTACCGTGGCCCGCCTGCTGGAGGACGGCGTGGTGGTGGACCTGGGCAACGACGTCGAGGGCTTCATCCCGCGCAGCCAGCTGGAAATTCCGGCGAACGAGGAACCGGGCAACTATGTCCGGGACGGCATGCCGCTGGACGTGCGGATCACGGAGTTCGATGGCGCGAATCGCCGTATCGTGCTGGCGGCGATCAGCCAGCTCGAGAAGCTGCCCGGCGAGCCCACGCCGGTGAGTTCGGCGACGGTCGCCGATGACGCGGTCGCCGATGAGGCAGTTGCCGATGACGCGGATGCGGACGAGGCAGCCGCTGACGAGGTGGTTGCCGGCGAGGCGGCCGAGGCCGGTGAGCCCGCCGCGGAAGCTGCGACGGAGCCGACGGCAGTCGGGGAGGAGCCGACTGACAGCGAGAAGTAGTCGCTGGCCGCGGCAGTAGAAGGGGTGGGACCGTGCTGAGGTGCGGTCCCACCTTTTTTTGGCGCTTGCGCCCGCGTATACTTGCGGGGCTCTGAACTGGAGGACCGATGTTGAAGCAATTGCGGACCGGAGTTGCGGCGGCGTTCACCGTATTCATGGCGGCGTGTGCCACGGTCCCGGAGGCGACGGAGCCGCCGCGACCGGCGGAGCCGGACCGGCCCGAGCCGGTGGAGGAGCCGCGCCGGGAGGCGCCCCTGCGCATAGGTGTCGTGGTGAGCAGCACGGGCTCTGCCGTACTGCAGCGGTACGCCGAGATGGTGCTTGACGGCGCCCGGTTGGGGGCCGACCAGGCGGGCACGGATCGACGCCAGGTGGAACTCGTGATCCGGGACGATGGCGGCACTGCGGCGGGCGCCACCCGCGCCGTGCGCGAGCTGGAGGCCGCTGGTGTGCGGCATATCGTGGGCCCGCTGCTGGACGAGTCCGTCTCTGCCGCGGCGTCGGCACGCTCCGGGGAAGGCACGCTCATCATCAGCCCGACCGCCGTCGCCCAGCCGACGATGACGCGGAACGTCTACGCTTTGAATGTTGTTGACACCCGCGGCGCCACCGCACTGGGCGAGTATGCCCGCCGCTACGGCCGGGTGGGTGTCCTCTACCCGCGTTCGCCGGACCAGACACAGCAGGCGCGGGCCTTCATGGAGGCGTACCGCGCCGGCGGTGGTGCCGTGACCGATGCCGGTTTCGATCCCGGCTCCACCAATGTGACTGCGCAGCTCGGCCAGCTCCGCCAGGCCCGGGTCGAGGCGATTTTCTTTCCGGGCACGGAGCGGCACCTCCAGCTGGTGTTACCGCAGATCGATTATGCGGGCCTGGGCGCCGTCCAGATGCTGGGGACGGAAACATGGCTGTCTGATGCCCTGCGCGGCGCGCCGCAGCGGGTGATCGAGGGCGCCATCGTCGCGACACCCCTGTGGCAGGACAGTCCGGAGTTGGCGTGGCAGGAGTTCGTCCGGCAGTACGAGAACCGCTACCGCCGGTCCCTGGACAATCCCATTGCGGCGCTGGGCTACGACGCGGTGCTCCTTGCGGTCAGGGCTGCCGACGGGCAGGCCTCCGGCGACTACCGGGGCGCCACGGGCGTCATGAACGTCCAGCCGGAGGGCATCACCCGCAAACCGTTCCTCGTCCGGATCCAGTCCGGCCGGCTCGTCCCTGTTCACTGAGCAGCATGGCAATCACAGACAAGCTCAAGCGCCTGGAGGAGCTCCGGCGGCAGGCAGAGCAGGGGGGCGGCCCCGAGCGCATCCGGGCCCAGCACGAGCGCGGCAAGCTGTCCGCACGCGAGCGGCTCGACCTGTTGCTGGACCCCGGCAGCTTCACCGAGCTCGATCGGTTCGTGACGCATCGCACGGTGGGGCTGGAGGACCAGCGCTACCTGGGCGACGGTGTTGTCACCGGGTACGGCACTGTCCACGGCCGCCTCATCTACGTGTTCAGCCAGGACTTCACCGTGTTTGGCGGGTCCCTGTCGGAGGCACATGCCGGCAAGATCGTCAAGGTCATGGACCTGGCCCTGAAGAACGGCGCGCCGGTGGTGGGCCTGAACGATTCCGGCGGCGCCCGCATCCAGGAGGGCGTCGTCAGTCTGGGTGGATACGCCGACATCTTCCTGCGCAACACGCTCGCCAGCGGCGTCGTGCCCCAGATCAGCGCTATCCTGGGGCCGTGCGCCGGCGGCGCGGTCTATTCGCCAGCCATCACCGACTTCGTCTACATGGTCCGCGGCACGAGCTACATGTTCGTGACGGGCCCGAACGTAGTGAAGACGGTAACGCATGAGAACATTGACATGGAGGGCCTGGGCGGTGCTGACGTGCACGCAGGCACATCCGGCGTCGCGCACTTCGCGTGTGACAGCGAGATGGAGTGCCTGGAGTCCATTCGTACCCTGCTGCGTTTCCTGCCCCAGAACAACAGGGAGGACCCGCCGCGCCGCGAAACGGAGGATCCGCACGATCGCGCCGACGAGGACCTGCTGCACGTCGTGCCCGACGATCCATCGAAGCCGTATGACATGCATGACGTCATCGGCCGGGTGGTGGACGACGGCTCGTTCTACGAGGTTCACCGGGACTACGCCGGCAACATCATCGTCGGCTTCGCGCACATCGGCGGCCACGCCGTAGGGATCGTCGCGAACCAGCCGGCCGTGCTGGCCGGTGTCCTGGACATCAACAGTTCGGTGAAGGGCGCACGGTTCGTCCGCTTCTGCGACTCGTTCAATATCCCGCTCGTGGTGTTCGAGGACGTGCCGGGCTTCCTGCCGGGTGTGGCGCAGGAGCATGGCGGCATCATCCGCCACGGCGCCAAGCTGCTCTATGCCTTCTGCGAGGCAACGGTGCCGCGCCTGACGGTGATCACGCGCAAGGCCTACGGCGGTGCGTACGACGTCATGAACTCGAAGCACATCCGCGGCGACGTCAACCTGGCGTGGCCAACAGCGGAGATCGCCGTGATGGGACCGAAGGGCGCGGTGGAAGTGCTGTTCCGACGGGAGATCGCGGCCGCGGACGATCCGGCAGCCGCCACGGCAGAGCGGGAAGCCGATTACCGTGACCAGTTCGCGCACCCGTACATCGCTGCCTCCCGCGGCTATATCGATGACGTCATCGATCCCAGGGAGACCCGACCGCGTCTCATCAGTGCGCTGGACATGCTCCGCAACAAGCGGGACAGCAATCCCCCGCGCAAGCACGGGAACATCCCGCTGTGAGCGGGCTGCGCAAGGTCCTCATCGCCAACCGCGGCGAGATCGCCGTCCGCATTGTGCGCGCGTGCCGCGAACTGGGCATCGCATCGGTGGCCGTGTATTCGGAAGCGGACCGGCTCTCGCCCCACGTGCTCGAGGCGGATGAGGCGTGGTGCATCGGGCCGGCGCCGTCAGCGGAAAGCTACCTGAAGGCGGACACACTGCTGCAGGTGGCCCGCCGCACCGGCTGCGATGCCGTGCACCCGGGTTACGGGTTCCTGGCCGAACGCGCGTTCTTCGCGCGGGCCGTGGAAGAGGCCGGCCTCGTCTTTGTCGGTCCCTCCGCCGACGCGATTGCGGCCATGGGTGACAAGACGGAGGCGCGACGCCGCATGATTGACGCCGGTGTGCCCGTCGTGCCCGGCATCGCCGAGCCATTGGCTGACGCCGCAGCAGCAGGCCGCGCTGCCCGTGAATTCGGCTATCCCGTGCTGTTGAAGGCCGCCGCCGGCGGCGGTGGCAAGGGCATGCGCGTGGTGCACTCGGCGGACGAGATGGAGCGCGCATTCGCAGCCGCCGCCAGTGAAGCGCAGGCGTCATTCGGTGACGGCAGTGTCTACCTGGAGAAGTACCTGGACCGGCCACGTCACATCGAGATCCAGGTGCTGGCGGACGGCCACGGCAATATCGTGCACCTCGGTGAACGGGATTGCTCGGTGCAGCGGCGGCACCAGAAGATGATCGAGGAGGCACCGTCGCCAGCGCTGACACCGGAACTGCGCCAGGCCATGGGCGAGACGGCAGTCAATGCCGCCCGCGCCGTTGATTACCGCAACGCCGGCACCATCGAATTCCTTTACCAGGCGGGCGAGTTCTATTTCCTGGAGATGAACACCCGCATCCAGGTCGAGCACCCGGTGACTGAACTGATCACGGGCGTGGACCTGGTGCAGTGGCAGTTGCGCATCGCGGGCGGCGGGGCGTTTCCGCTGGCGCAGTCGGCGATCGGGATCGGCGGGCACGCCATCGAGTGCCGCATCACGAGCGAGGATCCCGGCAATGGCTTCCTGCCGTCTACAGGGCGCATCACCCAGCTGCACCTGCCATCAGGCCCCGGTGTGCGCTGGGATGGCGGCATTGCCGAGGGCGTGGACGTATCGCTCTACTACGACCCGCTGCTTGGCAAGCTCATCGTCCACGCGCCCACGCGGGAGGCGGCGCTGGACCGGATGAGCCGGGCACTGGCTGAGTTGCGTATCATCGGCGTTGAGACAAGCGTGCCGTTCCATCGTCGCGTCATGATGGAGCCGGATTTCCGCAGCGGCGACATCACCATCCGCTACCTGGACGAACATGCCGCGCTGCTTGACGCCGAGCCGGCGGCTGAGACGCTGCGCGCGGCCGCCGTGGCCGCTGCACTGCTGGAGGACGAGGCGCGCAACCGCCGGACGGCCCGCCGCACACTTGGCGGCGCACGGCCGGCAGCGAGCCGGTGGCGCGACATGGGGTGGCGATGAAGGACGAACTGCCGGTCGTGGAGGACGCGGCGATCGAGCGTCTCGTGCGTCTTGGCGGCCCGGACCTCGTACGCCAGATGGCCGACCTGTATTTCCAGCATGGTCCGGAACGGCTCGACCTGTTGCGACAGGGGGTTGAGGCTGACGACGCGAGTTCCGTGGAGCGCGCCGCGCATGCTCTCAAATCGAGTGCCGGCAACCTGGGCGCCCGGCGCCTCCAGCGTACGGCCGACATGGTGGAGGCGCTGGCAGCGGAAGGCGTCATCGAGACGGAACTGATAGCCCGCCTCCGTACCGATCATGCCGCGAGCGTCAGCGCACTGCGCAGCATTCTGCAGGAACTGGCTCCATGACGCGTGTCGCACTGGTGGAGGACAATCCGGACAACCGACTGCTGGCCCGGGCCATCCTGGATGACCTGTGTGAAGTGGACGAGTACGAGACCGGTGCCGAGGCCCTTGCCGGCCTGCGCCGGAGTCCGGTCTCGCTGGTCCTGCTGGACATTTCGTTGCCCGGCATGGACGGGACGGAAGTGCTCCGTCACATCCGCGACGACGAGACGCTGCGTGCCCTGCCCGTGATTGCGCTCACTGCGCACGCCATGGCCGGCGACAGGGAACGCTTCCTCGGCATGGGCTTCGACGCGTACGTCACCAAGCCCATCGTGGATGAACAGATTCTGCTCGCCGAGATCCGGCGTCTGCTGAACGGCACCGACGCCAGCTGACGCCAGGATGAATGAACTGCGTGCTCTGTTCCGCCAGGCGCTGGCCAGTCGCATAGCGGAGCTCGACGAGGCCCTCGCGTTGCTGCGCGACGATTACGCTTCCGGCGCCGATGAAGCCGACGCTGCGGCGCGGATCCGGCGCATTGCGCATTCGCTACGGGGTTCAGGGGGCACCTACGGTTTCCCGCAGGTCTCTGCACTGGCAGCCGCAGCGGAGGACGCCGCGCCGGACGGGCTGCAGGAGCGGGCTGCCCACCTGCTGGCCCTGCTGCGCGACATCGTCGCAGCAGGGAACGACGGCGACCCGGCTGCGGCGGGACCTGCCGCCATTGACTCGCCCCGCAGGGCGCTGCGCGTCCTCATCGTGGACGACGATGCCGAGATCCGGCTCCTTACCGGGTTCCTGCTGCGGGAGGCCGGTCATGTCGTCGGTCATGCCGGCGATATGGCGTCAGCCCTGTCCGCGGTGCACGCGTTCGCGCCGGACGTTGTGCTCATGGACGTGATGCTGGGCAGCGAGGACGGCCTGGATGCGGCCGTCCGCATTCGCGCCGCTCACGCGGAGCCGCCGGATATCGTGTTCGTTACCGGGGCCGTCCGGCCGGACCAGCAGCGACGGCTGCGGGCGTTCACGCCGGCAGGGATCATCACGAAGCCGTTCAATGTGGAGACCTTCGCGGCTCAGCTGGCCGCCATGCTGGACCACGACGCATGAGCGGGGTCGCGGCGGATGTCTGAAGTACTGCGCATCGACGGGATCGCCGCCGGTGGCGCCGGCGTGGGGCGGGGCAGCGATGGCCGGGCCGTATTCGTGCACCGCACAGCGCCGGGCGAACTGGTCCGGATCCGCAGGATCGAGGAGAAGAAACGATGGGCCCGGGGCGAGGTGCTGGAAGTGCTCGAGCCGTCGGCCTCCCGGCGGTCGGCGCCGTGCCGGTTCTACGACCGTTGCGGCGGCTGCACGCTGGAGCACTTGCAGTATGATGCGCAGCTGGCCGCCAAGGCACAGATCGTCACCGATGCCTTCCAGCGGATCGGCCACCTGGATATCCCGGTCCCCGACGTCGTCGCGTCGCCGCAGGAGTTCCGCGCCCGCAATCGCGTCTCCTTCACGCTGCTACGGCTGCGGGACGGCCGGGTCGTGGCCGGCTTCCACGAGATACACCGGCCGGACCGGGTGCTGGACGTGGATGCGTCGTGCCTGATGCCGGAACAGGCGGTGGCGGACGCCTGGGCCGCACTCCGGGCGAGCTGGGGGCCGGAGGCAAACCGGCTGCCGTCGGGCACGCGGCTGCGGCTGACGCTGCGGGCGTCGGAGTCAGGGACGGTGGGCCTGCTGGTGCAGGGCGGGTTCGGTGCCGGGCGGGCGGACGACCTGCTGGCAGCGGTCCCCGCACTGGAGTCCGTGTGGCACCAGCCGCGGGCCACCGGGGATGCGGTCCTCCTCGCCGGTTCGCCATTCCTGAGTGAGGACTGGGCGGACGAGGAACTGGCCCTCAGCGGAGCCGTGTTCCTTCAGGTGAACCGCGCAGCCGCGGCCATGCTGGAAGACCATGTCATGACACTGCTGGGCGATGACCTTGCTGGCCGGCATGTGGTGGACGCGTACTGCGGGGTGGGCATCCACGCACGCCGCCTGGCCCGGCGCGGGGCGCGGGTGACGGGCATCGAATCCAACGCGGCGGCCGTGGCCGACGCCCGCAATGCGGTGCCGGCGGGCACGTTCCTCGCCGGCCGGGTGGAGGACGAACTGGCGGCCGTGCTGCCGGCTGACGTCGTCATTGTCAACCCGCCGCGAGCGGGGCTCGATCCCGCTGTCACCGAGGTCCTCACGGGTGGCAGGCCCCGCCGCATCGTGTATGTCAGCTGCGACCCGGCCACGCTGGCCCGCGACGTGGCGCGTCTTGCGCCGGTCTTCGCGTTGCGCTCCATTCGCTGCTTCGATCTCTTTCCCCAGACGGCTCACGTCGAGACCGTAGTGGATCTGACATGCTCTATCACGTAACCATCGGCGCGCGCACCGTCCAGGTCGAACTCGAGGGCGATCGGATCCTGGTGGACGGCGAGGCGCTCGAATCCGTCGAACTGGCTGCCCTTCCGGGCACTGCCATGCGCCATCTGCTTCTGGACGGCCGCTCCACGGCCATCGCCGCCACACGGGATGGCGATGACTGGCAGCTTGCCGTGGACGGCTGGCCGCTGCGAGCTGCCGTCATCGACGAGCGCACCCGCGCCATCCGCGCCATGACCGGCGCTGCCGCCGGCCCGCAGGGGCCGAAGCCCGTGCGCGCGCCCATGCCCGGCCTCGTGGTCAGGGTGGAGGTGGCCGTCGGTGACACGGTGCGGCCCGGTCAACCCGTCGTCGCCATGGAGGCCATGAAGATGGAGAACGAGTTGAAGGCCGAAGGCGCCGGCGTCGTGAGCCGGATCCTGACCGAGCCGGGCAAGGCGGTGGAGAAGGGGACGGTCCTGGTGGAGTTTGAGGCGGTGTCGTCATGAAGAGGGACGAGGAGGTCAAGCGCACCGCCAGCGGTATCGAGATCCAGCCGGTGTACGCCCCGGACCCCCTGCCGGACGACTACGCGGAGCAGCTCGGCGCACCGGGCGAATTCCCCTATACCCGTGGCGTCTACCCCAGCATGTACCGTGGCCGCACCTGGACCATGCGGCAATACGCGGGGTTCGGCACGGCGGAGCAGACGAACCGGCGCTACCGCTACCTGCTCGACCACGGACAGACGGGCCTCAGCGTGGCGTTCGACCTGCCCACGCAGATGGGCTACGACTCCGATGCCGCCATGGCCCGGGGCGAGGTCGGCCGTGTGGGCGTCGCCATCTCGAGCCTGGAGGACATGCGCACCCTGTTCGACGGGATCCCCCTCGAGGACGTGTCCGTGTCCATGACCATCAACGCCACGGCGGCCATCCTCCTGGCCTTCTACGTGGCGCTTGCGGACGAACGGGGCGTGCCGCGGGAGCGACTGGCGGGCACCATCCAGAATGACGTGCTCAAGGAGTACATCGCCCGGGGCACGTACATCTACCCGGTGGAGCCAAGCCTGCGCCTCATCACTGACACGTTCGGGTTCTGCGCCGATGAACTGCCGCGCTGGAACCCCATTTCCATCAGCGGCTACCACATCAGGGAGGCGGGGTCCACGGCCGTGCAGGAGGTCGCCTTCACCTTTGCCAACGCGCTGGAGTACGTGTCGCGGGCACGGGCGGCAGGGCTGGACCTGAACCGCTTCGCGCCGCGCCTGTCATTCTTCTTCGCCGCCCACAACCAGCTCTTCGAGGAAGCGGCCAAGTTCCGTGCGGCGCGGCGCCTGTGGGCGCGGCTCATGAGGGAGCGCTTCGACGCGTCGGACGAGTCGTGCCGGCTGCGGTTCCACACCCAGACCGGCGGCGTCACGCTCACGGCGCAGCAGCCGCTGAACAACGTGGTCCGGGTCACGGTGCAGGCGCTGGCGGCGGTGCTCGGCGGGACGCAGTCGCTGCACACCAATGCCTACGATGAGGCGCTGGCGCTGCCCACGGAGGAATCGGCGCGCCTGGCCCTGCGCACACAGCAGATCCTGGCCACGGAATCCGGCGTGACCGAAGCCATCGACCCGCTGGGCGGCAGCTGGTTCGTGGAGTCGCTCACGGACCGCATCGAGGAGGAGGCGCTGGCGCTGATCCGTACCGTGGACCAGATGGGCGGCGCTGCCAGGGCCATCGCATTCTTCCAGGACGAGATCCACAGGGCGGCGTATGAGCACCAGCAGGGCGTCGAATCAAACGCCATTGGCGTCGTCGGCGTCAACCGATACCGCGCGGACGAACCATCGCCACGGATTCCGGCCCCGGACTACAGCGAGTTGGAAAAGCGCCAGTGCGCGGCGCTGGCCAGCGTCCGGGAGAACCGGGACGACGGTGAGGTGACGGCGGCTTTGGAACGGATCCGCGCCACTGCCCGCGACGGCGGCAACCTGCTGCCGCCCATGATCGAAGCCGTCCGCGGCATGGCGACTCTCGGCGAGATCAGCGACGTGCTCCGGGACGAGTGGGGCGTCTTCCGCGGAGTGGCGGCCTGAGCCCGGAACCAATAAACTTCAGGCTCACCAGAATAGTTGAATCATGCCGACTTACGAATATATCTGCACCGCGGGCCACCGCTTCGAGCGGTTCCAGCGCATGAGCGAGGCGCCCGTGGAAACCTGTCCCGAATGCGACGCACCGGCGGAGCGCCTGCTGTCGGCCGGCGCCGGCCTGCTCTTCAAGGGCTCCGGATTCTATATCACTGACTACCGCAGCGACTCGTACAAGAAGGCTGCAGCCGCCGATACAGGCGCCGGCAAGTCGCCTGACAGTGGCAGCTCCGGATCCGGCGGGTCCGACAAATCCACGACCACGCCATCCACCAAGAAGAAGGACT
>DATHVP010000039.1:0-6116 GCA_035461245.1 Longimicrobiales bacterium | reverse complement strand
TGCGCCGCGCCGACCCGGTGCTGCCTCAGTTGCCCTGCGTCTGCACTACGTCACAGCCGACGTAGGTGAACCACGTGCCACCGTTCCCCTGGAACTTGCCGGTGACGCACAGTTCCGTGGTGGCCGCGGTGGCACCGGTGCCGGCGATCCGGAAGTGCAGCACCATGTCCAGGTCGCCGTCGCGGGTATGGTCATCCATCTCGAAGCTGTCCCTGATGAAGCTCTGGTGCACGCTGCTGCCGTTGCCGCCGTTGAGCACGGGCACCGTGCCGAAGCGCGACATGCCCGGGTCAATGGTCGTCGCGTCAAAGGCCACGGGCAGGCCGTACTCGCCGGCGGCGGTGGTCAGGACCGCGACGGGGATGATCTCCATGCTGCCGGGGTTGATCCAGTTGAACTGGTTGGCCGGCCGGATGTTGATCTGGACAGGTACGGCGCAATCAATGTCGCGGGTGACCTGCATGGTGTTGTCGCTCTCGTCGGGATCCAGCAGGTGCGGGTCCACCGCCGTGATGCCGCCGTCGAAGACGAGGGTGTGCTCGCCGGGCAGCTGGCACTCGATGGCCCAGCCACCGGCCAGTTCCACCGTCTGGTTGACGTTGATGGAGCGGCGGCTGGTGACGATGATGGTGGCGGCGCCGTCCACCGAGTACTGGCTGAGGGCCGGCACCATGTGGATGACCTGGTCCGGCTGGCCGTCGCGCTGGATGGTGACGGACGCGCCTGCCTCCGCGGGCGCCACGGTAATGGTGGCGCGGACGCCCTCGGGCACGGTGAGGCTGCGGGAGATGAATGTCTCCGCCGGGTCGTGATACAGCCCGAGCTGGGTGTCGCCCAGGTTGCGCAACGTCTGCGTGGTGGTGAACTCGAAGGCCTGTCCGAGGACGAGGTCGCCGATCATGGCAGCATCGAGCTCGGCGAAGTCCCAGCCCACGATGCCCAGGTCCGCATACGCGATGAGTTCGCGGGTGACGATCCTGTTGCGCAGGTTGTTCGCGAGGGTGGGGTCGAACATGTCCGGCAACTGCGGCTGGATGAGCGCCTGGAACTGGAACTGGTGCTCGCTGGGCTGCGTGCACGTGACGTCGAAGTCGAAGTCCACGTCACGGCTCTCGCCGTTGGCCAGGCCGTTGACGGGAACGCTCTTCGGCGATTCGTCGAACGTGCAGTCCGCCGGTGCGGTGGCCGTCAGTTGCAACGTCGCGTCCACCACCGGCGCCGACCCGGCGTTATTGACGGTGACGCGCACCACGAAACTCTCCGTCTGGTTCACGTAGAGCGGGTCGTCCATGTCCAGCACTGCCACCTCCGTCACCCGCAGGTCGGCCTGGCAGTCCGCCCAGGTCTCCAGCCCCGCGCGGATGTGCTCGCGCAGGGTCTCCGCGCCTAGCGTGCCGATGCCCGTGCCGCCAAAGGTGTCGGCGCCGTGCACGAACACGCCCCACACCAGCTCCCGCGGATCGACCTGACAGGCGGCGTTGCGGAACGGGATGCTCGACCAGCCGGCCACGGAGCGGTACTGGAGCCCGCCGACGCCGTAGCTGCCCGGCTTGAGGGCGGCGTCCCTGCCGCTCTTGAAGAGGGTGATCCGCGGGGCGGTCAGTCCCAGGCCAACGGCTTCCTGGTCGACGATGCCGTCGAAGAGGGCCACGCTCCGGGGCATCAGGTTGAACGCCGCCGTCCTGGTGGGTGGGTCGAGGTAGGTGGTGGCGGCGGCCTCGTAGAGGCGGCCGGCATCGGCCAGTGTGAACCAGTTGGGATCGGCGGTAGCCAGCGCGCCGCAGCCGATCATGTGCACGTGCCGGGAGTCGTTCATCCCCAGCGCGATCCTGGTGGCGTCGATGGCGTCGGCACCGAAGAAGTCCCGCGTCGCCTGCGTGGTGCGGTTGTCGGAGTTCACCATCGTCCGCTGGAGGACGAACGACAGGGAGCCCTGTGTCGGGTCCGTCAGGTCCGGGCAGCTGGTCTCGCCGGGGCCGGGGTTGACCGAGTAATTGGCCGGGCCCTGGAACCATGGGATCTGCCGGTCCAGCGTCACCACGTCGCCGTTGATGATGGCGCCATCCTGGACCTGGCGCATGGCATGGAAGTGGGACAGCGCCTTGATGGAACTGGCGGGTTCGAAGACGAAGTCCTCGTTATGGGCCAGGTGCGTGGGGCCACCGATTTCGCGCACATAGAAGCCAACGGTTCCGCCCGTCTGCGAGCCCTCCATCAGGTCGAGCAGGCGGGCGTGGGCGGCGGCTGCGTCGATGGCCGCCAGCTGCATGAGCGGCGTGTCGAAATTCAGCTCCTGCGGCGACTGCCAGGTGAGCCGGTCCGTGGGCGCCAGCGCGCCGGTCCGCGGCGCCTGCGCCTCTGTCTCCGCGGCGGGATCAGGGCCCGCCGCCTGCGGCCGCGTTGGTGAGTCGCACGATGTCGCTACCATCAGCGCCGCAGGCAGCAGCCACAGCCTGCGCGCGGGCATAGTTGCACGAGTTCGCATCGGTCCTCCGCTGGGCGGCCCCCCGGAGGGGCCGGATTCGGATGTAGGGGTTGATACATCCAGAACGCAGCGGAGGCCGAACAGGGGCCATCGGGCCTCGATCAGCGCCTGCCGGTGCGGATGCGGCTGCCGATGTAGAAGCCTGCAGGCGCGAGGACCAGTCCGCCTGCCGCCGCGGCGGCAGCGCACTGTCCCACGGACCACGCATCCTGGTTCTGCTGCCGATTGCACGGACCGGTGGAGCCGCCCTGGTACAGCACGAACCAGGTCGCGGCGGCGCCCACGGCGAATCCCAGCACCGCGCCTTCCCAGCGCCGGTCCCGCTCGAGCCCCTGTACCATCAGGCTGGCGGCCGGGCGCGTAGCGAAGGCCGGGCGCGTAGCGAAGGCCGGCGGATCGATCAGGGACCCGGCTTCGGTCCACGTCGCTGCCAGCAGCACCGGTGTTACGAGCGTGGCCGCGGCGCAGAGGGCAGCGTCGCAGGTGCCCTCCACCTGTGCTGCGGCCGGCCTGGAGGAAAGGCCGGCTGACACGACGATGGCTGCGGCAAGTACCGGGAACAACGTTCTCACGTTCATCATGGTCTCCGAGGGTCAGGTCAGGTCAGGTCCGCGCCTGACTGCCCGTCATTCTGCGTGCGCCTGCTTACGAGGGGATTAAATCGCCCGGAGACGTGCTCAGCCCGCCGTCGCCAGCGCCCGCTGCAGGAAGGCGCGGGCCGCGTGCCAGTCCCGTTTCACCGTGCGGGGCGATACGCCCAGTGTTGCCGCCGTCTCCTCCACCGAGAGTCCGCCGAAGAAGCGCAGTTCCACCGTGGCGCACAGCCGGGCGTCCGTCTGCTGCAGCTCCGCCAGCGCGGCGTCCAGAGCAATCATGTCCGTCGCCAGGTCGGCAAGGGAGTCAGTGGCGCCGGGGACCGTCAGGGTCACGGCCTGACGCTTGGACGCCCGAGCCCGGCGGGCGCTGTCAATGATGATCTGGCGCATGGCCCGGGCGCTCACCGCCAGGAAATGGCTTCGGTCACGGGCATCGAGGCATGATGCAGCAGCGAACTTCAGGTAGAGTTCGTGCACCAGCCCCGTGGCACTCAGCACCGGTGACTGGCCCGAGCCCAGTTGTCGCTGGGCAAGCTCATGAAGTTCCTGGTAGACGGCGCTGAACAGCCTGTCGAGGGCAACCCGGTCGCCGCGGCGGATCCCGGCGAGGGTGGCGGGGATGGCCTCAGCGGGAAGCTGCGACGGCGCGCTCCCTGGTTCCATCTGCGACATCCTGTGTTGTGTCCGGGACCCGGAATGTAGTCCCCGCGAAGCGCGGAGGGCAGCCTTTTCTGCGTCAGCCCGCCGTTGCGGCGTCGGTGACTTGACCGCGTCATGTTCGTCATTACCGGGGGTTAGAAATTAGTGGACTCGCGCGTATATTGAGGGACGACGTCGCAACTCACCGATACACCGGGCGCATGCACGTACCACATCGGCAACGACGGTTCACGACCCGGCGGGTGGCGCTGACCGGTGCAGCGGGCTGGCCGCTGGCCGTGGCCATGGCAGCGGCCCTGGCGGTGGCGTCGTGCGTGGAGCTCACCGGGCCGACGCCGCCGCCGGAATCGCAGGTAATGGAAGTGCCGGCGGAGTACGAGCACTGGTGGCAGCTGACGGAGCAGTGTTCGGGGCTGTCGGGCGACTTCCACGACGTGCGCTGGCTGGTGCTGGAGGATACTCACAGCATCCCGCAACACAATGCACAGGCGGCGTGGTACAGCCGCGGCAACCAGATCCTGGTTGTGGACGGTTACCAGCAGAACGGCCGGCTCATTCGCCATGAGATGCTGCACGCCTTGCTGGGCCGCAGCGTGAGCGGCCATCCCCGGGAGTACTTCGTGCAGGCGTGCGCCGGTGTGGTCAGCTGCGCGGGCCAGTGCGAGGCGGAGGCGGGCACCCGGGACAGGTACGAGGACGCGCCGATGGTGCTGCCTGAGACACTGCATCTGTCGGCGCGGGTGGCGCCGGATACGCTGGAGCGCTACGCCATCGGGCGGGTGTGCGTGACGGTCACCGTGAGTGCCCGCAACCCCCATGACCATCCCGTCCGTGTGGCATTGCCCGAGCGACCATCCGGCTACAGTCCGACCTTTGGCTGGCGCATTGGGCAATCGCACGGCGGTCTCGTCGGCAAGCCCCGCAACGCGCTGGCCTTCGGCGCCGGCGAGACGCGCCGGCACGTGTTCGACTGCGTGCACCTCGGGCCGGTGGTCCACCTCGTTCCCGGCCTCGATCCTGGCGACCACCTCCTGTACGGCAGTCTGCTCTCGGCGGAGAGCGAGCCGGCACGGCTCACTGTCAGCCCGTGACAGCCGGCGTACCCCTGCCGGCGCTCGGACAGTCCTCGGAACCCCGTCGGGCTCGATACGGCTGAGCCCGCCGGGCTTCCTGCGGAACTCGCGGCGGCAGGGGAACGCCGGCTGTCTTGTTGAGTCCGAGGTGTACCCCTGCCGGCGCTCGGAACCAACCCCTGTCACCCCCCGGCGCGCCGGACCTCGCCGGCACCGCTCACGGACTGGTAGACCGTGGGGTTGCCGTAGTAGAGCACGGAACCGCTGCCTGACAGGTTGGCGTCGAGGCGACGGCGGACGCGCACCGTCGCGGAGCCACTGCCGGAGACAGTGATGGCTGCCTCGTCGCTGTCGAGATAGCGCATGTCCAGCGGGCCGGACGCGCCGAGGCTGGCCTCCAGAAATGACACGCGGCCGGACGCGCTGACGCCGCCGGAGCCCTGCACGGAGACGCTGATGACGTCGAAGTGGACGTCGTCCAGGCGGATCCCGCCGGCGCCCGTGCTGCTGACCAGGAGCTGCTGGCCACGCAGGCCCGCGACCTCGACGCGGCCGTCCCTGCCCGCCGTCACCCGCGACAGTTCGCGCACGGTGAGGTGGTAGCGGATGGGCAGTGTCGGCTCCAGCCGCACCCCCGAGTCCACCTCGATGCGCAGGCGGCCGCCCTCGGTGCGGACCCGCAGGTAGCGGTGCAGGTTGCTCTCCGCCTCGATGACCAGGCCCTCGTCGTCGCCGATGGTGGCGTGCACGGTCCCCGGCGCGTCCAGCAGCAGGCCGTCCACGTGGCGGATGGTGCGCACGTCCTCGGTGAGCTGGCCGGATCCGCGAACGGTGCGGTTGATGCCGTCGATGCCGCTGAGGTCAATGTCGCAGGCGGCCAGGGCCAGCGCCGCCAGGGCGGGTGCAAGACCCCGGCGAGCCAGCCTGCCCGTGTGCTGCAGTCGGGGTGTCATGGTCCTGGCTCCCTTTCGATGTCCGGCGCGAGCCGCGTCGTGCGGTGCGTCGCCGGCATGGAGAAAGGCAAGCCCGGCGCCGGATCCGGACGACGTCGCTTATCGGATTACGGGTGAACGGCTTGCGACGTCGTTGTGCCTGCATCGGGGGGCGAAAGTGTCCGCGGAAGGGGACAGGCTGGCGTTCACGGAGTAGGCCGCTCGCGGCGCCTTATGGGCCGCTCGCCTTGCTCGCGGGTGGTGGATGGGCCGCTCGCTTCGCTCGCGGGTGGTGGATGGTGTGCCCGCTCGCTTCGCTCGCGGGCGGGACGGGGGCGGCTGCAGGCTGCGGATGCCGCGCCCCGTGAGT
>DATHVP010000038.1:0-29638 GCA_035461245.1 Longimicrobiales bacterium | reverse complement strand
ACTCCCGGGCGGCTATCCTCACCCCCGCCGCCGACTCCGCCTCCCGCGCCGCCCGCTGTCCCGCCGGGATGTCCACGCGCCGCAGCAGCAGTCCACCGGCGATGAAGAACAGGATGAGCGCCAGGATGCCTGGCCGGGGTGAGCCCGTGAGCTGTCCTGCCGCCCACATGACGAGGATGCCCATGATCCCGGAAAAGCGTTCGATGATGCCGAAGAAGCCGAAGAACTCGCCGGACTTGTGGCGCGGCACCAGCGTCGCGAAGAGGGAGCGGGACAGTGCCTGCGTGCCACCCTGCACCGTTCCCACCAGTGACGCCAGCAGCAGGAAGTGCACGGCCGTCGTCATGAAGTAGCCCAGCACGGAGATGACCATGTAGACGGCAATGCCGACGAAGACCATGGGCTTGGCGCCGAACCTGGTCGCCGCCACGCCGAACAGGATGGCAAAGGGGAAGCCGATGAGCTGCGTAAGCAGGATCGCCGTGATCATGATGTCGCGCTCGAGGCCGATCTCCGCTCCATAGACGGTGGCCATGCGGATGATGGCGCCGATGGCGTCGCTGTAGATGAAGAACGCCAGCAGCATCAGGAACGCCTGGCGATAGCCGCGCAACTCGCGCAGCGTTTCGCCCAGCCGGGTGAACGCCACCCGCACGGGTGATTCGCCCGGCCGCTCGTCCGCCTCCAGCCGGCGGGGCGGCTCCGGCACGTAACGGAACAGGGGAATGGCGAAGACCACCCACCACACCGCCACCGACAGGAACGCCAGCCGCACCGGCAGCGTGGCCTGCGAGGGCGTCAGCCCCTCGCCCGACGGCAGGCCGAACATGCCAGGTGCCATGATCCACGCCAGGTTCAGCGCCAGCAGGATCCCGCCGCCCAGGTAGCCCAGCGAGTAGCCGGCGGTGGAGACGCGGTCCACCTCGTCGTTGTCGGCGATGTGAGGCAGCAGTGATTCGTAGAACACGAAGCTGCCCATGAGGCCGATGTTGGCCATCATGAAGAGCAGGATGCCCAGCAGCCAGTCGCCGTGGCTGATGAAGAACATGGCCGCGACCGCCGCCGCGCCCAGGCCCAGGAAGCTGCCCAGGATGCGCTTCTTGTTGCCCCGGTAGTCGGACATGGCGCCCAGGATCGGCGAGACGGACGCGATCAGGGCGATGGCCACGGCCGTGCCGATCTGGAACCGGCTGTAGGCCACGCCTTCCGGCAGCCCCGCGCCAGCCACGGCCAGGTAGAAGGACGGGAACACGGCAGCGATGATGGTCGTCATCACCGCCGAGTTCGCCCAGTCGTACATGGCCCAGGCGCGCAGTTCGCGCCGGTGCAGTCCTATCCGTTCCAGGAAGGGCGTCTTCATCGACGGTGCTTTCGGGGTGGCGGATCAACCGGCTGGAACGCACCCAAGATGCGCAACCAGCCCCCGCCCGCGCCAGCCCGCCGGGGAAGGCGCCCCGGGGAGGCTCAGAGTCACCGGGAGTCGGGGTCGCCGATCCGGCCGATGAACAGGATGGTCCCGCTGAGGCGCTCCCGGACGGCCAGCAGGAACGGGCGGTCGAACACCAGGGCCGGCGGCCCACTGGTGCGCGAGATCTCCACCAGCGTAGCCGCGGCGGCCTCGGTCCCTTCCTCGTTCACCTCCATGAACGTCTTCTGCTTCACCAGGCTGATGAACAGCTCCCGTCCCAGCGGCGACAGGCCGCTGAAGTCGGTGCCCGGCCGCCGACCGAAGGCCAGGTCCATCCCCAGCGCCACCAGCGGCTCGTTCATGGTGGTCTCGTACTCCAGCCGGAAACGGGGCAGCGCAACGGTCGCCTCGCCCTCGTGCAGACCCTGCAGCCAGCCATTCCACCGTTCCTCCGTCAGCGATGCGACGAAGTCGTCCATGTCGGCGCCCGCGGGCGGCAGCACAAGCGTCATGGCGTAGGCCCCTCGGCTGTACGGCAGTTCCGCCACCAGGGCGCCGGTCGCTGCGTCGTACCCGTGCAGCAGCCGGCCCGTGCGACGCATCATCTTCACCGATTTCGTGGAGCCGTCCTCCAGCCGGAACGGCGAGTCCGTCGTCTGCCGCGGGTCGAATCGGTGCGTCCACTCCGCCTTGAAGAAGATGGCATTGACCAGGTACATGACCGCCAGCGCGGGTATCGGGCGCGGCGCGATGCGGTCGATGCGTCCGCCCGTGTTCTGCTTTACCCACCCGTCGATCCGGTCTGCCGCGTCCGGGGCGCTGAAGTCCATGGTCGTGACTTCGGCGTCGAAGTAGCGGCGCGCGGTGTCGTAGAAGGACTCGTGGAAGGGAAAGCCATCCCGCGCCCATATCGAGTTGGCGATGCGCATGTCCACCTTGCCGTCGAGCGCCAGCAGCAGGTCGATGAGCGCACGGTAGGCCTCGTTGACGCCCGCCATGTCATGATCGCCGAAGCCAAGCGCCTGCTTCATCCCGTCCTGCGTCTCGCCCACCGCCCCGTTCATGGTCATGCCCAGGGCCAGGGATGCACTCAGGGGCGACAGCAGTACGTTGGCCGCCGGCTGGTCATGCACTGTTTCCCGGAGGATGTCGAACGCGAACCGGTTGCTGGCCCCGATGACCGCCTGCTCCTCAGCGCTCAACTGCCGCGGCAGCCGGTCCAGCGGCGGCTGGCGGCCGTCCCCGCCGGGGCCGAGGAGAGTTTCGCAACCGGCCAGCGCCACAGCGCTCGCCAGCAGCACGCCAAGCCTGCCAGGTCCCGACATCATGATGCTGCTCCCGTCCTGGTGAGTTCCACAGGAGAGACGGATCGACCCGTCCTTTTCTGTCAGTCCATAACCGAGCCACCTCTGTCTGCCCCTGCCATACCGCCGCCGCCCCGGGCTGACAGAACCCGGGGGCGCTGCCCGTATTACATTGCAGCAAGGGGAAAAAGCCAATCGGCAAAATGAAACGAGCCTTCTACACAGTCATCGCCGCCCTGGCGGCGTGTGCCGCGCTTCCCGCAGCGCCGGCCGCAGCCCAGCAGTTCCCGGGGCAGGCCGGCTCGCAGGTCGGGGAGGGTGCCCGTGCCCGCGGCGGCGTGACCGGCACCGTGCTGGATGCCGCAACGGGCGCACCGCTGGCCGGCGCCACGGTTGTGCTGCAGCCCGAGGTCGTGGGCGCGTTCCCCGCCGGGCCCGCCAGCGGCTCGGCATTCACGACGTCGTCCCGTGCCGTGGTCTCGGACGCCACCGGCGCGTACCGTTTCGACGGCCTTGCGTCAGGCGTCTACCGCATATACGTGAGCCGGTACGGCTACCGGCCGTACAGCATCACCGTCGAACTGCGGGGCAGCGCCGTCTCGCCCGTCGCGGTGGGCCTGACCGCCGAGCCCATCCCCCTGACGCCCGTACAGACGGTGGGGCATGCCCGCGGCCCGTACGAAGGCGCAGACGCCTTCGGCGCCGACGTGGACCTGGCCCGGCTGCTGGCCGCAGACATGCGCCGGCACCGCTACCTCACCACCGACGCCCGGGAACTGACCCACGCCGACGTCGTTGAGGCCGTTACGCTGGGCGAGCCGGACGTCATGCGTGCGCTGCAGCGGCTGCCAGGTGTCACGACGCGCAGCGATTACACCGCAGAGCTGTGGACCCGCGGCGCGCCGTGGTCCCACACCCGCGTCTATTTCGACGGCGTGCCCCTCTTCAACCCGCTGCACGCCCTGGGCATCGTGTCCGGCGTGGGCTCCAACGCCATAGGCGCCGTGTGGTTCCATCCCGGCACCCGGTCCGCCGCCATTGCCGAGGGCGCCGCCGGCGTGGTGGACCTGCAGAGTCGGCGTGCCAGCGGGGCAGGGGAGTTGAACGCCCACGCCGACATCTCCCTCATGAGCGCAGGCCTCGCGCTGGACCAGCGCATGTTCGACGGTCGCGCCGGCTGGATGCTGGCGGGGCGACAGACGTACCTGGACTGGCTGACCTCCGTCGCCCGGCGGGCGTCCGGCCGGGACGACGTCTCGTTCCCGTACGGCTTCTCCGAGATCGCCGGTCGTGGCGACCTGCGCCTCGGGGACCGGACCAGCCTCGAGGTGAGTGGGCTGTGGGAGCGGGACCATCTCACCAGTTCCAGCAACCAGGCCTCATTCCGTGCGGAGTGGGGCAACACCGCCGGCCGCGTCTCGCTGAATCGCGCGTTCGCGTCGCTGCAGACGCGCCATACCGCGTACCTCAGCCGTCACGACGGGATCGTGCTGCCCGACGCATGGCGCCTGGGCCAGATCCCGAATACCGCCAGCGCATCGAGGGAAAGCGATACCGGCGTACAGGCGTTCGGCGTCACTGGCACCATCTGGCCCGAGCCCCGTTCGCTGGCCGGCCCCGGCTGGTCGCTGGGCTACTCGGCGGAGGTCCAGCAGGTCGGCTACT
The DNA here is from genome assembly GCA_035461245.1 of Longimicrobiales bacterium. Taxonomy (GTDB): domain Bacteria; phylum Gemmatimonadota; class Gemmatimonadetes; order Longimicrobiales; family RSA9; genus SH-MAG3. Next base: position 25,261 of record DATHVP010000038.1, on the reverse strand, counting down.
TCGGGCCCCGCGTGCTGCCTGTGCCCCGGTATGCCGCGGACACGCCCGAATCCGTGTCCCAGGACTCGCTGCGCCTCATGTGGGACGCGGGCATGCCGCTGCTGGCGGTCTGGGGTGAGCGGAACTGGTCCGGTGGCGAGCGGCTCGGCGTCCGCACCGGTCTGCGCGTGGAGACGGGCGAACGGGTGCAGAACGGCGGTGCCGTGCGCCTCGCGCCACGTCTGTCGGTCCGCTACGCACCCGTGCCCGAGGCGGCGCTGTCCGCCGGGCTGTCCCGCGTCTACCAGTACACGCAGACCATCGCGCCGGGTGGCCTGTATGTGGCCAGCCTGGCCACCACGGACGTCTGGCTGCTCGCCGGCCCGGACATGCCTGCCCTCCGCTCGGACATCGCCACGCTGGGCGGCGAGCTGTGGCTGGAGCCCGGCCGCGCCGTTTCCGTCAACGCCTTTGCCCGCCGGTCCACCGGTGTCGCCGCCCCGGATCCGACGCCCGGCCGGCTGCACGACAGGCCCACATTCGTCGTCGGCGGGGGCCGTGCGACGGGCGTCGAGTTCTCGCTCCGGCAGATCACCGGTCCGCTGACGGGCACGGCCTCGTACACACTGAGCCGGTCGGTCATGGATGCCGCCGGGCGGGAGTATCCCGCGGCGTCGGACAGGCGGCACGTCTTCAGTGCCACCGCCATGATCCGTGCGACGCCGGGGATTCGCACCGGCGCCGCCCTCACCACCGCCACAGGCGTCCCCTTCACCCGCGTGGTCTCGACGGCGGAGGAGTGCAGCGAGGTGCCCGGCTGCGACGAAGACCGCCTGCCGTGGATCGGCGAGCCGAACGCGGCGCTGGCGCCCCACTACGCCAGTCTCGACCTGTTGCTGGACTGGGCCGGGCGCTGGCGAGGCCTCGAGATCGGCGCGTACGCCCAGCTCCGCAACGCCCTCGGCCGGGACAACGCCACCATCTACACGGGCGACGAGCCCGGCTGCATGCCCGTGGGCTGCGGCGGCGACCTGCGCAGCGAGTTCGAGCGCGGCGTGCCGCGCCTGCCCGTGCTGGGGTTCCGTGTCCGTCACTGACGCCCACGCATCGGTGGAGGCGCTGTTCCAGCAGCACCACCCGGCGCTGTGTCGCTACCTCGCCCGCTTCACCGGCGACGGCGACCTGGCGGCGGACCTGGCCCAGGAGGCCTTCGTGCGGTTCCTCGAACACGCACCGCCCGCTGACGCCGCGGGGCCCTGGCTGTTCCGGGTCGCGACGAACCTGGCGAAGGACGTCGCCCGCAGCAGGACGCGACGTCGCCTCCTCGTCATGGGCGGCCGCGCGATGATGTCGCATTCGGATCCGCCGCCGGCACCGGACCAGGGCATCAGCCGGACCACGGCGCGCAGGCTGGTCGAGCAGGCGTTCGGCGCCCTTTCCGACAAGGAGCGCATGGCGCTGCTCATGAGGGAGGAAGGCTTTGCCCACCGCGAGATCGCGGACGCACTGGGCACCACGACAGGCAGTGTCGGCACACTCATGGCCCGGGCACTGCGCAAGGCCGCGACGCGGCTGCGGGACGCACAGGAGGAAGCATGAACACACAGACGACGGGGCCTCTGCCGCACCTCGGTGAGGATGAGCTGCTCCGCTTCATTGACAATGAGGGCGACGACGCCTGGCGAGCCGGGAGGCAGCGCCACCTGGCCGCATGCCAGGCATGCACCCGCGAACTCGACCTGCTAGCCGCCGACGCGGATCTCGTCCGCACCTGGGTAGACGCAGCAGCCTTCGAGGCGGACCTGCCCCCAGCCGCCGCCGGCGGCCGGGTGCCGCACCGAACCGGCAACGAGCGTCGGCGCCATGTCATGGCCAGCCCGTGGCTCCGGGCGGCGGCGGTCCTGCTGCTCATGGCCGCGCCCGTCGTGGCAGTGCCGGCCCTGCGCGAGTGGGTCGTGGACTCCATCATCGGCGACGGCGCCACGCCGGGGGCCGCAACGCTCGCGGTACCCGAATCTGCCGGTGAAGCGGCCATCATTCGTTTCGTGCCCGCGGCCGGGCCGTTCATCGTGAGCGTTGACGCGGCGCAGGAGGATGGAACGCTGACCCTCCGCGTCGATGCGGATGCTGGGCAGGCCGCACTCGAGACATTGCCTTATCCGGGGGGCGCCTCCGTCGAGCCCGTCATAAGCGAGGGGTCGCTGCGGTTGCGCAACTCGCCTGCAGCGGCGGCCAGCTACACGCTGACACTCCCTGCTTCGGTTACACGAGTTGTCGTGACCGTGGACGGCGTCCCGGTGGCCGACCTGGATACCACTGCCCTCGCCGGTGGCGTGACCCTGCCGTTGCAGAGTCCCTGATCCCCGGGACGTGCGTCAGCGAGGGACGCCGGCTACTTTTCACGGCGTGACCGGTGACGCACTTTTCGTTTTTGCCGTGCTCGGCGCCACCATCCTGTTGTTCGCCAGCGACAGGATGCGGCTGGACGTCGTCGCGCTCATGGCTCTGCTGGCCCTCAGCCTCACCGGCATACTGACACCGGCGGAGGCGCTGGCGGGGTTTTCGGACGCCGTCGTCATCATGATCGCCGGCCTGTTCGTCGTCGGTGGAGCGCTGTTCCGAACAGGGGTCGCGGAGCGCTTTGGCCGCGCACTGGGCAGGGTGGCCGGCACCTCCCGCGCCCGCCTTACGGTGACCGTCATGCTGGGGGCCGCGCTGCTGTCCGCCTTCATGAGTTCCACGGGCACCGTCGCCGTCATGCTGCCGGTCACCGCGACGCTGGCGTGGGGCGCCCGGCTCAGCCCGTCACTGCTGCTCATCCCGCTCTCCGTAGGGTCCCTCTTCGGCGGGCTGCTTACACTCATCGGGACGCCGCCCAACATCGTCGTTTCGAATCAGCTCGCGGCGGCGGGCTACGCGCCCTTCCGTTTCTTCGATTTCACGCCTGTGGGGCTCGTGGTGCTGGCCGCGGGCACCGTCATCCTGGCCGTGGCCGGCGGCAGGCTGTTCCCGGCCCGGGCCTCCGCCGACGGGCCGTCGGCTGCCGGGGGCGTCGCGTCAGTGCCCGGCGAGGAACTGGTCAGGGGATACGGCGTCGGCCGCATCACGCGTTTGCGCGTGCCCCCCCAGTCGCCACTGGTCGGCCAGTCGCCGGCCGCCGCCCGGCTGCGGGAACGTTACGGCGTCAGCGTGCTGGCCGTCCGCAGGGCGAGTGGCCCCGGTGGCCGCCGGACTCGGCTGGCCGGTACCGCCGACACCGTGCTCCGCGTCGGCGATGAGATGGACGTCCAGGCCCCCGCGGACACCGTGCAGCGACTCCTCCGGGAAGAACTGCTGCACGAGGCGGGCGTCGCGCAGGAACCGGAGGCCATGCTTGCGGAGGTGCTCCTCACGCCGCGGTCCCGTCTCATAGGGCGCACCCTGGCGGATGCCCGGTTCCGCACCCGGTACGGCGCCAATGTCCTGTCCATTCGCCGGCAGGGCGAACTGCTGGAGGGACCACTGGCCAGCACTGAGCTGCGCTTTGCGGACACGCTGCTGGTCTCCGGCTCGCCCCGCCGAATCGAATTGCTGCGCGGCGACGTGGGCGACTTTGTCGTCGTGGCGCAGGCCCGTGACGACAGCCGCGCCGACGGGCCGCTCTCACGCAGGCAGTACGCCGCCATCGCCATCATGGTGGGGATGATGCTGCTCCTCACGTTCGAGGTAGTGGCGCCGGTCCTGGCCGTGCTGCTCGCCGCCGTGGCCATGGTCCTGGCCCGTTGCCTCACCATGGAGGTGGCCTATCGCTCCATCAACTGGGAGAGCGTGGTCCTCATCGCCGCGTTCCTGCCCATGGCTACGGCACTGCAGAAGACGGGTGGCATGGACCTGTTCGTGGCCCGCCTGGAGACAATCGGGTCCGCCGGACCGCTGGCGGTGCTGGCCGCCCTCTTCATCCTCACCGGCGTCCTCAGTCAGGTCATCTCGAATACCGCCACGGCCGTGCTCGTCGCCCCAGTCGCCATTGCCACTGCCGCCCAGCTCGGCGTCTCACCGTATCCCATGGTCATGGGCGTGGCCGTGGCCGCGTCCAGCGCGTTCGCCACGCCCGTTGCCACCCCTGTCAACATGCTGGTGCTGGGGCCCGGTGCCTACCGGTTCGGCGACTTCATGAAGGCCGGGATCCTGCTGCAAACCGTCGCCCTGCTCATCACCCTCCTGCTGGTGCCACTGCTCTTCCCCTTCTGACCCGGGCGCACCATACACGATCCCCATAAACCATACACCGCTGCGAAAGCAGCAGCCATACACCGCTGCGAAAGCAGCAGCCATACACCGCTGCGAAAGCAGCAGCCATACACCGCTGCGAAAGCAGCAGCCATACACCGCTGCGCCAGCAGCAGCCATACACCGCTGCGCCAGCAGCAGCCATACACCGCTGCGCCAGCAGCCCAGGATGCTGGTCACCAGCCGGGCATTGCCTTACAATACGCGGCTCGTTTCTTGGACTTCGAAAGAGGGGTTCAGGCCCTTGGCTGGCGCTGAAATCATCATCTCCAACCTGTTGTCGCCCGTCGTGCTGGCGTTCGCGCTGGGCATGGCAGCGGCCCTTGTCCGCAGCGACCTCGAGTTCCCCGAGGCGATGTATCATGCCCTCACTATCTTCCTCCTGTTCGCCATTGGCCTGAAGGGCGGCATCGCGCTGGCCGCCACGACGCTGGCGGAGATCGCGCTGCCACTGGCGGCGACCCTGATGCTCGGCGTGGTTACGCCCCTGACCGCCTTTGGCGTACTGCGCTGGATCGGCAGGATCGACCGCGTCAACGCGGCGGCCATTGCGGCCCATTACGGTTCCGTGTCGGCCGTCACGTTCCTGGCGGCGCAGGCGTTCGGCCAGACGATGGGCCTTCCGGGAGAGGGCTACATGCCGGCGCTGGTGGCCGTGCTGGAGGTGCCGGCCATCGTTGTCGCGCTGCTGCTCGTGGGACGGTCGGTCCAGGACGATGCCGAGCGCCACGGCGGTGGCCGGGGCGCCGCCATGAGGGAAGTGCTCACTGGCCGCAGCGTCGTACTGCTGGTGGGCGGACTGGTGGTGGGCTTCGTGGCCGACCCGGCCGGGCTCGCCACGGTGGAGCCGTTCTTCATCGGCCTGTTCCCGGGCGCCCTGACGCTGTTCCTGCTGGAACTGGGCATGGTGGCCGCCCGACGGCTAAGGGACCTGCGACGGGTTGGACCGTTCCTGCTTGCGTTCGGCGTGGTCGTGCCGGTTCTGCACGGCTGCCTCGGCGTGTGGGTCGGGCAGTATGCCGGCCTGTCCATCGGCGGCAGTGCCGTGCTCGGGGCCATGGTCGGCAGCGCGTCGTACATCGCGGCGCCGGCCGCCGTGCGCATCGCATTGCCCCAGGCGAACCCGGCGTTCTACCTGACGGCAGCCCTTGGCATTACGTTCCCTTTCAACCTTACGCTGGGAATCCCCCTCTATTACGCCTTCGCGCGCTGGATGGGAGCATGACGGACCTGAGACGCCTGAAACTGGTGACCATTGTGGCGGAGCGAGTGCTGCGCACGCGGCTGCTTGACGAGATACGTGGCCTGGGCGCCCGCGGGTTCACCGTCGCGGAAGTGACCGGCGAGGGGTCGCGTGGGGTCCGCGCGAGCGAGTGGGAGGGTTCGAACGTGCGCATCGAGACCATCGTAGCGCCCGAACTGGCGGACCGCATCGTCCACCACGTCTCGGACATCTACTTTCACTATCACGCCGTCATCGTGTTCATCCAGGATGTGGACGTGGTGCGCGGCGACAAGTACCTCTGAGGAGAAGCATACGTGACGGCCATATCCGGTGATGCACAGCAGCCCCTCGTCGGCCTGATCATGGGCTCCCGCTCCGACTGGGAGACCATGCGCCACGCCGCCGACATGCTGCGCCAGCTCGGCGTACCCTTCGAGGCAACTGTCGTGTCCGCGCACCGCACGCCCGCCCGCATGACGGACTATGCCACGTCCGCAGGCGAGCGCGGACTGCTCGCCATCATCGCTGGTGCCGGCGGCGCCGCACATCTGCCCGGCATGGTCGCGGCGTCCACCATCGTGCCCGTGTTCGGCGTCCCAGTGGAGTCGAAGGCACTGCAGGGGATGGATTCCCTCCTGTCCATCGTGCAGATGCCGGCCGGCGTGCCAGTGGGCACTCTCGCCATCGGCCGCGCCGGCGCCGTGAACGCGGCGCTCCTTGCCGCCGCCGTCGTCGGGCATCAGCACCCCGCCGTGAAAGATGCACTGCAGGCGTTCCGCGACCAGCAGACACAGGCCGTCATCGAGGACGCGGCCCGGGGGCTCGACAGCTGATGCCGTTCCGGGGGACACCGCCGTGCGTAGGCATCCTGGGCGGCGGCCAGCTCGCCCGCATGACGGCACTGGCGGGCTGGCCCATGGGCGTGAACTTCCTGCAGCTGGCGCCGCAGGCGGAAGTGGCGGGGGGCATCGTTGAGACCGTTACGGCCCCGTTCGACGACGAGGCGGCGCTGCGCGCGTTCGCGGAACGGGTGGACGTCGTGACGTTCGAGTCGGAGAACGTGCCCGTTGCGACGGCGGAGTTCCTCGGCGAGTTCGTGCCCGTCCGGCCCGGGCCCAGGGCCCTGGCGGCAGCCGGCAATCGCTGGACGGAGAAGGACCTCTTTTCCGAGCTCGAGATTCCTACCACGCGCTACGTGAAGGTGGCATCAGCTGACGACCTGAAGGGCGCCCTCGAGATCGTCGGGCTGCCCGCCGTCGCCAAGATGCGCCGCCTCGGGTACGACGGGCGCGGCCAGCTCGTCTGCCGGACCGCTGACGAACTGCTGTCCGCCTTCGACCGGCTCGGCGGCGTGCCGCTCCTCGTGGAGCAGTGGATCCCCTTCGACCGCGAGGTCTCCATCGTTGGCGTGCGCGCTGCCGACGGCACCGTCCGCTGCTACACGCCGTCGGAGAACATTCACGAGCAGGGAATCCTGCGCGCCTCGCTGGCGCCGGCGCCAGACCTTGCGCCGGCGCTGGTGGAGACGGCCGGGGACTACCTGCGCAGGATCATGGCTGCCCTCGACTATGTGGGCGTCATCGCCCTGGAGATGTTCCAGCACGGCGGGGCGCTGCTGGCCAACGAGATCGCACCGCGGGTGCATAACACCGGTCACTGGACCATCGAGGGCGCGGTGACGAGCCAGTTCGAGAACCACGTCCGTGCCATCGTCGGCTGGCCCCTCGGCTCTACGGCGCACCTCGGCCACTCGGTCATGCTGAACGTCATCGGAGACACGCCGTCTCATCCCGAGATCCTCGCCATGGACGACGTCCACGTGCACGCCTACGGCAAGTCGGCCCGGCCGGGCAGGAAGCTCGGCCACCTCACCGTCCTGGTGGGTTCCCCCGCCGAGGGGCGGCGTCGTCTGGACGAGTTGCGCAGGATTGTCAGCGGCGCATGATGGCGTATCGGTCCACCATGCTGGCACGTCCACGATGCTGAACCGCGTTGCGTCCGCCGTCCTCTGGTTGCTGATCCTCATCGTGGCGACGTTGTGGCTGCCGCTCCTTGCCGTCATCTACGTAGCCACCGTGCCTCGAGATCCCGGGCGCTACACCGTCGGTCGCTGGTTCCGGCGGGCCGCCATCGCGGCAGTGAAGCTGAACCCGTTCTGGCGGTTCCGTGTGTCCGGGCATCACGTACCGGATCCGCGCCGGCCCTATGTCGCGGTATCCAACCACGAGTCGTACGCGGACATCTTCCTCATCAGCCACGTACCGTGGGAGATGAAGTGGCTGTCCAAGGCCGAGGTCTTCCGTGTGCCGATCATGGGCTGGATGATGCGGATGGCCGGCGACATCGGCGTGCACCGCGGCCGCGCCAGCAGCCGCGCCGAGGCCCTCGCCGGCATGAAGGACCGGCTCGACAAGGGCGTGTCCGTCATGGTCTTCCCTGAAGGCACCCGTTCCCCTACGCCGGAGATGCTGCCGTTCCGGGACGGCGCATTCCGCGTGGCCATCGAGTACGGCGCGCCCATCCTGCCCATGGCCGTGGCGGGGACTCGCTTCGCCATGGCCCGTGGCTCCCTCATCTTCAACCGGGCGCGGGCGGAGGTGAGGGTTCTGGAACCGGTGGAAACAGCCGGCATGACCATGGCCGATCTGCCCCGGCTGAAGGAGGACGTGCGACATCGCATCCAGCACGCGCGCGACGATCTCCAACGGGAACTCGGCATCGCGCCCGACGGCACGGATGCAGAACGGGCGCGGCAGGCATGAAGCCGCCGCGCCCGTTCCCGCCGGTGTCTGGCCTGGTCAGTCCACCGCTGCGCCCGTCATGACCCGCGCCTGCGCCTCACCCACAGACGCCCGCTCCGGGACCACCACTCCATCCAGCAGGTACTCCACGACGTCCCGGGCGCTGTAACTGGTCCGGTCGTTCAGGAACCGGTTGAGACGCATGACGTCGTCGCCGCTGGTGATGATGGGGCGCTCGAGTTCGCCGCCATCCCGCACCTGCGCCATGCCGATGTCTGCCATGAGGGCGTTGCACAGGCACTTCCGGCCAACGGTGTTCTCCACGTCGCCGCCCTTCTTGACGTAGGTGTCCACCGGCTCAGCAGCGCAACGGTAGTCCAGGCGGCCATCCGGCCGCCGATAGGCTGTCCGCAGGTAGCCCAGGTCGCAGACGCGCTTGCGGGCCTCGTACTGCTTCCGTGCCGAGTTGGTCGTCTCGATCTGCACGACCTTGAACGGGAAGCCCGTAGGCGAGGCCCGGCCGTCGGTAAGGACATCGACCTCGTTCCGGATGACCCGCTGCAGTACTTCCGCCTTCAGGTCTTCCGCCAGGCCGGACTCGGCGGCATAGGCGAACAGCGTGCCCACCTGCACGCCGGACGCACCTCCGTCCAGCGCCTCCTGGAGGGATTCCGGCGACGCTGCGCCGCCCGCCAGGTAGAAGGGCATCCCCAGCGCCCGCATCTGCTCCATGTTGACGAGGTCCCGCTCGGTGTACTGGGGCTCGTGCCGCTCGTTATGGACGACCTGCCCCCGCGGCGGCGCGTTGTGGCCGCCGGCCGTCGGGCCTTCCACGATGAAGCCGTCCACCCGGCCGGTGGACTTGCGCATCAGCATCTGGCCCAGTGACGCCTGCGAGATGATGGGGAAGAACTTCGGCCGGCGCAGTTCCACCGGAGGGCCCTCCCAGAACATCTGCGGGTCCAGCTCCAGGTATTCCGCGGGGCCGCCGCCGTCTACGTCCAGCCGCATCGTCGCCGGCTCGTGCACCGCCAGCCGATCCAGCACCCCCGGAATCTCCTTCGGGATGCCCGCGCCCATGAGTACGTAGTCCACGCCCGCCAGCATGGCGCCATACAACGATGCCAGGTTTGGCATCTGCACCTTCGTCAGAAGGTTGATACCCACCGCATTGTTGTGCTCCTGCTTCGCCAGCCAGACTTCCACGAAGTTGGCCAGGATCGTGACCTCGTGCCGGGCCCGGTTCACCGCGCCACGGTACATGGAAAGCAGCGCGTACGGCTTGTCCGCCGGCTTGCCGCCCTCCACGAAATACTTCCGCATCACTTCCGCCGCCACCGCCGGCCAGGGGAAGTGCTCGAGGGCACTCCGCACATGGCCCCCCGGATCGCCATCCTGGAGGCGCCGCACCAGCACGGAGTCCACGGCCGTCCCCGATACTACGCCAAGCTGGCCCAGCGATGAGACCGACCGGGCCAGTTCCCAGTTGGAGACGGCTATGCCCATGCCGCCCTGGATCACGAGGGGAAGTGCTGCGCTTGCGCTCATGTGCCTGCCATCGTTCGTGTGCCACTGCGCCGGATCGTCATTACACCATCGCAACGACGGTGCCGGCCTGTGCTTCGTCCTACCATTTACCCCCTACCAGCCCGGGAGGTCACTTCCTGCGCGGCTTGTAATGGGTCAATAGCACCGTAGGCGCTGGACTGGGTTGCCCTGAACCGTGCCGACGGCGATTCTGAGGGCGCGTCGCGAGCCGGGGGCCGCACGTCAGTTTTCCACTCGGTATCCGCTCTGAACCCGGGATAGACGTGATGTACAGACGTGATCGACTGCCGCTGCTACTCGTCGCGACAGCCCTCAAGGTGACGCAAGTAGTGCCGCAGTGCAAGATGCAACTGCCGACCGCCAGCCCCACCGGGAGGCGCTGACGTGAACTATCAGGTGACGGACCTCCTCGAACTGCTCGACCTGGAGCCTGTGGAGGTCAACATCTATCGGGGCCTCAACCGGGACATCGGCACCGGCCGGGTCTTCGGCGGGCAGGTCATGGCCCAGGCCCTGGTCGCCGCTCGTCGTACGGTGGAGGACGACCGCGTCGCACACTCCGTACACGGCTACTTCATTCTGCCCGGTGACCTCAGGGCGCCCATCGTCTACTTCGTGGATCGTCTCAGGGATGGGGGCAGCTTCTCCACCCGCAGGGTGACTGCCATCCAGCACGGCCAGGCCGTCTTCAACATGTCCGCCTCGTTCCACCGCCGTGAGGCGGGCATCGAGCACCAGGCCGCCATGCCGGATGTACCCGGACCGGAGGACATTGCTTCGGAGTTGGAGCTTATCCGCGCCGCCGCCGACCGCATACCCGAGTCCATGCGCGGCGTACTGACACAGGACCGCCCCATAGATTTCCGGCCCGTCGGTATCGGTCCGTTTGATACAACGCCCCGGGAGGCCGTGCGGCACATGTGGATCCGGGCCAACGGGGCCATGCCCGCGGATGACCTGGCCCATCAGGCGGTGCTGGCGTATGCCTCGGATTACGCGCTGCTGGCCACGGCCATCCAGCCACATGGCCTGAATATCCGCGATCCGATGCTGCAGGCCGCCACACTGGACCATGCCATCTGGTTCCACCGGCCCTGCCGCATGGACGATTGGTTGCTCTATACCATGGACAGCCCGGTCACAGCGGGAGCCCGGGGGTTCGCCCGGGGCAGCGTCTACTCCCGTGATGGAGTGCTCGTAGCTTCCGTGGCGCAGGAGGGGCTGCTGCGCATGCGGTCAACTCACCGGCCGGGGGCCGCAGCGAAGAGCTGACGCCTGCTACCGGACGGCCTCGCGCCGAGGTCCCGCCCACCCAGCGCGGTCAGGAGCCGCTCGCGTTGCTGACCTGGAAGCCGCCGCGCTGGAGCCAGGCCACGGCGTCGGCGAGTTCCGTGGGATCGATCCAGTGGCCGATGTCGTAGTCCCTGGCGTCCAGGTCCGCACCTGCGGCCCTGAGCGCCGCGCGCCCTTCCTCGCCCAGGGCGAAGGGAATGTTGCCGTCCTGCGTGCCATGCCCCCAGAAGAAGCGTGTGCCGGCAACGGCGTCCGGCGTCGCCGATACGGCCGGGTGGTCGGCCAGGAACCCGCTGAAATTGAGGACGTGACGGACGCGGCCCGGTCGGGAAAGGGCGTATGCGGTGCTCACCGTGCCACCCTGGGAAAAGCCGCCAAGGGCCACGGACGACGGCGGGGTGCCCAGAATATCCGGCAGAGTCTCCAGGAGTCGGTCCAGTGCGTCCAGACTGCCGGAGAAGCTCGCCTCTTCCGGGACGTTCCGTCCCATGTATCGGTACCATGCGTAGCCGGCCCCGTAGCCCCAGGGGGCAGCAGGGAAGGGGGCGTCCGGCGCCACCACCGCCCACTCCGGAGGGAGATGGCGCTGCAATCCGAAGAGGTCGCCCCTGTGGGAACCGCGGCCGTGCAAAAGGATCAGGACGGGGACTGCGTCATTGGTGTCGCCAGGCACGTAGATTTCGTGGGGCAGAACCTCTCGCCCGGCCGTCATTGCCCTGCCGCCGCGTGGCCCAGCCGCTTCAGCAGGTTGATGGCCTGCCGCTTCTCCTCCGCCGTCAGTCCGGCCGTCGCCCCCTCGATGGCCGCCGCATGAGCCGGGAAAATCTCCTGCATCAGCCGCTCCCCCTTCGCCGTCAGTGCGCCGTAACGGGCCCGCCGGTCCTCGGCGCATTCCCGCCGCTCCACCAGTCCCCGCCCCTCCAGCCGGTCTACCAGGTAGGTGACACCGCCGCTGGAAACAAGGATCTTCCGCTGGATTTCGCCCAGCAGCAGCGGGCCCCTGTGATACAGCACCTCCAGAATCGCGAATTCGCCTGTGGACAGACCGTGCCTGGCAATGTCCGCTTCACCCAGCCGCGCCACCGCTGTACGCGCCCTCGCAAGGACCACATACAACTTCAACGCAAGCTCCTGCTCGCTGTCCGCCATGCGCCTCCCGTTGAATTCTCAGTACTAAGCTGTGGCCGGCTGCCAACGCTGTCAATTTCCGGCTCTACGCCTTTCGCATGGTACCCTCGAGCCGCGTGAAAGGAGCCCGGCATTGACACGGCCGGACCCCGATATTATCTTAGGGCCAAGATAAATGTGGCGATAGGCGCCACTATTTTTCGGCCCTTAAATCTTAGAACTGAGGGACTTATGGCTACTCGCGAGATGACCGCTGCAGAACGCTCGACGTGGAACATCGATACCGACCACACGAACGTCGGTTTTTCAGTCCGCCACATGATGATCACCACCGTGAGAGGCCAGTTCGTGGGGGTGAGCGGCACGGTGGAGCTCGATGAGGAGGATATCACGCAGTCGCGTGTCAGCGTGCGTATCGATGCCGCTACGGTGGACACGCGCAGCGGCCAGCGTGACGAGCACCTGCGGTCGGCGGACTTCTTCGACGTGGCGTCCCATCCGTACATCACGTTCGAGAGCCGGACGGTGCGAAAGGCGGGGAAGGGCCGCATCGCCATGGAAGGCGACCTGACCATCCGTGGCGTGACGCGGCAGGTAGTCCTGGACGTGATTGAGGAGGGACGCGGCGTGGATCCGTGGGGCGGCGAACGCGTGGCGTTTACGGCGGAGACGAAGATTGACCGCACGGATTACGGGCTGACGTGGAACCAGGCGCTGGAAGCGGGAGGCGTGCTGGTGAGCGACGAGGTGAAGCTCGTGCTGGAGGTCCAGGCGGTTCGCGCGGACGGATAGGCCCTTGACCGGCGTCGGTCGGCGGTGGAATCTACGCGCCGTCGGCCAGCCGGTAGGGAACGCCGTATGGCGAGGTCCTTGCGCCGGCGGTTGACGCCAGGCTGCGTCATGGCTCACGGCCGTGACGCGGCACAGCAATGGACCGAGTCTGGAGAGAACATGAAACTCAGGATAGTACTGGCCACGTGTGCCGCAGTGCTGGTGCTGCCGGTGTCCGGCCAGGCCCAGACCGCGTGGGATTCGCCGCAGTTGCTGCCGCCGCGGGCGCCGGATGGGTTGGGCATATTCCTTACCGACATGCACGCCGGCGGTATCGGCCTGCTGGCCATGTGGCAGTCTCCCGGCTGGAACTACGGCCTGCGGGCGGGCATTTCGGAAGGACCCGGCGGGAGCGACCTGGCGGTGTTCGGCGGAGTGGACTTCGCAGGTGTCGTCAACCGGGCCACCGGTGACTTCCCCGTGGACATAGACTGGGTATTCGGGGCCGGAATGGGCCTGAGTGACGGGGCCAGGGTCAGCTTCCCCCTGGGCCTCACGGGGGGACACAGCTTCCAGGGCGAGGGCGCCCGGTTCACGCCGTGGCTGGCACCCCGTGTGGTCCTTGACGCGTTCTTCGGCAGGGAGCGGGCCGATGGCAGCAGCCAGGGTGCGGATCTGGGCCTGGCTGTGGATCTGGGGCTGGACCTGGCCGTTACGGGCGGCACCGGGCCCTTCACCGGCACCACGATCCGTTTCGGCCTGTCCATGGGCGACCGCTCGGCCATCGGCCTGGGCGTCGTCTTCTGAGATGACCTGTTCCGCCCGGGCGCGCGTGCCCGGGCGGCCAGCGGCATGGTCGTGGCGGCTGTTCAGTGTGGCGGCACGCCGCCCTCGACGGCAGTTTCCAGGATCCTGCTGACCCGGCCGACCAGGGCAGCCGGAGTGAATGGTTTCTCCAGGAAATGTGCGCCCTCCACGAGTACGCCGTCATGCAGGATCGCTTCCTCGTTGTATCCTGACATGAAAAGCACCGGTAGCTGCGGCATGCGTCGGCGCACCGTCGCCGCCAGCTCCAGTCCGCCAATGTCCGGCATGACCACGTCCGACAGGAGCAGGTCCACCTCGTTCCCGGTGGTGCCGAGGACCTCGAGTGCCTCCCGTCCGCCCGCTGCCGAGAGGACGCGATACCCGTAGCGAACGAGAATGCGCTCCGTGAGGTCGCGCACGGCCTTCTCGTCCTCTACCACCAGCACAGTGCGGCTGGCGTCCTCCGGCGCCGTCGGTTGAGCCGTAGTCGTCGGCACAGCGTGTCGCACCGTCGCCGCATCGTCTGCCGGCTCGCTGTCAATCGCCGCCGGCAGGGCGACGACGGCCTCCGTTCCCGCCCCGGGTCGGCTGTTCAGCCACACATGGCCGCCACTCTGTTTCACGATGCCGTACACCGTGGACAGACCCAGGCCGGTACCACCACCGGGCCCCTTCGTGGTGAAGAACGGCTCGAAGGCCTGCGCCGCCACCGCCGGCTCCATGCCTGTCCCCGAGTCGGTCACCCTGAGGACAACGCAGGTGCCGCGAGGCACGCCTTCCACCACGGTCCCGGCCACGTCTGCCGTCGCCTCGTCCCCCTCGAAGGTCCGGCGCGATGTAGCCACCTCGATGGTGCCGCCGCCGGGCATGGCGTCCCGGGCGTTCACGACGAGGTTCAGTAGCACCTGCTCGATCTGCGAGGGGTCCACACGCACGTGGCCGGCATCCTCCTCGAGCTGCATGGACAGCACCGCATCCGGCCCCGCGACGCTGGCAATCGTGCGTTCCAGGTCTCGGATCACGGTGTTGATGCCGACGACGCGGGGTTGCATGACCTGGCGCCGGCTGAAGGCCAGAAGCTGGCGAGTCAGCAGGGTGGCGCGCTCCGCGGCTTCACCCACCTCCCGCAGGTCCCGGTGCACAGGGCTACCTTCCTCGACGTCAGCCATCAGCAGGTCAACGTGACCGTGTATCGTCGTGAGGAGGTTGTTGAAGTCATGGGCCACGCCGCCCGCCAGGCGGCCAATGGCCTCCATCTTCTGGGCGCGCAGCATGAGCTGTTCGCTCTCCCGCAGGGCCGCCTCCGTTACGATCCGTTCGGTGACATCCCGGGCGTTGATGACAATACCCTCAACGCCGGGGGTCAGCAGGAGGTTGCGGCAGGTGAGTTCCACGTGCCGCCAGTCTCCACTGCGGTTGCGCACGCGCAGCTCCGCGGTGCGCGTCACGCCCGGGTCGTCCAGCACCAGCGCAAGACCTTCCCGCGTGCGCGCCTCGTCGGCGGGGTGAACCAGACGCATGGGGTCAGCGCCCAGCAGTTCTTCCACGGGATAGCCGAATACGCGCTCGATCGCCGGGCTCGCGTAACGGAACGTGGCGTCGGCGTTGAGCACCGCGATCAGGTCCCCGGAATTCTCGATGAGGGACCGGAAGTACTCTTCGTTTCGCCGCAGGGCGGCTTCGGCGCGGCGGCGGTCAGTCGTGTCGGCAAGTACGCCGCTGCTCCCTGTCACGGTGCCCGATGGGGACAGGTCGAGCTGGAGTCGCAACTCAATCCAGCGGTCCGGGCCATGGCGCGTCCGCCACCGGCATTCATGCCGGAACCCGCGGCTGCCGCCATCGAGCGCCTCAAGGAATCGGGTGCGCACCGCCGGCTCATCCTCAGGGGTGATGAACCTGAAAAGCGGCTGGCCAACGGACTCCTCGGCCGTGAACCCGGTGATGGCAGTCCAGGCAGGGTTCAGGAAGGTCCATCGGCCCTCGGCGTCGGTCCGGAAGATGACCTCGTGGACGGATTCCACCACCTGCCGATACTTGTGCTCACTGGCCTCCAGTGCCAGTCGGGACTCGCGGTGCATGGCGCGGATCTCGTCGGACAGCATGCGCTGTCGGACCTGGGCCTCCCGCAGGGCGTCGCCTTCCGCCAGCAGTTCCCGCACCTGCGCTTCCACGTGCGACCGATTGCCCAGCCCCTGATAGTACGCGTCCACTCGCACCAGCAGTGTATCTGCGTGCAGCGCGTCGCCGTCACGCCGCGGGATGCCCATGACGCGCGTTGCGGGGCTGCGTTCCCGCAGCTGGCGGATCATGTCCGCAGCGGAGGTGCCGGGTGCGCCTACGTCGGTCAGCACCAGGTCGAACTCGCGCTGCAGCGGTGCCATCATGTCCACCAGTGAGGCGCCTTCAGTCACTGCAAAACCGGTTGCCTTCAGAAACGCGCTCAGCTCTGCCCGGATCCGTTCGTCGGCGGTGAGCAGGAAAACAGAGCGCCCCACGCCGACTGGCCCCTCCGGCGATGTGCGGGGAGAGGCGTCCTGCAACGGTGTGTCGGGGGCGATGGCGGATATGGTCGCGTCCGCCGCTTCTCCGGTCGGCGCCTGCACCGTGCTGCGCCGCGCCTCGGAACGGCTGCGGCCGTGGACCCGGATCCGGTCACCGCCATCCTGCCGGGCATGGGCCAGCGCCGCCCCGGCTGCATCCAGGAGCTCGGCAGCCCCTTGCATCTCCGGCCGATAGCACGCCACGCCCGCGCTGATGCTGATACTGCCGTCATGAGTGGTCCGGACCAGGTCCTGCATGCGGGACGCAAAGACTACGGCGCCCTGCTCACTGCACCCGCTGATGACCGACATGAAGTCGTGGGCACCCCACCGGGCGGCGAGGTCCAGCCGCCGGGTCTGACGGCGGAGCAGCGAAGCCAGGGCTCGAAGCAGGTTGTCCCCCGCCGTCGGTCCGTGCTGGGTCACGTATGCAGGGAATCCGTCAATCTCGAAGGCGATGACCGCTACCGGCGTGCCATGCCTGGCTGCCGTGAACTGCATGCCCGTGTGCAACTCTGCCTGTTCGCGGTTTGGCAGGGCGGTCAACGGATCCTGCAGTGCCAGCGAGTGTGTGGCGGCGTCGAACCGGGACCGGCTGGCATGCTGCCCGAACAGGCCGATGCCCAGGCTTACAAACACATAGATGACGATGACGGGCAATAGCAGGTCCGGCACGTCGCGCCCGGAAACCTCCGCCATCACATAGGTGGTCGAGACGGTGGCCATACCCGCCGCAAGGGCCGTGGCCACGCCGCGCCAGCCGCGCTCGTACGCCCAGAGGAACGCAGGTACGAGGAGCAGCAGCCAGGTGAGCGCCTCATAGTCGCGCAGGTCGTCGGGGAACAGGAAAACCCCGGCGACGGGGATGGCTGCAGCCGCGAGAGACAGGCCCAGTGCACGGATGAGCCCCCTCGATGCAGGACGCACCTCAGCCTGTGGCATCGCTCGCTCTCCTCGACAAGAGTCCAGCCTGGTGGCCTGGAGGGGCTTCGGGTTCCGCCGCCGCCGGGTTGGCCGGCGGTCGCTCCGGTGCGGAGCAGTCCCTGAAGATCATGTAAGCGCTCGTGGGCCGCAAGCGCCGTGACTGGCGCCCGCCGCGATCAGCCGCAATCTTGGCGCATGCGCACAATACTCGTCGTCCTGGCCATCGTCGCGACCTGGGCCCGCCCCGACGCCGTGGTCGCACAGGATCCCCTCTCCGATCAGGCGGCGTCGGCGGTCTCCCGGGAACCGGCAGCCGCCGAGGCCGCACCGGGCGTGTATGACGTCGCCGCCCGCGTCCGTATGGTGCTCGACTCCGCCATCCTGGCCGAGCGCGCCATCGTTCGCCTTGGAGATACCCTCGCACTTGCCGACGACGTTAACGCGCTGGCCCGGCGCCACGGTGAGCTGCAGCTGCTCCTCGCCACCCTCGTCGAGTCCGATTACATCCGGCCGGAACGGGTGACGCGCCTGCGGGACCAGGCAGTCATCGAGGACCAGCGGCTCGAGGGTCTGCTCACGCGCGTCGAGGAGCGACTGCAGCAGCTTGGCGTAATCCGCGGCGAATGGCTGCGCCGCTCGCGCACCTGGCAGGAATGGCAGGCCGCGTTGCAGGGTGATCCGGATGTTAGCGTTGCCGCAGAGGACCTCGCCCGGGTCGTCGCCCGTTCCGATTCCATTGTCTCCGCGACGGCATCAGTGGCCGCCGATCTCACTTCGCTGCAGCGCAGGATCAATGAGTTGCGTGTGGATACCGACAACGTCGGCCGCACCCTGACGGCGCTGCAGACTGACCGTCGGCAGGCCCTCTGGCAGCGGGATCAACCCGTGCTGCTGTCCCGCCAGCACCGCAGCCAGTTGCTGGACACCGATGCGCAGGCGTGGTTGCCCGTTGCGGCGCTTACACCCGCGGTGTACGTAACGTTTGCCCGCAACCACGCGGGTTTGCTGGCGCTCCATCTCTTCATCGTCCTCGCCATCGCCCTCGCGGCCATCAGGCTGCGACCGCTGGCAAGACCCGAGGATGGATGGGGCGAGTTACTGGCCCATCCCTGGGCAATTGGCGTGATCGGGACTGTGGTGTTCGCCATGCAGCGGGTCATGCTGGCACCACCGCTCTGGGACGTGGCGCTGTGGTCCCTGTTCGCCGCCGCAGCCGCTGTCCTGGCACGCCCGCTGTTCCCCACGCGTGCGCTGCTGCTGACGGTGTACCTGTTCGCCATCTTCTACCCCGTCTTCCTGTTTCTCGAGGTGGCAGGCCTGGCCACGCCCGTGTTCCGCCTCGTCCTGGCCGCGGTGGCGGGCGCCGCCCTGCCCGTCTTCACGTTCTACGCGCGACGTCGATCGGCTGCCGCCACCGCCGCCGGCTCCAACGATCCCAGGCGCATCTGGCCGCTGAGGTTCGGCGCCGCCATGTGGGCCGTGGTTCTGGTAGCGGTGTTTCTGGGGTTTGACCTCTTTGGCCGGTGGGTCCTGCACGCTGCGGTGACCACCGGTGCCGCTGCGTTCGTCGTCGTGCTCACGGTAGCTTTGCTCCGTGGCCTCATCGCCACCCTCCTGCGTTCGGAGGGGAAGGGTCGGTTCCTGCGCAGCATCGCGGTCCCCTTCGCCCGCCGTGTCGTCAGTCTGTTGCAGGCCGTCCTCGTGTTCGCCGCCATCCTGGTGGTGGCCAGCATATGGGAACTCACCCCGTCTCCAGTGGCGACCTGGCAACTCATTGTCGGTGCCGGTGTCGATATCGCGGGTATCAGGATTACGGCGGGTCGGCTGCTGCTCGGCTTCGTGGTGATCTACCTGGCGGTGGTCGTATCGTGGCTCGTGCGGAGCTTCCTCCAGTCCGAGGCGTTCCGGCGCTGGAACCTGGACCGAGGCGTCGGCGAATCCATCAACAAGCTGGTGCACTACACGCTGATCGTCATCGGCCTGTTCACTGCCCTGGCCGTGCTCGGGTTCGAGCTCCAGAACTTCGCCATCGTCGCGGGCGCACTCGGTATAGGCATTGGCTTCGGCCTCCAGAACGTCGTCAACAACTTCGCCAGTGGATTGATCCTCCTGTTCGAGCGGCCCGTCAGGGTAGGGGATACCGTTGTTGTCGATGGCGAATGGGGCACCATACGGAAGATCGGCCTTCGTTCCACCGTCATGCTGACCTTCGATCAGTCGGAGATGATCGTGCCCAACGCAGACCTGGTATCGGAGAAGGTCGTGAACTGGACCCTGTCCAACCCCGTTGCCCGGGTGATCCTCGAAGTAGGTGCGGCGTACGGCAGCGACGTAGGCAGGGTGCTTCAGATCCTCGGGGAAGCCGGCTCAGCCCATCCGGACGTGCTGCCTGACCCGCCGCCGTCAGCGCTGTTCGTCGGTTTTGGCGACAGCTCGCTGGACTTCGAGCTGAGGGTGTGGGTTCGCGAGATCCGGCAGCGCCTGGAGGTGCGCAGCGCGGTACTCACCGAGATCGAGCGTCGCTTCGCCGAGGCCGGCATCGAGATCCCGTTCCCCCAGCGTGACCTGCACCTCCGCTCGGTTGACGAGAACGCCGCCGGCCGGCTGCGCGGCTCCTCGTAGAACGCATGTACCCGGCCGGTCTCTACAGGCGACCGTCGCTGAACCAGACGCGCTTGCCCAGCGCCGAGAGGATCAGGTCCACCGCGAGCTCACCCGTGCGGTTCATGACGTCGAGGATCGGGTTCACCTCGACAACGTCGAGCCCCACCAGGCGGCCTGTGGCCGACACCAGCTCCATCACCACGTGGGCTTCACGCACGGTCAGGCCTCCGGGCGCCGGGGTGCCTACTCCGGGGGCAAACTGCGGGTCGATGACGTCCAGGTCGAAACTGAGGTGGACTCCGCGGGTGCCGTCCGACGCGACGCGAATCGCTTCCCGCATGACCTCGTGGATCCCCAGCCGGTCAATGGCCGCCATGGAAAATACGCTGATGCCCGCCTCCTTCATCAGCTGCCGTTCCCCGTCGTCCAGTTCCCGTGCGCCTACAACCACCACATTCACGGGGTCCACGAAGCCGCGCACACCGTCCAGGTCCAGGGACGTCAGCCGGTCGTTGCCGTAGCCGCATAGCGCGGCCAGCGGCATGCCGTGGATGTTACCGCTGGGTGTCGTCTCCGGTACGTTGAAGTCGCCGTGCGTGTCTACCCAGATCACGCCGACCCGGTCACTCCCGAACGCCGCCGCGACACCGGCGATGGATCCCAGGCCGACGCTGTGATCGCCCCCCAGGACCACCGGCATGCGACCGCTGGACACACTCTCCCGAACCCGTTCCATCAGCTGCTTCTGCACGTCGAGGATGGGGTCCAGATAACGCAGGCGGGGATCCCCGGCATCCAGTTCGTCACGCACCGCGACAATGACGTCCCCACGGTCCTTTGCCGTGTGGCCCAGCTGCCGGATCCGGCTGTGCAGCCCCGCGTATCGTATGGCGTCAGGGCCCAGGTCCACCCCTCGCTTGTCCGTACCGAAGTCCAGCGGCACGCCGATGATGTCAACTTCCATTGCCTGCTTCCATACTGGATGCGCGGTGTTGCGCGGGGTATCCTGCAACGACCGCCATCGTGGCGCTGTCTCGAGAATATCGGGGCAGATGCAGCACGCAAGGTCCCCGCGGAATGACGGCATCCCGACAGCCCGTATGAGGTCCGCTGGAGTCGCTCACGGCCGGAGTTTACGGCAGCTGCTTCCGCAAGACTGCCAGCTGCGTTGGCGCGCCGTACCAGGCGTGGGTGGGTCCGATTCCCTCGAAATGAACGGTGTAGCCGTTGCGCGTCCCGACACCCGTGGCCCACCCCTCGAAGCGACGGCGATCCCATTCGAACATGTGGTCGGGATGCCGGTATTCGCCGGACCTCAGCCCGTAGACAGGGTTGTATTCCCGATTGGGCGTCGTGATGGCGATGAGCGTGGGGTGCAGCGAAAACACTGCCCGCTCGAGTCTTGACAGGTGGGAGGGATTCAGATGCTCGATGGTTTCGATGAGCGCTACCGCATCGACGCCGGGCAGGTCAGGCTGCGCGCCCGTTATGTTACCCTCGCGCAACGTCCAGCGGCCGCGGTTCTGAGGCGTGTCCAGTCGTTCGCGCGCTTCAACTAGCGCCACCGGTGAATTGTCCACGCCGAGCACATGCCCCACCCCGCGTTCCAGGAGCAGTCGTTCCATCAGCGCTCCGGAGCCACAGCCCAGGTCCACGAGCAAATCAGTCGGCCCGGCTGACAGCTGCTCAGCTACGGCTTCCAGGCGCTCCTCGTGCAGCGCAGAACTGGTTCCCCAGTCGAGGCCCCTGCGATCGGTCATTCCGCCGATCCTGGCGATGGCTCCACCCGTGCCGCCTGGAATGATCCAGCGAGACCACGCCGGTCTACGTTGTTCGTCTCTATCATGGTCCGTGAGATTGCAGGAGCATGATTATACCCATGATCGACGCCGTTCACGATGGTGTGGTTCAGGGTCGCGGTCATCGAGCCCGCCGATGGCGCAACCAGCGGGAGCGTCGTAGCCCCTGTCCAAGTGTTGACACAGGGTGTGATGACATATAAATTGGGCACATGAGAAACGACCTCCAGACCGAGATCAGGCAGACGCGGCCCTTCGCCAGCCTGCCGCAGGAGGCCTACCTCAGTCTCGGTCGCACGTGGGCCCGGCTGGAGCACGAGCTGGGAGAGGCGTTGAAGCCGTTCGGCGTCACGCCCACCCAGTATAACGTGCTGCGGATCCTGAAGGGGGCAGGGACTAACGGACTCTGTCGGAGCGAGATCATGGACCGCATGATTGCCCGAGTGCCGGACGCGACGCGGCTGCTCGACCGGATGGAGGCCGCAGGGCTCATCGCCAGGGCCCGGGATGCCGAGGATCGTCGTTTCGTAACGACGCGAATCACGGATGAGGGACTACGGCTGGTTGCTGAAGCGGAAGGACAGGTGCTCGCTCTCCATGACAAGCAGTTCACGCCGGTGTCAGAGCGAGACCTCCGGCGGCTGGTACGCCTGCTGGAGCACGTACGAAGCATGGACGAAGACCGGCGGTAATGAGTCGTCAGCGCGCCCGCAGGGCGCATTTTCTAAACATATATGTGTTATCACACTATATGTGGGACCACCAGGTAAGTGGGGTGAGAAACCATGTCGATCTTGCAGAGTTCATCCGCGCGTCAGTTGAACGCAGCGCTGGCCCTCCTGCGCGGCGTTACCGGAGTCGTGTTCGTCGCCCACGGTGCCCAGAAGGTGTTCGTGTACGGCTTCGCCGGGGTGACGGGAGCCTTTGAGGGAATGGGGATTCCGATGGCGGGCCTGGTCGGGCCCGGTGTTGCGCTCCTGGAGTTGGCAGGTGGCCTGGCACTCATCGCCGGGGTGCTGACTCGCCCGGTGGCGGCGGGCCTGGCAGCCACTATGCTGGGAGCCATGCTCCTCGTGCACCTCTCGGCGGGCTTCTTCATGCCGAACGGCGTGGAGTTTGTGCTGACGCTGTTCGGCGCCACGGTGGCGCTCGCTCTGACGGGCGCTGGCGCCTGGTCGGTGGACGCGCGGCTCGCGCAGCGCGACACCCCGACGGTCGGCGGTCCCGCAGCCGTGGTCACAGGCAGTAGCCGACGGGCTGCGTAGCGCGATCCGTGGACGCGGTGGCCGGGACTCGTGACGCGCGATCCGTGGGCCACCGCGATACGGATTCGGGCGCCGCAGGCCTGAAGGATGCAGGTGGAACCGCCGGCACTCGGCAGGGTGGTTCGCTCAATCGGACGTGTCAACTGGAGGTAGACATCATGACGATCGGGATCATCATTTGCCCCGCGCTGGGAGTCGGTTGAGGGCTGAGATCGGGCCGGATGCCACGTTCCGCTTCGGTGGTCTTGTCAGCGGCGCCAGGGCGCCACGCGACAACCGCCAGTTTTCTCATATACAGGGAGGTTCCATGGGTGTCTTTGACGGCAAGGTAGCCATCGTCACCGGCGGCGGGTCAGGGCTGGGCGAAGCGATAGGCAGGAGACTGGCGGGCATGGGCGCCAAAGTGGTGCTGTCCGACATCAACCAGGAGGCGGCAGAGCGTGTCGCTGGCGAGATCTCGGGCTCCGGTGGGACTGCCAGCGCCATCGCGCAGGATACGGCGAAAGCGGATGACTCTGAGAAAGTCGTGCGCTTCGCCATCGACACATATGGCGCGCTCCACTACGCCGTGAACAACGCCGGTATAGGCGGCGCCCAGGCGCCCGCCGGCGAGGTTGATCTTGAGGATTGGAACCGCGTGATCGACATCAACCTGAACGGCGTGCTCTATGGCATGCGCTACCAGATCCCGGCCATGCTGGATGCGGGGGCGGAGAAATGTGCCATCGTGAACATGGCCTCGATTCACGGCATGGTCGCCGCCATCGGCAACGGTGCCTACACCGCCGCGAAACATGGCGTGGTGGGTCTCACGAAGAACGCCGCCGCCGAGTACGGCCCGAAGGGCTTGCGTATCAACTGCGTAGGTCCCGCCTACATCGAGACACCCCTGCTGGAGGACCTGCCGCCGGAGTTCAAGAAGCAGCTCATCGACCGTCACCCGCTCGGGCGGCTGGGTAAGCCGGATGAGGTCGCACCCCTCGTCTGCTTCCTGCTGTCGGAGGACGCTTCGTTCATGACCGGCGGCTATTACCTCATCGATGGCGGTTATACGGCGGTCTGAACGATGCTGCCGCCCCGCAACTTCCCGCGACGCCGCAATCATCACGTGTGATTTGGCGGACCTCATGGATCCCAGTCACGAAAAAGGCCCAACGCCCTGTGGAGCAAGGGCGTCGGGCCGATGGGTCAGCTACGGATCGTGCCGAATTATAAGCGGAGGCGGAGGGACTCGAACCCCCAAGGGATTGCTCCCGGCTGATTTCGAATCAGCTGCCTTACCAGTTAGACTACGCCTCCAACGCGCGCGGATCCGGGAATCGCGCGCGCTAACACAGGTCGTGCCATGAGTCGGGGAGACAGGATTTGAACCTGCGACCCCTGCGTCCCGAACGCAGTGCTCTACCGGGCTGAGCTACTCCCCGAACGTTACCGCTTGCGCGGTCCCGGTACTGCAACGTCCAAACGGACAGGGAGGGATTCGAACCCTCGAGGGCTGTTAACCCCACACGATTTCCAATCGTGCTCCTTAAGCCACTCGGACACCTGTCCATGAGGCTCAGCGGGCAGTCCCCCTTCGCCTGACGGAGAGGGTGGGATTCGAACCCACGCGAGCCTTTCGGGCCCGACGGTTTAGCAAACCGTTGCCGTAACCACTTGGCTACCTCTCCCACGATCTCCCAAATTGCCCCTCCTGGGCTCGAACCAGGACTCTTCTGATCCAGAGTCAGACGTGTTGCCAGTTACACCAAGGGGCACCGTTTCTCTTCAACCGCAGAGCGGGAGACGGGGCTCGAACCCGCGACCCTCAGCTTGGGAAGCTGATGCTCTACCAACTGAGCTACTCCCGCGCGCCGATCAAACCGTGCGTCCCGCCGAGAACCGTCGATTGGGCCTCGGCCTCACCCGGCCGCGATCGTATCCGCGGACGCGCGGGCGTCGCCGGAGGTCACCGCGGCGTTCCCAGCGAGTCGCGCTGCCATTTCCGGGAAGTCTCGGAAGCTAACCGAACTCGCCAACCCCGGCCAGAGCCACCGGTGAGATTTGAACTCACGACCGCTCGATTACGAATCGAGTGCTCTACCCCTGAGCTACGGTGGCGTCCATGGAGCCGAGGGGAATCGAACCCCTGACCTCTGCAGTGCGATTGCAGCGCTCTCCCATCTGAGCTACGGCCCCGGGATATCAGTGCCAGCTTGTAATGCCAGTTCCAGGACTACCAAACTTATGGGCGGTACAAGACTCGAACTTGTGACCTCCACGATGTCAACGTGGCGCTCTAACCAACTGAGCTAACCGCCCGTGCCTACCCATGCCGACGAGGCAGGTCCATTCATGGTGGGGGTAGGATTCGAACCTACGTAGGCAT
>DATHVP010000037.1:0-96834 GCA_035461245.1 Longimicrobiales bacterium | reverse complement strand
TACCGGGACCAGGCCACGTGCCCGCATGGGAGCCTCCAGTGCGGATGGAAGGAAGCGTTCTTCACCCGTCACATTGGACGCCGCGCCACCGCACGGCAATCGCATGATCATGCGACTGTAACCCGGGGTGTTGCGGCGTCCGTGCACGCCAAGGTTCAGGGCTGGACCTGCGCGCCCCTTTCGTCATGCCCTAGCGTTGCCACGTGACGGCCAGAACGGCGTAATGCAGCCAGGCGAAGTTGTAGACACTGGTCACGTCTGCGCCCCCTTCGACGGTCCGGTAGCCGGCGCTCACCGACCAGTTGTCATGGAAGCGACGGCTAACCTTGAGCGCGGCGTCCACGGCGCGCCCGGGGCCGCCGGCGAGGGCGTCGGCGTCCGCGGAGATGCGCCAGGCCGGCGCGACGCGCCACTCACCAGCGAGGTGAAGGAGGGGTACGAAGCCCAGGTCGTCGCTGGCGCCTGATGTTGTCCCTTGCTCCAGCCCGATCTCCGCATCCCGGACCTTGGCCGTGAATCCTGCCCATGCCGTCACCCGGTCCGTGTCGCGGAACCGGTACCGATAGGACAGACGATAGGAGTTGAACGTGTACGTTGCCCGCGCCTGACCCGGGTCGAAGCTCGCGCCGGCAAACTCCACCGCCTCGTCGAGGACCCCCGACGCGGTCACGGACAGCGGTGCCAGCAGCAGCCGCAGACCATGGCGTTCCGCAAGATTCCAGACCACGTAGACGCGCCCCGCAGCCCACGGTCCTCTGCCCACCACATCAAGCAGCGAAAAGCGGGTCGCTGTTCCATCGTTCGGGATTTCCACCTGGTTGGAACTCTGCCAGACAGGCCCCCCTTCCACCTCCACCGTGAGGCGCGGTGTCTGGGCAGCGCTGGCGCACGGGATGACCAGGGCGAGGCACAGTAGCAGGATGGCGCGTACAGGCATGAGCAAGTCCGGGTGAAAGTTGAGAAGCACGACGAAATGCCGCGCGACCGCCTGAGCTGTCTGTGCACGCCTTGCGCCAGTGCCACTCACGCGACAGGGGCCCGGCAGCAGTTGCGGGCGTGCTGTCGACTCGCGACCTTGCGCCTGTCGCCCGAATTTCATCAATACGGATTGTCCCTCATCCGCATGCCAATGCGTTACGTCACCACGCCCGCGGTCGCCCTGGCCCTGTTCACGGCACCGGCCGCGGGGCAGCTGCGCCCGCTGGATCCCTTCGAATGGCGCCTGTACGACGGCGGCCCGGCAGCCGTTGTCGAAATCGGGGCGGCAGCGTACGACGATCAGCCCGCGTCCCTCGCCGGCAGCGCGGGCACGCTCCTGGAAGTGGGCAGCTTTCGCGCGTTCTGGCGAACGGGGCGGGTGGTATTCGAGGCGGCTGGCACAGTGCAGCGCTTCTTCCGGGAGGAGCGAACGTTCGCGGCGCCCGCGTCGTTCGTGGAGCCCGCAGCCGACGGACACAGGCGTGATTCAGGGGACTACCTCGTGTCATCCACCGTGCGACTCACGCCGGCTGCTTCCCGGGCGGCGGCATACGTGCGCTTCGGGGCACGCCTTCCGACGACCGACAATCGCACGGGTCTGGAACGCGACATGACGGACTTCTTTGCGCTCGTGGGTGGTCGCGTGACGAGAGGCCCCCTCCTCGTAGGCGCAGAGACGGGGGTGAGCATCAACGGCACACGCGACCCGGAATTCGAGCAGAAGGACGTGATGCCATACCTGCTGCGGGTAGAGTACGGCCTCGGTCCCGTGGTCCCGGGGCTCACCGCCACCGGCGACGTGCTGGGCCCCAGCCGGGAACTGCGCGGCAATGAGCCCCTGGGCGAACTGCGCATGGGACTCCGTTCCACGGGACGGCAGTGGCTCAGGGTCGAAGCCGTCGCCGGCTACCGGACCTACAGCCCCCGGGCAGGGATCCGGGTCACCGGTGGCATCGACTGGTAGGGGGATCCGCTTGCCGCGGCGACGCCGTGCTGCCGCGCCGACTCAGTCGACCCGGTCGTTCAGCCCGCGGACACCGGCCTTCGTCGCGCAGTGCTCGCAGCAGTAGAAATCTCCGTCAGCCTCCATCCCGTGCCCGATAATCCGGACGCCGCACGTTGCGCAGATGGGCGCCAGCGTCTGGATGGCGCACTCGAAGCTGTCAAAGGTATGGGACTCGCCGTTCATCCGGACGTCGAACGACTTGTCGTAGTCATTGCCGCAGAACTCGCAGACTGCCATGGTCGCTCCTGTGCAGAGGGGGGCGACTCAGGCCGCGCAGGACTCGTGCCTGCGCGGCCCCCGTCATGTTACGGCCAGGCCGCGATGATCTCCGCCACCGTGAATCCGTAGTTGACCAGTATCTCGACGGCCGCGTCCAGCCCGGCGCCGAACAGGTCGAATGCGACTACCACCATCACGGCCAGCGATGCGCCGAGGTCATGCAGGATGTCCAGCGTAGCCTCGAGCCCGAGGCTGAACCTGGTCTTCAGCCAGCCGGCGATCGTGATGAGGGAGGTGGATGTCTTCGTGTAGATGGCACGGGCCGTCTGGGCCGCGGTGTAGCCTGCGTTCTTCAGGGCAGTGAACGCGACGTCAGCCGTCCGGCCGACACGATTCACCAGGTAGTCCGCGACGTCCTCCGCAGTGAACTCGGCGAAGCGCAGGATGGCCGCGGCACGGTCGGCCACATGCCCCGCCCGGGCCCAGGCCCAGTCGCCCACCTCCGTTATCAGGTAGCCCGCCCTCCTGAATGCGCGCGCGGCGAACTCCTCCGTGACACCATATACTGCCACGAACCTGTCCGCGTACTTCTCAAGCCGCAGCCCCACCTGTGCCATGACCTCGGCCATCTGCTCGGCGGTGAAGCCGAAGACGGCACGCATGGAGCCGAGGACATCCGTCGGGTCGATCCCGATCTCATCCAGTGCCCGCAGAATATCGGACGCGGGGATACCCCGCTTGTCCAGCAGGTCCACGACGCGCTCAGTCGTCATGCCCAGGACGCGGATGGTGAGGTCCAGAATGTCGGCCAGGCCGAAGCCAGTCACCCCCAGCGCCTCCACCAGATACTCGTCCGTCCACTCGCCGACCCTGTCGCGAAGGGCGTTGCTGAAGGAGGAAAGCGCATTGCCCGTCCCCTTCATGAATGCCAGCGTCAGGTTGAGCGCGAACTCAGGCGGATTGTCCAGTATGGTGGTGAGCGCGTCGTACATTGCGCCGAACACTGCGTCGGCGTCGTATCCGAGGGCCTGCAGCGTGGCCGCCATCTCGTCGATGGTCTGGCCGAAGCCGTCCATCACGGCAATGCCGACCTCCAGTGCAGTCAGCCCGGCGTCCATCAGGAACTCGCCAACGGCGGTTGCCGTCGCGTCGTACGCGGCTATGGCGCCGGCGACGACGTCCTCGACGGCCGCCCCCGCGTCCAGCAGCGCGCCCGCTATGTCGGGCAGGGGGATGCCCCACGCAGCGGCCCTGTCCATGAGTTGGGCCGCCGTCACGTCGAACAGGTTCAGCACAAACGGCACGATGTCGCTCATGGCGTAGCCGGACAGGCCCAGGGCATCGATGAGATGCTCCTGGGCGAAACCATGCAGTGCGCCCTTGAACGAATCGAATGAGTACCCGAGTCCGCGCATGGTGGCCACGGCCAGACGCAGCGCGAAATCGGCAGGATCCTCCATGATATCGGTGCCGACGCGATACAGCGCGTTGAACACTGATTCCGCATCAAAACCGGCATCCCGCAGCAGGGCGCCCGCCGCCTCAACGTCCTCGCCGAACGTCGTGACCAGCGCAGCAGCAATGTCGAATGCCGGGGCTCCGATGTCCTGGAGCAGCGCCACAGCCTCGGCCGCCGTGACACCGAACACATCGAGCAGCACGGCTGCGATCTCGCCAATGCCGTATCCGCCGGCTGCCAGCCCGCCCGCTGCGTCGTTGCTGTCCATCACCACACCGGCGTCCACCAGAACTGCCACGGCCTGGGCGGCGGTGAGGCCGAACCGGAGGCGAAGGACCTCCGCCACGTCGCCGGCGCTGAAGCCGCTGATGGCCAGGATGAGCGCAACGTCGGCAGCGTCGCTGCCGAACTCGTCCACCAGCGCGTCCGCGATGTCACCGGCCGTGCTTCCGTTCCCTGCCGCCAGCCACGCCGTCACCAGCGGGTTCCTGCGAACCGTGAACCTGACCGGCAGCGTGCTGTTCTCGACGAGGGCCACGATCTCGCCCGTCGTCGCGTTGCGCAGAGAGCCGGCATTGGCAAACAGCTGCACGTTCACGAAGCCCAGTTCCAGCCCGGCCACAGCCACGCTCAGCCGGTACGTGCCCGGGCTGGCGAGCTCCAGCTCGTTGGGCCGCCAGTTCACGATGAAGTGCTCGGCATCAGCGTCGAGGCGAATGGATGACGACGTCGATGAGCCGCCGCTCGTGTGGCTGGCGAGGATACCGGCGTCGCAGCCGTCGAGGTCACACGTCCGCAGGACAACCGCGTGGAGCACCGCTTCATCGAACGCGCCAGTCCACTCCTGTACCGGTAGCGGCTGCAGGAACGAGAACGCCCCGTCGAGCAGCGCCTGGACGGCCGCGGCCCGGGCCGCTACAGCCGGGTAAGCGTCCATCTCGCCGGAGAACACCGGCGGCGGCATGATGGCCGGGGCTGGATCATGTGACACCGGGTCGAGTACATCGCTGTCGCAGCCGGCAACCATGACAACGGCAGTGAGCAGGAACATGAACCTGCGGTGCATGGGAGGTCTCCTGATGGATGAGGCGATTCGCTGCGGGCAGCGGGGTCCTCTTCCTCTATCGAGAGAACGGCGCGCGTGGGGCCATGGCACTTCGTCCTACCTGCCGCGCGGCCGGCGGTATAGATTGGTGACGGCGTGTCCGATCAATGGACTCGTCGTGGGTATGGCGCGGCCAACCCCGGAGGTTCTGCGATGAGGGATTTAGCGGCGGTTGCAGGTGTGCTTGCGGCATGTTTCGCCGCTCCGGCCCCGGTGTCGGCCCAGGCCCTGCCGGCTATTCATGTTGCCGCGGACGCGGGCCCGGCGTTTCCGCTGGGCGGTTTTGCGGACGATGGCGCAGGTCGTGGCTGGGGCGGGTCGGTGTCCGCGGCGGTTCGGGTCACTCGCCGGCTGGGCGTCTACGCGTCCTGGGAGCGCAACTCGTTCCCGGTGTCGGAATCGGCGCCGTCGCGGGGCGGACGACGCTGGACCGACACAGGCTTGGGTATCGGCCCGCGCCTGTGGCTGCCCGTGGGCGATTCAGCCCGGGTGGAGCCGTGGCTGCAGGTGGGCGTCGGCTGGCACGACCTGGATCCCCTCATCGCCGGTCCCGCCTTCGCGAACCTGGACCTGGACGGCGTCCTCACTCTGGAAGGCGGCGGCGGCCTGGACATCAGGCTGACGGACCGCCGTCTCTTCCTGCGGCCGGCGGTTCGCTACCGCTCGTATCGGTTCGATGTGGAGATGCCTGACGCCAACGCCCGGACTCGCGTGTCGTCCCTCACCATCGCCGTCGGTCTCGCAGTCGTCGTCGCCCGGCCGTCAGACCCAGCAGCACCACGCCCGTAGCGAGCAGCACCACGCTGGCCGGCTCCGGGACCACGGTCCCGACGCCGTCCACACTGCCCGCGCCCAGGCCTATCGCCAGTGGCGCCAGAAGCCAGGGTGAGAGGCCGCCGGGAACGGGGACCGGTGTATACGGTGTCACGGGGAAGGGTGGTGTGCGGACCCGTATGAACGGGGGCGGAATCGGCACCAGTTCCGCACGTGGGCGTTCCGGTACGCCAAACTTCGCGACCATGGGCAACTGCTGGAACGGCCAGCCTGGCGCCGCCGCAGGTATCGTGACGGGACGCGGCGGTGTGTCTACCGCGAACGCTGCGGGAAGGGGGACCGGCCCTGCATGGCTTTCAGCCTCCGCCGGCCGCGGCGCGTAGTGACTCACGAACGCCGTCCCTATGACCGCGGCCGCCAGGAATCCGAAGCTCCTGTTCCCACCGGTGGTGTGCATCGTTCCATACTTTCATGCCCGCTGCCGCGGGCTCAGAAGATCGTCACTCGGGTTCCCGTCTCTACCATGGTGAAGAGGCGCTCGACATCCCCGGTGTGCAGGCGAATGCACCCATGACTCGCCGCCGTGCCCACAGATCCTGCGTTGAAGGGGTTCGTCCCATGAATCATGTAGCCGTCGCCGAGGTCCAGTGCACGCGTTCCCAGCACGCCCGGCACCCTGCGCTGGTTCGTGCCGAACGGGGGCATGTACAGGACTCCGTCAATGACCATCTCGCGCCCCTGGGGCACCACCCAGAACCTGTCTCCCAGCACCCGTACAACGTCCTGACCACGCACTTCGAGGTGGCTGCCGTCGTCCAGCACGTACGTTTTCCCCCGCTGCAACTTCACAAGCTTCAGGCCCTCATGCACGGCGCGCTCGTAGTAATGCCAGTCCGGCACTGACCAGTCCGGGTCCCGGCGCATGGCCAGCACCCGGCGGTCGCCCACCGGCGTCCGCCAGTCATATGTCTGATTGCCGTAGCGGAAGGTCTCGTTTCGCCCGACGGCAACAGGCGCCTGGAAGAGGGTGTCGTCGTTCTCCACCAGCCAGAGCATCCTGTCCTCGAGGGATACGAGGATGCGGAGGGCCGCATCGGCTGCGGGCGTGTTGCGGCCCCTGCCATCGGCCATCGCTGTCTGCTGTGACGCCACGGGGGGCGGCGTCGTCACCGAGAGCAGGACCAGCAGGGAAAAACAGATGGCAGGAGGGTACAGCTTACGCCCGGGCCCGTTTGCTCGTGGTTCGCAATCATTGCGCGGGACGGACGGCAGACCAGCCAAACTTGCCATTTCTACCTTACGACCGTGCAGCCGGGGAAGTGCCGCACACTGTCAATCTATGGATCCCATGCGCGAAGTTCAACGGTTACGAGTGCGTAGACTGGCTGCGGAGGAACCTGCCCGATAGACTGTGGGGCATGAGACGCAGTCGCTTTCTCACGAGTGCCGGCTACGGGCTGGCGGTGCTGCTCATCGTGCTGCCCGCGCTGGAACCCGTTGTCACGCTCCTGCCGCCTCAGCCCGGCCAGATCGCGTGGCGGCTCCAGGTCTTCGGCGTGCTCAGCCAGTCGCTGCTGCTGCCCCTGGCCGGGGGTGTGGTGGCTGTCGTCACGGCGTTCCTTCTGGGTCACCGCAAGGCCATGCGGGGACTCGCCGCTGGCGCATTTCTGGGTACGCTGCTGCTCATCGCCGCGGCCGTGCTGTTCGTGCTGGATCTCGTGCAGTACCAGGGTGCGGTGCCGGATGGATTGACGGACTACTACCGGGCGGCCGGCGTGCTGTATCTGTCCGCCTTCCTGCTGGCCGCCGGATTTCTGGCCTGGATCGGAGCGGGGGCCTGGCGGGTCAGTCGGAGTCACCGGAGGCGTTCCGGTCGCCGACACCACGCACCGGAAGCGGCCCCCGCCAGCACGGGCGAAGCGACTGCCGCAAAGCCACCCCTGCACCAGTAGGATGAAACCGATGTACGATAAGACATCCTCGTTCGTGGTTGCTGTCGTGATCCTGCCGGCGCTTCTGTTCACCCCGGCCCGTGCACAGGATTCCCGGCCCTGGGCCTACGACGCTGAGCTCGGTGCCAGCGTCTTCTTCGGCGCGTCGGAGCAGACGGCGGTGCTCGTTCGGAACCGTCTGGAATGGAGCGAGGACCGTCTGGAGTTTTCTCTGGGCGGTGCATTCGATTACGGCGAGGCCCGCGACGGTGACGGCGATCGTTTTGTGGCCAAGCGGTCATGGTCGGCGGAGACGAGCGCCGACTACCTTCCTGGTGGTCGAGCGAGCCCGTTCCTGTTCGCCGGGGCGGAGGGCAGCTATGAGCGGCAGATCGCGCTGCGTGCCAGTGGCGGCGCTGGCGCGAAGTACCGGTTCATCGAGAGTGATGCGGCCCGTGTGGACTTCAGTCTGGCGGCCCTGCTGGAGCGGACGGAGCCGCGGCCGCAGGCAGGCGCCGCGCTGGAGGTCTCATCGGTGGGTCGGTGGTCGGCGCGGTTCCGGGCGCGCCGCGACTTTTCGGCTGCGCAACTCCAGCTGGTCACCTTCTTCCGCCCGAACATTGAAGACTTCGAGGATCGAACCTGGGACCTCACCGCCACTGCCACCTACGCACTTACCGATGCCCTCGGGCTGCGTGCGTCGGTGGTCAACAGGTATGACAGTCTGGCGGAGTCCCGGGGCGCCAGGGCGAATCATGATGGCCGCGTCTTCTTCAGCGTCGTGGCCACCCTGAAGTAGCCCCGCTCCGGGGGTGACCGGGCGGTCGTCGTCTCTCCCCCCACAGATTTTCCGCCACTCCCTGACAGCGCTACGGCCCGTCGGTGAGTACGCTGCGTCTGACCACGTTACGGAGGACGCGGATGGAGAATGGGAGCAGGGCGCTGCTGTCGGGGAACGAGGCCATAGCCCGCGGCGCCTGGGAGGCAGGCGTCAGCCTGGGCAGCGGCTACCCGGGCACGCCCAGCACGGAGATCCTGGAAGCGCTGGCCCGGCACGCCGACGTCTGGTGCCAATGGGCGCCGAACGAAAAGGTGGCGCTGGAAGTGGCGGTGGGCGCCTCACTGGGCGGGGCTCGCGCACTGGCCACCATGAAGCACGTTGGTCTCAATGTCGCGGCGGACCCCCTGTTTTCCGGTGCGTACATGGGCGCGCATGGCGGGCTGGTCGTGGTATCGGCGGATGACCCCGGCATGCACTCGTCGCAGAATGAGCAGGACAACCGCTTCTTTGCCCGGGCGGCGCGCATACCATTGCTGGAGCCATCCACACCGGACGAGGCACGCCGCCATGCCCGCGCGGCCTTCGAGCTGTCTGAGCGCTTCGATACGCCCGTCCTGCTCCGGACTACGACGCGCCTGTCGCATGGCCGCGCCGTCGTCGTGCAGGAGCCGCGAGGGTCGGTGGTCCGCAGGCCGTATGTCCGGGCCCCGCGTCGCAATGTTCTGCTGCCTGCCCACGGGCGGGCCCGGCATCAGCAGATCGAGGCGGTGCGCATGCCGGGGCTCGCGGCAGAGGCGGAGCGGTGGACAGAGCGACACGACGGGGCGGGCCCAGTAGCGTTCATCACGTCGGGCTCACCGTTCCTGTACGTCCGCGAGGCGTTCCCGGATGCGCCCGTCCTCAAGCTGGGCATGACGTATCCGCTGCCGGCTGACTCCATCCGTTCCTTCGCCGCCGCATATGGCACCGTGGCGGTCGTGGAAGAGCTGGAGCCATACCTGGAAGAACAGATTTTGGCGCTGGGCATCCCGTTGGCCGGGCGGCGGCTGCCGCGCTGCGGCGAAGTATCGGTGGACATGCTGCGCGCCGCCTGGCCGGAAGTCACCCGGCCTGCGGCGCCGGAAGCCCCAATCGTGCCCGCACGCGCCGGGTCACCATCGGGGGTCACGGCCTCGCAACTTCCGGCGCGGCCGGCCACGCCGCTGCCGGTTCTGCCGGCGCGGCCGCCTGCACTGTGCGCCGGGTGCGGCCATCGCCACGCGTTCCAGGTGCTGGCGGAGCTGGACCTTATCGTTTCCGGCGACATCGGGTGTTACACACTCGCCGCGCTGGAGCCGCTGGGTGCCATGGACGCGTGCATGAACATGGGCGCGTCCATCCCCATGGCCCACGGACTTCGCAAGGTGCTGCCGCCGGCGGACGCGCGCCGCGTGGTGAGCGTCATAGGCGACTCCACGTTCTTTCACTCCGGCATCGCCGGGCTGCTTGACGCGGTGCACAACGGCGGCTCCGGCCTCACCCTGATCCTGGACAACGGCACCACGGCCATGACGGGCCATCAGGACCACCCCGGGGTGCCGGAGAGCCTGTCAGGTCGGGGTGGGCCGGCGGTGGACATCGAAGGCGTGGTCCGGGCCATCGGCGTGCGGGATGTGACAGTCGTTGATCCCTATGCCCTGGACACACTGCGCGATGCCGTGCGCCGGGGCCTGGACGCGGCAGGCCCGACAGTCCTCATTGTGCGTGCGCCCTGCGTGCTGCGGGAGAAGCGGCGTTTCGGCGACGCACTCCGCGTTGATGCCTCCCGCTGTACCGAGTGCCAGGCGTGCCTCGACATCGGCTGTCCCGCGCTGGGCGTGTCTGGCGCAGGCGCAGTCACCATTGACGAGGCCCTGTGCAACGGCTGCGGCCTGTGCGCCACCCGCTGCAACGTGTGCAACACGGGCCTGGATGTGCAACGCATGCTGGAACTGGTGGAGGCCGGTCGCGACGCCGACGCCCTGGCAATGCTGCTGGATCTGAACCCGCTCCCGGCGGTGACGGCCCGGGTCTGCCCGCACCCGTGCACGCAACCTGTCAATGCCATGGGACGCGACCATCGGGGCGCCCTGGCCGCGCGCTTCCCCGGGCTGGCCCGGCGCTTCGCGGATCCTCACCGACCGGACCATATCATGGTGCGGGAAGTGGAGCGCTACCTCGGCGATCTGCTCCTGGCGGACCCGGGCCTGGTCCCCATCGAGCGGCCGCCGCCCCGGCTGGGCAGCGTCGGCATCATCGGCAGCGGCCCGGCGGGGCTGTCCGCGGCCTGGCAGCTTACCCGGCGCGGGGTGGCAGTGACCATGTATGATGCCGCGCCGGAAGCCGGCGGCGTGCTGCGGACGGGTATCCCATCGTTCCGCCTCGACCGCGCCGTCCTGGACGCAGAGGTGAATCGGGTGCTGGGCGGCCACACGGTGTGCTACCGCGGTGTCCGCGTCGGCATTGATGTTTCCTTCGACGACGTGCGCGCCCGTCACGACGCCGTCATCATCGCCATCGGCTACGGCGAGTCGCGGCCGCTTCGGCTAGCCGGCGCGGAGGATGCCCGTGGCATCCAGGCCGGCACGTCGTTCCTGCAGCGCTACAACACCGGTGCGTCCCTGGATCTCGGTGGGCGCGTCGCCGTTATTGGCGGCGGTAATACCGCCATCGACTGCGCCCGGGCCGCCCGCCGGTCGGGGTGCGACGTGACGATCTACTATCGGCGTGAACTGGCCGACATGCCGGCGGCGGAAGAGGAAATTGCCGCCGCCCGTGCCGAGGGCGTGAAGATCATGCCCCTGACACTGCCGCGCCGTGTGGAGGCGGATGGCGCCGGCCGGGTGTGCGCCCTCGAACTCGTGAGGATGGCGCCGGGGCCGGTGGACTCGTCAGGACGACGCTCACCGGTCCGGGTACCCGGCTCAGAGCACGTGGTGGAGGCCGACACGGTTCTCGTCGCCGTGGGCGAGACGGCCGACCTGGGGCTGCTGCAGGGGAGCGGCGTCGCAGCGGGTTCCCACGTGGATGTCTCCTTCACCGGACGCACCACGCAGCACGACGTCTTCGCCTGCGGCGACGTCGCGTTCGGCCACGGCACCGTCACGCAGGGCATTGCGACCGGCCGGCACACAGCCGACGCCGTGATTCGTTACCTGAAGCAGCGGAAGAGAACCTCATGAATACGCCCATTGATATCGTACTGGCCGGCGTGGGGGGGCAGGGCTCGGTGCTGGCCACAGCCGTCATCGCCCGGGCGGCGGTCCTCGCGGAACTGCCCGTCGTAACGTCCGAGGTGCACGGTATGTCCCAGCGCGGCGGCGTCGTCGTCACCGCCGTGCGCGTCGGGCGAGGCGACGCGGCGCCGCGCGTGCCGGAAGGGGGGGCCGATTTCCTCGTCGCGTTCGAACCGCTGGAAGCGCTGAGGCACCTGGAGATGCTCCGGCCGGGTGGCGTCGCCATCGTCGCGGAGGACGGTATCCTGCCTTCCGTGGAGGCGCTGCGCGATGCGTCGTACCCGGAGGATCCGGCGGGCCTGATGACCGATCGCGGCGTACGAGTCGTGAGCGTGCCTGCGGACGGGATTGCCCGCGAGCTGGGTCACCCGCGGCTGGCGGGTACCGTCCTGCTCGGCGTGCTGTCCCTCTACCTCGACCTGCCGGTCGATGCATGGCGGGGTGCCATTGCGCAGACGGTCCCGGTCCAGACCCTGGAGTCAAACTTCGCGGCGCTGGCACGGGGCGCCGAGTGGCGCATCCTCCGGGAGAAGGCCGTCACGGCGTTCTGAGCCGCCGGCGCGGGAGCCGGTGCTCTGCGTAACGCAGTGCCGGCTGCTCGCCCCGCAACACCCGCAACGCGCCCTCCGCCAGCGCCCGCAACTCGTCCTCGCCGGGATACGTGTGCACCGGCGCCAGCCAGGACAGCCGGGCCGCCAGGCGCTCGGCAATGGACGCGGCGTGAACCATGCCGCCGGTGAGGAGCACGGCGTCCAGACGGCCGTCCAGTACCGCGGCCATGGCGCCTGCCTCGCGGACGACCTGGTAGAGCATCGCGTTGATGACGTCCGCTGCATACTCATCGCCGTCATCGATGCGCTGAATCACCGCGCGCAGGTCGCTGGTGCCGAGGTACGACTGCACGCCGCCGCCCCCGAATATCCGACGTCGCAGTGGCACCTTGTCGGCAGCGACTGACTCCGCCAGCTCCAGCAGCCGCGACACGGGCAGGCCGCCCGCCCGGTCCATGCCGAAGGGGCCTTCGTCCATGGAGTTGCAGGCGTCCACCATGCGGCCGCCGGCGTGGGCCGATACCGTAATACCGGTACCCATGTGCACGACGACGAGGCGCAGCGCGTCATAGCTCCGGTCGTGACGCCGGGCGTGCCGCCGGGCCACGGCCCGGGAATTCAGCGCGTGGGACAGCGACTCCCGCTCGATGCCCGCAAGCCCTGTGTAGCGGGCGACGTCGGGCCATTCGTCCACGCTCACCGGGTCTACCAGGTACGCGGGACAACCGGCCGTGGCAGCCAGGCGGCGGGCAAGCATCGGTCCCAGGTTGGACGCGTGCTCGCCCCGGCGCGCAGCACGCAGGTCCGCGATCACGTCGTCATCGATGACATACGTGCCGCCGGGCAGCGGCTCCAGCAGGCCGCCGCGGCCGACGACAGCATCCGCGGCGGCGACTGCTTCCTCCAGTCCGCGCTGGCCACTGGCGAGCAGCGCGGCAAGGCGCATGTCCAGCTGTGCGGTAACGGGCAGCGTCGCGAACGGTGCCAGTTCGGTTTCGGAATGGGCGACGGCCCCCGTCGTCGTGGGAACGTCATCCATGAAGACGCCATACTTTGTGGACGTCGCGCCGGGATTGATCGCGACGATCCGGAACGGCCCCGTCCCGCTCATGCAGGTGGGGCCGGCCGGCCGGCCATGAGAACACCGAGGGCGATGGAGGCTGCCTTGTCCACCGCATCCTCCACCCGGGACGGTATCAGTACCGGCACGCGCGCGCCCACTACGACGTGCGCGGTCACGGAGCCGTAGTAGTACTTCACCGCCTTGCCCAGGATGTTGCCGGCCTCGATGTTGGGAACCACCATCAGGTCCACTCGACCGGCCACATCGCCGGCAATGCCCTTGGCCCTGGCCGCGTCCTCCAGCAATGCCACATCCAGAGCCATCGGCCCGGCGATGGCGCAGCCGCCAGGGCCGCCCCGTTCATGGGCGTGCTGCAGTGACTGCGCGAGCCGGGTTGATGGCATTGCCTCACTCACGGCTTCCGTGGCGCTGAGCAGCGCGACCCTGGGCCGCACGACGCCCAGCGCCTGCATGACGTGTACGCCGTTGACGATGATGCGTTGCAGCGCACTCGCCGTCGGCTGCACGTTGATGCCGCCGTCGGTGACACCCACGAGGCGGACCGCCCCGTCCAGGCGGTGCTCGTAGAGCAGGACGTCGCTCAGGAGGGCAGGGCTGGCATTGGCGGCGCCATTTTCCAGGCGCAATCCTGCGCTCCTGCTGACAACGGCCCGCAGCAGTTCATCGGTGCGGACGGCGCCCTTCATCAGGATCTCGCCGGTTCCGTCCCGGATCAGGGCGACGGCCGTAGCGGCTTGCGATCCGGTCGTTTCGTGGAGGACGGCGCGCGCCGCGAGGGTGTGCAGACCAAGGGCATCGAGCCGGCCGCGTACAGCGTCCCGATCCCCTACGAGGTGTGGCGTCACGAGGCCGGCCGCTGCGGCCATCTCCGATGCGCGCAGCGCCGTGTCGCTCTCTGCCCCCGCCACAACCAGCGGGCGCGAGGCGCCGGTGCCCGCGGCGCGATGCAGGTCCTCGAAGCTGCGAATCGTGTGCGACATGCGGCATGGTGGCACTGGCGCCGCCGCCGCGCAAGCGGATTGCCGGGGCCGTTGCGTTCCGGCCGCCCTGGCGCATGGCGGGCCGGCAGGCTCGTCAGGCGAAACCGTACGGCACAGGTCAGCGTAGTGCAGGAAGGATACATCATGCGAAGGGAGGTGGGTGGATGCGCAGGCACGTAAGACTTCTGGGCTGGCTGCAGATCATAATGGGGCTGATCGATATCCTTGCAGGCATCGCCGCATTCGGCCTGCTCTCAGGAATGGGGGTCCTTTCCGGGGACATCGCCACCTTCGGCCTCATGTCAACCATGGGCACGCTCGCGGGTACGTTCATGCTGCTCATGGCATTGCCGAACCTCATCTGCGGTGTCGGCCTGCTGCGCGGCTGGGGCGGGTGGGTGATCGTGCTGGCCGTCGTACTCGCCATCTTCAACCTGTTCAAGGTCCCGTGGGGAACGGCGGTAGCCATTTACACCTTCTGGATCGCCTACAGGCTATACGAGACCAGCGAGGCCTGATCCCCATCCATGGAGCACCTGCCCGTGCCGCGGTCCCGCGGTGCGGGCATCGTCCCGGTCTGTTGCACGCATACTACACGTTGCAGTGGATCGTCAGTCATAACGTTCCTCCGTCGTCTTCTGCTGTACTGCGTCCCAGAAAATGCTTGTAGGCCGTTCACCGGCCATGTACGTTCGGGCAGATCCCTCTTCCTCACGATCCGACATCGCATGCACCTGCCAATCGGGATGCGCGAACTCATGTTCGCGCTATCCGCATTCGTTGTTCCCCTGCTACTGGCGGCCTGCCAGCGCCCCATGGACCAGCCCATCAATGTCGGGGCGGATGTACTCACGATGTTGCGGGAGCGGGGCCAGGCGGCCGTGATCGTTGCCCTTGTACGGCCGCCGGGTTTCGGGGACCCGGACGCAGACCGCGCGAGTGTAAATGCGGTCATCGCACGCATGCAGTCCGAGGTCATCAGTTCGATCGACAGCGCTGATTTTCGCGCCCGCACGCGGTTCGAGTCCGTGCCGGCTCTGGCGGGGACGGTCCTGTCGGAGCGGGGGCTCAGGCAACTGCTCGCGCACGTGCATGTCCGGCGGGTGGACCTGGACCCGGGCGGAGGTGGCCACCCCTGACCGACCCTCAACGCCGCACTGTAAGGAGGCGGCAGTACGACGGCAGCATCACTCCCTTTTCCCTTTCCGGAGGTGTTGCATGACTCGTTGGATCCGTTTCATCGTTCCTGCTGTTGTCGCCCTGAGTGCGTGCGACCGACTGCCGGAGGATGCGGGCGTAACCGGGCCGGACGCACAGATGTCCAGGGTTCCGCCAGCGCAGAAGATCGGGGCTGGCGTTCTCGAGGCGCTGGCCAGGGGCGAGACACCCGCCATCATCGTTTCGCTGGACGCGGGATCACCCCGTGGCCTCGGAGCCACGCGCAACGCCGTGGCCGCGGCCCAGAGCGCCGCACTCACCCGTGTGGCACCGGGTGAGTTCTCGCTCCGTCGCCGCTTCGCTGCAGTGCCGGCCCTGGCCGGCGTCGCCCACAGTGAAGCTGCGCTCCGGCGCCTGGCCGCTGATCCGCGGGTGCGCCGCATTGACCTGGATGAGGGCGGAAGTGGTGGACTGGTCAGCAGTGTGCCACTGATCCGCGGCGATCTGCGGCACACGCGAGGGAACACCGGCGCAGGTGTGGTTGTTGCCATCCTGGACACTGGATTCGACTCCGATCATCCTGATCTGCAGGGCGCGCTGGTCGGCGAGGCATGCTTCGGGCGGGACGCCTCCGACACCGACGGCGTAGGGTTCTGCCCTGATGGTACGGATCGCCAGACGGGGCTGGGGTCTGCCGAAGACGACCAGCGGCACGGTACTCACGTGACAGGCATCGTCACGGCCAATGGAACTGATAGCGGCCCGGGCGTAGCACCGGACGCCAGCATCCTCGCCATCAAGGTGCTGGACTCGGGTGGTGCCGCCGGCCGATTCTTCTTCCTGTCCGAGATTGTTGCCGCCCTCGATTACATCGTCAACAACCCCGGCTTCGGCGTCCAGGTCGTCAATGCGAGCCTGGGCACCAGTACCCAGTATGCCGGCGAGTGCGACGAGGCCAATGCCGGCGCCCAGGCGATGAGGGACGTCGTGGACCTGCTCTGGGCGGCGGGCGTTATCGTGTTCTCGTCCGCAGGCAATAATGGTGGATCGATGATGGGCATTCCCGCGTGCATCAGTACCGTGATTTCCGTTGGTGCATCGACGGCGACCGATACCCGCGCCGGATTCTCCGACGTGAACGAGACCACAGACATCTTTGCGCCTGGCGTTGCCATCGTCTCGTCACGGATGGGCGGTGGGTCCGTGAGCCTGCAGGGCACCAGCATGGCCTCGCCCCACGCTGCGGGCTGCGCTGCGCTGCTCATCCAGAGCGGTGACGCGACGACACCGGCCGCCATCGAGGCGCGGCTGAAGTCGAGTGCCTTCACCGTCACGGTCGGGGACCTGACGTTCCCGAGGATTGACTGTGGTCCTGACGACAACCAGGCGCCGGCAGTCGCGGCGGACAATGCCGCCATCGCCCCGGACGAGGGCAGCCTGGCGACGAACTCGGGGACCTACAGCGACCCGGACGGTGACGACGTCGCGCTCAGTGCGTCCATCGGAAGTGTCGTCGCCCATGGCGACGGGACCTGGACATGGAGCTTCGCGACCACGGACGGTCCAGCCGAAACGCAGCAGGTGACGATCACGGCCACGGACGGACCGGGTGACGCCTCGTCGGTCAATTTCACCATGAACGTCCTGAATGTGGCGCCCACCGTTGATGCTGGGCCTGACGCCAGCATCACGTCCGACGAGGAGTTCGAGTTCAGTGGAACGTTCAGTGATCCCGGTGTCATTGACAACCCCTGGCAGTGGGTCATTGACTGGGGCGATGGCACCGAGACATCGGGCAACACGTCGGACCAGTCGGCGCCCATCACGCGATCACACCAGTTCTGCGCGGCGCAGGATTATACCATAGCGTTGCAGGTCACGGACAAGGATGGTGGCGTGGGCATCGACCAGCTGACCCTGACGGTGCAGTACCTCGGCATTGACATTGACATCACACCGACGGGGTCCCCCAACAGCGTCAACCTCCGTGATCGCGGGCGGCTGCCGGTGGCGATCCTGAGCAGCTCGACCTTTGATGCCACGACCGTTGATCCCGCCACCGTCGTACTCGGCGATGAGGCAGGAACGGACACGCCTGTTGCGGCACGACCGAACGGCCGGCTGTTCGCCGCGGTGGAAGACGTCAACGGCGACGGACTGCCGGACCTCGTGCTGCACTTCAGCGTGCCCGCGCTCGTGGCGAACGGCGACCTGACGGCGGGTAGCACACACCTGGTTCTGCGCGGCTTCATGCAGGACGGCTGCACCAACTTCCGGGGCCAGGACTCAGTGAACATCGTGCCCTGACCACGGTCCTCCGGGACCCGCGCCCGTGCTACGGTGCGGGTCCCACGAGCGCCGCACGCGCTCAGTTCACATGATAGTCCGCAGCACCCAGGTCCGCCCGGCGCAGGCGTACCGCCAGCAGCGCCAACCAGGCCGTCGGGTAGCCCAGCAGGTGAGCGGCCGTTGCCGGCGGGATGGCAAAGGTGCCCGAGGCCCACTGGTTCCACGTGCCGAAGATGGCGTCCACCGGCACCAGTGCACAGTAGAGCACATCCCGCGCAGCGGCTAAACCCAGTTCCTGCACCAGCGTCACCTGGAGTGCGCTCACCACGACCACGGCGATGACCAGTTCGCCCTCGAACCGTCCCGTCACCGACGACAGTGTGGTGCTCATGATCAGGAGCAGGCAGCCCCAGTAGAACCCGCCGATGGCATGCGCCAACGGTGACGGCGCGGGCACCATGACGGCGGCCACTGCCAGCACCGCAGCACCGAGCGCGAGCAGCCCCGTGGAGAGTAGCAGGCGGCCCCCGTAGTGCGCCATCGGCGACACCGGTCGCTGGAACAGCAGGACGGAGCGCGCTGACAGGCGGTCGTCACCAATGGAACGGCGTCCCATGCCGATACCTGCCATGGAAAAACCGAGCAGCACCAACTGCGGGAACCTCGCGGATCCCTTCAGCAGCGCTGCCAGCGCCGCCAGCAGGCACAGCAGTGACACCGCCAGCGACGTGCGTGCAGGGCCGTGGACCAGGGAGAACCACGCGCCCCGCAGAACCTGTCCGGGTATGACCGTCGTCGGGACTCGCACCACTGCCCCCCTCTTCCTGCGGAGTGTTGCCCCCGTACCGGCCCCGACGTGAAGCTGCTGCACGCGGTGCGCAGCGCTGCAGCTTCACGCGGGGCGGTGACGTCAACTGCTATTCTACCTGTGCGCCGTCCAGCACCAGCTTCGGCAGGCACAGGATCGAGTCCGCAGCGAATTTCGCCACGCACAGCCACTCCCAGTACCATGCCAGGTCATCGATGCATTCCACTGCCGCTGCGATCGCTTCATCCACGCATTCCGCGATCTTCTCCGTCTCCGTCTGCGCCTGCACCGCCGTCGGGGTGTACCCCACGAACAGCATGAACAGCAGTGCAACACCGACCAGCTTCCGGAATACTCCTGTCTCCTTCTGCATGACCCCTCCCGGGTTCGAGTTGCGCGAAGTGACCCTCACTTCGGCGTCGTCGCAGAAGGCACCCGCCGTGCTCATCTCGATGAGTGCCGCAAGGCATTTCCGTTCAAGGACATAGCGCGTCCGATGAGCTGTCCGGCGATCGGTAACGACCGGCCGCGTGATCAGCATTGACCTGAACTGCCCGGAACCGGCCGTTGCATGGATAACCACAGCCTGGCGATCCCGACATAGCCGGATGGGACGTACGCGGTCCGTGCCCCACACCGGGAGCGTGCGACCGTCACCACTCTGGCGGGCCGGCGGCCGCGAGCAACCCGGGAGCCGACGCCATGAGCAACTCTGGAAGGGCGCGAGGAGGCCTTGCACAAGGCAGTGCGGACGAGTGCCGCATCCGCACCGCCCAGACCTGCCGGTGGATGTATTCCAGTTCGACGCGCGCATGCGTGACGGTTGGCTTACCGACCGGTACTTCACACGTGCGGCGGCAACGCTGGCCCACGGCGGCAGGGACTCCGTTGTGACGCTGCAGATCTTCAACAAGCGAGGGGGCGTTCTGGCGGGCGCTGGGGCATTGACGCGGAGCGGGGTGACACG
Source organism: Longimicrobiales bacterium (assembly GCA_035461245.1). Taxonomy (GTDB): domain Bacteria; phylum Gemmatimonadota; class Gemmatimonadetes; order Longimicrobiales; family RSA9; genus SH-MAG3. The sequence continues at coordinate 77,490 of DATHVP010000037.1, read as the reverse complement.
GCGCTGGCCCTCGCGGAGATGGCGGGCGCAGGCGCGCGCTTCATGCGATCAGGTCACGTTATCGGCTGACATGGCGCCGGAGATCCGGCGCCGGGGCCTGGGAGAATATCTCGCTGTATCGGTGCCGCAGGGCCGCGCCACCGACGCCGGCCGGTTCTTCTGCTGCAATGGTTCCGGCGCGGACGAACAGCACCCGATCACAGGTGCGCTCCACCTCGTATAACTGGTGGCTCAGCAGGAGGACCGCGGCGCCGGCATCGCGGGCGAGCGCCACGAGGGCGGCCAGCCGGTCCAGCGCCCCGGGGTCGAGTCCCGACTCGGGCTCATCCAGCACCAGCAGGCGCGGACAGACCTGGGCCGCGTAAGCCAGCAGCACCACCCGCCACTGCCCCTTGGAAAGTGCCGTGAGGGGCGTGTCCAGCAGTTCCGATACCCGTAACGTCTGCAATACTGACTCGGCAAACGCCGCCTGGTCCGCCGTCTCGGCGGGTCGCAGGTCCAGCAGCGCGCGCACCTTGCCGAAGCCGGGGCGGGGCAGTTCCTCCGGTGCGTAGCCCACGCCTCGTCGCATGCGGGAGACGCGAGCCTGCAGCCCGTCCATGGTGACCTGGCCGGCCGTGGGCAGGGTGAACCCCGTGGCCAGTCTGGCGATGGACGTCTTGCCGGCACCGTTGGGACCGACGAGACCTGTGACCCGTCCCGGTGCCACGTGCAGGGAGACGCCCTCCAGCACAGTGCGCGACCCATACGTCAGCGATACATCCCGGAACCGGAGTCCGTCGGTCAAGAGCCCGCCTCGCAGTCCAGGGGCAGTGACGCCAGCGGATAGAACTCCACCGTCCAGCTCCTCTCGTCGTTCTCCGCGATCACCACCACGCCGTGATCCGCGAGGAGCACCTGCTGGATGAGGGGCGAGTCCAGGATGGTATGCGAGTACCGGTCGTAGCAGTAAACGTCCAGACCCTGTGCCTCACCTGTCGGCCCGCCGGTGTAGGGCACTGCCAGCCAGGCCGCACCGGCAGGCCGCATGGCTGTGATGGGCGGAAAATGCTGCGGCGGCTGCACCCGACCCCCGAACCCAGCCGCTTCGGCCGATGCACGGATGCTTGCCACCAGTTCCGGACTGAGTCTGCGCAGCGGCGTGGCTTCGATCGCCGCTTCCCGCCGGAGACTGCCGCTGGCGTCGAAGCGCAGGATGCGCGGTGGCGCCGTGCCGGTCAGGACCCAGCCGTCGCCGTCGGGCGCCAGCGAGAGCATGTCGGGCGATGTGGTGGGCACCGACCCCATGGGCGCGCCCTGCCACGCGTCGCGCAGTCCACCGTCAGCGTCACGCAGCACCAGCGCGTACTCGAACGCCGTACCCTCCTGCCGGCCCATCCGCCGGACCAGCAACGCAAGATCCCCCCGGGCATTGGCTGCCGCTGCCACCAGCGTGCTCGTGCCGACGTCAATACGGGATGTGCCCAGCCCGGCGCGCGTGGACCGGTCGAACCGGTAAAGCGTGCCCGACCGGTCCAGCAGCTCGAACGTGTCAGCTACAGCGCGCATGGCAATGAGCCGCGCCCGGGCCCGCTGGTCCCCCGGCAGCAACTTCTCCATGCGAACCTCGCGTGTGCCGGCATCCAGTAGCCACACGTCACCGGTGGTTCGATCAGAGGCCAGCAGCGTTGTGCTGTCCAGGGACAGCACGGCTCCGAAGGCGAGGGGCTGATCCGAATCGATCCGGAGTTCGCCACGGCTCGCGGGGACAGGCGGCGAGTCGGCATGTACCAGGTCAATACCGCCGCGTCCGTCGCCGCAGGCGCCAGCAGCAAGAACAGTGATGAACGGCAGGATGAGAGCAGCGACACGCGTGGCCATGGCGATTTCTCCTTGTCGGATCACGACCGCACCCCGCGGTCGCAGGGCCTGCCGCTGAGGGCATCCCCTGTGCCCGCCGGGGAGCAGCCCGGTAACGGGTTGGCGCCCGACAAATTAGGTCGCCTTCCCCACGCCTCCGTGTCGCGCCCTCACCAGGTGCTCTCACCAGTTCTGAGCGGAACGGCGCAGAACTACGCACTGCACTGCCTATGATTATGGCCGGGGTGGCCGGGGGGACATAGCGAGATGGGACATGCTGGAAGACGACAGTGTGACACGACGGGCCGGGCTGCAATGGCAGCCCGGCCCGTCGGAGTATTGCGCCTTACGGCCCGGGCCTAGCGGCGGGGCTCGTCGGTTTCCCGGCCGATGCGGCGCTGCACGTCGCCGACCTTGTCCTGGACCTTGCCCTTGACCTTGTCGAACTTGCCTTCGGCCTGAAGGCTGGAGTCGTTGGTGAGGCCACCGACGGCGTCCTTGACGCGGCCCTTGAGCTCGTTGCCCTTGCCGCGGAGGTTGTTCTCGGCGCCCTTCTCGGAGATGGTGCGCTCGTCGTCTACCCTGCGATCGTCGGCCATAAGTCCTCCAACGTTGTAAGTGATTGTGCAGCAGGTAAGTAGGCAATTCACGTGCCGGCCGGGAGTGGCCACCATCACCGTGGCGTGGGTCGTGCACGCCCATACCGCATCGGAACCGGGAGCGGGGAGCTGAATGATGCAGATGGGCATGGTGGGGCTGGGTCGAATGGGTGCGAACATGGTGGGTCGGCTGGTGGCGGGCGGGCACGACGTGGTGGCGTACGACCGGGACCCGGCAGCCGTGGCGAGTGCCGCGGAAGGCGGTGCTACTGGCGCTGCAGACCTCCATGACCTGGTGACGCGGCTGGCGGCGCCGCGGGCCGTGTGGGTCATGGTGCCTGCCGGCGATCCCACTGAAGAGACGCTGCATGCCCTTGCCGAGCTGATGGGCGAGGGCGATGTGCTGGTGGACGGTGGCAACAGCAACTACCGGGACACGCAGCGGCGCGCGGCGGACCTGCAGGCACACGGCGTATCGCTGGTGGACGCGGGCACCAGCGGCGGCATATGGGGCCGCAGGGAGGGATACAGTCTCATGGTGGGTGGCGACGACGACGTCGTCCAGCGGTTGCGGCCGGTCCTCGAGACCCTCGCACCTGCGGCGGACCGGGGCTGGGGCCACGTGGGCCCCGTAGGTGCCGGCCACTTCGTGAAGATGATCCACAACGGCATCGAGTACGGCATGATGCAGGCGCTGGCGGAGGGCTTTGCCGTCATGCATCGCAAGGAGGAGCTGGGTCTGGATCTGGCGCAGGTAGCCCGCATCTGGCAGCACGGCAGTGTGGTGCGCTCGTGGCTGCTGGACCTGACACTGGCGGCACTGGAGCAGGACGGCGATATGAGCGGCATCGCGCCGTGGGTGGCGGACTCGGGCGAAGGCCGGTGGACGGTGGCGGAGGCCATCGAACTGGACGTGCCCGCACCCGTCATGACCCTCGCCCTGTTGCAGCGTCTTCGGTCCCGGGACACGGAGTCCTTTGGCGACCGTCTCCTCGCGGCACTGCGCCAGCAGTTTGGCGGCCATGCCATCCGCGGCAGTGATCCTGCCGGCGACGGCGGCGTTTCCGGGAGCTAGGGCAGAAGCCGACGTCGTATATCGGCGACGACGTCGTCCGGCGACTGCGTGGCGTCCACGGAGATCACGTGGCCTGCCTCGTCCGCCCCCGGTTCCTCCCACGTGCCGAGCTGGCTGTGCAGCAGCGATGGCGGGAAGAAGTGGCCCGTGCGGCGTTCGAGTCTCTCGCTGAGGGTCTCGGGATCCACGTGGAGGTGGACGAAGCGCACGTCGCCCGGCTCACTGGTGCGTGACAGCAACGTCCGCCGGTAGTCACGGCGCAGGGCGGAGCAGGCGAGGACGAGGTTCTCGTTGCGGCTGGCGTGGTCGCCGATGAGTTGTGCCAGCGCGTCGAGCCAGGGTCCACGCCCGGTATCGGTGAGGGGCACGCCCGCCCGGATCTGCTTCACGTTCTCTGCGGGGTGCAGGTCGTCGGCGTCCACGAACGACCAGTCCAGGGCCAGCGCGAGCCGCTGCCCGACGGTGGTCTTGCCGGATCCGGCCACCCCCATGACGACGATCACCATGCGTGGTTCACGTCCGGCGGGCGGCGGGGGATCGGTGCGCGCATCCCGGACGGCCCCTCAGGGCTTCCGCCTGCGGGCGGCGGTCAGCACCCGATCGAGGCTGGCCGCAAAGGCCTGCTTGTCCCTGGGTCCGTAGGGCGGCGCGCCGCCCGCCTCCACGCCGGCGCCGCGGAGCTGTTCCATGAAGTCCCGCACGGACAGTCGCTCGGCGACATTCTCCTCGGTGTACTGCGCGCCCCGCGGGTCGATGACGGTAACCCCGAGTTCCACGAGTTGCGCAGCGAGGGGGATGTCAGCCGTGATGGCGATGTCGCCGGGGGCGGCATGGTCCACGATGTACCGGTCGGCGACGTCGGGTCCGCCGTCCACCCACACCGAATCCACGAACGCGTTGTGCGCGGGCGAGGCCAGGCGCCGGTTGGCCACCATGACGGTGGTGATCTCCAGCCGCAGGGCTGCCCTGCTGATGACTTCCTTCACGTCCCTGGGCGCCGCATCGGCGTCCACCCACATCTTCACCCGGCACCTCCACGAGAAGTATTCATGCCGGGCCTCATGCAAGTTCGGTGCGGCGATGGAGTCACTGTCGTGTGGGCGAGTGACTCCATCGCCATCCCGAAGGTGCAGTCAGCGGCTGCGGATGGTGGCGGGGCCGTTCGTCGTGACCACACGGATGGGTGCGCCACCGCTGCCGAGCGTGGTGCGGATGTAGCCGCCGCGCCGGACCTGACCGACGACCGTGAGCGGGATGCTCGTTGACATGGGTCCGTTCACGGTTCCTGTCTCGAGGGCGGCGGAGTAACCGTCCGGCATGCTGATGGACACGGGACCGTTGCGTGTTTCGGCGTCGAGCCCGGCACCGTCCCAGCGGGCGCCGGCCAGTCGCACCGTGAGGGGGCCGTTCTGGGCACGGACATGGACCTCACCCGCAAGGTTGTCCAGCACGACGGGTCCGTTCACGGTCACCGCCCGGATCCGCCCATTCACGTCCCGGACGGCCAGCGGCCCGTTCACCGCCTGAAGCTCGAGGTTGGCCTCTCCCGGAACCTCGACATGGTAGCTCACTGTCCAGCTCTCGCCGGAGTACGTGACGAGGCCCTCGGCACTGATGCGGCCGGGCGTGGCGCGGATGCGGACGGCGTCGGCAATCTCGGCGGCGCGTTCGGCTGTTGCCGCCTGCGCCTGGATGCGGGCGCTGAAGCGGACGTCGCTGCCGGTGCGCGCCGTCGAGCCAGCCACGCTGATGCCGCCATTCTGCCCGGCGTCCACGCTCAGCGCGCCTGCTGCCATCGTTGTCGTGAGCGGCCGGACCTGACACGCGACGGCGCGTTCCGACCGCTGCGCCTGCCGCTCGCAGTTGCGTTGCCACTCCATATCGTCCTGCTGCGCCAATGCCGGTGCGGCACCGGCAGCAAGGACAGAGAACAGGGTCACGAGGAGTGTCTTGCGAATATGCATGGATGCCCTCCCGGCAATCGTATCGTTGGAAGCGTTCTGCCGGGTGAGACAGGGCGACGGCGCGAATGGTTGGCAGGCGGCGCCACTACAGTGGCGGGTCCGGCAGCCTCCCCGCCCGCAGGGCCGCAAGCTGCGTCGGTGCAAACGGGTCGGAATAAAGGGTTTCCGCATCGTAGTGACACCGAAACAGTTCCGCTACGAAGTGCAGCCGCTGTTCCAGGATGCCCCAGTCCCCGGCGCCGCTGCCGGCCAGGGAGTCCGGCGCGGGGTCGAGGCGGCGGATCAGGTCGGCGAGGGACGGATGGGTGACCTGCGCCAGTAGTGGAGAATGGGGTGTTGCGAGGTCGCGCCCCAGGCGGACGGTGCTGCCATCCGGCAACTCGAGGGTCATGGCGTTGGCGGTCAGCACGTGGCGGAGTGCCCGCTGCACGCCCTCGAGCAACCGCTCGAGCGCCACATCGAGGGGCGGCCGTCGGCCGAAGAGCCCGGCGATCCTGTAGCGCACCCGCCGCCACAGCGAGGGCAGCAGCGTTGCGACAACCCGGTCACGCACGGCGTCCGTGTCGAGGGATGCATTCATGGCGGCCGCGATCTCCGGCTGCAGCCGGACCTGCTCGTGATACGCGATGAGCAGGTTGGCGTAGTGGAAGAGCTGGGCTCGTTCAGCCTCAGCCGCCGCCGCGCCGGCGACATATGCGGCGAACGCCTCCCGCAGCATGCCCTGACCCTCAGGCGGTTCGCCGGGCGCAAGGTTGTCGAGAAACGCCTGCATGGCGCCCGGCTCAGATGTCGCCGACGCCTCGAGGAACGAGGCAAAGGACGCGCCGATCTCGGCGAACACCTTCCGATTGCCGACGGCCACGGCGTCGGCGGCGCGATCGATGACGCCTTCGTATTCGACGGCGCGCGCCACGGCCGAGAGCACACCCGTAGCGGTCGTGGCGGCGACCGTACCCCGCGCCGCCGAGATCACGCCGTCAACCAATGGCCGGAGTTCAGGTGCCGCCTCGACCCTTGCCATGAGGCTGTGCTTCAGGTCTTCCCGGCGGATGGTGCGGCCTGCCTGCCGGGAGGCCCAGGTGGCGAAGGCGCACCAGTTCGCGCCGCCACCGCTGCAGGCGCGCACGGCCCGGGCCAGGTCCTGGTAGCCCTGGGTGATCATTACGTTCCGCAGGGCGGGGTCTGCCTGCGCCGCGATGCGCGCGACATCGGCAGCCGTCGGTATGATGGCAGCCTGCTGGGTCATAACTGGAATATCCCGCTGGCGAGTGCGATCGCTGGGTGGTTCGCATCATACCATCGCCGCCGGGACGCCGACAGCCTGCCACGCCCGGTCGGTTGCGCGGGACGGTCATTCTGGACGGTCGCCGGCCGGGCGGTGCGGCATGGTTCCACAGCCCGGCCGGCCTGGTACTCAGCGATTCCAGAACAGCTGCACGGACATGGGGCCGGCCGCCGGACCTGCCGGATCCAGGATAGTTGCCATCGCCTCGGCCTTGCCGTTGGTAAAGACGCCGTTAACGGCCGTCATGCCCGCGGACCACGCCATGGTCCCGTCGCATTCGATGATGACGACGCCCGTTGCGGAAACCACCGTCGTAATGCCACGGTTCTTCTGCTCCTGCGTCAGTCTCACCTCCAGTTGCACGGGGCCGGGCGAGGTGCAGCTGATGCTGCCGTGGACCGAGGCCGCCCCCGACATGCGGTCCACGCTGCCTTGTGAATCCAGGCTGAACGCAGCGATCACAGCTACGGGCGGCGGCGCTGCGGACTGGACCTCGACGGCGCCCATGTCACAGCCGGTGCCCTGTGGTCGGGCGATTCCTCGCTGGTCCACGCCCGCGACGAGCGCAGCGGTGCAGTGGTCGAGATCTGCGGCTCCGATGGCAGGGCTGGCACCCGCGAACGTGTGCGTCTGTGTCGGCCCGCCATTATCGGCAAGCAGCGCTTTCCCAAAGCCGTCCAGGACGAAGCCGGGATTGACGCCAATCAGGTTCCCGCCCTGATCGTCGGCAATGGCATAGCCTGCGGTGGTGCCGATGAGTGAGTGGCCCGCGATCACGGCATTGTATGGCTCGATGATGTAGAGATAAACGTCCGGGCCGTTGGCAGCCGCGCCCGACGCATTGGCGGCCACCACGCTGTTGTACAGCGTCATGGAGGCCGGTATAGCGAACGAACCGTTGGAGGCCAGGCCTCCGCCCCGGCTCGCGCCGTTGTCCGCTACGGTGGCATGGAGCAGTGTGACATGGCCCTCGAAGTTGTTGATGCCGCCGCCATCGATTGCGGCGGTGTTGCCGGAAACGGTGCTGTTAACCAGCAGGAGGGTGCCCCTGTTATGGATGCCGCCACCATACGACGTAGCGCCCAGGTCTTCCACGAACCCGTTCCCGGACACGGTGGAGCCGATGAGGGTCAGCGTCCCGAAGTTGTAGATGCCAGCGCCGGCAAATGCCGCCCAGTTGTCGCGGATCGTGCTGTTCCTGAGGGTGAGGTTGCCGCCATTGATGAGGCCACCGCCAAATGACCCCGTGTAGCGAGCGCCTTCGATGATGAGGTTCTCCAGCACGACCTCATGGACATCGACTCCGACGGCGAGGGCGCGCGCTCCATTGGTCGCCCGGAGAGTGATGCCTTCGGGCGGTGCCTGGATGGTCAGGCTCCTGCCGATGAACAGCTCGAACGACAGCTCGATGGTCTCGCCAGCCAGGTGCGGCGCGAAGGTAATGACGTGTCCGTTCTGTGCCGTGCTGATGGCGTCCCGGAGGGAGCCGGGACCGGCGTCGCTGGTGTTCTCCACCTCGATGACGTACGCCATGGGCATGAGGTCGAGACCCGGCGACCCGGCATCGGTGGGCAGGAGACTGTCCGTGCATGCGACGGGCACCAGGCCCATCGCCAGCAGTATCAAGGTTCTTGCGGCGCGTGTCATTGGCTCCTCCGGGATAGTGCAGGGGCCGCCGAGTGTGCGGCGGTGAGGGGTCTCCTCCATTCTCTATCGGGAGACCGGACCGCGGAGTGCCACAGGAGACGCCGGCTGTCGAAATCCCGGCGCCCCGGTCGACCATGACGGGGTCAGGACGCCCCGGCGAACCAATTCACCATCAGCCCACGGGGCATGCCATGGCAGAAGTCAGCACATACCTGAATTTTCGCAACGAGTCAGAAGCGGCGTTCCGCTTCTACGCCTCGGTGTTCGGTACCGAGATGGAGGGACTCATGCGCCACGGCGACGTGCCAGGCGCACAGGTGGATGACGAGACGCGGGACCTCGTGATGAATGTCGCGCTGCGCATCCTGGGCGGCCATCTCCTCATGGCTTCGGACATTCCGCCGTCCATGGGCAGGGAACTGACCCCCGGCAACAACGTCCAGATCACGCTTCATCCCGATACGCGCGGTGAGGCGGATCAGCTGTTCGCCGGCCTGTCGGAGGGAGGCACGCCCGTCACGCCGATGCAGGAGATGTTCTGGGGCGATTACTACGGCGAGCTCACTGACCGGTTCGGCATCCACTGGCTCATCAACTGCTCCAGCAGGACGTAGCCGGAACCGGTCGCCCGCTCGTGCGGGAAGACTGCCCGGCGCGTCAGTAGCGCGCCGGGCTCGCGGCCGCCGCGGCAACGGCGTCGCGGATGAACTCGCGGATGTGCTGGTTCGACGTCGCCAGGTCCTCCTGCCGGAGGTACATCATGTGGCCGCTGCGGTAGCCCTCGAAGCGGACGCGGTCATTGAGCCGCCCGGCGGGGTCCAGGTTCCACATGGTGTACCTGGCGGAGAAGTAGTCGGTGCCGCCGTCGAAGTAGCCGGCCTGGACCAGCACGTGCAGGAACGGGTTCTGCGCCATGGCCGTGCGCAGGTTCTCGCCGGTGTTGTCGTTCTGTCGGTTCCATGGGTTCACGGGCCCGAAGATCCAGTACTGGAGGTCCGTGCGGTAGCCGAGCACGTCCCGCAGGTAGTGGTTGATGGCCGGCGTGAACGAGTGGTTCCACGCGGTGAGCGCCGGGTCGTGGTCATACCGGTCGCCGGCGTCCATGCGGTCCACGCCGCGGTAGCGCGAATCCAGCCGGCCCACAGTCAGGCCCTCGTGGCGCAGCAACTCCTTCCAGAAGAAGCCTGTCGGAACCGCCAGGTTGTGGCTCAGGAATGCCTGCTCGCTCAGGCCGGCGTAGCGGGCCGCGCGCTGGGCGATGGCCCGGCGCTGGGCGTCGGGCAGGGAGCCGCCCCGGGCGATGGCGGGGATGAACTCGGCAATGGTGAACTCCTCCACCTCGGGCAGGATCTCTGCCAGGTCCCGGGCCTGGAGGTCCGGCGGAAGCTGGCCGTGGTACCACGCCGTGGCAGCGTAGTACGGCAGCGACAGCGCGGCGCCTACCGGGCCGTCGCGTGACACGCCCATCCCTGTGGGCGACACCAGGATGACGCCATTGAGGAACATCCAGTGGGAGCCCTGCAGCCGCTGCGCCAGGCCGGCCACGCGGTTGGTGCCGTAGCTCTCGCCGATGAGGAACTTGGGCGACGTCCAGCGGTTGTGCCGGGAGACGAAGGTGTCGATCCAGCGGGCGAGGTACGCAATGTCCTCGTTGACACCGAAGAACTGGTTGCGGTTGGCATCGCCGAGGATGCGCGAGAAGCCCGTGTTCACCGGGTCCACGTAGACGATGTCCGCCACGTCCAGGATGCTGTGCGGGTTGTCGCTCACGCCGTACGGCTGGACGGGGAAGCCCTCGTCGTCAATGTTCAGGAAGCGCGGGCCGGTGTAGCCGATGTGCATCCACACGGATGCCGAGCCGGGCCCGCCGTTGAACGAGATGACGAGGGGGCGGGTGCTGCGGTCCTGCACGTCGGTGCGCTCGTAGAACACGTAGAACACCGACGCGATGGGTTCGCCGTCGTCGTTCCATACGGGCTGGGTGCCGGTGGTGGTCCGGTACGGCACGCGCTGGCCGCGGATGGTGACCGCATGCGACGACGTGATGGCCGTGTCCGCGGGGACCACGACCTCCTGGGCGGCGGCTGGTGCCACTGGCGGCAGGAGAGGGGTGGCAGCGACCGCAACGGCCGCCGCGAACGATAGAGCGCGCATGATGATCTCCGTAGCAGAACGTCGTCGTGTCCGGCCCGAACGTACGGAGCCCCCTGCGGCCGGGCAACCATCCGGGCAGCGTCGGCGTCGCAACTGTATCATACGCACATCGCGTCAGTTCCAATCCAGTCCTTCGGGGGAAACGTTCATGAGTGCAGGAGTCTCAGTGCGCGGGCGGGCCGCCACCATCCGGTGCGGCCTGCTGGCGCTGATTGCCGTCGGCACGATGCCGGCTTGCTCGTCCGACCGTGAGGCCGCCGCCGCGGCCACCACCGGCGGCGCGGTGGTGGATGCCGAACTCGTTCGTCGCTTCGACAGCAGCTTCGCCTTCCTGCAGACGGTGCGCGAGACCACAGACGGCCGCCTGATGGTTGCTGACCCGCTGGGCGGCGTGCTGGCGTTCATGGATCCGGAGACGGGCGCGATGGAGCCCATCGGGCGCGAGGGCGGCGGGCCCGGCGAGTGGCGCCAGCCGGATGCCGTGCACGCGCTGCCCGGCGACTCCACGCTCCTCGTTGATCTGGGCAATGCCCGACTGTCCGTGCTGGATCCCGCCGGCACGTACGTGCACAGCTATCCCATGGCCCTGACGCCGCAGGCGCCGCCAGCGGGCGGGCCACAGCAGGGCCCGACCATGCTGGCTACGGAGATCCTGAACCCGCGCGTCGTCGATGCTGAGGGTCGCATCTACTACACGGCGCGACCGCGGAGCGCCGGCCCGGGCGCGGGCGGTGGTGCGCCGGACTCGTCCGAAGTGCGCCGCTGGACGCCGGGCGGGACGGAGCCGGTGAGGGTGGCCCGGCTGCGGCCGCCGGCGCAGAGCACGACCACGTCCGGTGGTAGCGGCAACGTGCGGGTGGCCATGCGGCCGGTGCCGCTGGCGCCGCAGGACGACTGGGCCGTGGCGCCAGACGGCAGGGTCGCCGTGGTCCGCGCGGAGCCGTACCACGTGCAGTGGGTCTCGGAAGACGGCGAGGTCGTGGCCGGCCCACCCGTCGCGTTTGATCCCGTTCCCGTAGGTGAAGCGGAGAAGGAGCGGTGGCAGGAGGGTGTGGGCAGCGCCGGGTTGGCCGTCACGATGTCCGTGGAGAACGGCGCGACGAGCATGAACTTCCGCCGGGGTACCGGTGGCATGCCGGGCATGCCGGCTGCCGACGCCGGCGAGTACGAGTGGCCCGCCGCGCATCCAGCGTTCCGACCTGGCGGCGCTCGCGTAGACCCGTCCGGCCGCCTCTGGGTGGAACGCTACGGCCGCGTGGGTGCGCCCGTGCTCTACGACGTCTTCGACGATCGCGGTATCCATGCCCGGCAGGTACGCCTGCCTGAGGGTCGCCGCATCATCGGGTTCGGTGCCGACGTGATCTACGCCGTGCAGACCGATCCCCTCGGCCTGCAGTGGCTGGAGGTGTACGCGTTGCCGGACTGAGGATCTGCAGCGCCGGGAATGTCCCCGCCAGGGACATGGGCTTGTCCGCGGACGAGGACGGTCCGGGTGCGGTGGGCCCTGGCAGCTGTTCTCTATGTGCTTGGCCTGCAATAAATTAGGGCCTTTCGCTGCACGCCGCGCGGACTGGCACGGTCGATGAATCTCTCGTTGGGCAGGCAACGGGAGCGACAGCATGAAAAGAACAAGGACATACCTGGTGACGGCACTGGCGCTGGTGCTGGCAGGTTGCGGCGATCTCACCGGCTTGGGCGTGGGCATGAGCAACCGGAACCTGGAGATCCTCTGGCCGCGGGACAACGCGGTGCTGCGTGACATCGAGACGATCCGTGCCCGCGTGCGCGGCTATGAACTGGACGACTACGACATCTACTGGTACGTGGACGACAGCCGCGACTACCGCATGCGTGACGCGTGGGACGAACGGCCGCCGTACAAGTACGACGTCGTGGACACCTGGTACTGGGACTGGCGCGGCCGGGGCCCCTACACCATCGGCTTCATTGCGGAGGACCGGCGTGGCCGGGAGATCGCACGGCGGACGATAAGGGTCTACGTCGAGTGACGCCGTGGCGGATGGCAGGACCGGTTGCTGCACGACGCGGCGACCGGCTATGCTAGCAGGCATGAGCGGTCACCTGAGCCCTGCCCAGCGCGACGCACTCCGCGGCGAACTGGAGCGGCAGCTGAAGCGTCTGGACGCTGGCGCGTTCGGTCGTTGTATCGAATGCGACGACGCCGTCCCCTTCGAGCGCCCGCTCATCTTCCCCGAGGCGCCCACCTGCGTTCGCCGCAGCGGTCACTGAACTCGTCCCATCATGGCAGCCAGGAAGAAGCGGAAGCGGGACATTGCGGCGACGCCGACAATCCCCGTACGTGACGCGCCCCTCGCCGCGCCCGTCTGGGGCCGCGAACTCATCGATGACGCCGCCGTGAAACAGCTGGAGAACGCCATGCGCCTGCCGGTGGCAGTGGCGGGTGCGCTGCTGCCTGATGCCCATGTCGGTTACGGCATTCCCATCGGCGGCGTCGTGGCGCTGGAAGACGCCGTTGCGCCGTACATGGTGGGCGTGGACATCGCCTGTCGGATGATGATGTCCATCTATGCCGCCGACGACCTGGACCTGCTGGAGAACGCCAGCCGGCGGGACATGCTGAAGCGCGCGCTGCGGGACCAGACGCGGTTTGGCATCGGGGCCGGGTTCCAGGGCAGGGAGCGCCGGGACCATGATGTCATGGATGACGCGGACTGGGACGCCCTGCCGCTGCTCCGCCACCTGAAGGACCGGGCCTGGGAACAGCTGGGCAGCTCCGGGTCGGGCAACCACTTCGTGGACGCCGGCGTGCTGGAGGTCGGACTGGATGCGTCCGGCCTGGAGCTGGAGCCGGGACGCTACCTGGCGGTCATGAGCCACTCGGGCAGCCGGGGCGCCGGTTCGCGGGTCGCCGACCATTTCAGCAGGCTGGCGCGGGAGGCCGTGCCGCTGCCGCCTGAGCTGCAGCACCTGGCCTGGCTGCCGCTCTCCAGTGAGGCCGGGCAGGAATACTGGCTGGCCATGAACCTCATGGGCCGGTACGCGTCCGCCAACCACCACACCATGCACAGGGCCATTGCCAGGGCGCTCGGCCTGAAGCCCCTCGCCCAGCTCGAGAACCACCACAACTTCGCGTGGCGGGAGCAGTGGGGTGGCCGCGACGTGTACGTGCACCGCAAGGGCGCCACGCCCGCGCACGCCGGCGAGCTGGGCATCATCCCCGGCAGCCAGGGACATGACAGCTTCATCGTACGGGGTCGAGGCAGTGAGGCGTCGCTGAACAGTGCCAGTCACGGCGCCGGCCGGGTCATGAGCCGGAAGCAGGCAAAGCAGTCCATCCCGAAGCGGGACCGGGATCGGTGGCTCGCCGAGCGCGACGTCGAACTCATGGATGCCGGCATGGACGAGGCACCCCAGGCGTACAAGGACATCCGCCAGGTGCTGGCCTGTCAGGCGGATCTCATCGATCCCATCGCCACGTTCCGGCCGCGCATCGTGCTCATGGCCGCTGGCGGGCCCGCCGAAGACTGAAATCCGGCGATCATCCGATTGCCCGGACGGCCCCTATACATTACTATATCATTATAAAAGGTGGTTACGCGAGGAGATTGATACATGGAAGCCGTTGATTTCGCCGTCTCGCTGAAGCTGGAAGATGGCTACCGCTTTACCGCGGACTTCCTCCAGGATGATGTGCCGGAGCTGCTGCTGGACGAGCCGGCGCCGCTGGGAGAGGGCGCCGGCCCGAACGCCGCCCGGGTGCTGGCCGTGGCGGTGGGCAACTGTCTGGCGGCGAGCCTGCTGTTCTGTCTGAAGCGGGCGCGCATCGAGGTGCAGGCCCTGCGGGCGGACGTGAGCGGCACCATGGAGCGCAACGAGCGAGGTCGGCTGCGCATTACCGACGTAGACGTCAAGCTGCACCCGGTGGTGGCCGAGGCCGACGTGCCGCGGATGCAGCGCTGCCTGGACGTATTCGAGGACTTCTGCGTGGTTACGCAGAGTGTGAGGGACGGCCTCAACGTGAATGTCGGCGTGGACCCGGCGCCCGCTCCGCCGGTGGCAGTCTGAAGCCGGGACTGGCGCCGAGATTCCGTGCGCGTAGCTTGCTGCACCAGACATTTCGGGAGGGCGGATGCGGGCGGCGCACGAGTATACTGTCGGCGTGGAATGGACGGGCAACCGCGGTTCAGGCACCAGCGGCTACCGCGACTATACCAGGGATCACGACATCGTGGTGGCGGGCAAGCCGGCTATTGCGGCGTCCTCTGATCCGCAGTTTCGTGGCGACGCCGGGCGCCACAACCCCGAGGAACTCCTCGTGGCCGCGCTGGCGTCCTGCCACATGCTGTGGTATCTGCACCTGTGCGCCGATGCAGGCGTGACGGTGACGGCATACCGGGACGAGGCATCAGGCACCATGCACCAGGCGGCCGACGGCGGCGGCCGCTTCACCTGCGTCGTCCTGCGCCCGCGCGTTACCCTGGCCACTGGCAGCGACGCAGCCCGGGCGGAAGCGTTGCACGCGGACGCGCACCGCCTGTGCTTCATCGCGCAATCGGTGAACTTCCCGGTGCGTTGCGAACCGCGGACGGCCATCGAGTCATCTCACGATGACGGCGTCACGACCAGCAGGTCGCCCTCGACGTAGAGCCGTCGTATCGCCAGCCAGCTGAGGGACCAGCAGACGCCCGCCACGAGGAGGATGCCCGGTAGCAGCCTGGCGCCGTCGTCGTGCAGCCCCGTGAACCGGATCGCCGCCAGCAGCGCCACCGCCAGCAGCGCGAACCAGAGCATGGGGCGCAACGCCTGCATGGAGGACGTGTCACGGAAGCCGGTGCCCGCCGCCGCCCGGCGGATTGCGCCCCACTGCGCCACGGGCGCCAGCGCCAGCGTCATGGCCAGTGAGGGTACCCAGCCCACTGCCGACGTCCCTTCATCCCAGTACGGCGCGCCGAGGGCATGGAGCAGTGCCGCACAGGTTCCGGCGGCGAGACAGAACGTGAGGGCGTCCAGCGCGCACCCGGCGAAAGCCAGTTGGGCTCGTCGCCGACGGTGCAGGGGGTAGACCAGGCCGCCGGCCAGCTGCATGCCCCTGGCGGAGAGGCCGCTGCCCGCCACGATCAGCACCATGTGCGGCATGTCCAGGACATATGCGAAGACACCCGCCACGACACCAGTCGCGACGTGCGCCAGCGGCAGGCCTCGCCCCTCCACCGCGGCCGCACGCAGCCATGGCAGCAGGCGCCCCGTATGCAGCGCGCCCGCCCCGCCCGGTGCGGTAACGAATCGGGAGCCGGACCCGATGGTGCCACCGCCGAACGCCGCTGGCGACAGCGCGCGCGCACGCCCGGTTGCAGGAGTCCACTGCCTGCTCAGCAGGGCCGCTGCCACCAACGCGGCCAGCACAGCCGCCAGCAGCGGGCTGGCGTTGACGAACGCCAGCGCCGGGCCCGGCCGCACTACCGCTGCGATAAGCAGGAAGGCAGGTGGCCAGCGCCACAGCCGAGGCATGGCGCCGTCGCTGATGACGGCGCCCACGGCAAGCCCGACCAGCGCGCCACCCGCCCCGGCTGCGGCGTGGAACAGCACCGCTCCGCCGGACGTGCCCGCAGCAGAAAGTGCGGCGAGGCCGGCGGCGCCGAGGACGAGGGGCAGCGCAACCAGCGCTGTGCCCGTCATGAGCCGCCGTCGCACGCCGGGCAACAGAAAGCCAGCCGGCGTTTTCAGCAGCGGCTCCATCGCGCCGTGCCCGGCCAGCCCCGTATTGGCTGCCACCAGGACGATGAGCAGCCAGCGCGCTGCCTGCACCTGCGGCGACCCGCCGGCCTGCCACAGGAGGTGGATGCCCCCGGCCTCGTGCAACAGCAGCAGCGGCGCAATCACCGCCCACCCGCCGAAGAACAGCAGCAGCGCGAGGACGTCCCAGCGCAGGAACAGCGGCGCCAGCGCATGCACCCGCCGGGCGTTCATGGACGGGCCTCCGCCACGCCCGCGGTGTCACGGAACGTCGAATCCGACACGGCCGGGCGTACGGGTGCCACCAGCAGCGGAAAGATCCGCTCCAGGTTCAGCGGGCGCACCTCGACGGTGGCACCGTAGCGGGCGCTGAAGGCGGCGACGTCGCCATCCACCACCTGCAGGACCGCCCGGTGCCCGGCGCCCCGGGCATCCAGCACGTAGTCCTCGGGCCAGTCAGTCGGCAGGTCGCCCGAGGCCGACGTGACCAGCCACTCGGCGTAGCGTTCCCGGAGCGTCTCCATGTCATCGTCCGCCGTGACGCGCCCGTAATCCATGCATACCAGCCGGTCCACCACCGCCTCGATGTCCCGCAGCATGTGCGACGAGATGACGATGGTCATGGCGTCGCTGTTGAAGCGCTCCAGCAGCAGCTCCAGCACCGCACGCCGGGCCAGCGGGTCCAGGTCGCTCAACGGCTCGTCCAGCAGCAGCAGCGTCGGACGGTGACAGACCGCCGTCACCAGCGCCAGCTTCTGGCGGTTGCCCGGCGTCATGCGCCAGATCCGCTGCGTCAGGTCCAGCTCCAGTGCAGCCACCAGGTGCGACTCCAGCGCCGCGTCCCAGCGGGGATAGAACCGGGACACGTACCGGAGCAGCTGCGCCCCGCGCATCCAGTCCACCAGCCGGGCGTGCTGGTCCACGAAGCCCAGCCGCTGGAGTTCGCCGGGCCCCAGGTCTCGGGTAGCGCGGCCGAATGTCCGGCAGCTGCCAGTGTCCGGCAGGTACAGCCCCGCCACACTGCGCAGCAGTGTGCTCTTGCCGCTGCCGTTGCGACCCACCAGCCCCAGGATGCCCGCGCCATCAGCACCCAGCGTGATACCGTCCAGTCCCACGCGCTCACCAAAGCGCTTGACCACACCACTCAACTCGAATACCCCATGCATGATTCGCCTCAGCCGCTCCCGTTCGAATCTTCACCGCGACCTGCCGTCGCGGCCTGGGTCTCCAGTACCGCCCGGAACTCCGCTACCGCCTCCTCCTCCGTCAGGCCAAGCTGCGCCGCGGCCCTGGCAACGGGCTCCAGCAGCGACCGCAGCTGCCCAAGTCGCCCGTCCGCAGCACCGGCCGCAGTCTCACTCACTACCAGCGGCAGGCCCGGCCGCCGCACCACCACGCCCATGGCCTCCAGCATTGAGTACGCCCGGCTCACCGTCATGGGGTTCACCCCCAGATCCCTGGACAGCGCCCGCGTCGACGGCAGCTCCGAGCCCGGACCCGCCTGCCCCGCCGCCACCTGGAACTCCACCTGCTCCACGATCTGCCGGTAGACCGGCACCCCGCTGTGGGGATCCACGACAATGAGCACGCCACCTCCGGTGTATTAATCGAACAATACAGCCAGGATACGGTGGGAGGGTGTATTAGTCAAGTAATACGGTTGCTGAGACGTGACGGCCCTGCGGTCCGTCTGCCGGCCGACGGCGCACGGCGCCCAGGCGGCGGTCAGTCGTTGCTGGCGGGTCGGGTGAAGTAGGGGCGGCCGGTCTCGCCCTGGCCCAGGGTCATGCGCCCGGAGATGGTGACGGAGAAGGCGTTGCGGAAGGCATTGGGCCCGCGCAGGTCCTGGCCGAAGCCTTCATTCACGGTGTAGCGGAATGCGCCATTGGCGCGATCGAAGGACTGGACCTCGAGGAGGTTGACGTCGGCACGTTGTCCCTCGCCCCAGCCGCGCATGTCGTCGCGGCCGTGGATGAGTACATCGAGCCCGGTGAGGACGTTGCGGATGTCGGCGGTGAGGGTGAGCCGGCGGTCGAGGCCGGGCAGGTCGGGCCGGGCATTTACGCGGAGGTCGAGGGACTGGGTCCAGCGGTTCCGGCAGCTGTTGCGCCTGGCGAAGGTACCGAACTGGGCGCGGATGCACTGGCGCACGTGCCCGGGCACGATGTCGAGGAGGCGGGCCATGCCGTTGGCGAGGGCCGTGTCCTGGGTGACGGCGGGGTTGAAGACGAAGGCGCGGTCGTTACGGAGCCCGTCGCCGTTGACATCGCGGTTCACCATGGGAGTGAAGGGTGCGCCGGACGTCAGGCGGGTGGTGCCGCTGAACTCGATGGACGGCGTGGCCGGCCATGTGAGCTGGAGGCGGACGGCATGCCTGCGCTCATTGGACGCGGTCGCCCATTCGGGAATATTGGGGTTGCCGGCCGTAGTCATGGCCTGGAGGGAACCGGAGCCCTGGTCCCTGATGAAGCTGAGGGTGTGACTGGAACTGACGCGCACGCGGCGGGGCAGCGTGCCGCTGACCTGTGTGGTGAACTGGTTGGAAAAAGACCTGAGGCTGGACGTCACGTCATAGACGTGGGTGAACTCATCGAACAGCCGTGAGCTGATGAGGGAGACGGTGCCGCGCGAGGGCGTAATGGCGGTCGGGTCGCCGAAGAACAGGCGGTTGTCCGGCCCGAGGCGATGGGTGGTCGTCTCATCGAGGTTCAGGTCGCGGTAGCTCCAGAGGCCCCGGCCGTAGGAGTGCATGTACTGGAAGGTGCCGTCGAGGCCGAGGAACGGCAGCCGGGTCCGGTAGCTGATGTCCAGCCGGAGCGACGCGGGCATGGCCTGGTCCGGATCGATGAGTGTGACCGTGGGCGCCCTGGACGACTGGGCGGGGGCGCCGGGCGCGCCATCGGCGCAGTCCACGGGTGCACCCAGCGGGTTGTTGACGTAGTGCTCCCAGTCGGCTGCGGGCACGGCGTCGCCGATACACAGCACGCTCTGCTCGGCGTTGGGCAGGCCGGTCTGCCGAACCGCGGTGGAGAAGATGTTGGTGGGCGCGCGTCCGGCGAAGTAGCCGATGCCGCCGCTGACCTGGCGCCGCACGCCCCTGGGAGCCTGCAGCCGGTACGTGAAGCCCAGGCGCGGGCTGACGGCGGCGGAACGAGGCACGATGTCGGTGCGGCGACCGAGGGTCGAGTCTACCACGGGGTTGTAGTCTGGCCGCTGGGCGAGCCGGGAATAGTCCCAGCGCATGCCGAGGGTGAGTTCCAGGGGGGCGCTCACCTTCCAGGTGTCCCCGACGTGCAGGCCGATGCTGGTTCGTCCGCTCTCAGCCTCGCGCTCGGTGATGGTGCGCTCGTACCGGTCGGGGCGGTTGTCCGCAAGGTCCTGGAGGGAGCCGTAGCGGAACGAGCCGAACAGGTTGGACGTGGAGCGGCTGATGCTGCGGCTGCGCTCGATGGACAGTCCGCCCTTGAGGCGGTGCACCTGTTCGCCGGCGTGCAGGACCAGGCCGAGCTCGTTGCCGAACTCGAAGTCCCGGCCGAACGCGTCCGTGGGCATGTTGCGGTTGCCACCGAAAACGAGGGTGCGTGAGCCGCGGGTGCCGTCGTCGAACTCTGACGTGACCCTCACCTGCGCCTGTGGCATCTCGATGTACGGCAGCGCCTCGCTCCAGCTCTCCCGGAACATCAGGTCCAGTGTGTTGGTCCAGCGAGTCCCGAACTTGGACGTGAGCTTCAACGCGGCCTGCCCCACATTGCGCGCCTGTTCGCCGCCGTGCTGCATCAGGTCCAGGGTGTTGATGCGGGTGCTGTCCTGGCTGTTGAGGCTCAGGTTCGTGCGCAGCGACAGCGACTGCGTGTGCGCGTCGCTCCTGATGATGTTCCAGTCCAGGCGGGACTGGAGCCGAACGTCGTGGGACAATTGCTGGTACGGTCCCGTCTGCCCATCCGTCGGGAACGTGCCGTAGGCCTGGAGGATGTCGAGGAACCGGGCAATGGAGTCCAGGGCGACGCCGGAACGCTGCGTGGCCAGGGGGTCATCCGCCGCCAGCGCATACCGGTGTTCTACGTTGCGCGTCCACTGGAAGCTGACGTTGTAGAAGAACTGGTCCCGGCGGAGCGGGCCACCCCAGGAGCCGCCCAGGTTGTGGCGTGAGAATGCCTGTGTCGTAGGCGTGGCCCGGAACTGGAGCGTGTTGTCATCCAGGCGGTAGGTCAGCGACCCTGTCGAGCGGTTGTTGCCTCGGGCGCTGGTCATGGCAACCTGGCCGCCGGCGAAGCCGCCGCGTGAGGCATCGTACGTTGACGTTCGTACCTCGGCGCTCCGCAGGCCCTCCTCGGGCACGTCCACCGGCGTCTCGCCCAGGGAGATGCCGTCCAGGGTGACCTGGTTCAGGGCATCGCTCATGCCGCCCACGGAAAACCCCACGCGCTCCGTCAGCGAATCGGCATCGGTAATGGTGACGCCGGCGGCGAGACGGGCCAGGGTGGACGGGTGCAGGTCTTCCAGCGGCAGTTGCAGCAGCAGTTCCTGAGTCAGGACCAGTGGGTCGCCGTCGGCGTCGGCACCCGGCGCTGCGGTCCCCTGAACGCGCAGGCTGTCCAGGGCAATCGGCCGCGACCTCATCCGCATGTGGAGCACCATCAGCTCCTCGTCGGGCTGCCTCTCCGACACCGCCACGGTGTCCGCCATGCCCAGGAACGTGAAGCGCAACACGTAGAGACCGCCGCCGTCGGGAAACAGGATCAGGTACCGGCCGGCCCCGTCCGTGCCCGCGGCGCGGGTCAGTTCCGTGCTTACTGACAGCGCTTCCACCCGTGCACCGGCCAGTGGCGCGCCGTCGGGGCCGATCACCCGGCCCGTCAGCACGTCAACCTGCGCCTGCGCCGGTGCGGCGGCGAGCAGCAGCGCCAGGACGGCGGTGATCGCGGACAGTCCCCTGCTCGAGATTGCGTCCTCCTGTGAGGCTTTCGCTTCCTGTGGAATTGTATCCCAATATAGGACCGGAGGGGGCGCTCTGTCGAACCTGTCATGCCATCGCACCGGCAATCGTGGACAGCAAGCGGGGCGACCGTCCACGATTGCCGGGCAGAAAACCTGCTGAATCAGCGGCCCGGCGGGTCAACATCCGCACTGGACCAGGCGCGCTGGAACTGCTGCTGGACCGCTGCGGCCTCCGCGGCCCGGCCCTGGGCGGCCAGGCTGTTCATGAGGCCCGCCAGCGACCAGCCGTTGTCGGGGAACCGCCGCAGGTCCTCCCGGAATGCGGCTTCGGCAGCAGCGTGCTGGCCCGCGCGCAACAGGATGAATCCCAGGTCCTGCCTGACCGGCACGGTCCACTCCGGCGGCTCACCATACACGAGTTCGTCCTCGCGCGCCGCGGCATTACGGAGTGATGCGACGGCGGCGTCCCAGTCCTCCCGTGCCGCTGCGATGTGTCCGTTGAGCACATCGGCAGCGATGCCGAGCAGTGCGGTGGCGGCATTGAACTCGAGCGTTGCGCCGTCCAGGTCGGGATGGGCGGCCGCCTGCCGGAGCGCGTCCAGCTCGCGCGTCGCTGCCTGGACACCTCCCCTGGCGGCCAGGGCGCGGCCCCGGGCATAGTGCCGGATGCCGCGGGCGTAGGGAAGGTGCTCCGGCACCTCGGCAAACTCCAGGATCTCGTCCCATCGGTTGAACCAGACCCGGACCTGAAGATGCCGTGACAGGTGGTTCTGCAGCAGCGTCATGCCCGGTGCGCCCAGGAGCTGCTCCGGGACCAGCGCGGCCATGCGGTCGGCGGCCTCCAGTGCCTGCCGACTGCGGCCGATCATGCCAGCGGCGAACGCCAGGAAATCGTAGTTGTGGGGGTAGTAGCCAACGGTGTAGATGCCCATGGCCGGATTGTGGTCACTGATCCACGTTTCATCGGCATGCACCGCATGCTCATTGGCACGGATGGCATCCATGTAGCGACCGACCCTGACATAGATGTGACCGGGCATGTGCACGAGATGCCCCGCGCCCGGCATGAGGCCGGCGAGGCGCTCGGCCATGGGGACCGCCCGGTGCGGATCCACGGCCTCCACGGCGTGGATGAAGAAGTGGTTCGCACCCGGATGATCAGGATGCCGCGCCAGCACGGCTTCCAGCCGTTCCAGGATCTCCGGCGTGTGCGGCCGCGGCGAGCCGTCCCGGTTCCAGTACTGCCAGGGACTCAGCGTCATCAGCGCCTCGGCGTACAGCGTGCTCGCCTCGGGATCGGACGGATACTGTGCTGCCACCTGCTCCATGGCTCTGGCCCACGCGGAGTCAAGTGCCGCCCGCTGCTGCGTCGGCTCGGCGCTGTAGCGCACGGCCAGCGCGTCGATGAACGCCTGTTCCCGCGGCGACGCATGGGCCCGCCGGGCCAGAGCCTCCTGCAATGCGACCCACGCCGCGGCTCCGCTTTCCGCATCCATGGGAAGGTTGATGTTGGGACCGTAAGACAGGGCAACCCCCCAACTGCACATGGCGCAGCGCGGGTCCAGCCGGCCGGCCTCCTCGAAGGCGCGGATCGCCTCGCCGTGGTTGAATGCGTAGTACAGGCGGAGCCCCTGGTCGAAGTACGCCTGGGCTGCCGGTACCTTCGTCGAGATGGTGTAGCTGTGCGTGCCGAGATTGTCGTACAGCGGCACCGCTTCATGCTGCGCGTGAACAGAATCACCAGCGCCGCAACCGGCTGCCGCCAGCAGCATCGTGGATAACATGATGTGGAGACCCGGCCGGGCCCAGCGATTACGCATGGATGTGCTTTGCATGTATACCGTCCTTTGAAGCCTGGGGCTGGAATCGAATAGCGGGAGACGGTGTCCTGCTCCCGACGGCAAGCTGGTGCACAGGCGTGTCATCTGCGTTACATCGCCCGGACGCGTTCCCGCGCCTCGCCGAGGGGCGGTGCGCCAGGTCATGCGTTACCCGGCGGGGATGCCATGCGCCCGGCCGACGGTGCTGGCCGCCAGGAACTCCAGCATCGCCGTTACCCAGGCGTCGAACGCGGGCTCGTGCTCGAGGATCAGGTGGTTCCGGCTCTCCATCATCATGAAACGGGCGCCGGGGATGCCCCTCGCCAGGTCGAGCCCCTTCTCACACGGGATCCGCTGGTCCCCACGGCTGTGCAGCACCAGCGTTGGCACCCGCACCGACGCCAGCCGATGCCGGACATCGATGTACGCGAAGGCTTCCATGAACCGCGCGGCGTTTGCGGGCGTCGTCGTGCGCCGCTGCAGCTCATTGAACCACGCGATCTCGTCGGGCGTCCCGTCAGGAATGAAGGTCTGTGTGAACATCTGGCGATAGGCGGCCGTGTCCTCGCCCCAGCCGTGACGCACGATCTCGATGGACGCATCGCGTCGGGCGATCTCCGCCGGGCCGAAACTGGGATCAGCCCGCCAGCCGGCGGCGTAGCCGCCGTGCAGGACCAGGGCGGTGACGCGGTCCGGGTGGCGGGCAGCGTATTCCACGCACACGGCGACGCCCTGGGAGATGCCGACGAGAGGGAAGCGATGGAGGCCGCAGGCGTCAGCCACGCATTCCAGGTCGGCGACCCATGCGTCGAGGGACATGTCAACGGGGTCTGCGTCCGACAGGCCGCAGCCGCGTTCGTCGTACCTGATGAGGGTGTGCCGATCGGCGAGGGTGTTGAACAGCCGCCGCCAGACGGGGCTCTCCCAGTCGAACTCGAGGTGGTTCAGCCAGTTCGCCGCCTTCACCAGCGGCGGTCCGCTGCCCACCGTCGCGAAGGCCAGGCGGCAGTTGTCGGCACTGCGGGCAAAGCGGATGCGCTGCCGATGCCGTGGTCGCAGGGTTGACGGCGGGTCGCCGGAAAAACCGGGTGGGACGGCGGCGGATACGCCGTCCGCAGCCAGCGCGTGTTGCAGGATCTGCTGTTCCAGTGTCCTGAGTGCCGGTGACGGGCTCAGGCCCAGTTCCTCGGCGAGCAGGCGGCGGTAGTCCTGGAAGCATTCGAGCGCCTCCCCCTGTCGCCCTGCCAGGTACAGCACCCGCATGAGCAACGCCCGGGATCGTTCACGGAGCGGGTCACTGACGACCAGCTCCACGGCGGCGGCATGTGCGTCGTCCGTGCGCTCGAGTGCGAGCAGGCTTTCGATGCGTCGCTCGCACACTCCCAGCCACAGGTCCCGGAGCCGGACGGCTTCGCCGGCGAAATGGGGGAGATGACGGAACTCGCCGTATGGCTCGTCACGCCACAGGGTGAGGGCCCTGTCGGTTGCCGCCAGCGCCTCTGCCGGCCGGGCGGCGCTGGCCGCCCGCTGCTGCAACGCCTCGAACACACTGGCGTCGAGTTCGTCGGGATTCAGTTCAAGGGCGTAGCCAATGCCGTCGTTGGGTCGCAGTCGGTGTGCGAGGCCGAGCCTGGACAGGCAGCTCCGCAGGCGCGAGACCTGGGTCCGCAACGCGGCGTGCGGGTCGGATGGCGGGGCCTCGCCCCACAGAATGTCCATGAGCCGCTCAGGCGAGACCGCCCGCGGCGCGTGCAGTGCCAGGGCTGCAAGCAGCAGCCGCTGGCGTGTACCGGCGGGAACCCAGAGCGATCCCCCGGCTGATCGTATGCCTGCCGGTCCCAGCACGGACACGTACATGATGGCCTCGGCGATGTTGGCGGTACCTGCATGATACCCGTTCCATCCGTTGCTCGTCCACCCACATGTGTTGCGCAGGTGTGCCCGTGCGCGAATCCGTGACGCCGCCAGTTGCACGGCGCTCGCCGGTGACGCCGCGCATACTGAGTACGAACATTCCCACGTCGGGCCCGGCCACGTCGGGGCTTCCATGCGATCGGCTGCGACGGCATTATTCCGAGGCCCGAACGCGATCATCTGACTCGGAGTTTCACATGCCTCGCATGCCACTGGTATTTCTTGTGCTTCTCACCGTGGCCGGTCCTGCGGCGGCGCAGGACCATTCACAGCACTCTGCCCATGTCGGCAAGGAGAGCCGGGAGGTAAAGGCACTTGCAGACACGGAAGTGGCGGAACTGCTGGCGGGGGAGGGAATGGGTCTCGCCCTGGCGGCAGAACTCAACGCGTACCCGGGCCCGCGCCATGTGCTGGACCACGCGACTGAACTGGACCTGACGGACGCACAAAGGCAGGCGGCGCAGCAGATATTCGACGCCATGCAGGCGCGTGCCAGGTCGCTGGGCGAGCGGATCGTGGAAGCGGAGCGGCAGCTGGACGGACTGTTCGCGAACCGGACGGTGGACAGTAACCGCCTGCGCGAACTGACGGCCGCCGCGGGTGCCCTCCGCGGCGAACTGCGGTTCGTGCATCTCCAGGCGCACCTGGAGACCACTGCGCTGCTGAGTGACCACCAGGTTCACCTCTACGACATGGTGCGCGGGTACCGGCAGCACGGCGGCCATTGACGAAGGCGGACCGGCGTGTCCGCCACGCCTGGCTGACCTCCGTCATCCATGCCGTCGGCAGTTCGGTGGTGCTGCTGGCGACGGGGCTCAATGTCGGGCTCGCGGCGCACTACCCGCTTCTCAGCGCCGGTGCCGTGTTCCTGCTAGGCCTGGGGATCCGACGGGGAAGCCGCGTCGCGGCGCTGCTGCTGTTGCTGGCGGCAGCCACGCCGGCGGTCATCAAGCTCATGCTCGGCGTGCTCCACGCCACTGACGCGGCGGCCTTGCCGCTGTCCATCATGTACGCACGAGGCCTGGCAGGCACGATCCGGCTGGCCAGCCGCTGAGCGGATCGTGAGGGCATGTTCCCCCCCGGGTGCATCCGGCAGCTCTGCTACCATAAGGCACACCCCGTGCGACCGTTTCGGATGGCCAGCTACGCTTTGCGTCCCGCGGTGAGGAGCTGCAATCAAGACACCGTTGCCGTGCAGGCGTCCGTGACACAACCTTGCTGACGCCGTACCCATCCGCCACACTGCTGAGAGTCAATCACCCGGAGGAGCGAAGCCGATGACCGCGCCGTATGCGTCGTACCCCCGACAGTCCCGCCTGCGCGGCGGTGTACTTGCCGCTGCGCTGGCCCTCCTCGTCGTTGCCGGGGCATGCGCTCCGGCGCCAGCGGTGGCGCCGGCCGCCGGTGCTGCCGACGCGCGCATCAGCGATCCGGCGCGGAAGGTTGCGGAATCCAGCCACGGCATGGTGGCGAGTGCCTCACCGTTGGCGACGGCGGTGGGCGCGAGCATCCTTGCGGCGGGCGGCAACGCCATCGACGCCGCAGTGGCCACCGGTTTCGCCCTCACCGTCGTCGAGCCGGTGATGTCGGGCCTGGGCGGGCGAGCCAGCATGGTGGTGCGACTGCCGTCGGGCGAGATCATTGCCATTGACGGCCTGAACCAGGTGCCGCATGGCTATCGCGCGGACAGCGGCATACCGGACGCGTATGAACGGGCGGCGATACCGGGGCTGCCGGCGGCGCTGCTCCAGGCGCTGGAACGGTGGGGCAGCATGAGCAGGGCGGAGGTGCTTGCGCCGGCGATACGCTATGCCGAGCAGGGCTTTCCCCTGACCGCGGACCAGGCGAATTTCATTGCCGGCGCGGAGGCCGCCATCCGGGAGCACCCTGCCACCGCCCGCTATTTCCTCAAGCCGGACGGCAGCGTCTACCGGGCTGGCGAGCAGTTCGTTCAGCGCGACCTGGGCAGGACCCTGCGCGCGCTGGCGGACCACGGCCTGGCAGGCATGTACAGCGGCTGGGTGGCTGATTCCATCCACGCGGACATGACGCGGCACGGCGGCTTCGTGACTCGCGATGAGCTGAGGGCATACGAGGCGATCCCGGCCATCGTCGTCCGCGGCTCGTACCGGGGCCACGACGTGGTGAGCGCCTTCCGGCCGTCGGCGGGTCACAGCGTCATCCAGGCGCTGCACATGCTGGAGGCGGTGGACGTGCCTGACGATGCGGCGGGGTGGGCGTCGGTCATCGGGCAGGCCATGTGGCTGGCGCTGCAGGACCGCAATCGCAGCCAGGGTGATGCCGCGGCCAGTGCCCGCTGGCTCACGTCCCGGGAGCATGCCGGGGACCGGGCACGGGAGATCGTGCTTCCGGGCCCGGTCGCCCGGCCGGACACGGCCGAGGCGCCACAGGCGGCCCCGGGTCCGGATCGGGACAACACGACGCACCTGTCCACGGCCGACCGCCACGGCAACGTCGTCGCACTCACCCAGTCCCTGGGCCCGGCGCTGGGCACGCGCCTGGCCGCATCCGGCACCGGCGTCGTGTACGCGACGCGGCTGGGCTCCGTGCCTGGCTCCCGTCCCGGGTCCACCATCTCGCCGACGCTCGTCCTGCACGACGGCCAGGTGCGCTACGTCCTGGGCGGCGCTGGCGATAACCGCATCATCACCGCTGTCATCCAGACCATCAGCCGGGTGCTCGATCACGGGATGCCGCTGGCCGATGCCATGGCGGCCCCCCGCGTGCATCCCATCAGCGGGACAGAGCTGCGCCTCGAGGAGGGCGCCTGGGACGACGGTGCCCTCCAATGGCTGCGGGATGCCGGCTTCGAACTGTCGTCGGGGCCGCCGACCTATTTCGGCCGGGTCCATGCCATTGCCGTGGATGCAGGCGGGACCGCCTTTACCGGCGTCGCGGAGCCCCGCGGGTTCGGCGGCGCGGCAGCACCCGTACACTGAACCGGAGGAGTCGCCATGTCGCGTGCCTTCGTGAAGGAAGACGATCACGATCCGACGCCGGAACTGAGCTTCGCGCTGCCGCGGCGGAAGGACCCGTCGTTCCCTGCGGCCGCGGCCATGGCACTTCTGGAAGCGGCCTACGCGGGCCAGATCGGTGCGGGCGAGGAGGCCACAGGCTACCAGTGGGGCGATCCCGCACTGGCAGGTGAGGTGCAGCGCATCCTGGAGGAGGCGGAAGCGCGCCCGGAGATGGAGCAGGACCGCCGCCTGGTGCAGGTGGCGCGTCGCTATCTCCGGGCGCGCTGAGCGCTAGAACGTGACGGTCATCATCAGGTAGCCGAAGAGCAGGTCATCGGCCAGGCCGCGGACCTCGGTCATGGCGGGACCCGTGCGGAAGAAGCTGCCGCCCGCTTCCAGCATCAATGGCGTCCGCAGCCGGTGCCGGACCACCACGTCCACTTCCTCGCCGAACCGTGACGAGGCGCTGGCAGGCGTCGCCGTGGACCGGAACAGGTGGCCGTTGAGTTCCAGGTCCGTGCGCTCCGCCAGGTGCCACTGCGTGCGCAGATGGGCGTCGAGCAGCCCGCGCTGGCCGGTGTGTGCCGGCAGCGTTGTGAACAGGTCGGCATAGCCGTGGAAGCCGTGGCCCGTGCCGAACAGGCGGTCGAATGCCTTTGCGGTGCCGTCCGCCGGGTCGGCATCCCCGGAGTAGAAATCGCCGGCCAGGGCCATGCGCCCGGCATCGAAGCTGTAGTCGACGCCGGCCGAAGCCATCCACGCGCTCACGTCCCGGTCGAGCCGCGTCCCGAGCTGCACGTACGCCTCGCCGCTGAAGCCGAGGCCGCCGGCCCGCACGGTCGTGTGGCCGCCTGCCGTAAACTGGTCGGTGGACGCGGCCATGTCCCGGCCGCGATTGTACAGACCGTACAGGTGCAGTGTATCGGCGGCCGTCAGGCCAAGCCGTGCGTGCGCCCCGTGGAACCACGCGTTGGCGCCCGTACCCAGGCCTCGCTCCGCAATGCGCATCGCAAACGCGTCGCCGCGGATGGCGCCTTCGTTGAGCGTGCCGCGGACGCCATCAAAACGCCGGCCGCGCTGGCTCCAGTTGTTGTTGCTGATGAGGCGCTGGTTACCAAGGCTCAACTCCTGGCGCCCGATGCGGGCGGCCAGTCCGGCGCCCAGTGCGCCCACATCCACGAACGCCTGGTGGATTTCGGCGGTGTTCAGGTGACCCGGTGTGCCGGCGTCGCCGCCCCAGACGAGCACGTCCTGGATATCCAGGCGCAGCCGGATCTCCTCAGGCAGGACGGCGCTGACGCCCAGGCGCGTCCGCATGGTCACGTCGCCCAGCGGCGCCATGGGGAAGTTCGGATCGCGCTGTTCAAAACGCGGGCGGAGCTGGCCGTGCAGGCGGACGTCCTGCGCCTCGGCGATGGTGTTGAAGCCGGCGAACAGCATGACTATGACAACGATGCAGCGACGCATGATGGGCTCCGTTGGGTGCGTGTGTGTCCGCCTCCCGGCGGGTGACCGCGCCAACATAGCACGCCGCGGTCGGCTGTCAGTAGGGGAATCCCCTGTGGTCGGGTGCCGCCCGACGCATGCGACCGGCGCTGCACAGGGGGAGATTCCCCGCCACATTCAGGGATTCCACGACAGTGGCGCTGTACCGGGGGCGTTAGATCAGGGTACGGCCGGGTGTCCCGCGATGAAGCGACGTCCGTCCCGCACCCGGCGTCCGCGCCGCCATCGCGACGGCTGCGGCGGCTCCAACGGCTGTCAGGCAGGCGTCCATGGCTACCGGGATCCATTCCACTTACGCCATTGCGAAGGCCCAGTCCCTGGTCTTCGCCATATCACTTACGGTTTCCGTCGGCGCACATTTCGCCCTGTTCTCGTGGAACCCGGCGTTTCGGACGGGGGACGTAGCCATCCACACCACCGAGTTGACGGCACTGGAGATCCCACCGGAGGTGGAGATCCCACCGGCGCCCCAGACCATAGCGCGCCCGGCAACGCCCGTCATCTCCAGCCTCGAGGTGGATGACAACATCACCATTGCACCCACGACATTCGAGGCGAACCCCATCAGCAGCATCCCGCCGCCGGCCATCGCCGTGCGGGAGGAGGAGGACCTGCGCGCAGCGCCAAGGTTCACGCCGTACACGGTGAAGCCGGAACTGCGCAACCCGGACGAGGTGCGCGCGGCGCTGACCCGGAACTATCCGTCGCTGCTTCGCGACGCGGGCATCGGAGGCACTGTCCTTCTCTGGGTCTTCATTGACGAGAGCGGCGTCGTCCAGAGTTCCGTGGTGCACACGTCGTCGGGACACGCCGGCCTGGATGAGGCCGCACTGGTGGTGGCGCCGCAGATGAAGTTCACGCCCGCCATCAACCGCGATCGTCGCGTTCCCGTCTGGATCGAACTGCCGCTCCTGTTCACCGTCCGCTGAGACCGCTGCACCGGCCCGGCAGGCACGACGGCCACCGGCACATTGCCCGGTGGCCGCTGTGCCCGCGGCGGTTGATCTGACCCGCGCCGGCTGATACCCTGCCCACCCTGGCGACGCCTCAGGGCCGCTGATTCGTCGGCCAGCGCCGCCTGCGGCGGCATGGCATGGTACTCGCACGGCGGCCTGACGGCACCAACACACCCGGGTCTGCTTGGAGCAGGGCATGACGGACACGTTGACGGCGGAGACGCGCGAGCTGGTAGGACGCGCCCGCGAAGTGGTGGCGGCAGTGACGGCGCCAGCAGCGGAGGCGGATGACGCGGCTGGCCGATGGCCGGAGTCGACCATGCGCGCACTTGGCGATGCCGGCCTGCTCGGACTGAACGTCCCGTCCGAGCTGGGCGGGCATGGCCAGGGCATGGCCGGCATTGTAGCTATCTCCGAGGTCATCGCCGCGGAGAACCCGTCCGCGGCGCTGTGCTTCGCCATGCACTGCGTGGGCACCGCCGTCATTGCCGCCAAGGCGACCACGTACCAGCGGGAGTCCTACCTGGAGCCCATCGGCGAGGGCCGGCACATCACGACGCTGGCGCTGAGCGAGCCGGGCAGCGGCAGCCACTTCTACGTGCCCGCTACCGGGCTCGTCCGCGACGGCGACGAGTACGTCGTGGACGGAACGAAGAGCTTCGTAACCAACGGTGGGCAGGCAGACTCCTACGTCGTATCCACGGTAAGCGTCACGGGCGATACGGACGAGGGCGCGTTCAGCTGTGTCCTTGTGGATCGGGACACGGCGGGGCTGAACTGGCTCGACGAGTGGCACGGGCTCGGCATGCGCAGCAACAGCTCGCGCACGGTACGGCTCGAGAATGTCCGGGTGCCAGCTGCCAACCTGCTCGGCGAGGAAGGGGACCAGCTCTGGTATATCTTTGAGGTGGTGGCGCCGTACTTCCTGATGGCCATGGCCGGCACGTATGCCGGTGCGGCGCACAGCGCCCTGGAACTGGCGCGGGAGCACCTGGGCTCGCGCCGGCATGCCCATACGGGCGAGCTGCTGGGCGCGCAGCCACTGCTGTCCCATCGCCTGGGCGAGTTGTGGATCGAGGTGGAACGCACCCGCCGTCTTGTCCATGCGGCCGCGGCGAAGGGTGATGCCGGCGATGCCGACGCATTGCCCTTCATCTTCGCCTGCAAGGCCGCAGCGGCCGATACGTCCGTACTGGTGACGAACGAGGCCATGACGCTCGGGGGCGGCATTGCCTACCGTGAGAACAGCAAGCTGGCCCGCCTGCTCCGTGACGCCCGGGCCAGCCATGTGATGGCGCCTACCACCGATATCCTGAAGACATGGCTGGGCCGGGCCCTGCTCAAGCTGCCCCTCGTCTGAGCATGAGGATCATCGTCCTGGCCGGCTCGCTTCCGTCGCTGGAGGCGCAACTCGCCGGCCAGGCTGAAGTCATCCACCAGCCGCAATGGCGCGCCGACGATGTCGGGATCGCTGACGCCGTTATCATCGTTGCAGACCCGGGCCCTGCAATTGCCATGGCCCGGCGTGTCACCGCTGACGACGCGGCCGTGCAGGTCATCATTGCGGCACCGCCCGAGGAGCATGCCGCCGTGGACCGGGCGGTGCTCTTTGCTCGCGGCGTGGGCGAGGTCTGGGTCCGGGACCCGGCGCGTGTTGATGGCGAGATGCTCAGCCAGGCCGCTGACGTCACGGCGCAGCGCAGGGCGGCCCGCATCACCCGCCGGCGAGTGGAACACGACCTGGCCGGCATCGAGCCGCACGCCGCCCGCCGGGCGGCCATCTCCGATGCCTACCTGGCCGCGCTGCTGGCAGTGCTGCCTGACCCCGTGATCTCCGTCACCGACGACGATGAGGTGGTCTCCTGGAATCGTGCCGCGGAGCTGGTCTTCGGCGTGCCGCGGGGTCGGGCCATAGGTCGTGCCGTGCAGGACCTGGTTTCGCCGCTGGATCCGGCCGCGTTCGAGGACGTGCTGCGCAAGGCTGGCACGGACGGGGGCCGGCACCCGGACATCCTCTTTGAAGCGGCCGGCAGTGAGCCGCTGGCGGCGGACGTTCGCGTGGTGACGGTCGAGGCCTCGGGTCGCCGTGTGCGCGTGCTGCTCGTGCATGATGTTACTGAGCGACGTCGGCAGCAGCAGGTGCTGGAGGCCAATGCCATCGAACTGGAGCAGCAGGCGGAGGAACTGCATCACCAGTCCGTGGTCCTGGAGGAGGCGGAATCCGAGCTGCGCCGGACCAATGGGGAACTGCGCACGACCGTCGCAGAGCTGCAGGAGCAGACGAGGGCCGCAGAACGGGCCCGCGCCGAGGCGGAGTCCGCAAACCGGGCGAAGAGCGAGTTTCTTGCCACCATGAGCCACGAGATCCGCACGCCCATCAATGCTGTCATGGGCTATACGGACCTGATGCAGATCGGACTGGCGGGCCCGCTGACCGACCAGCAGCGGGAGCACCTTGAACGTATCGCGGCCAGCAGCCGCCACCTGCTGCGCCTCATCGACGATGTCCTGGACCTGGCCAGGGTCGAGGCAGGGCGTATCACGGTACAGCACGACGAAGGCGTGCTAGTCAACGCGGTCGCAGGCGCCATTGAACTGGTGGCCCCGCAGGCGCAGGCGGCGTCCATCCGTCTCAGCAGCCACAGCGCCGATGACTCGGACACTACCTACATGGGCGACGAGCACCGGGTCCAGCAGATCCTCGTAAACCTGCTGGCGAACGCGCTGAAGTTCACTGACGAGGGCGGCTGTGTCGAGGTGACGTTCGGCAGCTCGCAACGGGATGACGCGCCGTCGTATGACAGCCCCGGCGGCTGGAGCTGGGTGTCCGTGCGGGACACGGGGCCCGGCGTGTCGGAAGGCGACAGGCAGCGCATCTTCCGTCCGTTCGAGCAGGCAGAGAGCGGGCGCACGCGCACCCGTGGCGGCGCGGGCCTCGGCCTGGCCATCAGCCTGGAACTGGCCCGCCTCATGGGTGGCGACATCACGCTGCGCAGCGAGCCTGGCCACGGGGCGGAGTTCACACTGTGGCTGCCTCGTGGCGAGGTCGTCAGGACCCCCGCGCCCGCGTCTCCGGATGGCGATGCGGGCGCTGGCGGCGTCCCCGGCCTGCACTCCATCGGTGTCGCTCTCCTTTCCAGCCTGGATGACGTTGCCCAGGCTGTCATCGGCCGCATGCGCAGCGAGGTCCCGTCCGCGACGGGGCTCGCCGACGCCCAACTCCGTGACCACATCCCCAGCTGGACCGCAGAGATCGCGCTGGTGCTCATGGATCTGGGCAGCGCTGCCGGCCCCCCCATGCAGCTCCGGGATGGCGTCGAGATCCGCCGGCTGATGGCGGAGCTGCACGGGCTGCAACGTGCCGGCCTTGGCTGGTCCGAGCATGACCTGCTGCGGGAGATGTCCGTGCTGAGCGACGAGATCGTCCGCACGGCCCGGACGGCCAGCCAGGGCGACGCGTCGGCGGACACAGCGGCGAGCATTATTGAGCGGCTCATTGACGAAGCCACGGCCGCCAGCCGCGACGCATTGCGCCGTGGCGTGCCCCGCTGAGGTGTGGCCCGCGCCCTCAGCGGTCGGTCGCACGGCCGGCCATGCGGCGCGCGAGTTCGTCGGCCACCTGCCGCGCCAGCTCAGCCTGTACGGCGAGTGCGTCGTACATCTCCCGATCGTACGCGCGGGCCCACACGTGGCGGTCCCGACCCGGCCGGGAAAGGCGGACACTTACCCGGATGCGGTCGCCGGCCTGGCGCACACTGCCCTCCAGTACATGACTCACGGCCAGGTCCCGGCCGAGTTGTGCGACGGTCCGGTTGCCATCGGCGTGGGCGAGCACCGTCGTGCTGCTGACCACCAGGAACTCGTCCCGTCCGGCTATGGCGGTGATGATGTCATCAGTGATACCGCCAGCGAGCTGGCGTGACAGGGGCGTGTCGTCGAGGGCGGCGAACGGGAGAACGGCGATGACGGGCACGTCGTCACGCAAGCCGCCAGGTGCCTGCCAGAAGAACGCCGTGGTGGCCACTGCCGTGAGCAGCGCGCCGACCCACGCGACGGTGCGGAGCCGGGGCAGAGGCAGGGCGCGCGCGCCGCGCTCTGTCGCGCCGTACGCGCCGTCCCGGGTGCCGCCCCAGCCCCACGCCACGGCCATCACCACCGGCAATCCGAGGAAGCCCAGCATGACGAGGAGATTGAACCACCATTCCGGCAGGGGCAGCACCGGCAGGATCAGGTCGGCTGCCTGCAGCACGACGAAAGCGGATCCGACATAGACTGCAGTGGCCTGGACGACGCGTCGCCTGCTGCGGTCCCGCTGCTCCGCTCGCTTCCGCTCGGTGATGTCACGGATGAAGCCGGTAAAGACCATCTGTCCGTTACGCGCGTACTCGCCGAAAGATATCTCGATGGGGAACTCCGAACCGTCCTTGTGCAGGCCAACGAGTTCGATGCCGTGCCAGGAGATGCGCTTCTGTCCGGTTTCGCGATAGCGGCGGATGCCGCTGTTGTGCCGTGCACGAAAGCGCTCGGGCATGAGCATTGTCACGTTTTCGCCGGGCAGCTCACCGTGTTCATAGCCGAAGATCCGCTCGAGACTCGGGTTGACCGCAATGATGCGGCTGTGCGGGTCGAGCACGACGATCCCATCCGGTGCGGTGCTGATGAGGGTGCCCAGACCGTCCTCCCGCTCCCGCAGCAGCTCAACCGCGCGCTGGCGATCCGCGGCAATGGCCAGCAGGTCCGCCACCGACAGGAAGATCTCGTCCTGCACCGGTGTCGGCGGCCGGGCGCTGCTCATGGCGAGCAGGCCGGTGAGGCGGCCTTCCACCGCCAGCGGCACGACGACGACGTGCCGTGCCGGGCCACTGATGGACGGCGCGAACAATGGATGGTCGAAGCGCGGGTTGTGGAAGAGTACGGGTGATGTGGCGTTCGTCAGGGCCACGAGGTGTTGCTCCCCGATCCGAACATGGTCGTTCGGCCGACTGCCGCCATCGTCCTTGGTGGCGGCGGCCAGCCTCAGTTCCGTGCCGTCATCCGATGCCGTCCATACGGCCAGCGCGCCCGCGTCCAGGGCCGTACCCAGCGCCTGCACGCACGGCTGGAAGAGTGCCTCGGCGCTGTCCGCGCCCGCGCTGACGGCCCTGGTCAGAATGGCGTGCAGCCGCAGGCGCAGCTGCAGGACGGACACGTCCGCCGCCTCGGGCTCCGATGTCGGTCCCTGCGGGCTCATGGGCGCTGCGAGCCGGTGTCGGTGCCCGGACGGCCGATGATTCGACCATACTGGATGAGGGAGGCCAGCAGGGCGTCCCGGGATGGAGCGGGTGTGCCTCTCTCTGCCCCCTGCCGGAACTGGACGCTTGCCGCCATGAATATCGGCGCTGTCGACAGCGTCATGCCCGCGGGAACGCTGACGTCATGCAATGCCGCCAGTGGCCCCGGATCCCGCCCGGCCAGGACGCACACGGCTCCGGCTACCCGCCACAACCGGAGTGGGCGGACGTGGAAGGTATGGCCGGCGTCGGTCGTGCCGCTGAAAGGCAGTGGGCCTACCCCCATGATGGCGCCAACCAGCGCCCTGGTCGCCCGCGCCGCCGTCGGCAGCGACCACACGCTCTCCGGGACCAGCCCTGCCAGCACGGAGGCCGCATTGGCGGCGGGCGAACCAGCCAGCCTCAGCGCCAGCCTGATGCGGGCGCGCCGGGCCGTGACGGCCAGAGCGCTGCCGTCCGTCCATCGCATCTCGATGTCATCGCAGCGCACGTCTGCAGCCGTGTTCGCGAAGTAGCGCGCAACGCTGCGCCGGCGGTCCACGCTGGAATGGAACGTCCAGTGCCCGTCCGGCGTGCGGTGCCACAGTTCGACGAACGGGGGGCCCGCCGACGATGCCGTCAGCCGGTGGAGCGCCACGACGTCGCCGCTCTGGAAGGCCAGTGCCATGGCGCCGTAGCCGGTGAAGTGCTCACCGCCGCCGGTCCCGTGGCGGTGACGTCGTTCCATGCGCAGTGCATACTTCCGGGGCTGCATCACGCACCTGCCAGCAGCGGCATTGCTACGAGTATGCCCGTGACGATGAGGGCCGCCGCCCAGATCACGTCCAGGTTGATCCAGGCGGTCCGCAGCACGCGAAACGCGGCCTGGCGATAGACGACCACGGCGAGCAGGCCGGCGGTGGCGAGGTAGCTGGCGGTGTGCAGCAGCGACGCGACGAGGCCCGCCGCCTGCCCGGCGAGCAGCAGGTCGCCCGCCGCCGGCCCGGCGGCCGCCACGTGGTGCCCGTGTGCACCATGAGCTGCAGCTGCCGCTGCGCTGCCCCCGGTGGGGAGCGAGAGGAAGGGTATGACCATGAGGCCGGCGCCGTGCGCTGTCGCCATCAGGAACGACCAGATGACAAGCTGCCGGCCGGTCATGCGCATCCCACCGTAACGGAAATGCACGTGCCCTCGCCACAGACGGTGCATGCCCGCGACGATCAACAGCGCGGCCATCGCCACGCGCACGCCTGGCCCGGTCAGCAGCGTCCCGGCGGCGGCTGCCGCCGCGGCAAATGCCGCGACGGACAGCGCATGACCGAGGGCCAGGGGCGGAAGCGCGCGCCAGACTGCCATCGTGCTGCGCTCCTGCAGGCCCAGTGCGGCAGCAAACAGCCAGCCCATGGCCGGGTTGATGCCGTGCAGCGCACCCAGGCCGAGCAGTGCGGCCACTGAACCTCCCTCGAGCCCGCTCATGAGTAGCAGAACGAGTCGGAGGACGCGTCACCGCCCTGCAGGCGCACCTGGTGCGCACGCATGCCGGCCTCAGTCTTCACCAGGAACTTCTCGTCGAACTGGATGCCGCCGTTCTCGCCAACGTCCAGCTTTGCCATCCAGCTCTCCACGCCGTCGGGATAGAACTGCTCGTCCCACGGCGAGTAGAGTGAGTTGGTGAAGTATACCCGCCGGCCGTCCCGGCTGATCTCCACCATCTGCGGCCCGCCGTTCAGCGGCACGTCCGGCTGCGACGGGTGCGGCGTCCGGTTCACGATGCCGCCGATGCGGACGCTGCCCACCAGTTCGGGCTCGAACGGGTTGGAGACGTCGTACTGGCGCATCTCGCCCGTGCCCCAGCACGAGACGTAGAGGAACCGGTCGTCCAGGCTGAGGTTCAGGTCCGTGACCAGCGGCGGCACTGCGCCGAATCCCTTCAGCATGGGCGGCAGGTCATCCGGCGACGCCGGCTCCGCCGGGATCGTGATGACCTTCTTTGTCCGCCATTCCGCGTCCCCGTTCGTGCCGTGCAGGTACCACAGGAAGATGTTCGCGGACAGGTCCTCCAGCGATATGACGACGCCGGCAAAGCCGTATGTCCGGCGCGGATCATGGGCAGGCCGCAGTTCCAGCACCATCTGCTGTTCCGCGCCCAGCTCCAGCTTCTTCACGTGCTTCCGCGTCTTCAGGTCCCACACGTGCAGGGCATTGCCATACTTGCCCGCCAGCAGCAGCTCAGGGTTCAGCCCGTCCTTCACCATATTGGGCGTGCCCCACTCGCTGGTGATCATCGTGTCCTGGCCCAGGTGCCACCAGAAGTCGTACGACAGGTACTGCTCGCCGCGGTCTGCCTCCCACGGGCCCTTCACCTCGAACGTCTCGTGGTCGATCATGAAGATGCCGCCCGGGCCATTGCCATCCACGCCGCCGAGGGCATTGACGTAGATGCCGTCAGGACCGCAGTGCGTGGTGTGCGGCGTCGTGTAGCCAGTGCGTTCCGCGATGGTCTCCGCCTCGATGACCTTCACCAGCTCCGGCTGGCGCGGGTCCGGCTTCGTGTCAAAGATCGCGATGCGCGAGCTGTGAATGCCCGGCACTACGAGGTAGCGCCGCTCCATGTGCGGGCTGGCGGCCCATGCGCACAGGTGGGAGCTGCACGCGTTCCAGCCGAAGTGGTGCAACTCGTCGCCGGGCGATGGCATGTCCGCCTGGCCCACCAGCCGGCCGTAGGTCGGGGACACCGGGTCCACGTCCACCACGCCGATGGCGTCCGGCCGCTGGCCGGCGGGGTTCAGCAGTGCGACGTAGGCCAGCTTCTCCTCCGGTGCTTCCATGGCGTGCGTCGGCGTCGCATAGAAGGTGGGATCGGGTTTCCATTGCATGTGAGTCTCTCCCGTGCTGTTGATCCAGTGAGTACGGCTTCAATGGATGACACGGGAAAACGCGGGGCCGGCGGACATCAGGGGGCGGGGACGGGTCCGTACGGAGCACGGCCCACGACAAGGGGCGCCCGGCGATACATCACCGGGCGCCCCGTCCGTCTCGTGCCCTCAGCCAGCCGCGCACGGCCGGCGGACGCTGATGAGACTAGTTGCCGCCGAAGAAGACCGAGACGCCGACGCGGAGGCCGAACGTGGTCCAGTTGAAGTCATCGGCGCTGGAACGCGTGACGTACAGCTCGGGCGTGATGGCGCCCGCCTGCCCGAGGAAGTACTTCAGGCCGGCCATTGCGCCGAACGAGAACGGGTTGCTGTCGTCAAAGCCGAAGCCCGTGCCGACGTGTGCGCCGGCATACGGCACCGCCATGGCACCCGGGGCACCAAAGTGGTACGCACCGAACACGCCGACGTCGCCGAACGTGTCCACGTCCTCGAACTTGATGGCGCTGAGCTGGGCGCCGAGCTGGATGGCCGGCGTCAGGAAATAGCCATAACGCAGCTGCACGTTCATGGTCGTTTCCGAGTCGCCTTCTTCCGGCGACATCGCCGAGATGTCGGCGCTGAGGTTCAGTTCGCTCAGCCCGGGACGGACCTGGGCGGCTGCGTTTACGGCAGTCAGGCCTGCAAACACGGCCGCGACGGCGATGGCAGACATCCATTGACGCATGCGATTTCTCCTGAAAGGTGTGTACGTTGGTGTCGCATCAGGGTGCACCTGTCCCCGCCACCCCGGCAGTGCGAATCCGCCTGCCGCCGATCGGAACCTCGCCATCGAGATCTCCATGTTGTGGTTCGGGAAGGGCTGCGCCCCTCAGTCGTGATACGACGCAGGAAAAGTGTGCAGGAGGCGGCCCGGATACAAGGGTTTTCTTGCGCGGCAGACTAGTGCCGTCCCAGTGCCGCGTGCCGGTCCGCGTCGCCGGGGCGGCCCCAGGCCCGATAGAGGGCCGCGTACGTGTCGTGGATCTCCTGCGTCACACCAGGCGAATAGCTCCGCCCGGCGGCGTTCGCCAGTGCTTCGGCCAGCAGCGATTCCGCGAAGTCAAACCGCCCGGCAGCGACGGCGACTTCCGCGCGCCGGCGCAGCAGGTCCGCCAGGCCATGGGCCGTGCTGCCCTCGCCTGCAACACGCAGGGCAATGGCATGGGCGAGGATGGAATCGGCAGTGGCGTGCCGTCCGCGCTGCGCCTCGATGGCTGCGAGCTGCGCCATCGCATTGGCGTAGCCCAGGTGTCTCTCCCCCACACTCGCTCGGTAGACTCGCGCCCCCTCCCTGAAGGCCGTTTCGGCCTCGGCCAGCCGGCCGCCGCGAAGCAGCACATTCCCCAGCGCTGTGGCACTGCGTGCCAGGGCGGGATGTTCCGGGCCATACAGCGCCTGCCGCTCGTTGTGCACCAGTCGCAGCAACTGCTCGGCGGCGGCCAGGTCCCCGCTGCGTACGAGCAGTGTTGCCAGGCCGTTGCGCGCCGCAGTTCGTACCGCAAAGTCTTCGGTCGCCGGGCCCGTGCGGGCGATGACGTCGCGGAAGATATCCGCGGCCTCGTCGCTCGCACCGCGCAGGGCCAGCAGCTGCGCGAGCTGCAGTCGGTCCTCGTGCAGTTCCGGACTGGTGGATCCGATGGCTGCCGGCCGCCGGGCAACGACGTTGCGGAGCGTCGCTTCGGCCTCCTCATGCTGGCCGCGCAGCCGCTGGACCTGACCCAGCAGCCGCATGGAGTTCAAGGTCAGGCGATGACTGTCGCCCAGTGCCGCCTGGTGGATGGCCAGGCCCTCCGCAGCATGAACGCCCGCGTCATCGAACTCGCCCAGGTAAATGGCGACGCTGGCAAGCTGGCCAAGGGTCGAGGCGACTTCCGGATGATCGGCACCCAGCGCAACCTGCTGGATGGGCAGCGCCCGCAGCAGCACCGTCCGGGCGTCGGCGTAGTCGCCCCGGAGCCGGCGCACGGTGCCGAGCTGGGCCAGCGTCCTGCCGACACCGGCCTCATCGTGGCGGGCTTCGTACAGTGTCAGCGCTCGCTGCGTCAGGTGCTCCGCGTCGGCATACTCGGCCAGGCTGGCCAGGACACGGCCCAGCGCCGCAAGCAATGGCGCCTGCAGTGCCGGCTGGTCATGAAGCAGGTCGATGCGCCGCAGCCCCCGGTCAACCAGGTCGCGGGCGGTGACCGCCCCCGACAGTGAGGCCTCAGGCACGCCGGCCTCGAACAGTTCCACCAGGAAGTCCGTGATCCGGGCGGACTCCGCGCCGGCTCGTTCCGCTTCCGCCTGGGCCGCCCGGGCCAGCCGCGCCTGCCACAGCGCGACGCCCGTGCCGCCCGCCAGGGACAGGGCGACGGTGGCGACGACAAGCGCCGTCCTCGCGTGACGGCGGATCAGCTTGCCAAATGCGTACGCGCGACTGCCCTGCCGGGCCCGCACCCGGCGCAGCGCCAGGTAACGTTCGATGTCCTGCGCGAGGAGCTCGGCAGAGCCGTAGCGCATGCCCGGCTCCGGCCGCAGCGCCATGTCGAGGATGGCGTCCAGGTCGCCGCGCAGGACGCGCGCGCGCGGCGCAGGCGCCTGGCCGCTGGCGCGCGGTGGCTCGGCGGTGCAGATCGCTTCCGCATGCCGCGCCGCGGCACCCTCGTACCCCTGGAACGGACGCTGGCCGGCGAGTAACTCATACAGCACCACGCCCAGGGAATAGACATCCGTGGTGGTGGTCAGCACGTCGCCCCGGAGCTGCTCGGGGCTCGCGTACTCGGGGGTGAGGGCACTGCGGTCCCGGGTCACCGGCGAGCCCGAGGCCGCGGCCCACCCGTGGAGCAGCTTGGCCACGCCGAAGTCCAGCAGCTTCACCCGGCCGTCGGGCGTGACCATGATGTTGGACGGCTTCAGGTCGCGGTGCACCACCAGGTTGCGGTGCGCGTAGTCCACCACGCGCGCAACCTCGCAGAACAGGACCAGCCGCTGGCGCACGTCGAGACGCATGCGCTCGCTGTACACGTCGATGGGCAGCCCTTCCACGTGCTCCATCACCAGGAACGGCCGCCCGTCGGCCGTCACGCCGCCGTCCAGCAGCCGCGCAATGCCCGGGTGGTCCAGCGCCGCCAGGATCTGGCGCTCGGTCAGCACCCGCTGCTTCAGTTCAGGGTCGCTGCCGGCACGCAGGATCTTGATGGCCACGCGACGCCGGAACTGGCCATCGTCGCGTTCCGCATCGTACACCACGCCCATGCCGCCACGCCCGAGCACGCCCAGCACGCGGTACGGGCCGAATCGATCGGGCAGCGGCTCCGCCTGCGGGGCCGGCGTCGTGGCGTCCAGCAGGCCGCCGGTCAGGGCGTGAGCTGCCAGCAGTGACCGGACCGACCGGGCCATGGCGGCGTTGCCGGAGCATGCCCGCTCAATGAACTCGTCGCGCCCGCCCGCCGGCAGCTGCAGCGCGGCCTCGAACACGGCCTCCACGCGGGTGCGCTCCGCGCTCACGCCTGCACCTCGTCCGCATCCGCGGAGCCGTACAGCTCGGCGTAGAGCCAGGCCCGGGCCTTCACCCACTCCCGGCGCACCGTCCGGTCCGTAACGCCCAGCACGGTGGCGATCTCGGCGTCGTCCAGGCCGGCGAAGTACCGGCACTCCACGATGAGTCGCTGCCGCGGCTCCAGTCCCTCCAGCGCCCGGTCCAGCGCAATGGCGTCTTCGGGCCTCAGTTCCAGGCTCACCGAGTCCGGCTGCAGGGTTACGGCCTGCCAGCCGCCGCCCCGCTTCTGCGACAGCGCGGCCCGGGCACGGTCCACCACCACCTGACGCATGGCACGGGCGGCAATCGCCAGGAAGTGCGAACGGTCGCCCGCCACCACCGCGCCCGCCCGGGCCAGCTTCATGTACGCCTCGTGCACCAGCGCCGTCGCCTGCAGTGTACCGCCGCGACCCCGGACCTGCGCCCGCGCCAGTGCCCGCAGCTCCTCGTAGACGTGGGGAAGCAGCTCCTCCAGCGCACTGGATTCGCCCTGTCGCAGCGCGGCCAGCAGCTGCGCAACTTCGGTGTCAGGTCTGAGGCCCGTCATGTCGGGGTCCTGGCGGCTGTCTCAGCCGGTGCGGCGGGTAAGCTGCCGCAGATCCAATGTGTGGTCCGCAGGCAGCAGCGACAACCCCGATAATGTGAATCGGTGACGAGCCCCGTGACCCGTCACCGATTACTTTGCCGACTCGACCTCCGGCGGGGGCCGGGGGCCGCTTTACTTCACCGGGTTCGGTGTTTCCATCATGCCGCCGAGGACTTCCTCGGCGCTGGCCTGCCGGTCCTCCACGGAGCCGGTCCAACGGCCCCACGCGTCGGCGTCAATGTCATCTCCGTTGGCGGCCAGGTTCCCGAGCCGGCGCTGGTCCTCCTCCGTGAGGATCTGCCCGGGTAGCGGTTCCAGGTGGCGCACGTCCTCTGCCGTCATGCCCAGCGCCTGGCCCACGCGGGTACCGTAGTCATCGTGCACGAGGAACAGGTGCCACAGCATGCGCTCCTGCACATCCCGCTCGCACGCGCCGAGCAGTTCACCCATGTTGCCGACAAGGTCGTCCCGTTCCCACTCCATCATGGTGCAGTAGCGGGCGCGGGCCTGGACATAGTCGTTGCGGCGGTCGAGCACGCTCTGCGTCAGGACGCCGCGGACCTCTGGCGGGTTGCTGGGCTTCCGCTCCGCCTCGTGCAGCCCGTTGTGCAATGATGGCTCGTAGTTGACGTGCGGGTTCTGGCCGGGTGCCAGATCCACGCCGTATGACATCTGCCCACCGCGCTGGTTGGTGTGGACCTGCGCGTTCCTGGGCTGGTTCACCGGCAGCTGCAGGTAGTTCGGGCCCACGCGATAGCGCTGCGTGTCGGAGTATGAGAAGGTCCGACCCACCAGCATCTTGTCGTCGGAGAAATCCAGGCCGTCCACGAGCACGCCGGTGCCCATGGCGATCTGTTCGTTCTCATTGTGGAAATCGTCCACGTTGCGGTTCAGCGTCATGACGCCCACGTGCCGCAGCGGGAACTGGTCCTCCGGCCAGATCTTCGTGTCGTCCAGCGGGTCCCAGTCCAGTTCCGGGTGCTCGTCGTCCGCCATGATCTGGACGAACATGTCCCACTGCGGGTAGTCGCCCCGCTCGATGGCCTCGTACAGGTCCTTCGACGCCGAGCCCAGGTCGCGGCCCTGCACCTTCTCCGCTTCCGCCGCGGTAAGGCTCGCCACGCCGCAGCGCGGATGGAAGTGGTACTTCACCAGTACCGTGCCGCCCTCGGCGTTCACCATCCTGTACGTGTTGACGCCAAAGCCCTCCATGTGACGGTACGTCGCCGGGATGCCGCGCGGACTGAACAGGTGCGTCAGCATGTGCATGCTTTCCGGCGTCTGGCTCATGAAGTCGAAGATGCGGTTCGGCTCCTGACGGAACGTCACCGGGTCCGGC
The DNA here is from genome assembly GCA_035461245.1 of Longimicrobiales bacterium. Lineage (GTDB taxonomy): Bacteria > Gemmatimonadota > Gemmatimonadetes > Longimicrobiales > RSA9 > SH-MAG3. The sequence continues at coordinate 33,494 of DATHVP010000037.1, read as the reverse complement.
TTCAGCGAGTGGATGACGTCGGGGAACTTGATGGCGTCCCGGATGAAGAAGACCGGCAGGTTGTTGCCCACCAGGTCCCAGTTGCCGTCCTCCGTGTAGAACTTCACGGCGAAGCCCCGCGGGTCCCGGGCTACCTCCGACGAGTCACGTCCGCCGATGACAGTGGAGAAGCGAACGGCCAGCGGCGTCTTCGTGCCGGCCGCCTGGAACAGCTTCGCACGCGTGTACTTCGACGCAGGCTCCTCGCCGATCCGGCCCGTCGCCTCAAACTCGCCGTAGGCTACGAAGCCCCGGGCGTGAACCACCCGCTCCGGGATCCGCTCCCGGTCGAAATGCGAAATCTTCTCCAGGAAATGATAGTTCTCCAGCGTCGCCGGGCCCCGCGGTCCCACCGTGCGCTGTGACTGGTTGTTGCCCACAGGATGCCCCTGCCGGGTTGTCAGGACGCGGGTGTCGTCCGCGCCGTCCTGCTTCTTCATGTCAGCTCCTTTCGCTCAACTCCAGCTGCCCGCGGTCTCCCGCTTCCACGCCCGCAGCATCCACGCGTCCTTCTCCAGCCGATCCAGCAGCCCGTCCATCAGGTTGACCGTGCCCCGGTCGCCGCGGGCCTCCGCCAGTTCGATGATTTCGCCAATTCTGGCGGAGACCGTCTTGAAGTCGGCCAGCAGGGCCTCGACCATGTCCGCCGCGGCGGGGATGGAGTCGTCCTCGCGGACGCGGCTGGCGTCGAGCATGGAGGCGAGGGTGTGGAGCGGCACGCCGTCTATGGTGAGGACGCGTTCGGCGATCTCGTCAATGGATGCGGCCCATGCGTCGTAGAGGGCCTCAAACTTTTCGTGCAGGACGAAGAAATTCGAGCCGGCCACGTTCCAGTGGTAGTGGCGCAGCTTCTGGTAGAGGACTGTGGAGTCGGCCAGCAGTCCGTTGAGTGCGTCGATGACGGGGCGGTTCTCATTCATGTCACCATCTCCGGAGTGGGTTGGTTTGCGGCTCCCGGAGGATATGCTGAACGGCGGCGGTGTGCTGTAGGGGAATCCCCTAACCGGGGTGCGGAAAGTGGCGGAGCCCGGGTTGTGGCGGGCGGATACCGGCGTCAGATTCCAGGACACGGCGTAACGCAGCGTGCCGTCCACCCGATTCACACTTCCAGCAGGAGGACACACCATGCCTCACAGGGTTCATTGTGTTTCCATGGCAGCGGCAGCCGTGCTGCTCCTGTGGACGGCGCCGGGTCAGGCGCAGGACGAGTCCATCGCCGTTGCGGGCGGCGGGATCCACGTCGAGGGCTGGGCGGGCCGGATCGACGCGCAGGAGGTACGGGCCGGACTGCGACTGGGGGACGCGAAGCTGGAGATGCGGGACGGGAACCTGCACGTCCGGACCGGCCCGGCGGTGACGTACTGGCGGGAGGGTGAAACCGCCACCGGCAACTATACGGTGTCGGCCACGTTCACAGAGCACGAGTACATGGCTCTCAACAACCACCCCCACCCGTACGGCATTGTCATAGCCGCCAACGGAATGGGCACGGACGATGAAAATTACCTGTACTGCGCCGCGTATGGCGACGGCCGGTTCATCGTGCGCGGGTTCGGTCCCGAACCGTTCCAGATGAACGGACGCCGCGGCGAGGAGCACACCGCAGTCAGCCGGGCGGCGGGGCAGGGCGAGTCAGTGACCCAGCAGATCGCCGTGACGGTGCGGGACGGGACCGTGTCGTGCGCCATCAATGGCACTGTCGTGGCCAGCTATGAAGTTGGCGACGTCGTGCAGGACGGGCGTCTCGCCACCACTGACGGACTGTATGGCGTCCGCTTCGGCCACAACACTGAGGCCACGGTTTCCGGGCTCACGCTTACGCGCCACGACTGATGGCGATGTGACCGGTGCAGCCCCGGCTGGACATGCAGCGGGACCGCCGTACACCATCCTCCTGAGGGCCGCCACGATCTCGTGGCGGCGGTGTCAGGTCGGGCGGATCCTGCGCCCGCGCCGCGCCGGAGGGAGGTGCGGGGTCACCGGTGCAGGCGCGGGAGTAGCAGCGCTGCGGCCGCTGGCCACACGGCGCCTGCGCGGCTACACTCAGGCATCGCTGCCATGAACGATGCCTGTGGATCCATGAAACCTGCTGAAGCCACCCTGCCGTCGCGTGCCCGGGCCCATGCCGTCAGGGCCGTCCTCCTGCTCACGCTCTCAGCCGCCGGCTGCGTCGCGCCATCAGTGCATCCGGCCAATCGGCCTGCCACCGCACCGCACCTGGCGGAGCAGGTGGAGATCCGACGCACCGAGCACGGCATCCCGCATATCCGGGCGGACAACCTGGAGGCCGCAGCTTTCGCGCTGGCGTGGGTCCAGCTCGAGGACCATGGCGCAGTCGTCGTACGCAGCCTGCAGGGCACGCGGGGTCGCCTGGCCCTGGCCGACGGCAGTGGCCGTATCGACGCCGACGCCCGCGCTCGCCAGCGTCACGCCAGGGCGATGGAGACGTTCTCGTCCCTGCAACAGGACACGCGCGATATCTATACCGGGTTCGCCGCGGGGCTGAACCACTACATTCGCACGCACGGCGACCGGCTGCCGGACTGGGTCACCCCTGACTTCACGCCGGTGGACATCCTCGCCCGGGACATCAACTGGCCGACGGACGGGCCGCTGGACTCATTCCGGCGCCGGCTGCTGGCGGATTCCACGGACCCGCGGACGGTGCCCGCCACTGCGGGGACTGATGCCGGCACCGACGGCGTGGACGGCGACGTCATGGCGCAGGCACCGGGCAACGTCGGATCGAATGCGTGGGCCCTGGCGCCGGAGCGGACCACCAGCGGCAACGCCATCCTGCTGCGCAACCCGCACCTGTCCTGGAGCGCCGGCTACTACGAGGCTCACGTCCGCGTGGATGGCGAACTCGATTTCTATGGCGATTTCCGCATCGGCGGACCCTTCACCGTCATCGGCGGCTTCAACCCGTACCTGGGCTTCGCGACGACGAACAATGCGTCGCGTTCGCATGAGTACTATGCGGTGCGCGTGGATGGACAGCGGCCGGACCACGTGCTGCTGGACGGCGCCTCCTACCCGTTGCAGCGGGAGGACGTCGTCGTCGAGTATCGCGCTGATGACGGGGCGATTGCCTCGGCGACGCGTACCCTGTGGAGTTCCCCGTGGGGACCGGTCGTCCACCGTGCCGACAGCCTGGTCTACATCTACCGCCCGGCCCGCCTTGGCGAGCACCGCGCCGGCGAGCAGTGGCTGGCGATGATGAAGGCGCGGAGCCTTGCGGAGTGGCAGGACGCCATGCGCATCGGCGCACGCACGACGTCGAACTTCACCTATGCGGACCGGGAAGGAAACATCTTCTACGTGTGGATGGCCGCCGCGCCACGCCTCCCTCACGCACCCGGCGGTGATACTGTCGCCATCCTGGCGACGCGCAGCGGCGACATGTGGCAGGACGTGGTCACGTTCGATGAGTTGCCGCAGCTACATAACCCGCCGGGCGGCTACATACGCAACGAGAACGACTCGCCGCATTACACGAACCTCAACCAGGTTCTGCCGGACACGTTCAGCTTCGAGGTCGAGTCGCCCAGCCTGCGCCTGCGCAGCCAGCATGGCCTCGAGCTGCTGCACAACGATCGCCGCTTCAGCCTGGAGGACGTCGTAGCGACGAAGCACAGCATGCGCATGCTGCTCGCCGAGCGGGTGGTTGATGACCTCATCAGTGCCGTGCGCGGGGCCGGTCCCGACAGCGCGACAGCCCGTGCCCTCGCGCTGCTGGAGGCATGGGACCGGACGGCTGCAGCGGGCAGCCGTGGCGGCGTGCTGTTCGAGACGTGGTGGAATCGCTACCGCAGCCTGCTGGCCGGCGCCGAGCCCCACGCCGTCGCCTGGGATCCGTCGGCGCCGCTCACCACCCCCTCGGGGCTCGCTGACCCGGTGCGCGCGGCCGCTGCATTCACCTGGGCCGTACCGGAAACCGCTCGCCGGTTCGGTGCGTGGGACGTCGCCTGGGGAGACGTGCACAGGGTCAGGCGCGGCTCCGTAGACGTGCCGGTGGGTGGGTGTGCCGGCGCCCTCGGCTGCTTCCGGGTTTTGAACTTCGCGTCGGCGGACGATGGCAGCCGCGTCGTGAACGGCGGCGACGGCTGGGTCATCGCCATCGAGTTCGGCGAGACGCCCCGGGCCTATTCGGTGCTGGGCTACGGGCAGAGCCCCGACCCTGCATCGCCATACCATGACTCACAGGCCGCCATGTTCGCGGACAACCGGATGAAGCGGGTGTACTGGACGGAGCGGGAGATCGAGACAGCGACCGTCCGCCGGTACCGGCCCGGACGCTGAAGGACCACCGGGACCGCCCGGGGGGACGGGCAGGTCCCGGTGGCGCAGGTATCGCCGTCAGAACGCGATGCCGATATTCACGATGCGGAACGTCGGGATGACGGAAATATCGAGTTCGTCGGTATTGCCGTAGAGCCGCTTCAGCCCGAAGCCAATACCCACATAGAAGTTGTTGTTGCGTCCCAGCAGCCAGCTCCGGTTGGCATCAAAGCCGTAGCCGAAGAAGGTCTCATCCTCCACTGACGTGACGCCGACCTTGGCTCCAAAGGCCCAGCCGTCCAGGGGCTCGCCCGACGGATAGAATCGCCAGAACACATCCGCGTTGACGAACCTGCCGTCCTCATCCGTCTTGAACGTTGACCCACCCACGCCCGCCGTGGACGACTCGGACACGATGCGCTCGTACTCGGCGTTGAACCACTCCAGCAGCAGGCCGAACGGGTTGGCTGAAATGACCTGCTGGTGCTGTGGTGCCACCTGCGCGTGGGTGCGCAGTGGCAGCAGCAGCAGGGCCAGCGCACAGGTCCACGCTGCGATGCGCACGGCGCGGCCCTTCTTCGGACGGCAAGTCGAATCCATGGAGGTTGCCCCGGATGAGGGTAGATGTGACCCGGCCGGCATCGTTGTGCCGGCCGGGTCACCGGCATCTTGCCGGTGATCAAGAATAATCACCCCTCCCGGCAATCTGCCAGAGTCATGGCGGCAGGGTCCGCCTCGCTCGCCTGCGCGCCTACGTCCGGGCGTCCGGCGAGTCGCCCGATATGACAACACTCGCCAGGCCTGGCAGCGGCACGCTACGCGGCCGGTACAGCAGGATCGGCACGTGGCTGGCCGCGAGGACGTCGTTGGCTACGCTTCCCATGATCATGGCCGACAGGCCGCCCCGACCGTGCGTGGCCATGGCCACCATGTCGTAGTCGCCGACGCTCAGCAGGCCCGCGATCAGGCTGGCCGGCTGCGCGTCCTCGAACGCCAGCAGCACCGGTTCAGGCATGCGCCCGCGCCACCGGTCCGCCACGTCATGCAGGTAGTTCAGCGCCTGCTCCCGGTTCACGATGATGCGGTAGGTGTCATCCGTGCCCGAGCCCAGGAACGGTCGCGGCGCGACCACGTGCACCAGCGCGGGCTGGGCCTTGAGCGCGGCCAGCAGCGGCCCCATCGCCTCCAGGATCTGTTCGGAAAACGGCGACCCGTCCAGCGGTATCAGGACCCGCTCCACCCGCCTGCTCACCACGTCGGTGTCCTCGCCCACTGGATGTACACACAGCGTGGGCACGTTCAGGTGGGCCAGCAGCGAGTGGGCCACACTGCCGTGCCGCAGTCGCTCCAGTCCCGAGCGCGCGTGCGAAGACAGCACCACCAGGTCCGCGACGATGTCGCCCGCCTCCCCGAGAATCGCGTCCGCGGTCCGTCCGGTGAGCACACGGGTCCGCACCTCCACCGGGTAACGCAGTTCGATGTCCGCGGCAGTTTCCTCCAGGGCCCGCCTCTCGAGGTCCATCACCGACGCGTCATAGCGGGCATCCGCCTCGGCAACGTGCTGGAACTGGTACTGCGGCATGGCCGAGGGCATGCCCTCACGCTCGGTATAGCGGTGCACATGGACCAGTTCAATGCTGGCGCCCGTACGCACAGCGATATCAATGGCCGGGGGCAGCGCCTGGTCCCCGAATCGGGTCCCATCCAGGGGTACGAGAATCCGGCGATACACAAGCACCTCCTTGGCTGTTGCATGACACTGGTTCCCCTCCATCATGCGCCACCCGCGACCCCCGGTCTGTAGGGAGGTACGTGATCCTCTGTAGGGAAGCGCTAACCGGGAGGCTTGCTTCCACCCGGGATTATCTGCATTTTGGCTCCCTCCCGCGGCCCAGCATCCATGGCCCGAACAATCCGGACACAGTCTAAGGAGCAAGCGATGGCGGAGCAGACCGGCGGCAGGATCAGAGTGGTTCTGCGTTGGATCCAGATCCTGGACAAGATGGAGCCCGCCTGGAAGGAAAAGGGCGAATTCCGCTTCACCACGCGCGTCGCCACTGAGAACGCGGGTGGCATCGTGCAGGAGATGCGGTTCCCTGAGCAGGGCCACTACGACATCTCCGACCATCCCGCATGGAACAAGGTCGTCCTGAACCGGACCATCTTCGAAGGGCCCGTCGAGGACCACATCGTCGTCGAACTCAAGGGCGAGGAAATCGACACGCTCTCCGCCAACGACCAGCTCGATACCTACCGCCGCGAGTTCCGCGGTCCGCCCTCCGGCTGGGTCGGCTGGTATGGCCCCGGCGACGACAGTGGCGCGGATATCAATCCCGCGGATCCGGAGAACATGAGCAACTGGCGCGTCTGCTACGTCATCGAGCAGGCCTGACGCCGAACCCGCGCACGGCGGCGGCCGCAACCACGGCCGCCGCCCTCGCACTACCATCCACTGCTCGTACCACGGGCCCGCCGCCTGGCCGGGACCGCGCCCGCCTCCTGCCCCGCACCGACCGCTACTAGCCCGCTAGTTGACACGCCCGGCAGCGTGCCGTAGACTGTTCTACTAGTGGCGTAGTATACGCCACCCAAACAGACAACAGGGACGGATGAGGGCGATGGAGATCGCGTTTACGGACCGGGAACTGGACATCATGGACGTGCTCTGGGAACACGGGCCGTCCACCGTCGCGGAAGTGCAGCGGTCGCTGACGGACGAGCTGGCATACACGACGGTCCTGACGATCCTGCGGACGTTGGAGGACAAGGGGCACGTCTCGCACGAGGAAGAGGGACGCGCCTACCGCTATTACCCGCTGGTGGAGCGCACGGAGGCGGGCGCGAGCGCGGTTCAGCGGCTGACGAGGAAGCTGTTTCGCGGATCACCGGAGCTGCTGCTGACGCAGCTGGTGTCGCAGCGGGGCCTGACGAAGGAGCAGCTGGAATCCATGCGGCGGATGCTGGACGAGCGACTGGACGAGGAGGGGACATGAGCACAGTGGCAGCGTGGATGATTTACTGCGGCGCGATTTCGGCGGTGCTTGCGGCCGGCGCGCTGGCGTGGGAGCAGTCGGCCCGGTGGTCGGGTCGTCCGGCACGCTGGGGCTGGGTCGTGGCCCTGGGCGCGTCAGTCACGCTGCCCTGGCTGTTGCGGCTGGTACCGCGGGAGGGCTGGCCGGGCGCGTTGCCGGCGCCCCTGCCTGCGCTGCCCTCGGCGCCGGTGCTGCTGGAGGCCATCGGCCCCGCGTCAGCCATGGCCACCGGGCCGGGCTGGGGCATCACGGGCGCGGCGCTGGCCTGCTGGCTGGTGCTGACGGTGCTGGCGCTGGCGTACCTGGGCTGGGCGCTGGGGAGTGTGGCGGTCGCCCGTCGGGGCTGGCGAGCGGCCGATCTGGACGGGGACCGCGTCTATGTCTCAGGAAGCACGGGCCCGGCGGCGCTGGGCCTGCGCCGGGGGCTGGTGGTGGTGCCCTCGTGGGCGCTGGAGCTCACGGAAGACCTGCGGTCGCTGTTGCTTGCGCACGAGCGGGAGCACGTCCGCGCCGGCGACCCCCGGGTGCTGTTTGGTGGACTGCTGTGTGTTGCGCTGATGCCGTGGAACCCGCTGCTCTGGCTGCAGCTGCTCCGGCTGCGCAACGCCATCGAGCTGGACTGCGACGCCCGGGTCCTGCGTCAGGGCGTGAATCCGCGGGCGTACGGCCGGCTGCTGCTGGAAGTGGGGCAGCGGCGCAGTTCCAGCGCCCTGGTCATGGCGACCTTCGCGGAGCCGCGTGTCTTTCTGGAGGAGCGGATCCGCCGCATCGCGAAGTGGCCGCTGCAGCGGCGGCGGGGCAGGGCGGCGGCGGCGGCGCTGGCGGCACTGGTCCTGTTCGCCACGGCCCTGAGTGCCCGGGGGCCAGTGGCGGCCGACGTCACGGCCGTGCCGGAGCCAGCGTCGCATGAGGTGCCGGAAACGGCAGTACGCGACGTCGTCATGGCACCCTTCGTCAGTGACACGCCACCGGCCGCAGGTAGCCGGCGTATCGAGGATGGCCCCGTGTTCACACCCATGACGGTCCGGCCGGCGCTGCGCAATGCGAGCGAAGTGCAGCGCGCCCTCGTCCGCCACTATCCGCCAATGCTCAGGGATGCCGGCATCGGCGGCACCGTGGTCGTGTGGTTCCGTCTGGACGAGAATGGCAACGTCGCCGCCACGCAACTGTCCCGCAGCAGCGGCTATGCCGCCCTGGACGAAGCCGGCATGCTGGTGGCCCCCGTGATGCAGTTCTCGCCGGCGTTCAACCGGGAGCAGCGCGTGCCCGTGTGGGTGGAGATTCCCATCGTGTTCATGGCGGCAACGGGCGGTGATGCCCCGACCCGGCAGCCGCTGGTGCGTGAGCCGCCCAGCGCGGACCCGTCCGCGCCGCGTCCCATGGGGACGCCGGTGGGGACGCCGGTCCAGGCGCCGCCGGCGCCGCCTGCCACCGCGGAGGAAATGGAGCGGCTGGCCCGGGCGCCGACGTTCACGCCCATGACGGTGCGGCCCGAGCTGCGCAATGTCGAAGAGGTGCAGCGCGCTCTCGTCCGCAATTATCCACCGCTGCTCAGGGACGCGGGCATCGGCGGCAGCCCGAGCATCTGGTTCTTTATCGACCGGGACGGTAATGTGGTACAGACGCGGATCTCCCGGGAGTCGGGGCATCCGGCGCTGGACCAGGCCGCGCTGGCCGTGGCGGCGTCCATGAGGTTTTCCCCGGCCATGAACAGGGATGAGCCCGTCGCGGTCTGGGTGGAGATCCCCATCGTCTTTACGGCGCGTTGAACGAGGGCCATGCTGAAACTGCGCAACGTCGAGAAATACTTCGAGACGAAGGCGGGCCGGATCTACGTCCTGCGGAATATCAACCTGGATATCGCGCAGGGCGAGTTCGTCACCATCATGGGCCCGTCCGGGGCGGGGAAGTCCACGCTCCTCGGTATCCTGGGCATGCTGGACGCCGCCTGGCATGGTGAGTACCACCTGCTGGACCAGCCGGTGCACCTGCTGAACCTGAAACAGCGGGCGGCTCTCAATAAGCGAACCATCGGCTTCGTCTTCCAGCAGTATCACCTGCTGGACGACCTGACGGTTTACGAGAACCTCGAGATCCCGCTGTCCTACCGGGACATACCCCGTGGGGAACGCGCTGCCATCGTCGGGGACACGCTGGACCGCTTCAATATCGTCGGCAAGAAGGACCTCTATCCCAGCCAGCTCTCCGGCGGGCAGCAGCAGCTTGTGGGCGTGGCCCGAGCGGTGGTGGCCAGCCCCAGGCTCATCCTGGCGGACGAGCCCACCGGCAATCTGCACTCCGCTCAGGGCCGTGAGATCATGGAACTGTTCCGCCGTCTCAACGACCAGGGCACTACCATCATCCAGGTGACACACTCGGAGCAGAATGCCGAGTACGGCCACCGCGTCATCGAACTCCTCGATGGCTGGGTGGCCAGCGAGCGGCGCATCACAACGTCACCGGCACCCGCGCAGGCGTAGTCCGACACATCCTCCAGGCGTCAGGCGTGGCCCGGCGGCCGGGCCTGCGTCAGGCGGCGTCGCCGGCGGCCACCGGCGGGCCGATGAAGCGCGCCACTTCCTCCACCACCCGCGACGGCTCGCAGGGCTTCTCCAGGTAGGCGTCGCAGCCGGCATCCTCCGCCTCATCCAGGCCGTCCTCCCGCACAAAGCCGGTGCAGGCGATGATCGGGATATGGGCCGTCAGCGGGTCCTCGCGCAGCACTGTAGTGGCACCGATCCCGTCCAGCTTCGGCATGGACATGTTCATGATGATCACGTCCGGCTGGTGGTCCCGGGCCATCTGGATGCCTGACCCGCCGTCCGCGGCGTCAAGCGTCGCGTACCCCCGATGCTGAAGCACCGTCAACCAGATCGTGCGGGTATCGAAATCGTCGTCCACGACGAGGACCGTTTTCATGCGTGCCACCGGTGCAGGGAATGCTGGCCTGATCGGGTAACCCGAAGTGCAAACCTCGTTCCCCTGTTTCAGTCCCGTGGGTACTGCCGGCGCTCGACCGGCGTGCCCGCGGGCCAGAGGGAGACCGGCTCCTGCAACTCGCCGGCGAGGGCGAGGAGCAGCGGGTGCATGGAGGGGAAGCGGTTGGCCGGGTCCAGCTCCAGGCACGCCATGACGGTCGCCTCCAGGGTCGCCGGTATTTCCGGCCTGAACCGCCGGGGCGGCGGCGGCGGGTCCCCATCCGCCTGGGGGTACTGGCGCGGACGGCCATCCTCCGTGGGCAGGTCGTAGACATCCTCGTAAACCCAGCGACCCGTAAGCAGTTCATACAGGAGGGAGCCCAGCCCATAGATGTCCGCGGCCGGGCCCAGCGGCGAGCGCCGTACCTGCTCCGGCGCCATGTACGGGGCCGTCCCAATACAGCGGTTCGGCCGGCGGTCCGGGTCGGCTCGCCGCGCAGTGTCCAGGTCGATAAGGACCGGGACATCGTCACGAAGCAGCAGGTTCGCCGGCTTCAGGTCCAGATGCAGGAAGCCACGGCGGTGCAGGTGATACAGGCCCGCCCCGATATGGATGGCCGTTCGCACCGCATCGCTTATCTCCAGCCGTCGCTGCGACTGTCGCTCCAGAACGTCGAACAGCGTCGGTCCGTCCAGGTACTCCAGAATCAGGTACGGCAGGCCGTCGTGCTCACCCTCGCCGAAGCAGTGGACGACGTTGGGATGGCCAACGGCGCGGAGTATCCTGCCCTCGCGGCGCAGGGCGGCGATGGCTTGCCGCGACTCGGCCCGGTCCGGCGCGACGATCTTGCACGTGAGGGCGCACCACTCCCGGGCGCTCCAGACCTGGTAGAGGTGGCAGCTGCGGCCCATGCCCAGGTGGCCGGTGACAACGAGGTCCCCGGCGATGCGGTAGCCCACGGGGTAGGGAAACGTCGCAGTATTCTGCCGGTAGGGTCGGGCACGCCGCGCGTCCAGCAGGCCTGGCCGACGGGGCGGCGCGCCTCCCCTCATTACTCCGCTCTCGAACCTGATGCGAGCAGCTCTGCCACCCGGCTGCGAATGGCATCGAGGGACGCGGGCTTCGCCAGGTAGGCATCACAGCAGCCGGACTCCAGGATGGCCTCCGGATCCCCCTTCCCCGCGACGGCGGTGAGCACGAGGATGGCGACGTCGTTGCCCAGCTCACTCTTGATCCAGCGGCCGGTCTCGATGCCGTCCATCTGCGGGAGCTGGAGGTCGAGAATGATGACATCGGGGCGGATGGTGAGCGCCATGGATACGCCATCCTCGCCGCGTCGTGCCGTGCTGATGTCATAGTCAACGGCCAGCAACTGCTCCAGGATACCGAGCAGGTCGGCGTTGTCCTCGATGATGAGGACGCGCGGCCTGCCGCTCTCCGGTGGGTCAGGCTGCGCCGTCATCATGCTACCGCTGTGGCGAGGTGGTGCGACCGGGCCGCCAGCCCGGCACGAGATCGTCCATGGCAATGACCACCCGGCGCGTGGCGCCCTTGTTCAGCAACCGTTCGAGGTGCTCCTGGTTGACGCGGCGGAGGTCCACGCCGTGCTGCTCCAGCGCAAGCTCCACCTGGTCGCGCAGCTGGTTCGGGACCAGCCCGTAGATATCCGGGTAGATGACCAGGAACCCGTTCTCCACGGTGGCCACCTCATAGTGGGCGGTGAAACGCACCGGCTGGCTCAGGTTGATGGTGCGATCCCGCGTGGGCGACGCCACGAGCTCGTCGAGGGTGCTCTGCTGCAGCCGCGGCGAGGCATAGCTGTGAATCAGCCGGGCCAATTCGATGGCGTCGTCGTTGCGCATGCGCACGCAGCCCCGTGATGCCGGGTAGCCCAGGGCCTCCGATTCGGGCGTGCCGTGGATGTACAGCAACGGCGCGAAATGGATCTTCACGCGGCCCATGGGATTTGTGGGGCTGCCCGGCGGCTCCGCCGTGCGACCGCGCGCCCATTCGCTGTCCGGTGGACGCCACCACGGGTTCCAGTTGATATGGCCGATGTTGTACTCGCCAGGCGGCGTCTCGTAGCCCGGCAGGCCCACGGACACGGAATACGTCCGTGTGCGCTCGCCGTTCTCATAGACGTAGAGCCAGTTGCCGGCCACGTTCAGCACCAGGTGCAGGCCATCCTCGCTGACCTCGTAACCCCTGGCGACCGGGTCCGGTGTCGCCGCGTAGCTCGCGCTCGCCCCCGAACCTGCCGCCATCAGTACGGCTGCAAGAAACTGGCGTCGCAAACCCTTGATCATCTCTACTGCTCCTTCCATCCGGTTCACTGTCCGGAAGAGCAAGGCATGTGCCTGAACGTAACGGGAACGGGAACGTAAACGTAATCGGTTGTCACTGTTGTGAGGCGATACCCCGCTGCGTCCACCCGGATCCCGCGAATCTGCCGTTTCCGCGGGCGAGCGGGGCGAGCCCGCCACCATCCACCCGCGGGCGAACCGCGTGAGCCCGCGCACTACTGACCATCCACCACCGTTCCGATCCGCTCCAGTGCGCGTCTCATGTAGTCGGGCTCGACGCCCAGGCTGAGGCGCAGGTAAGGGCCCAGGCCGAAATGGGCGCCGGGCACGACGAGGACGCTCTGCTCCGCCCGGAGTCGCTCGGCGAGGGTCGCGGAGTCAATGTCGGCGTCGTAGCGGACGAAGCAGATGGCGCCGGCGTCAGGTGCCCGCCAGTGGAATCCGCCCCGGGCGTGGAGCCATTCCTCGAGGGTGTCGAGGCCGCGGCGGACCATGGAGCGGGTGCGTTGGAGGAGCTGGGGCCTGACGGCCGGGTCCAGGGCGACGCGGGCCAGGCGGTCCGTCAGGTCGCCCGGCGAGATGGTGGTGTAGTCGGAGCGAGCCCAGAGGGCATCGGCCGTGGCCCGGTCCGTTACGGCCCAGCCGATGCGCAGGCCGGGCAGCCCGTACGCCTTGGACAGTGAGCCGGTGGCGATGACGCGCTCGCAGGCGCCAAGGAACGACGGCGTCTCCGGGCCGTCCAGCTCGGCACCGGTGTAGACCTCGTCCGCCAGCAGCCAGGCGCCGCTGCGGGAGACGGCCTCCGTGATGGCGCCACGGACGGTGTCGCTGAAAACCGCGCCCGTGGGATTGCCCGGGTTCGTCGCCACCAGCAGCCGGGTCCGGTCGGTGACGGCGCGGCGGATCTCGTCGGGGTCCGGCTGCCAGCCCAGCTCCTCCCGCAGCGGCACCTCCACCACCCGGGCCCCCAGGCTGCGGGCCAGGCCGTGGGTCTGCATGTACGTCGGTACGATGATGACCACCTCGTCGCCTGCCTCCACGAGCTCCCAGACGGCGAGGAAGTTGGCTTCCGCACTGCCATTGCAGACGACGACGTCGTCCACGCCCGCGCCGTGGTAGAGTTCGGCGATGCGCAGGCGGAGCGCCTCCGTGCCGTTGCTCTGGCCGTAGCCCAGGCGGGTCGGCGCCAGCCGTTCGCCCCCGTCATCGCCGGCCAGCGCCAGCAGTTCAGCGAGTGTGACGGGGTCCACGCCGCTCTCTGACAGGTTGAAGTCGACGAGGTTCTCGTACATTGACTGCCACCGTTCCATGACGAACGGCTGGAAGCTGCTCATGTGTGGTCTGCGCAGTTGCGGGGATTGTATACCGTGCGCTCCAATCTGCCATGGCGGCGGGCGCGGTGCCACCCTGTCCGCTGGACGGGCTTGCCCGCTGTTGCTGCCCCGCTACCTTTGCCTCGTTACGGACCGAGATCCTCGCAGAGAACGACAAATGGCGACCACCACGGTATTCCCGGACATGCTGACGCTGCCTGCGGGCGGTCGGATTGTGATGCTGGTGCTGGACGGGGTGGGTGGGCTGCCCGACCCGGCCACCGGGCGGACGGAGCTGGAGACGGCCAGCACACCGAACCTCGACCGGCTGGCGGCTGGCGCCGCCCTGGGCCTCCAGCGGCCCGTGGGCTACGGTGTGACGCCCGGCAGTGGCCCCGGCCATCTTTCGCTGTTCGGGTACGACCCGGTGAAATATGCCATCGGCCGGGGCGTCCTGTCGGCGCTGGGCGTAGGCTTCGCCGTGCAGCCCGGCGACATCGCCATCCGCCTCAATTTCGCCACCATCGACGATGCGGGGCTGATCACCGACCGGCGAGCCGGCCGGCCTGCGGACGTGGAGAACGTGCGGCTGGTGAAGAAGCTCCAGGACAATGTCACGGCGCCGGGCGGCATGCGTGTGTTCTTCGAGTCGGAGAAGGAGCACCGGGCCGTGATGGTCGTGCGTGGGCGGCAGCTGTCGGCGCTGCTGGCGGACACGGACCCCCAGCAGGAGGGCGTGCCACCGCTGCCGGTGCGGGCGCTGGAACCGGAGGCGGAGGAGACGGCGGCACTGCTGCAGCAGGTCATTGACTCGGCGTTCGACGTGTTGCGTGACGAGCCGACGGCGAACGCCATCCTGGCCCGCGGCATTGATGCGTACCATCCGTTCCCGTCTTTCGAGGAGCGGTACAAGCTGAAGGCCAGGGCCATTGCGAAGTATCCCATGTACCGCGGCGTGGCCCGGCTGGTGGGCATGCACGGTGCACGCGTGCCGGACTCGGAGGCCGAAGCCATTGACGTGCTCAGCGAGGAGTTCGACGAGTACGATTTCCACTTCGTCCACTTCAAGGCCATGGACTCCCGGGGCGAGGACGGCGATTTCCAGGCGAAGGCGGCAGCCATCGAGACCGTGGACGCACTGATCCCCCGCGTCGAGGCGTTGCAGCCGGACGTGATGCTGGTGACGGGCGACCATTCCACGCCGTCCCGGATGCAGGCGCATTCGTGGCATCCCGTGCCTGTCATGATCACGTCACCGTGGTGCCGGCCCGAAGCCAGTGCCACCTTCGGGGAACGGGCGTGCGCCCGGGGCGAGCTCGGCATCATACCCGGCCGCGAATTGATGACCATGGCCCTGGCACACGCGGGTCGGCTGGCAAAGTACGGGGCGTAGGCGCGTTCGCTGCGCTCACGCGGTGGGCGCGTTTCGCTGCGCTCACGCGGTGGGGCGCGTTTCGCTGCGCTCACGCGGTGGTGGCGGGCGCGCTGCGCTTGCCCGCGGTGGATGGGTGCAGGCTTGCTTCGCTGGCCTGCTCTGGACGGGGCGCAGACTCGCTTCGCGGCCTGCGCTGGTTAACCTGATCTGATGGTGAGTTGATGGACGTAGATGCGATCCTGAAGGAAGCGCTGGACCTGGGCGAGGAACAGCGTTTCGAGGAAATGGCGGAGCTGCTGGCGGGCGCGCTGCAGGATGCGGGCGAGGACCCGTTCCTGCTGGGCTGGCTGGCGGTGGCCGAGCGGGAGCTGGGCAATGATGGCGCGGCGTACGAGTACTTCAAGCGCTGCGTGGCCGCCGAGCCGACGGACCCGCAGCTCATGGCGCTGGCCGGCGCGGGGCTCGCGGCCTTTGACGACCCCGAGGCGGAGGCGACACTGCGGGCGGCTGCGCTGACAGGGCCGGACCTGGCGGTGACGCGCCTGCATTACGGCGCGTACCTGGCCCGGGAAGGCATGTTTGTCGAGGCGCTGGAGCAACTCGATGCGGCCGTGGCGCTGGAACCCGATGACCCGGTTGTGCATGGTGAACTGGGTATAGCCCATGCCCTGAAGGGCGACCTGACCGCTGCCGCCGATGCCATGGAGCAGGCGCTGGTACTGGCGGAAGATGACTCGTGGACGCGGGCCCTGCTGGGCCTTGTGTATGCCGAGCTGCAGCGGGGTGAGGAGGCGGCGGAGACACTGCTGCGGGCGGCCGACGAACGGCCCCACGATGCGGAGGTCCAGTTGCTGGCAGCGCTGGCGGCGCAGGCCGCGGGCTGGGACGACGCCGCCCAGGACGCGCTGGCCCGTGCCGAGTTCGCGGAGGAAGGCGCGGATGCCGCACTCCTCGGCGAGGTGGAAGATCGGCTGGCGTCGGGCGCTGAGGCGGCCGCCGCGTTCCTGCGGGACAACATGGGTCCGTCCGTCCTCCACGAACGCCTGTCGCAGCCGCTGTGAGCGCCGGGCCGGGCAGCCTCGGCGGAGCCGACGACCTGCGCGTTCACCTGCCCTTCACAGAGTTCACGCTGGACAACGGGTTGCGCGTGGTGGTCCACGAGGACCGGCGCACGCCGCTGGCGTGCGTGGACATCTGGTACCATGTCGGCTCCAGGAACGAGGTGCCGGGACGGACCGGCTTCGCGCACCTGTTCGAGCACCTCATGTTCGAGGGCTCCGAGCACGTGCCGTCCGGCCGGTTTGACGAACTGCTGGAGAACGTCGGCGGCATCAACAACGGCTCCACTTCACAGGACCGGACAGACTACTGGGAACTGGTCCCGGCCCACGCCGTGGACCTGGCGCTGTACCTGGAAGCGGACCGCATGGCCGGGCTGCTCCACGCCGTCGGTGAGGAGCAGCTGGAGGCGCAGCGGGGCGTCGTCATGAACGAGCGTCGCCAGAGCTACGAGAACCGGCCCTACGGCATGGCGTGGGAGACGCTCCAGGCCGCCCTCTATCCCGAGGGGCATCCGTACCGCTGGCCCGTCATCGGCTACATGGATGATATCGCCGCCGCGACGCTGGCGGACGTGCAGGAGTTCTTTGCAACATGGTATACGCCGGACAACGCCACCCTCGTCGTGGCCGGCGACGTGAATGCCAGCCGCGTGCAGGACGTGGTGCGCGGGTACTTCGGGGACATCGCGCCAGGCCGGCGCCGGCCGCGGGCAGAGCCGCCGGCCCTGCCCGTACTGGATGCGGACCAGCGGGTGACCCTCGACGATGACGTAACGCTGGCCCGCATCTACATGGCGTGGCACTCGCCTGCCGCGTACGACGATGGCGACGCCGCCCTTGACGTCGCCGCCGGCATACTCGGCAGCGGACGGGCGTCCCGCCTCTACCGCCGGCTGGTGTACGAGTCGCAGGTGGCCCAGTCCGTGTCCGCCTGGCAGTCGAGTGCGCTGCTGGGCTCCACGTTTCATGTGGTCGCCACTGCGCGCCCGGGTACGGAACTGCAGCAGCTGGAGGACACCGTCCGCGACGAGATTGCGGCCATGGCCGGGGCCGTACGCGCTGACGAGGTGCAGCGCGCGCGCAACGCGCTGCAGACGGACTTCATTGACGCGCTCCAGAGCGTAGGCGGCTTCGGTGGCCGCGCCGACCAGCTCAACACGTGGCTGTTTCACCTTGGCACCGCCGACTACGCGGGGCAGGAGATGGCGCGCTACAGCGCGCTCACGCCTGAGCGCATCAGCAGCGCCGTCAGCACATGGCTGTGCCAGCCCGCCGGCATTGTCAGCGTGGTGCCCGCCCGGAGGCGTGCGTGAGCCACAGGGCCGTACTGCCGCCGGTCGGTGAACCCCTGCCGCTGCGCATGCCCGACGTGCACCGCGCCCGCCTCTCCAGCGGTCTCGAGACCCTGATCGTCGAGCGCCGGGACCTGCCGGTGGTGGACGTACAGATCGTGGTCCAGGCCGGCGCAGCCCACGATTTCGCCGCTCACGCCGGCCGCGCCCACCTGACAGCCGACCTGCTGGATGAGGGGACCTCGTCCCGGCAGGCGCTGCAGATCGCCGAGGAGGTGGAAGCCCTCGGCGCCAGCCTGCGCACGCGCGCAAGCTGGGACTACGCCGCCGCCTCCCTCCACGTGCTGCGCCCGCACGTCGAGGCCGCCACTGCCCTCCTCGCCGACGTGCTGCTGCAGCCGGCCTTCGACGACGCCGAGTTCGACCGCAAGCAGCGGGAACGGCTCCATGCCATAGGCCAGGAACGGGACGACCCCCGAAACCTCGCCTCCATGGCGTTCACCCGCCTCGTCTACGGGTCCGAACATCCCTTTGGCCTGCCCATCGGCGGGGTGGCCGCATCCGTCACTGCACTGGGCGCTGCAGACCTGGCCGCCTACCACAGCGCCCGCTACGGGCCCAGCGCGGCGTTTGCCGTGGTGTGCGGGGACATCCGCACGGACGTCGCTCTGGACCTGCTGGAGCATCACTTCGGCGCATGGCGCACTGCCGTGACCCCTGCGCCCCCATTGCCCGCCGCGCCCGCCCCGCGCAGCCGGGCCATCCGCATCGTGGACCGGCCCGGCGCGCCCCAGTCGGAGATCCGCATCGGCCACGCCGGCCCGCCCCGGAGCAGCCCCGACTACGTGGCCCTGCACGTGGCGAACACCATCCTCGGCGGTGCGTTTACGTCCCGTTTGAACATTCTCCTTCGGGAAGAAAAGGGTTACACATACGGGGCGGGGTCGAGTTTCGCGTTCCGGCGCAATGGCGGCCCGTTCGTGGCGAGTACCGCGGTGGGCACGGCGGCGACGGCGGACGCGGTGAATGACATGGTCTCGGAGGTCGGTCGGCTGGTAGCGGAACCGGTGACTGCGAATGAGCTGGCCCGGGCGCAAAGCTACCTTGTGCTGGGCCTGCCGCGTACTTTCGAGACGACGGGCGACGTGGCCGAGCACGTGAGCGAGCTGGCCCTGTACGACCTGCCCCATGATTACTACGAGGAGTATGCGGCGGCAGTGCGCCGCGTGACGCCGGCGGAAGTCCAGGCGGCGGCAGCGCGGTGGCTGCGTCCGGAGGAACTGGTCATCGTCGTTGCCGGCGACGCGGCGGCGGTGAGTGATGAGCTGGCGTCACTGGGAATTGGAGCTGTGGATGAGTACGACGAAGACGCCTGCTGAGCGTCGGCTGGACATCGAGTTCGAGGACTACCGGCTGGACAATGGCCTGCGCGTGGTGCTGGCGCCGGATGCCAGTGCGCCGGTGGTGGGCGTCAACATCTGGTACAACGTGGGCTCGCGGAACGAGCGGGAGGGTCGCACCGGCTTCGCGCACCTTTTCGAGCACATGATGTTCCAGGGCTCGGAGCACGTGCCTGAGATGGCGCATTTCGCCCTCATCGAGCAGGCGGGCGGCTCGCTGAACGGCTCGACGTGGCTGGACCGGACGAACTATTACGAGACGCTGCCGGCGCACTACCTGGAGCTGGGCCTGTGGCTGGAAAGTGACCGTATGGGCTTCCTGCTCCCGGCCATGACGCAGGATAAGCTGGACAATCAGCGGGACGTGGTGAAGAACGAGCGTCGCTGGCGGGTGGACAACCAGCCGTACGGCGACTGGGACGAGCGCCTCCAGGCGATGATGTATCCGCCGGAGCATCCATACCACCACTCGGTCATCGGGTCCATGGAGGACCTGGACGCGGCGAGCCTGGAGGACGTGCAGCAGTTCTTCCGGACGTACTACGCCCCGAACAATGCCGTGCTCTCGCTGGTGGGGGACATTGACGTGCCCGCCGCGAAGGCCCTGGTGGAGCGCTACTTCGGCGGGATTCCCCGGGGTGCGGACATCCCGGCGCTGCCCGGTCGCACGGAGCTGTCACCGACGATGGGCGGTGAGGTGCGTGACACGGTGGAGCAGGACATCTCGCTGGCCCGGATCTACCACGCGTATCGCACGCCGGTTTACGGCAGCGACGAGTTCTACGCCGGCCTCGTCGCGTCGTACGTGCTGGGCTACGGCCGGGCGGCGCTGCTGTTCCGTACGCTGATCCGTGAGCAGCAGCTGGCGCAGGACGTGGTGACGTACGCGTTCCCCATCGTCGTCGGCTCGTCCATGCTGGTGCTGTGGGCGACGGCGCGGCCGGGGGTGGACGTGGCGCAGCTCGACGACGCCGTCTCCACGCAGATCGCCGCGCTGTCGGACGTGGCGGACGCCGACGTCGAACGTGCCGTGTCCCTCATCGAGACGCGCCACCTGCAGGAACTTCAGACCGTGGCGGAGCGGGCGGACCAGCTATCCATGTTCGCCACGCTGTTCGACGACCCCGGCCGCATCAACACGGAGCTGGCCCGGATCCGGGCGGTGAGCACCGCGGACGTCAGAGACTTTGCCCGGCGCTACCTGCAGCCGGAGAACCGCGCCGTGCTCACGTACGTGCCGAAGGGAGGTGCCCGGTGAAGCAGCACAGCAGCGGCAGCGCGCCCGGCCACAACGCCGCCGCGGCCGTCGACCGCAGCCGGGCGCCGGAGCCGGCGTCCATCCGCACCTTCGAGTTCCCGGCGGTGGAGCGACGTCGGCAGGGCAACGGCCTCACATTCCTCACCGCGCGGGGCGGCGACCTGCCGCTGGTCACGGTGCGAGCGGTGGTGGACGCTGGCGCGGCCGCAGAGCGCACGGGAGAGGAAGGGCTGGCGTGGCTGACGGCGGAATCGCTGGAGGGCGGCACAAGCCGGCGCACCGGGGAGGAACTGGCCTGGGCGGTGGAGCGGCTGGGGGCGGAGCTCCACACGCAGACGGGATGGGACGGCGTTCACGTCGCCCTCACCACTGCCGCTCACAATCTCGGCGCCGCCGTTGGCCTGCTGGCGGAGATCGTCCGGGAACCGGCGTTCCCTGAGCGGGAAGTGGAGCGCATCCGCGCCGAGCAACTCGCCGAGATGATGCGCCGGCGCACCGAGCCCCGGGCGCTGGCCGACGACGCTGCCGCCCGCTTCATCTTCGCCGACGGGGCGACCTACGGCCGCACGGTCCTCGGATTCCAGGACCGGGTGCAGGACTTCACCGCCGAGGCGGTGCGGGAGTTCCACCGCAGCCGCTACGTGCCCGGTCGCACCGCCATCGTGGTGGTGGGCGCCGTGGATGCCGACGCCGCGGAGGCGGAGGTCAGCCGCGCGTTCGGCGACTGGACCGGCACGACACAGCCAGCCCCGCCGCCTGTCACCACGCCGCGCCACGATCGCACTACCATCCATGTGGTGGACCGGCCCAGTGCCGTCCAGTCCGAGGTGCGCATCGGGCATGTCGGCGTACCCAGGGACACCGCCGACTACTTCCCGCTGCTGGTCATGAACGCCGTGCTGGGCGGCGCGTTCACCAGCCGGCTCAACCTCAACCTCCGGGAAAAGCACGGCTTCACGTACGGCGTGCGCAGCGGTTTTGCGTTCCGCCGCGCCTCCGGGCCGTTCGTCATCCAGACCGCCGTCGCCAGTGATGTCACCGCCCGCGCCGTTGAGGAAACGCTGAAGGAACTCCGCGGGCTGGTGGACAGCGGCCTGACCGACGAGGAAACCGCCAGTGCCAGGGACTACCTGGCCGGGACCATGCCGCTGGAGATGCAGACGACGGAGCAACTCGCCGCCCGCGTCGCCGAACTCCACGTGTTCGACCTGCCCACGGACCATTTCGACAGCGCCCGGGAACGCATCCGTGCCGTCACCGCCGACGAGGCCCACCGCGTGGCGAATCTGCGCCTCCAGCTCGACCGCCTCAGCATCACCGTGGCCGGCAGCGCTGATGCCATCGCCGAAGACCTGCGCGCCCTCGGCATCGGCGACGTCGTCATCCATGGCGCCGACGAGAACATCCACCTGTCGGAGCCCGCCGCCGACCCGACCACGCCCGCCTCATGAGCGAAGCCCCCGGCCGTATCAGCTCCCGGCCCGTACACTCGGGCCGGGTCGTGGACCTGTCCATTGACACTGTGCGGTTCCCGGACGGCTCCACCGGCGAACTGGAGATGATCCGTCACTCCGGCGCCTCCGCCGTGCTGCCTGTCCTCAGTGACCCCGCCGGCGAGGATCCGCAGGTCCTGCTCATCCGCCAGTACCGCTACGCCAGTGGCGGCAACCTGCTGGAGGTGCCCGCCGGCCGCCCCGACGAACCCGGCGAGGACTGGGAAGTCTGTGCCCGCCGGGAACTTGCCGAGGAGACGGGGCTCGAGGCAGGCACCCTCACATACATGACCACCATCTTCACCACGCCAGGCTTCACCGACGAGCAGATCCGCCTCTACCTGGCCACCGACTGCACCAGCACCGGCAACGGCCAGCTCGACCACGACGAGTTCATCGAGCCTGTCACCCTCCACATGTCCGACGCCCTCGCCCGCATCCGCGACGGCGAGATCACAGACGCCAAGACCGTCTGCGCCATCCTGTACGCTGCCGGCTTCCTCATGTCGTAACCTCAGCGGACCTGCCGCCGGTTGTCCGTTTCGGCGCAGCCAGACATGGGAACGCCCGGAAACACGGGCTATTCTACCGCCCAGGACGAGCCAGCCCGCTGCTTCCGTCCCGCATCGACGACAATCTCTGTATCCGACCCCGAGTCGCCTCCCGATCCCTGTGGAAAACGCATGGCCGTATGCGCCCTACCCGACAACCGGGGGCTGGTCCGCCGGGCCGGATCGGGGCTGGTCCGCCGGGCCGGATCTCTCGAATGGGTCAGTTTGCACCCGCCGCCGTCCTCCAGATGAGACACGCCGGGGTAGCGCCGTCGGCGGCCGCTGGCGCCATAACTGTAGGTATGATAAGGTGTTACGGCGTATTACCCGCCGCGTTCAAGCGGGGAATGGAACATGCCCCTGTTGGGAGACGGAGCCGGGGCTGCCGCGGCGCCCGGATGGTGTGACGTCGGCAGGCAACTGAATGCTCCGAACCGGGGTCTAAGGGGGTAACGATGGGGGAAACGGCGAAGGTCCGGGCGAGACTGGCAGAGGTGGCGAAGCCTCAGCCGCTGAAGGAGCTGGATGACAGCGGCCTGGTGGCGGCGTTCCTGGCGGGCGAGAAGCGCGCCTTCAACGAGCTGGTAGCGCGCTATCATGTGCGGTTGCTGAACTTCATCTACCGCACCATCGGCGACCGTGAGCGGGCCGAAGACCTCGTGCAGGAGACGTTCGTACGGGTGTACCGGCACCTGCACCGGTTCGACCAGTCGAAGAAGTTCTCGACATGGGCGTACACCATCGCCGGCAACCTGGCAAAGAACGAACTGCGGAACCGGTCGCGGAACCCGCTGGTCCTGTTCCAGACCATCAAGAAGAACTGGGAGGCGGACAATCGCCCCCTGGAGTGGGAGGACAACACGTACCGGCCGGACGACCTGTTCCGGAAGCGGCACCTGAAGGCCATGGTGGAGGATGCGGTCTCGCAGCTGCCGGAGCATCACCGGCTGGTCTTTGTCCTCCGCGAGATGGAAGGCAAGACGTACGAGGAGATCTCAGAGATCACGGGTGTGAACCTGGGTACCGTGAAGAGCCGCCTGAACCGGGCGCGCAACAACTTCGCCCAGCTCATCGAGCCCATGCTCGACTGACCCGCTCAGGCGGGCCGACCACTGGAAGGCAGGCGCGTACCGCCACGCGGTGGACCGGATCTTGAAACAGGCAGTACTGGACAATGCAGCGGTGGCTCCGCTTCGTCCAGAGAAACAGCCCTCCCGGTGGCGGACACCCGGAGGGCTGTTTCGCGTCAGTCGTCCTCACCCTGTGCGCGGGATTCCACCTCGTCAATGCCGGCGGCGGTCAGGCGAAGGGTGCCGACCCGGTGGTCGTCCACCAGCACCCAGCCCTTCTCCTCCAGGTACTCGAAGATCTTGCGGGCCTCGACCTCGGCCATGCCCATGCTGCTGCCCAGGTCGTAGCCGTTGATGAACTCGCTGATGCTGCCGTCGGCGAGCTCGTAGGCGCCCACCAGGAATTCCCGGCGCTGCCTGCGGCGCCTGGCCATGATCTCACTCATGGGCAGAGAGTCTGGCTACCGGGGCGGTCGGATGCAACCCGGCATGTGCGGGGGCGGCCGACGTTGGGGTGCGTGGTCGTGGGTGGGGCCGTGCCCGGCCGCCGGGCACTCATGCGGCGGTCGAAGCTCGCGGGACTGTTGCGACGGGGCCACACTCCCGGGCGAGCGGTGCATGTGGCTCCGGAAAGCCGGGTAAGTTGGCATGTAGCATGCACTTCGGGCTGCGGACGGCACGGGCACCCCTCCATTGTGGTCCCCAAGCCACGAATCGACCAAAGCCCGGCCGTCAGGGGCAGGGTCCTCACGGGCCCTGCCCCTTTTCTGGGGATCGCCTCGAAAGCACATTCCATCATCAGGAAGAACTCACGAGGGGCGAGACGCACCGATGCCTGACCTGCCTGTCTGGCGACCGACGTTGGGGGCGAAGCGATTCAGCACCGCTGCCACGGTCCTCATGGCACTGCTGGGGGGCGTCTCGCCAGTCAGCGCGCAGGCTCCGCCGCCGACCCGCGTCTGGCTTGCTGCCGGCGCAGGCCCCGGGGGCGCGAGTGACGGTGCGGGCGGCCTGGCGGGCACGCTGAATCTGTCTGCCCTGCGTGGTCCACATCAGCTGAGCCTCCGTCTGGCTGCAGCGACGCCGGTGTTCTACTCCGGCGCGTCGGCTGATGAGGTCAGTGTGCTATACAGCAGGGCCCTGCGAGGAAGTGCGGGTCACCTGAGCGCCGGTGGCGGGCTTGGCGTTACGTCTCGCGATCCGTGCAACGGTGACGGCCCGGCATGCGACGCAGAACGCGCCATCGCGGTCGCCATTGGAGCTGAAGCGGCGCTGCGAGTCTTCCCGGTAGCCGGCCTTGGCGCCCAGCTGTTCGTGAATCTGAGCAGGTTGGGGTATATGGGCGGTGTGGCGGTGTTCGTGCAGATCGGCTGGCTGCCACGGTGACGTTCGGCCTGATCGGTCGAGCCATGGCCGTTTTCCGTCGCGTGTAGCCGCACCTTCTGCGCGCCGGGCGGCGCCCGCCGCTGGCCTCCGGAGCTACGATCCAGACACGGACATCGGCACGACCCGTGTCACGCCCCGGACGCTGTTGACGTGGAAAACGGCGTCGGCCCGGCGGACGTCGGCGAGGCGGATGTGGGCCTCGGCGATGACGGCTTCGTCCAGCAGCTCCTGGCGGCAGGTGCCGGCGAGGAGGCCATCGGAGCGCGGCGGGGTCAGCAGCCGGCCGTCGAGGCTGACGACGAGGTTGCCGAAGGTGAACTCGGTGGCCATGCCCTCGTCATTGAAGAGCAGCACGTCGAAGGCATCGGGAAAGTCGGCGCGGCGTTCGTCATAGACGGCGCGGGCCGTGGTCTTGTGGGCGAGCAGCCGGTCGGCCGCGGACACGGCCCGTCTGGCAATGGCGAAAGTGGGCGGCGTGTCCGAGGCTCCATTCAGGGGCGACGTCTCGACCTGGATGTCGCCGTCGCTGCCGGCGGTCAGGCGGACGCGCATGCTGCCGGTGGGGCAGCGTTCGGCCGTGGCGGCAAGGGCGGTGGCGGCGGCGGCGGCCGTGGCTTCCGGGAACTGCCAGTAGGCGGCGGAGTCCCGGAGCCGCTGGAGGTGCCGGTCCAGACGGACGATGACGCCGCTGTCCATGCGCATGGTCTCCAGCAACCGGAACGGCGGCAGTGTCTCGGTCAGGAGTCCCGCCTTGGCGACGGCCTCGTCATACTCGGCGTCGGCACGGGAGTCCCACGTGATGCCGCCGCCCGTGCCGTACGTGGCAGTGCCCCGCCGCGTGTCCATGGTCACCGTGCGAATGGCGACATTGAAGGTGGCATCGCCGCCGGGCCGGACGAGGCCGACGGCGCCGCAGTACGGACCGCGGGGGGTGTCCTCGAGTTCTGCGATAGCGCGCATGGCGGTGACCTTCGGCGCGCCGGTGACGGAGCCGCACGGGAACATGGCGGCGAAGATGTCGCCCAGCGTCACATCCGGCCGCAGTTCCCCGGTAACGGTTGAGGTGAGCTGGTGTACGGAGGGGTAGGTCTCCACGTCGAACAGCCGAGGCACCTGCACGGAGCCGAAGCGGGCGATGCGGCCCAGGTCGTTCCGCAGCAGGTCCACGATCATCAGGTTCTCGGCCCGGTCCTTCGGCGACTCCCGCAGGCACGCCGCGGCGGCCCGGTCCTCCGCCAGCCAGCGGCCGCGCCGGGAGGTCCCCTTCATGGGCCGCGTGGTGAGCTGGCGGCCCTCGAGCTGGAAGAACAGCTCGGGCGACGCCGATACGACAGCCCACCCGTCGTCCTCCAGCAGTGCGTGGTAGCGGCCGTGGCGGGCTGCAACCAGGTCCGTGTAGAGGGCGCCCGGCGTTGCGGCCGGCGGACCCGCGCAGAAGCGGAGTGTATGGTTCACCTGGTAGACGTCACCGGCGGCGATGCGTTCACGGATCTCGCGAATGGCTGCGTCGTATGCGCTGCGGGGTGTGGGCGTTCGCCAGTGCAGGCGGGCGCCGGTGCCGGGCGCGGCGGCCTCGTCGGTGTCGGGCCCGTCGCAGATGGCGAACCAGGCCAGGGGCGCCGGTCCGGTGGGTTCACGGGTCACGAGGGCCGCGTCGAATGCCGGCGCTGCCTCGTACGCCACGAAGCCGGCGGCCCAGGCGCCCCGGGCGGCCGCGGCGGCCACCTCGTCGAGGGCGGGCCGGACCTCGTCCAGTGACCGGGCCTCGATGATCTGGCGCGGCCGGGAAAAGCGCAGGCGCGACGCGCCGGGGAAGTCGAAGAGGGCGTGGCTCATGGCGCCGGGAATGTGGGGTTATCGGCCCGGCGGAACAACCGGCATGCCGGGGCAGTACAAGACCCATGCAGCAACCAGCCATACGGCAGTAAACGAGGTGAGACAGTGAGTGTACAGGATTCCGGCCGCTCGCGGGACATGACGTGCGACGAGATTCTGGCCGCGCACAGCGACTATCTGGACGGCCTGCTGCCGGCCCACGAGGCGGCGCGGGTGCAGTGGCACCTGGCGTCGTGCCAGTCCTGTGGTCGGTACGACCGCATTGTGCGCCGGGGCACGGGCCTGGTCCGGGAATTGACGGAAGTTGAGCCGTCGGACGATTTCACCGAACGGCTGCAGCACCGGCTCTATCACGTGCAGGATGCCGCCGCCCTTGCCTCTTCACGGACTGGCGGGCCGGGCGTAGCCGCGACGGTCGCCGTTGCGGGCGTGCTGGCCATCATGGCATGGAGCCCGCTCATGCTGCGGTCCGGTGTCATGGAGCCCGGCACGGCTGTCGTGATGGACTCGGGGACGTCCGAATCGGCGCCGGCCCAGCCGGGCGCGATGCCCGATCTCACAGCCGACTACGACGATGTCTGGGGCGCGGGCTTGATCCCCATGTCCGCACCTGCCATCATGTCGCTGCGTGGCGGCGATGCGGTCCAGACACTGGCGTCGTACCCGGGGCCGTACTCGCCCCTCGTCGTGACGCCGCCGGTGCAGCGCACCGTGCGCACCATCTCCATCGACTAGCGCCGGGCGCAGCAGCCATCGCCCGGTCGCCGGGACGCGATGCCGCCGACCACCGCCAACAAGCTGTACACTGCCCTGTCGAGACGCCGCCCCGGCGGCGTCTTCTTCCTGTACGGCGAGGACGAGTTCCTGAAGGAGGAGGCGGCGACAGCCATTACCACCGCTCACCTCGATCCCGCCACCCGGGACTTCAACTATGACCAGCTTCGGGGCAATGACCTGGAGCCCGACACGCTGGCGTCCATAGCGAACACGCCGCCCATGATGGCGGAATGGCGCGTCGTCGTAGTGCGTGAGGTGCAGGCACTGGCCGCGAATGCACGGGGTCGCGCCGCCGTGGAGTCACTGCTGGCCGCGCCGCCGCCGCAACTGGCGCTGGTACTCGTGGCGACGTTGCCTGACCGGACGAAGGCCGCGTTCTGGGAGCGGCTGAAGAAGGAGACGGTCTCCGTCGAGTTCCCGCAGCTGTCGGCGTCCGACCTGCCGGGCTGGCTCATTGCCCGGGCCGAGGGGCTGGGCCTGGAACTGGAGGTGCCCGCGGCGCGGGCGCTGGCGGCTACCGGCTCAGAGGCCGGCGTGCTCGTGCAGGAACTGCAGAAGCTGGCCGACTACGTGGACGAACGGAAGTCCATCACCCGGGAAGACGTCGTCGCCATTGTCGGCGCCGTCCCGAAGCAGGACCGCTGGGGCTGGTTCGACATGGTCGGCGACGCCCGCTTCCGCGACGCGCGCAACGCCGTCCCCATCCTGCTGGAGGCCGGCGAGTCCGGTGTCGGCCTGGTCATCGGGCTGGGCACGCACTTCCTGCGGCTGGGCATCGTCGCGGCGGGTGGCGAGCGGGCGCTGGGCGCTGCCCTGCCGCCGCACCAGCGCTGGCTGGCCGGACGCATTGCGAAGCAGGCGCGGCGCTGGGACGCCACCGCCGTGGAAGACGCCGTGGACGACCTGCTCCGGGCCGACCGTCTGCTGAAGTCGTCGTCGCTGGACGAACGCCAGATCCTCGAGGAACTGCTGCTCCGCCTGGAGCAGCGCAGCACCGCGAAGGCCGCATGACAAAAATTGTCTCGTTACGCGACGTCGTCTCCGCACGCGACGTCGCCTCCATCCGCGACGTCGTCACTTCCTGCCTCCTCGGAGTCCTGCTGCTGCTGGGCAGCGCCCCCGCCCGTGCGCAGGCGCCCGCCCAGGACCAGACGCTGGACCGGATCCAGAACCTCATCGCCACCGGCCGCTTCACCGAGGCCGGCAACACGCTGGAGCGCTGGGAGCGGGAACACGGCGACCCGCGCAGCAGTGCCGGACCAGGCGACCGGGCCCGGGCGCTGTACCTACGCGGCGTGCTCAGCAGCGATGCGCAGGAAGCGGAAGACGCGTTCGTCGGCGTCGTGCTCAGCTACCCGTCATCCGCCGCGGCGCCCGACGCGCTGCTCCGCCTCGGCCAGGCGCTGCTCACCGCCGGCGACGCCCGCCGGGCCACGGCGTACCTGGAGCGGCTCCGCTCCGATTATCCCGGGGCGCCGGCCCGGGAGACCGGGCTGCTCTGGCTGGCCCGGGCCCAGCTCGCCGGCGGCATGGGCAGCGCCGCATGCGCCACCGTCCGCGCCGCCCTGGCCCAGGGGCCCGGCCCGAACCTGCGCACGCTGCTGGAACTGGAGCAGGACAAGGCGTGCAGTGGCGCGCCGGTACCGCCGTCGCAGCAGAGCGTGCCGCCTCCGGCAGGCGTACGGCAGCAGCCACCGCCGCCGCCCCAGGCACCGCCCGCCCAGACCGGGCGGCCCACCGCCGCATCCGTCACCGGTCAGCAGCCCAGCGGAGACTACGCCGTCCAGACCGGCGCCTATCGCGAGCTCAGCAGCGCCGAGAACATCGCGCAGCAGATGCGCACCCGCGGCTTCGACGTCCGCGTCGTCCTCGTCGGCGACAGCCCGCTGTATCGCGTGCGCTTCGGTGACTTCGAGAACACGGAGGAAGCACATGCGGCGGCGGACCGGATTCGGCGCGCGGGGTTTGCCGTGATCGTGGTCAGTGATGTGAGGGCGGAGCGGAGGTAGGCGCTCGCGAGCGGTGGGCGCTCGCTGCGCGGGCGGTGGGCGCTCGCTGCGCGAGCGGTGGTGGATGGTGGCGCGTTCGCTATGCTCACGCGCGGAGCGCGGGCTTGCTTCGCTCGCCCGCGGATGGTGGCGCGTTCGCTGCGCTCACGCGTGGTGGGCGGGCTTGCTCCGCTTGCCCGCGAAGTGGAGTGAGTCCCGTACCTGCGGCACCACCAGGGGCAGCAGGAGGACTGCCAGCATGGCGAGGACGAGGGGGTGATCCACGCGTCGCCCGCCGAGCAGCCAGTCGCCGGCGACAAGGGCGATAAGGATCGCGTCTGCTGCTGCCGCCGCGGGCCAGCCCCAGGCCCGCCGCCGCCAGAGCCCTGCGACGCCCGCCAGCAGCAGGAGGCCGGGGACTGACAGGATCGCCGTCTGGATCCATATCTCCCGCACTGCTTGAGCGCCCAGTTCGGGCGACTGCGTCGCAAGCGCTGCCAGGACCATGCGGGTCAGGAGGATGGCCGCTACCAGAAGGTGTGGAACCACCACGGCCGCGACGACCAGCTTCCTTCCCATCATTCTCGGAACCTCGGTGTAAGCCGTTGAGTCTGCAGCGGGGCTGCGCGTACCTGCTGCGCGCCGACCAGTCAGGTGACACACTACGCCCGTGCACCAGAACCTGCCATGAGTGCCCGGTAGCAAGCCGTTTCGCTACTGTCCTTGCTGAGCCGACGGCAACCGCGCGTTGACAACCGCGCCCGGCCCCGATGAGCAAAATCTTGACCGTCGGAAGCCGCTCGCACATTATTGCTGCCACCGGCACGCCCGTGCCCGATGTCCCACACGCTCACCACTACAGGGCCAGCCTGATGACGGGACGAACCAGCGCCAGTGCCGGCGCAGTGCTGTTGCTGTCCACTGGACCGTTACACGCCCGGCAGCCAGTGGTGCCGGAGGCACCGCGGCCAGGCATCGAGGCCACCCGTGTCCATCTGGGCGTGCTGCCGCTGTTCGGCATCGCGGGGCCCCAGGATGCGGTGGACACCGCGCTCTCATTCAGCGGCCGGGCGGTGCTTGGGGTGCACCTGACGCCCCGTTTCACGGCGTACGCAGGCGGCCTGAGGGTAGCCCCCATGGGGCTGGAACTCACGGGCGGTGTGGCCGGCGCGCGCTACACAGTCGGTTCGGGCAGTATGCGCATGGGTGGGTTCGCCGAAGCGGGGTACGGTGAGCTCCGGGCGGCACGGGGGACGCAGGCGCTCGAGTACCTCGACGATGCGGGCTCCATGCGGAGGGTGCCGCTGCCGGCATATAGATCGGCCCGTGTACCTGGCGCCGGTGCCGGGCTCGAGGCCGAGTACGCGTTGCCTGGCGGTTTCCTCCTGCGGGGCACTGCCGGTTTCTGGCGGTTCACCGAGAATGGGTTCGGCGTGCGTCACCTTTTTGGCGGGGTCGGCCTGGCTTGGGCGCTACGGGACGAGCCGTGGTACTGGTGGCGGAGTGGCCGGGACAGGAGCCCGCCCGTGCTGGCGGTGCTGAGTCCCCGGGCGGACACGCTGGATGCCTACGATCCAGATACTGAGCCGCTCGTGGTCGTCGCTTCGGCGCTGAGCGGGATCGCCGCGCTGGAGGTGGACGGCCAGTCCGTCGTTTTCCGGCGGGTATCGGATGGGGAGATCGCAGTGCCAGTCCACGGCGCGGCCGTCATCGCGAGCCTGCCGCTCAACATCACGCCGGGCGGATCCGAGCGGTTGCGACTCACCGCCCGGGACCGGTCGGGCAATCGCGTGGAGCGGGATCTGCTGGTTCTGGGCCCGGCGCCGGACCTGGCGCCGCCGGTGATCGTCCTGCCCGACGTGCTGAGGATACGGGAGCGTTCCGGGCAGGTGCAGGGCTATGTCCTGGACCGCAGTCCTGTCACCAGCGTGGTGGTAGGCGGTGTGGAGGCGCAGATCACGCCCGTCAGCCGGCACGAGGTGCCTGAGGAAATCGAGCTAGGACGCGGCGTGCGCGCAGCGCGGTTCACTGTCGATGTCGAACTGAACGCCACCGAGGAGCGTGTCACCGTCGTCGCCGTCGATTCGCTGGGTCATCGGGCGGAGGCGCAGGTGACGGTCATGCTGCAGGAACACCTCGAGCCGCGCCTCGAGGTGTTCCACCCAGACGCCGTCAGTGAGGTCACCGCAGACCAGGTGAGCGTCATGGGCTCTGTGGTGCACTCCGCGCCATTGCGCGTGGTGATGGTGGGATCCGAGCCGGCCCGGCTGCGAGAGGTGGACGTGTCGGACGTAGCGCCGGAACGGGCAGCGCCGGGCATGCGCGCCTGGCTTTTCGAGGCCACTGTCGATCTGGTCGTCGGCCGCAACCGGATCTCGGTCCTGGCACGGGATGGTGAGGGATTCCAGGTCATCACAGTCCTCGAGGTCGTCCGTATCCTGCCACCGGAGCCGCAGCCATGAGAGTGCTTCCGTCTGCCACGCTCCTGGCGATTGCAGCCGCCATGGTCCTCACCGGCTGCCAGGAGGCGGCGGCGCCCCTTAGGGCGCCCGAGCCGGTCATCACCGCGATCACGCCCGATACCGTGCTCTACGGTTCGCAAAGCGTAGTGATCCGCGTGGCCGGGCGCGGGTTCCACCCGGAGACGCAGGTCCGCTTCAATGACACCGGGATCGCCACTCGGTTCCTCTCCACGGAGGAACTGGAAGCAACGGTGCCCGGTTCATTGCTGTACGGTGAGTCCACGGCCGACATCACAGCGTTCACACCGGCGCCGGGTGGTGGTGCCTCGCAGTCGCAGCAGCTGCGGGTGGTGCGAGCGGCCACGCCGGTTCTCACCGGAATCTCGCCGGAGTCCGCGGATTATGGTGGCCCCGGTTTCGTCCTCACCGTCACCGGCCGGGAATTCCTGCCGCAAAGCTACGTGCGGTGGGGCGGCGTCTCACTGGCCACGACGTACGTCAGTGCCACGGAACTGCGCGCGGAAGTGCCGGCCATCCGGCTGATCGTGTACGGCACGGCCGACGTCTCGGTGGTGACACCAGTGGGTGGCGCCGGTGGGTCGCAACAGTTGCAGTTCCGGGTTATTCCGCCGACGCCGGTTATCACGGTGCTTCCCAGCAGGGGCGCCACGGCCGGACGGCCGGGTTTCACGCTGATGATCCACGGCGAGTTCTTCGGCCCGGGTGCGTCCGTCCGATGGAACGGCGAGGTGCGCGAAGCGACGCCCCTCGGGCCTGGCCGCCTTGCGATTGCCATTTCCAGCGCCGACGTAGCCACGCCGCGGAGCGTGGACGTGTCCGTGATCAACATCGGCGACGGTGAGTCGGAGCCGGTGACGTTCGAAATTCGAAGTCTTGGACCGGCTACCGCGTCGGTGCACCGCGTCCCTCTCCACGCCCGCGACCTGGCCTGGGATCCTGGTACCGCCCGGCTGTACGTCAGCGTCGGCGGCACCGGCGTGCTGGCCAACACCATCACGGCGGTGGACCCATACACCGGCGACATCCAGCAGTCCACCTTCGTCGGCAGCCTGCCGAACCGCCTCGCCCGGTCCGACGATGGCCAGTTCCTGTACGTCGGCCTGGACGGCGCGAGTGCGGTGCGGCAACTGACTCTGGCAACGTTCACGCCGGGACTGGAATGGGTACTGGGCGCCGGGGAGGTCGCGCAGGACATCGAGGTCGCACCGGGGCAGCCGCACGTAGTTGCCGTGTCCCGACACGAACCCGCCATCTCACCATCGCTCAGAGGCGTGACCATATACGACGCTGGGATGCCGCGCAGCGTCTCATCGCCCGGCCACACCGGTGCCAGCCGCATCGAGTTCCTCGAGTCGCCGAGCGAGCTGTATGGCTTCAACAACCTCAGTACCGGCTTCGATTTCTTTGTCCTCGCCGTGGACGAAGCGGGCGCTCGCCATGTCCGCTCCGTGGAGGGGCTGATCTACGGGTTCTCCACTGACATCATCGGCGCCGCCGGCCGCATCTACAGCACGAATGGCGCCGTGGTGGACGCCGGTCGGGGCGTGCGCATCGGCACAGCGGGCGCCGGCTACGCCGTAGCGGCCGACCCGGTGACAGGCCGCCTCTTCTACCTCCTGACCGACGGCATTGCCGTC
>DATHVP010000036.1:0-26979 GCA_035461245.1 Longimicrobiales bacterium | reverse complement strand
AGCGCTGGCTCGAGATACACGAAGCGGCACACGAGACAGGCATGCACACGACGGCGACCATGATGTACGGTGTGGGCGAGACGTGGGAGGATCGCCTCGAGCACCTGCTGCAGCTGCGCGCTTCGCAGGCGCGCAGTCTGGCGCGCGGCGGCGGCTACTACACCGCGTTCATTACGTGGTCGTTCCAGCCGAGCCACACCGAGATGCAGGACTGGCAGATCGATCTGGGCACCGGCATGGATTACCTGAAGCTGACGGCGCTGTCGCGACTGGTGCTCGACAACTTCGAGAACGTGCAGGTCTCGTACGTCACGCAAGGGCCGAAGATGGCGCAGATCGCACTGCGCTTCGGCGCCAACGACTTCGGCTCGCTGATGCTGGAGGAGAACGTGGTGAGCGCCACCGGCATCGACTTCATCATGCCGGAGTCGGAGATCCGCCGCCTCATCGAGGACGCCGGGTTCACCCCCGTGCGCCGATACCAGGACTACTCCCCGGAACGGCCCGCCGACGAGGGGTGCCCCTGTTGCAGCCGGGACGGCCTTCGGCGGCGCGGGGCCCTGGCGGCGACTTGACGTGACAGTATCGTCCACGACGGTTCCCCATGCGAATCGGGAGCGTGCCGGCGCGGCGCTCCCGTTTCTGTGTCATGCGAGGGGTGCGGAATGAGGGTCGGGGTGGGGTACGATTCGCACCGGTTCGCCGACGACCGGCGGCTGATCCTGGGGGGGGTGGTCATTGACCATCCTCAGGGACTGGCCGGCCATTCCGATGCCGACGCCGTAGCGCACGCCGTAACGGACGCACTGTTGGGTGCAGCGGGGCTGGGCGACATTGGCCGGCATTTCCCGCCGTCGGACGAGCGGTGGAGGGACGCAGACTCCATTGGCTTGCTCCAGTCTGCGGCGGAACTCGCGGCGGCGGAGAACTACCAGGTCGTGAACGTGGACGTCACGGTCGTCTGCGAGGCGCCAAAGATCGGGCCGCACGCGGAGGCCATGCAGGCGCGGCTTGCCCTCGCCCTCGGCATCGCGCCGCGGCTGGTGTCGGTGAAGGGCAAGACGAATGAGGGCATGGGCTGGATCGGGCGCGGCGAAGGCATCGCGGCGATGGCAGTGGTCCTGGTGGACCGGCTCGAGGGCTGAAACAGCGGAAGAGATCGCGCCATGGATGCCGTGCTGGGCTGGCTGGCAGACCTGCCGCCCGTCCTGATCTATACCGTCATTGGCGTGGGTGCGGCCGTGGAGAATGTCGTTCCACCTATTCCGGCCGACACGTTCGTCCTGCTGGGTGCGTTCCTGGCGCCCCGGTCGGGCACGACCCCTCTGCTCATCTTCCTCGTGACCTGGGGGGCCAACGTCGGATCCGCCGTCGGTGTGTACATGCTGGCCCATCGCTATGGCCAGAGATTCTTCGCCACCAACGTCGGGCACTGGCTGCTGCAGCCACGACAGCTGCAGCAGGTCGGCGGGTTCTACGCCCGCTGGGGTACGCCGGCCATCTTCGTGAGCCGGTTCCTGCCCGCCTTCCGGGCGCTGGTTCCCGTCTTCGCCGGCGTGACGCACGTGCCTCTGCGGCGGGTGCTGCTGCCCATGGCCGTGGCGTCCGGCCTGTGGTACGGTGGCCTCGTCTACCTGGGCGCCATGGCCGGTCGGAACTGGGACGCCATCCTGGCCTTCGTCAACCGCGTGAGCGGCGTACTGCTCGTGATAGCCATGGGGCTCATCGGCGGGCTGGCCTGGTGGTGGTGGCGTACGCGTCACCGGGAGACAAACACGCCATGAGGGGGGACACCTTTCAACTCGACGCCTTCACCGATTACCTGAGCCTGGAACGAGGACTGTCGCCCCGTACGCTGGACGCGTACCAGCGGGACCTGGGTCGGCTGGTTACGTTCCTGCAGACGCGGGGGGTGGCCCGCCCGGCCGACGTGTCGGCGGGCGACCTGCGGGAGTACGTGTACCACCTCAAGGACCAGGGCCTGCAGCCGGCGTCCATCCGCCGCGGCGTGTCGGCTATCCGCACGTGGTTCGGGTTCCTGCTGGCGGAGGGCCTGGTGGAGGCCGATCCGACGGACCGGCTGGAACTGCCACGCGCGTGGCGTAAGCTGCCCGACGTGCTGAGCAGGGATGACGTGGTCCGGATCCTGGAGGCGCCGGACCCGTCGGACCGCCTGTTCTGGCGGGACCGGGCCCTGCTGGAGTTCGCCTACGCGTCAGGGGTACGGGTCAGTGAACTGACCTCCCTGAAGGTACGGGACGTGGACATGCAGGAGGGCCTGGCGGTGGTGTTCGGGAAGGGCGCGAAGGAACGGATTGTGCCCGTAGGCCGGGCGGCACTGCAGGCGCTGGTGGTGTACGTGCGGGAGATCCGGCCGCGGCTGGCAGGCCCGAAGTCAGAGGGCGTCGTCTTCCTCAATGCCCGGGGCACGCCACTGACGCGCATGGGCGTCTGGAAGATCCTGCGGCGGCACGTGGACCGGGCGGGGGTGCGAAAGCGTGTCACACCCCACACATTACGGCATTCGTTCGCGACGCACCTGCTGGAGGGCGGCGCCGACCTGGCCGCCGTGCAGGAGATGCTCGGCCACGCCGACATCGCGACCACACAGATCTATACGCATGTCGAGCGGGAGTACCTGAGGGATGTGCACAGGCGGTATCACCCCCGGGCCTGACGGCCCCGGGGGTGATACCGCCCGGGATCGGGATCGTAGACGTTCAGCGTAAACGTTCAACGGGTTTTCCCGGATCCCCCGATGGGCCGGATGCTGGCCTCGTCGCCGGGCGCGGCGGAGTGACCGGGTCGTCTGTCGTAGTCAACGTTTACGTTGAACGTTTACGTTTACGTTTCCGATCCCGATTTTTTTTGCAGGACTGAAAGACCCCGTGATCCTGGTAATAGACAACTACGACTCGTTCACCTGGAACCTGGTGCAGCTCATCGGCGAGCTGGGAGTGGAGCAGGTGGTGAAGCGGAACGACGAATTGTCGGTGGACGACGTCGCCCGGCTGGATCCGGATGCCATCGTGGTGTCACCGGGTCCGTGCACGCCGTCGGAGGCGGGGATCAGCGTGGACGTGATACGTGAGCTGGGCGCGACGACGCCGATCCTGGGGGTGTGCCTGGGTCATCAGAGCATCGGCGCCGCATACGGCGGAGAAGTGGTGCGGGCGCGGCGGATCATGCATGGCAAGGTCTCTCCCATCGCCCACCGCAACGAGGACCTGTTTGCGGGGCTGCCGAACCCGCTGCAGGTAACACGCTACCACTCCCTCGTCATCGAGCCGTCCTCACTGCCGGACTCACTGGAGGTGCTGGCATGGACGGCGGAGGAGGGGTGGGAGGACGAGATCCAGGCCGTACGTCACCGGGAGCACCCGGTGTGGGGCGTGCAGTTCCATCCGGAATCCATTGCCAGCGAGGCGGGCAGGGAACTGCTCCGCAACTTCCTGGAGGCGGTGCGGTGAGGCGGCAACGGCGGGGCTGGTCGGTGCGCGGCGCCATGGTACGAGGGCTGGTGGCCGTCGCGTCGGGCCTGACCATCAGCGGCGTGGCGCAGCCCCTGGCGGCGCAGCAGGTGGAGGTCCGGGGCCGGGGCGACATCGAGAACGACGTGTTCCTGCGGCGCCTGGTGGAGAGCGGCGACTACACGCTCATCGCTCGGGACACTCTCATCACGGCGGCGGACACGGTGCACGGCACACTGCTGGTGCTGCGGGCCGTGCTGCGCCTGGACGGCACCGTCACCGGCGACCTGGTCATCGTGGACGGCAACGTGTTCCTCCGGCCCAACGCGCGCATCCAGGGTGTGGTCCGAAACATCGGGGGCGGGTTCTACCCATCGGAAATGGCGGTGGTGCAGGGCGGCGTCCGCAACGAACCCAACGCCGCCTACCTGGTAAGGCGGGAGGCGGACGGCGCCCGGATGGTCATTGTTGGCACCGTCCGGCCGTCGAACATCATCCTGCCCGGCCTTTTCGGTGTGGCGATCCCGGCGTATGACCGGGTGGACGGCGTGACCCTCAGCTTCAGTGCCGGTACTGCGCTGCCCCGGCTGGAACGGGTGGAGCCGGTGCTCGTGGGGCGGGTGGACTACCGGTCACAAAGGGGTGCCATCACTGGAGGGCTCGAACTGGAGCTGCCGAGGGGTGCGACCTCCCTCGTACTGGGCGCTGAGCGGACGACGCTCACCAACGAACGCTGGATCCGCGGCGACCTGGACAACAGCCTCACATTCTTCCTGACGGGGAAGGACCTGCGCGACTACTACGAAGCCGATCGGGCATATGCCGAAGTCCGGCGGACGCTGGAGACAGGGCCGCGCACCACTGACGCGTTCCTCCGCGGCCAGCTCGAGGAGGCGCGTTCGCTCGTCGCCGGCTCGCCATGGACGGTGCTGGGCACCCCCAGGGACGACAACATGGTGGTGGACGAAGGCCGCATCTCCAGTGTCGTGGCCGGGGTGAGCACCGACTGGCTGGCGCGCCTGCATCGGGTGCGCGTGACTGCAGCGCTGGAGGCCGCCGGCACGCTGCTGAAGGGCGACCACAGTTTCACTCGCTATGAAGTCACTGCCGACTGGGCCATGAAGGCGCTGGCCAACCATACGCTGCGGGTACAGCCGCATTTCCAGGGGCCGCTCCCCGGGACTACTACGCTGCCAGGCCAGCGCTGGAGCTTCGTGGGCGGCTCAAGCACGCTCTACACATTCGAGATCGCAGAATTCCGCGGTGACCGCGTGGCATTTGTGGAAACGGCGTACGGCATTCCCCTGGACCGCGTCCGCATCCGAG
This sequence comes from Longimicrobiales bacterium, assembly GCA_035461245.1. Lineage (GTDB taxonomy): Bacteria > Gemmatimonadota > Gemmatimonadetes > Longimicrobiales > RSA9 > SH-MAG3. The sequence goes on along the minus strand of DATHVP010000036.1, from coordinate 22,183 downwards.
TCATCGGCACGCCGGACCTGGAGATCCTGCACCTGGTCGGTATGGCATGGACCGCCGACGAAAGTCGCAGACTCGAGCAGAATGTCGGGGGCCGACTCCGGTTCCCGCTGTTCAACGTGCGCGTGGTGACGAATCCGGCGGCATGGCGCGACGACGTCGAGTTGTCCGCGGGCCTGAACCTGCCGCGTCGGTCGTGGCCGTGGGAGCGGCCGCAGTAGCAGCCCCCACGCGCCAGCCGCGGCGTAAGCGGTCGACGGCGCCGGCCGCGGCTGTCGAGCAACCGCCGCGTCACGACGCTGGCGGATGCGTCCCAGCCGCGGCGCAGGGGGGCGACGGCACCGATTGCCGCGGCTGCCGTGCGACGGATCGCGTGGTGGGCAGGCGGGCGTCGCCACCCCGGTTGCCATTCCCCTCGCCAGTCCTTACCTTTCCGGCGTGAAATTTGCATAGGGGCGCCGCCCCTCAGTTTTCCCACGACGTATCCCCGGTGCGCGACGAACGGATTCTGGGCGTGATCCCCGCCCGGCTCGGCTCGGAGCGGCTGCCACGCAAGCCGCTGCACCCCCTGGCGGGCAGGCCACTGCTCGAATGGGTGTGGCGACGTGTCTCTTCCTTCAACCTGTTCGCTCATGTCGTGATAGCCACCGACTCGGCAGAGATTGTCGCCGCGAGTGAGCGCTGGGGGGCGCGTGCGGTGCTGACGTCACCGGATCACGAGTCCGGCACGTCACGCATTGGCGAGGTGGTGGCTCGCCCGGAGTACGGCGGGTACGATGTCGTCGTGAACGTGCAGGGCGATGAGCCATTTGTGGAGGAAGCGCACGCGGCGGCGGCGGCGGGTCAGGTGCTGCAGGGCTTCGACATCGGCACGGTAGCGGCGCCGGTGGGTACGCTGGAGGCATGGCGGGATCCCGCGGTGGTGAAGGTGGTGCGGAGGGTGGACGGCAGTGCGCTGTACTTTTCGCGCAGCCCGATCCCGCACGTGCGTGACGGCGAGCCGACGGCGGCGGACCTTGAGTCGGACGTGTTCCTGCGGCACATCGGCATCTATGCGTATGCTCCGGCGGTGCTGGAGCGGTGGCTGGCGCTGCCTGCCACGCCGCTGGAGGCGGTGGAGCGGCTGGAGCAGTTGCGTGCGCTGGCGGCAGGGCTGACTGTAGGAGTGGGCGTGGTAGCGACGGCGGAAGGCGGCGTGGACACGCTGGCGGACGCGGAGCGGGCGGAGCGGAGGATCGTGACGAACCAACATGGGGACAGCGCGTGATGAGCGACAACAACCGGCAGCCAACCAAGTACATTTTCGTGACGGGCGGCGTGGTCTCGTCGCTGGGGAAGGGCATAGCGGCGGCGTCCATCGGGCGCCTGCTGGTGGAGCGGGGCCTGCGGGTGACCATCCAGAAGTTCGATCCCTACATCAACGTGGACCCGGGAACGCTGTCGCCGTTCCAGCACGGCGAGGTCTTTGTCACGGATGATGGTGCGGAGACGGACCTGGACCTGGGGCACTACGAGCGGTTCATCGACGAGTCGCTGTCGCAGGCAAACAACATCACGACGGGCCGGATCTACCAGGACGTCATCACGAAGGAACGTCGTGGCGACTACCTGGACGCGACGGTGCAGGTGGTGCCCCACATCACCGATGAGATCAAGCACGCCATCAGGCGGCTGGCGCCGGGCCATGACGTGGTGATCACGGAGATCGGCGGCACGGTGGGCGACATCGAGTCGCTGCCGTTCCTGGAGGCGATCCGCCAGTTCAGGCAGGACGTGGGCCGGGAGCACACGCTGTTCATCCACCTGACGCTGATCCCGTACATCGCGGCGGCGGGCGAGCTGAAGACGAAGCCGACGCAGCATTCAGTGCGCGAGCTGATGGAGATCGGTATCCAGCCGGACGTGCTGATCTGCCGGTCAGACCGCGCCCTGAGCGAGGAACTGAAGCGGAAGACGGCGCTGTTCACCAACGTGGATCCGGCGGGCGTGATCGAGGCGCCGGACGTGGACAGCATCTACGCGGTGCCCCTGACGTACCGGCAGCAGAAGCTGGACGAACTCATCATCCGCAAGCTGGGCATCCAGACGGAGGAGCCCGACCTGAAAGACTGGGAGCGGATGGTCCAGCGGGTGCGGCAACCGAAGCACGGACGCGTCCGCATCGCGGTGGTAGGCAAGTACACGTCTCTGGTGGATTCGTACAAGTCGGTGCAGGAGGCGCTCATCCACGGCGGTATCGCCAATGACGTGGGCGTGGACATCTCCTGGCTGTCCAGCGAGGACTTCGAACGGAAGGCCGGGGGCAATGGCGGCGGCGCCGGGCCGGAACTGCTGGAGGACTTCGACGGCCTGCTGATCCCCGGCGGGTTTGGTGTGCGCGGCGTGGAGGGCATGCTGGACGCGGTGCGTTGGGCCCGTGAGAACGACCTGCCTTTCTTTGGCATCTGCCTGGGCCTGCAGTGTGCGGTCATTGAGTACGCCCGGAACATGTGCGGTTTGAGCGCGTCCAACTCGGCGGAGTTCATCGGCGACCTGGAGAACGCCGTCATCTGCCTGATGGACTCGCAGCGGCAGGTCACGGACCTGGGCGGCACCATGCGCCTGGGCGCGTACCCCGCCCGTCTGGCGGAGGGGTCAAGGGCGGCGCAGGCGTACGGCACGCTGGAGATCAGCGAGCGCCACCGGCACCGCTACGAGGTGAACAACGAGTACCGCGAACTGCTGGGCAGCAACGGCATGAAGTTCAGCGGGCTCTCCCCGGACGGGAACCTGGTGGAGATCGTGGAGGTGCCCGGGCACCCCTGGTACGTGGGCTGCCAGTTCCACCCGGAACTGAAGTCGCGGCCCATGCGCGCGCATCCCCTGTTCAAGGCGTTCGTGGCGGCGGCGCTGGCGCGCCGGTCTGAGAGCGAGCGTCCAGAACTGGACCTGCCGGCGCCGGAGGCGGTGGAGGCATGAACCCCGGCGCGATGTTGCGGGACGGCACGTTCTTCCTGATTGCAGGGCCGTGCCTGCTGGAGGATGATGAACTGAACCTGCAGGTGGCGGAAGCACTGGCCGCACTGCAGGTACGCAGCGGTGTGCCCATCATCTTCAAGTCGTCCTTCGACAAGGCGAATCGCAGCAAGGCCGGTGCTGCCCGCGGCCCCGGTCTGGAGGAGGGGCTGCGGCGCCTGCAGCGCGTCAGGGAGGCCACCGGCCTGTCCCTGCTCACGGACGTGCACGAGCCGGCGCAGGCGACGGCCGCCGGTGAGGTTTGTGACGTGCTGCAGATTCCGGCGTTCCTGAGCCGACAGACGGACCTGGTGGAGGCGGCCGCCCGGACCGGTCGCGTCGTGAACATCAAGAAGGGACAGTGGATGGCGCCGGAGGACATGGCCGGCGCCGTGGACAAGGCGCGGCAGGCTGGCGCAGAGAGTGTCGCGGTCACGGAGCGGGGCACGCTCTTCGGCTATGGTGACCTGGTGGTGGACATGCGCTCGTTCGCGCGCATGCGCGCGGCTACGGGCGCGCCTGTCATTTTCGATGGCACGCACAGTGTGCAGCGGCCGGGACGGGCTGACGGCGCCAGTGGCGGCGACCCGCAGTTCATCCGGCCGCTGGTCCTGGCGGCTGTGGCGGCGGGCGCCGACGCCCTGTTCCTGGAGACACACCCACGGCCGGAGACAGCGCCTTCGGACGGCTCGAACATGCTGCCACTGGACCGGCTGCCGGCGCTGCTGGAGCAGGTCCTGTCGGTGCGTGCCGCGACCCGGGTGGATGGTCATGGCGGGCGCTGAGTCGCTGCTGGAGACGGGACGTCGCGTGCTGCGACTGGAGGCGGAAGCGCTCCAGTCGCTGGAACGGCGCCTGGACGACAGCTTCACCGCCGCCGTCGAGCTGGTCCTGCAGGCACCCGGCCGTGTCATCGTCAGCGGCGTAGGCAAGAGTGGCATCATCGGGCGGAAGATCGCGGCGACGCTGACGTCGACGGGTACGCCGGCGATCTTCCTGCACCCCGTGGAGGGTTTGCACGGGGACCTGGGCATCGTCGGTCGCGGCGATGTGGCGATCCTGCTGTCGAAGAGCGGAGAATCCAGCGAGCTGGCCGGCCTCATGGACTACCTGGCTCGCATGGGCGTGCGCATCGTCGCCATCACCGGTCGCACGGGCTCCACGCTCGGCCGGGCCGCCGACGTGGTCCTGGATTGCGCCGTGCCGGAGGAGGCCTGTCCGTACGACCTGGCGCCCACCACCTCCACCACCGCGGCCCTCGCCATGGGCGACGCCCTGGCCGTGGCCCTGCTGCGGAGCCGGGGCTTCACCCGCGAGGACTTTGCCCGGTTCCACCCGGGCGGGACGCTGGGCCGGCGGCTCACGCTGCGCGTGCGGGATGTGATGGTGGCCGACGATTACCCGCACCTGGGTCCCGACGCACCCATGCGGCAGTGCGTTGTGCTGCTGGCCGAGAAGCGGGGGACGGTCCCGGTGGTGGACGAGTCCGGCGTTGTCATCGGGGTGGTCACGGGCGGAGACCTGGCCCGGCTCATGGAACGGCAGGAGGACGTTTTCGACACGCCGGTCCGGGACGTGATGAACCCATCGCCCAAGCGGATCGGCGTGAACGAGCTGGCGGCGGCGGCCATCTACCTGATGGAAACCCACGGCATCATGGCCCTGCCGGTGACGGACGACGACGGTCATCTCATGGGCGTCGTGCACCTGCATGACCTTTTGCGGGCCAGCGTGGTATGAACACGTCTATGCGAACGATGCTTCTCACCGCCTTCGTGGCGGCCGGCGTGGCCGCCTGCGGCGGCGGGACGGGCCCAGTGACCAGCGACTACACGCCCCTGCCCGCCGACCAGGTGCTGGAGGGCGTTGAGCACATCATGACCAGCGCCGGCGTGCGCCAGTCCGTGCTGCGGTCCGACAGCACCCTCGTGTTCGACGACTCGTCGGCCGTCCATCTGCGGGGCGTACACCTGGACATGTTCACGGAGACCGGCGGGACTTACGCGACGCTGACGTCCCAGCGGGGTCGACTCGACCAGAGCACCAACCGCATGGTCGCCATGGGCGACGTGGAACTGGTCATCCACGAGGGCTCCAACGCCGGTACCATCCGCACGGAAGAACTGCACTACGATCCGGACCAGCGCATCGTCTGGAGCGACGTTCACACAGAGCGGATCTGGCCGGGCGGCCAGACCGGTTCCATGGACAGCTTCCGGGTGGACGACCGGTTCGGCAACTTCACCATGCAGGGCTACCGCGGGTACGCCCCGCAGATCCGGTTCTGAGCATGGGCCGGCTCGCCCTGACCGTGTCCATCCTGCTGCTGTTGTCGGTCTCGCAGGCCCAGGCACAGCAGAGCTGCACCGTGCTCTCTTCGGGCACCACGAACTTCGTGAACCAGGGCACGCCGGAGGAACTGGTGTATGTGACGGTGCCCGTGCTCTCGTGCCCCGGCGGCCGCCGCATATCCGCGAACAACGCCTATATCTCGCAGGCCAGTGGGCGAGTCCAGCTCATGGGCAATGTCCAGTTCCAGGATTCGGCGCGGACACTGAACTCCACGAACGCCGAGTACTTCTCCCGCAACCAGCGGATGGTGGCGACGGGCAACGTGGTGCTGGTGCACCGCACCACCAACTCCACGATCCGGTCCCAGCAGCTCGAGTACACGGAGGCCACGGCGGTCCGGGAGTCCCACGTGCAGGCGATTGGAGGCAACCCCCGGGCCGTGTTCCGGCAGGCGAGCCAGCCGGACAGTACGGTCCTCTGGGCACAGCAGATTGACATCTTCGGCGAGGACCGGCTGCGGGGCACCGGTGACGCGCGGCTGCAGCGGGACTCGCTGACGGCCACCGGCTACATCATCGAATATGACCAGGCCGTCCGCCAGCTGGAGCTGTCAGGGTCCAGGGCCCGGGTGGAACTGCCGAGCTACCGCCTGACGGGGGACTCCATCACCGCGGTGCTCACTGAGGGTGAGGACGTGGAGGAGGTGCTGTCCCGGCACGGTGCGCACCTGGACTCGGACGACATGGAGGTCACGGCGGCGGCCATACGTCTCTTCTTCGAGGACGGCGGCGTGACGCGGCTGGTGGCCATGCAGTGGGACGCCGCACCGGGCGCGGCCCTGGCCGTCGATCAGGCCCGGGTCGTGAGCGACCAGTTCAACATGACGGCGGACTCAGTGGATGTGCTGGCACCCGGGCAGCAACTGCAGGAAGCGGTGGCCATTGGCGGCGCCTGGGTGGAGCGCATATCGCCGGACTCATTGCGGCCGTATCTGCCGGAGGCCAGCGACGAGATCATGGACGTCATTGCCAACGACTGGATGCGTGGCGACACCGTACGGGCCTTCTTCACGGAGGGGCCGGTCGCCGTGGCAGTGGCGGACACGGCTGCCGATCCGCTGATCGAGGTCGTGGCGGAGCCCGCGGACGCCGGCGAGCGCGTGCTGGAGCGCCTGCTGGCCATCGGCGCCCCTGCCCAGGCAATGCACCGGGTCCGTCCGGAGAATGCCGCGGCGGACACCAGGCTGTCCATTGCCTACCTGGTAGGTGCCCACGTGGAGGTGGCCTTCGTGGACGGCCTGGTCACCGTGGTCTCTGCATCGGATGACGTGCGAGGCGTATACCTGCAACCGTCGGACGCGGCCCGCCGTGCAGCGCCTGGCGGCGAGTCCGTGACCGGGTCGGACGGAGGGCGCGAATGACGTTGCGGGAGTATGCGGCCGGGCTCAAGCCCCACGACGCTTCCGTGGCCATCGCACTGCACGAGTTGGTGCGGATGGCGGACGGCGACGGCGTCGTTGAAAGGGGGGACTGGCTGACGGCCATACGGGCGGCGTACGTTGGATACCTGTCCGACGGGCGGGAGGGCGCTGGCCTGCTGGACAGCGCCGGCACCACCGATTCGCCGGACGAGCCGGCCCGCTACCTGGATGACCACGTGATGCCCCGGCTGCAGGCCGACGGCGTCGCGGCGGGCCGGCCGGAGGGCGATGCCTGGGACCGGGTGCAGTTGCTGCCGCCCTACTCCGGTGAACTGGCCGGCGACCGGGAAGCCCTTGCGCGAGAGCTGGATGCAACGGTAAGGATCTTGCTCCATGGGCAGGAGTCGGGGCGGTCCGCGGCCCGTGAGCCGGGCGCGGAACTCGTTCCCGGCGGCAGCACCCTGTCCGCCCGCGGCCTGGTCAAGGCGTACCGTCGCCGCCGCGTCGTTTCGGATGTGGACGTACAGGTCTCGCAGGGCGAAATCGTGGGGTTGCTCGGGCCGAACGGTGCTGGCAAGACGACGACGTTCTACATGGTCGTCGGCCTGATCAGCCCGGACCGCGGCAAGGTGTTCCTGGACGAGCAGGAGCTGACGCGATGGCCCATGTACAAGCGGGCTCGGGCAGGTGTCGGATACCTGGCCCAGGAACCGTCCATCTTCAGGAAGCTGACCGTCGAGGAGAACATCCTCGCCATCCTGGAGACGCTGGGACTGAAGCGCTCGGAACGGAGGGCACGCCTCGAGCGACTGCTGGATGAGCTGGGACTGAGGCACCTGCGCAAGGCAAAGGCATACTCGCTGTCGGGTGGCGAGCGCCGGCGACTGGAGATCACCCGGGCACTGGTGGCGGAGCCGAAGTTCATGCTGCTGGACGAGCCGTTCGCCGGCGTGGACCCCATTGCGGTCCATGACATCCAGCAGATCGTGGCGGAGCTGAGGCACCGCGGAATCGGGGTCATTATTTCAGATCATAACGTGGAACAGACGCTCGACATCGTGGATCGCGCCTACATCATGTATGATGGCAAGGTGCGCGTGTCCGGAACGGTGGCCGAGCTGGTGTGGAACGAGGAAGTTGCCGAGATCTACTTCGGGCCGACGCTGACGGCGCGCATGAGAGAGCGGTATCCGCGACCGGAACTGGTTGTATGAGCAGCATGAAGACGGGCCTCTACCAGGGCACACAGCTGAAGCAGGAGATGAAGATCAATCCACGCCTGTACCAGGCGATGGATCTGCTCTACATGCCCCTGCTCGACCTGCAGCAGCACATCAAGCAGGAGATGCTGAACAATCCGTTCCTCGACCTGGAAGAGCCGCAGGTGTCCGAGGACGAGATGGCGCCGGTGGAGAAGGAGAAGGAGAAGGAAGAGAAGGAGAAGGCGGAGGAGATCGACTGGGAGGAGATCCTCCTGGACGGTTTCGAGGCCGGCGGCCGGCGGCAGGAGTATGAGGAGAAGGAGTACTACGAGCCCGTCTCGGTGGAGACCCGGGACCTGTACGACCACCTCCGGGACCAGCTCGTGCTGCTGCGGCTCTCGCCGCGGGAGCTGCTGCTCGGCGAGGAGATCATCGGCAACATTGACGAGAACGGCTACCTCACGTGCTCGGTGGAGGAGGTGGTGGCGGGGCTGAACCTGTGGGTCGCCGAGTCGGGCGACTCGTGGGTCCAGGAGGAGGGCGAGGAACTCAGGCCCTTCACGACGGAGGAGGGCGAGGCCATGCTTCGCACGCTCCAGTCGTTCGACCCAGCGGGCATCGGGGCCCGCGGGCTGCGTGAGTGCCTGATCCTGCAGCTCAAGGACGCGGAGCTGGAGGACACGCTGGCGTACCGCATCGTGGAGAACTACTTCGACCAGCTCATCAACCATCGCTGGTCGGAGATCTCCAAGGAGCTGTCCATCACGCCGAAGGACGTGCAGACGGCGGCGGATGATGTGGCGAAGCTGGATCCGAAGCCAGGGCTGAAGTATTCAGCCCCGCCGGACAACTACATCACGCCGGACCTCATCGTTGAGAAGATAGACGGCGAGTACCTCGTCTTCCTGAACGACACGAGCCTGCCGCGGCTGAAGCTGTCCCGGGCCTATCGAGAGATCGCGAAGGACAAGAGCAAGTTCAAGGGCGAGAACAAGGAATTCATCAGCAACAAGCTGAACAGCGCGAACTGGATGATCCAGGCCATCGAGCAGCGTCGCCAGACCATGCTCAAGGTCATGAACTTCATCGTGGACCGCCAGCGCGAGTTCTTCGAGAAGGGCGTGCAGTACCTGAAGCCGCTGACGCTGCGCGAGGTGGCGGAGGTCATCAACATGCACGAGTCCACGGTGTCGCGGGTGACGAACGAGAAGTTCGTGCAGACGCCCCGTGGCGTGCTGCCGCTCAAGTTCTTCTTCTCCAGCGGCCTGTCCACGACGTCGGGCGAGGACGTGAGTGCGCGGGGCATCAAGGCGCGCATCCAGAAGCTCGTTTCTGATGAGCAGCCGAAGCGGCCGCTGACGGACCAGGCCATCGTCAACATCCTGAAGGACGAGGGGATCCAGATTGCCCGGCGCACAGTGGCCAAGTACCGTGACCAGCTTGGCATCCTGTCCGCACGCATGCGCAAGCGTGTCTGACGCGCGGCGCAGGCCGGCACGCCGTACGCCGCATCGGCTAACCTGAGCCACCGCATGTCAGGAACAGCCCCGAAGTCGGAGCTCGTGGACGTGCCGCGCCTCAGCCCTGAGGCGCGGCGTGACTTCGCCGTGGTCATCCCCGCATACAACGAGGTGGAGAACATGCCGGCGCTCGTTTCCGAGCTGCGGTCCATGTTCGCGCGCCATGACCTGTCCGGCGAGGTCCTGCTGGTGGACGATGGCTCGACGGACGGCACCGCGGAGGCGGCAGAACGGGAGGCGGCGGGCTGGGACCGGTTCCGTGTGGTGCGCCATCGTCGCAACTTCGGCAAGACGGAAGCGATGGTGACGGCAGCGGAGCATACCGGCGCCCGGTGGCTCGTCCTCTATGATGCGGACCTGCAGCACGCACCCGATGATATCCCTCGCTTCCTGGCTGAACTTGACGGGGGCTGGGATATCGTCACCGGTCGCAAGACCGGGCATTACGAGAAGCGGGCTGTCTCCAGTATCTACAACCGGCTGAGCCGATCCATCTTCGACATCCCCGTCTCGGACACGAACTCCATGAAGGCGTTCCGCCGGGACATCCTGGACGAGGTCCGGCTGCGGCACGACTGGCATCGCTTCTTCGTGGTGCTGGCCTACGCCCGCGGCTTCAGCATGACTGAGATCGACATTGAGCTGCTGCCCCGCCGGGCTGGCGTGGCGAAATACTCCGGCAAGGGCCGCATCGTCGTCGGGCTGCTGGACCTGGTCTCCGTCTGGTTCTTCCTGTTCTTCTCCCGCAAGCCGATGCTGCTGTTCGGCATCAGCGGGCTGGTGTCGGCGACGCTGGGCATCCTCGTGGGGCTCGTGACCATCGTGCTACGGGCGTCTCACTGGGTTTCGCCCATCGGCTACCGCCCCCTGCTGTATCTGGTACTGCTGCTTGAGGTGCTGGGCTTCCTGCTCATCGGCTTCGGCTTCATTGCCGAACTCATGGCGCAGCAGCATTCGGAGATCGACGCACTGCACCGGGAGGTATCCCGGGTGCGGCGCGGGGACGATGAGCGCGGCGGCCTGGACCGCCGGCGGGCATGACGGAAGCACGCACGCCGCGGGTGCTGGTGGTGGCCGGCACCCGCCCCGAAGGCATCAAGCTGGCCCCGGTCCTGGACGCGTTCCGCAGAAGGCAAGGCGAATCGGACGCCCGGCTCGCGCTAACGGGACAGCACACCGACCTGCTGGACCAGGTGCTGGACGTCTTCGGACTCGAGCCGGCCTGGGACCTGGGCATCATGAAGGAGGGCCAGGATCTGTACGACGTGGCCCACGGCTGTCTGGACGGGCTGCGCGGCGTCGTGTCCGAGTGGCGGCCGGACATGATCCTCGTGCAGGGCGACACCGCGTCGGTCTTCTTTGGCGCCCTGACCGGGTTCTTCGAGCGGATCCCCGTAGGCCACGTGGAGGCCGGGCTGCGCAGCGGCGACAAGGCGCGCCCTTACCCGGAGGAAGTGCTCCGGCGCATGACTGGCGTAGTGGCGGACCTGCACTTCGCGCCGACGGACGGCGCCCGGGAGCATCTGCTCAGGGAGAAGGTGGACGCGGCCACGGTGCACGTCACCGGCAACACCGTGGTGGATGCACTCCAGCGCATCGCCGCCGCCGAGCACGAGGCGACCAACCCCGTGCTGCGGGATGCGCTCTCGAGCGAGCGCCGGCTGGTGCTGGTGACGGCGCACCGACGGGAAAGTTTCGGCGAACCGCTGCGCGAGGCGTTCGGTGCGCTGCGCGAGGTGGCGGACCGTTTCGACGACGTCGTGCTGCTGTACCCGGTGCACCCGAACCCGAACGTCCGACAGCCTGCCCGCGAGCTGCTGGGTGACCATCCGCGCATCCTCCTCACGGAACCGCTGGACTACCTGGATCTGCTGCACGCCCTGAAGCATGCGGTCCTGGCCATCACCGACTCCGGCGGCATCCAGGAGGAAGCGCCGAGCTTCGGCACGCCGGTGCTGGTGCTGCGCGACGTGACGGAGCGCCCGGAGGCCGTGGCCGCCGGGGCCGCGCAACTGGTAGGCACGGACCGCACCCGTATCGTGGACGCGGCGGCGCACGTGCTCACGCAGCACGGCCGGCATGACATCCCCAACCCGTACGGCGATGGCAGGGCAGGGGAGCGGATAGCGGACATCGTGATCAGTGCCCTGACCGGCTCGGCTCGCCGGACGGAAGACTGGGGGACGGCAGGACAGGGGCGGCGTGCTACGGGCGATGGGGCGGCCGACATGAGGGGGCCGACATGAGGCCGGCGACGAAGCGCGGGTCGTTTCCCGTTCACGTTTTCGATCCCGATCCCGGTCCGTAATGCGAATCCTCCAACAATGCATCTATTTCCCGCCGGAGGTGGGCGGGCTGGAGAGCCACGCGTACTACCTGTGCCGGGAGCTGGTGCGGCAGGGCCACTTCGTGACGATGATGACGTCGCGGTCGCGGCCGGGGCTGCCGGAGCGGGAGAACATGGACGGCATTGACGTCGTCCGGAAATGGTTCCCGGAGAAGCGGACGCCGGCGGGGTGGACGGCGCACACGCTGGCGACGGTACCGCACTTCATGCGCCTGGCCAGGCATGCCGACATCCTGCACGCGCAGACGTTCGCATCGGCTGTGCCGGGCATGATGGCGAAGCGGCGGTACGGAGTGCCCCTCGTCATCACGCTGCACACGTCGCATTTTCTGAAGCTGGCGGAAAAGCCGGCCTGGCAGCCGGTGCTGCGCCGCATCATCCGGTCGGCGGACTGGCTGCTGGCGGCGAGCACGGAGATCCGGGACGTGGCGCTGGGGTTGTACCCGCACCCGCGGGCGGAGGCGCTCACGAACGGCGTGGACACGGAGATGTTTGTGCCGCGGGAGAAGACGGTGCGCCGGCGGCCGCGGCTGCTGGTGCCCAGGCGGTTGTTCCACAAGAACGGCGTGGAGTACTTCATCCGCGCGCTGCCGCTGATCCGCCGGGAGGTGGATGTGGAGGCGGTGCTCATCGGCGACGGGCCGGAGCGTGGGAGACTGCAGGCGCTGGCAGCGGAGCTGGGCGTGACCGACGCAGTGACGTTCATGGGGAAGCGGCCGAATGACGAGATGCCCGCCCTGGTGGCGGACGCCGATGTCGCCATCTTCCCCTCACTCATGGAAGCGACGAGTGTGGCGGCGCTGGAGGCCATGAGCTGCGGCGTGCCTGTGGCGGCCAGCCGGGTGGGCGGTCTGCCGGAGATCGTGGACGAGTCCGTGGGCACGCTGTTCGACGCAGCGAACCCGGAGGCGCAGGCGGCGGCCATCGTCGCATTGCTGAGGAGCGGCGAGCTGGAGCGGCGCGGCCGCGAGGCCAGGGAGCGGGTGGTGCAGCACTGGAGCGTGGCGCGGCTGGCGCGGCGGCACCTGGAGATCTACGAGACGCTGGTGCGGGAGAAGCGGTGATGGCGAAGGGCGGACGCAGGACCACCTCGGGATCGGCGACGACAACGCGCGAGGGGCGCGGCGGCGGCAGTGGCCGGCAAGGCGGCGTCGTGGCGGCTCGGCCGGTGCCGGAGCTGCCGGTGTGGGTGGCGCCGGTGGTCTACGCGGCGGTGACGGTGCTGCTGTTCCGGGAGTTCTTCCTGGGCGGCGTGTCCATGCTGGGCTTCGACAGCCTGGCCCTCAGCTACTTCGCCCGGAACTTCTATACGGAATTCGTGCAGCAGTTCCACCGCATGCCTCACTGGAACCCGCTGCTCATGGGCGGGCTGCCGTTCGTGGAGGGGATGCACGGCGACATCTTCTATCCGCCGTCGCTGGCGCTCTTCTTCATGGACGCCCGGGCCATGTGGGGGTGGAAGATGTCGCTCCACATCTTCCTGGCGGGCATGTTCACATACCTGTGGCTGCGACGGGGGCTCCTGCTGTCCCGGGCGGCGGCGTTCTTCGGCGGCCTCGTCTTCATGATGGGGACGAACATGATCTCACTGGTGCTACCAGGCGGCGATGGCAAGCTGTTCGTCTCGGCGCTGGCGCCCCTCATGTTCTGGCTCACCGAGCGGGCCGCGCGCCTGAACCGGCCGCAGGACTATGCCATCTTCGCCCTCGGCCTCGCCCTGACGCTGTTCACGTCCCACATGCAGGCCGCCTACTACCTCGTCTGGGGCGTATCGCTCTATTTCCTGTTCCGCGCCTGGCAGCTGGGCCGGCTGGAAGCGGCTGGCGTCGCCCGCGCGTTCGGCCTGCGGGTGGCCACGTTCGCGCTGGCGGGTGTGCTGGGCGTAGGCGCTGCGGCCGTCCAGTTCCTGCCGCCACTGGCGTACCTCCAGGAGTTCTCCCATCGGGCGGACCGGCAGGAATCCCACGAGACGGGGAAGGCCTGGTCGGCGACATACGCCATGAATGCCGAGGAGATCGTGGCGCTGGCCGTTCCCGAGTTCGTGGGCGAGTTGACGCCGTCCTCGCCGGAGCAGGCGCCGGCGGGGTACTGGGGCAAGAACCCCATGAAGCTGAACAACGAGTACGCGGGGCTGGTGCCGCTGCTGTTGCTGCCCATCCTGCTGCTCCGGCGTCGGACGGCGCAGGTCTGGTTCTTCACGGGGCTGGGCGTGCTGACGCTCCTGTACGCGGTGGCCGACAGCACGCCGCTGTTTCACCTGTTCTACCTCATCCCCGGCGTGAGCCTGTTCCGCGCCTGGTCCATGATCATCTTCCTGTACGGCCTGGCGCTGGCCACGCTGGGCGCTCTGGCCGTGCAGCAGCTGCTGGAGTGGCTGGCGGACGTCCGGGCGGGTGAGGAGCGGGCTTCGGCGCGGCGGATCCTGTGGATCGCCGCCGCCGTGCTGGGTGGCCTGGCACTGGCCCAGAGCGCCGGCGTGGTGACGGGCATGTGGGGCTCCATCTTCGCCGAGAGCATCCAGTTCGACCGCCTCCAGGCCAACGGGCCCTACATCACCATGGGCTTCTGGATCGCCGCCCTCATCGCGGCGGCGGTAGCGGGCGTGTGGGAACTGGCCGCCCGGGACGTGCTGACGCCGGCCATGCTGGTGGTGCTGCTGGCGCTGGTGGCAGGCATCGACCTGTACCGGGCCGGCCGGCCGTTCATCACGTATACGGCGCTGGTGAACCGGTTCCAGGACGGCGCGCCCCAGTTCCGAGCCGACGATTCCATCCTCTACCTTCAGCAGCGCCAGGCGCAGGGCGAGCCGTTCCGGGTCTTCGACCTGTCCAACCTGCTGGGGGCGCAGGGCGCGTACGGCCATAATGACCTGGCGGTGCACGGCCTGGAGCAGCTGGCTGGCCACCACGGCAACGAGATGGGCCGGTACCGGGCTCTCATCGGTGGGGAGGCCGCCATCAACCTGGGCGCGTCGGAACTGCGCCTGGCGGACGTGACCAACACCGTCTACCTGCTGGCGCCGGGCAGGCTGGAGCACCCGAAGCTGGAAGAGGTCCACGCGGGCATGCAATCCGTCATCTATCGGAACCGGGACGCGCTGCCCCGGGCGTACGTGGTGGGCAACGTCGAACAGTACGCCACCGAGGACGACGTCATGACGCGCATGCTGGATGCCCGCTTCGAGGCCCGCACCACGGCCCTCGTCGCCGAGCCGTTGCCGGCAGGCGTCCAGGTGGCGGCGGGCGCCGCCGGCACGGTGCTATGGCAGAACCGGGAAGTGGACCGACATGTCCTGCAGGTGGAGGCTGACCGACCGGCCCTGCTCATGATCCTGGACAACTGGTACCCTGCGTGGGCGGCCGAGGTGAACGGCCAGCCGGCGCCCATCATCCGGGCCAACTACACGTTCCGGGCGGTCCCGGTCCCCGCCGGGCAGAGCACCGTGACGCTCCGCTACACGCCAGCAGCCCTCCGGACGGGGGCGATCATCTCGCTGGCGGTGCTGCTCCTCCTCCTGGGTGTGGTGGCCGCCGGCGCCGTGGGTGAGCGGCGACGCGGCACAGCCATCACCGTGGGCGAAGCCGGCACCCCGGGGCCGGGATGAGCCAGCGGAAGCTCACGGCGTACGACGTCGCCGATCATTACGACGAGGCGTACTTCGCAGACCTCGCCGGCCGGTACCGCGACCGGAACCGCTTCGCGCGACGTCGCATCGCCAACGTCTTCTCGCTATTGCCGCCGCCGGCGGGGCTGACGCTGGTGGATCTGGGCTGTGGCATGGGCACGTTCACCATCGAGGCCGCAGGGCAGGGGGCCTTCGCCGTGGGCGTGGACCCGGCTCCGGCCGCGGTGCAGGCGGCGACCCGCGTCGCCGCGGCGGAAGGCACCGCCAGCGCCCACTTCATACGGGCCGACGCGGCGGTCCTGCCCCTGGCCACGGCCAGCGCGGACATTGTGCTGGCAGCCGACCTCACCGAGCACCTCGATGACGTGACCCTGGCCCGCATCCTCCGGGAAGCGGGACGCGTCCTGCGGACCGACGGCCGGCTGGTCCTGTACACGCCGGACCGGCAGCACATCTTCGAGCGGCTCCGGGACCGGGGCATCATGAGGCAGGACCCGTCCCATATCGGCGTGCGGAGCGCCGCGGAACTGGCCCAGGCGGTGGAAGGGGCAGGCTTCGCCGTCCAGCGCCTTGAATGGTTGCCGTCGCACCTGCCGGGGCTCTCGCTGGCCGAGGCGGCGCTGGCCCGCTGGGTGCCCGTGCTGCGGCGTCGCATCGGGCTGGTGGCAGTGCCGGCCCCAGAGGCGGCGCGTGGGGCGCAAGTGGCTCGCCGCTCGACGCCACGCTGAATGGTGGACGGCAAGGGGCGCAGGCGATTGCTGGTGCGGCTGGGCCAGCTGGCGCTGCTTCTGTTCATCGGCTGGGGAATCTATCAGGTCCTGGCGCCGGAACTCGGGCAGGTGAGCAGGGAGGACCTGACCCGCTGGCGCCCCCGCGGGCTGCCGCTGGCAGCGTCCTTCGTACTGCTGGTCCTGTTCTACATCGGTCATGCATTCATCTGGCGCCGGATCCTGGTGGACCTGCACATCGGCGAGCCCGGGGGCGCGACGACGCTGCGGATCTACTTCCTGGCGAGCCTCGGCCGCTACCTGCCCGGCAAGATCTGGGCGCTGGCCGGGCTCGCCGTCCTGGCCGGCCGGGCGGGGCTGCCACCGGGGCCCGCGGCGGCCGCCCAGGTGCTGGGGCAGTTCGGGTTCCTTGCGACAGGCATGCTGTTCCTGGGGGTGACACTGCCGGAATGGCCCGCGGCACTCGGCGCCGCCGGAAATGCCAGTGTCCAGGCCGCACTGCCGCTGACCATCGGCGCGGTCATGCTTACGGCTGCCGGCGCCGGGATCTGGCTGCTGGTGGCGACGCCCCTCGGCCACGCGTTCCGCGAACGCCTGGCCGGCGCCCTGGGGCCCCGGGCAGGGGACCGGCTGCGGGCGGCCTTCGCGCTGGCGGACCGCGTCAGGCCCCTGCACGCCGCCGTCTGGGCAGGGGCATATGCCCTGTCCTGGGTCCTGCTCGGGTTGGCGTTCGCGCTCTTCGTCGCCGCCTTCGAGCCGGCGACGGCCGCCAGCCCACGGTTCGTGGCGGGGACCGTCGCCGCCTCATACCTCGTGGGCTACCTTTTCTTTGTCGTGCCCGCCGGCATCGGCGTCCGGGAGGGGGCCATGGTCCTGCTCCTCGCCCAGGTGATGCCGCCAGCGGGTGCCATCGTGGTCGGCGCGCTGTCGCGCCTCTGGTTTACCGCCGCCGAGCTGGTGCCACTGGCATTGCTGCCACTGCTGCGCCAGACGGCTTCTCATGAGGAGGTGGGGTGAGGGAGGACACCCGTCGGGGTCTGGTCATCATTCCGACCTACAACGAGAAGGACAACATAGCCCGGCTCGTGCCGCTGGTCCTGGAGCAGGACAACCGGCTGCACGTACTCATTATTGACGATGCGTCGCCCGACGGGACCGGGGCCGTCGCCGACGAACTGGCAGCCGCCAGTCCTCGCGTCAATGTGCTGCACCGGGAAGGCAAGCTCGGCCTGGGGACTGCCTATCTTGCAGGCTTTCGCTGGGGCCTCGACCACGGGTTCGACTGGCTGTTCGAGATGGATGGGGACTTCTCCCACGACCCCAAACACCTGCCGGACTTCCTGACGGCCCTGGAAGACGCCGACCTCGTCCTGGGCTCCCGCTACCTCGAGGGCCGGGTCACTGTCGTCAACTGGCCCATGGCCCGCCTCATGCTCTCGTACTCGGCAAATGTGTACGCGCGCCTGGTGACGGGCGTGCCGCTCTGGGACGCCACGGGCGGCTTCAAGGCGTTTCGCCGGGAGACGCTGGAGCAACTCCGCCTGGACCGGGTGGAATCCGAAGGCTACTCGTTCCAGATCGAAATGAACCTCCGGGTCTGGAAGCGCGGTCTGCGGATCCGGGAGATCCCCATTGTGTTCACGGACCGGACAGCCGGCGAGTCCAAGATGTCCAAGCGGATCATCCGGGAAGCGGTGTGGCGGGTGTGGAAGCTGAGGTGGCAGGCGATGAGGGGGAAGCTGTAAGCGCTGGCTTCGGGGCGTCCAGGCGGCAGCGTCTGGCGCCGCGGCCGGCGCGCAACAGCCAGCCTCGCACCCCGACAGTTACACGGCAGCCGCGTCAGGTGGCCGTCCCAGCGTCTGGCGCCCTTGCTGGCGTGAATCAGAATTGGCCGTGTTGGTCGCGGGCTATAGTTCACATCGCGTGTGGTGCGTCAAGTGATTGATATAACGCAGCTTGGCGTCGCCCGCATGAAGTGGATTCTAGTGTTTGAAGTCCCCTGGGGTGGGCGGCCGGAAGATGAGGTCGCACGCCAGCCATAGCTGACGGGAGTAGGGGTAGAGCGCCACGGGCGCGGCCACCATGAGGGCGGCAAGACCCCACGTGAGGCCCGTCCAGGGTACGTCCGGCCAGGTCCGGATGAGCACGGCCATCCCGCCAAAAAACACCAGCAGCTCGGCCACAATGAGGTTGATGGTATACGCCCCGATGAAGAAGTCGGTCTCGCCGCGGTCCAGCCGCAGGGAACACGCCGGGCACGCTGCCCGCTGGCGCAGGTAGCTCTGGAACACGTTGCCGGACCCGCAGTTAGGGCATTGGCGCGCCGTGGCCCGGGCCAGTATGCGCGCGGCCCGGCGGACGGCACTCGGATTCTTGCCGGTGCCGGCATCCCGCGCGTGCGACTGGATGCCGTTATGGCCGTTGCTCGAGGGGATTGCGGCCGGGCTCGTCGTTTCCATGTCTGCTTGTTTTCGGGGTCCGGGGTTCTGCGACTCTTTAATCCCTCTGCATGTTCGTAAGTTCCGCTGGCGGCCCGCCAGGACAGGGGAAAACCTCCGTTGGGGATAATATCCGGCCTTTTCCACAGTTATCCACCATGCAAGTTTACATAATACATATTATACGAAGTCGGGAGAGGCTGGTGGGAAGACCCCGCCAAGTGGCACGGTATGCCCGTGATCCTGTCGCGGCACGACCTTTCCCGTACGGCCCGCCATGGCTCCTTCGAACATGCCGGATTGGCTGGCACCGCAGCTCGCGACCCTGGCGTCTGCCGCGCCCGACACGACGGACTGGGTGCACGAAATCAAGTACGACGGGTACCGGGTCCTCGCCTGGGTTGACGGTGACAGGGTCCGACTGATGACCCGTAACCGGAAAGACTGGACGGAGCGCTTCCCGACCGTTGTGGCCGGACTCAGGCGCCTGAAGCTGCGCGGCGCGATCCTGGACGGCGAGCTGGTGGTGGAACAGCCGGACGGTCGGAGCAGCTTCCAGGCGTTGCAGAATGCCCTTTCGGCAGGCTCGACGAACGGGTCCCTCCGGTTCCGCGTGTTTGATGCCCTGTATCTGGATGGCGCCGACATCCGACCGGAGCCTCTGGTGGACCGCAAGGCCCGCCTCCGGGCGCGGCTGCAGGCCGCCGGTGTCTCAGGTGGTTCCGGCGATGGTGAAGCGGTGCTTTACAGTGAGCACGTGGAAGGTCACGGGCGCGCATTCCATGCGCAGGCGTGCAGGCACGGGCTGGAAGGCATTATCTCCAAGCGCGCGGCGGCTCCCTACCACGGCGGGCGCCGCAAGGATTGGCTGAAGGTCAAGTGCTTGCGGGAACAGGAGTTCGTGGTTGGCGGCTACACCGCTCCCGGCGGTTCACGGAAGGGCCTCGGCGCCCTGCACGTGGGCACGTTCGAAGGCGACAGGCTCGTGTATCGGGGTAAGGTGGGGACCGGCTTCACCGAGGCCACGCTACGCCAGCTGGTCCGGCTGCTGCGGCCACTGAAACGCGCTGAGTCCCCGTTCGCTGACCCTCCCCGGGGCGCCGCCGTGCGGGGCACGACGTGGGTGGAGCCCTCCGTGGTCGCTCAGGTTCGATACACGGAGGTCACCGACGACGGGCGGCTCCGGCACCCTGTCTATCACGGGGTCCGCGAGGACAAGCCGGCCGCCGAGGTGGTCTTCGAGGAGGCGCCTGTGGGTCGTAAAGGATCAGTGGACCGAGTGGCAGGCGTGCGCCTGTCCAGCCCGGACAAGGTACTCTATCCGGGGTCCGGGGTGACTAAGCTGGAGCTGGCGCGCTATTACGAGGCAATGGCGGAGTGGATGCTGCCTCACATCGCAGACCGGCCCCTGACGCTGGTCCGATGTCCGGCGGGGTTCGAGGGCAACTGCTTCTTCCAGAAGCATTTTGATGGAAAGTCGTCGCCGGCTGGCGTGTCCCTGCTGGAAATCCCCGGCCGGGACGGTCCCGAGTTGTATGGCACCCTGCGCTCGGCGGAAGGGCTCGTCTCCCTGGTCCAGCTGGGTACCCTGGAACTCCACACCTGGAACTGCCGCGGGGATCGCGTGGAGGCGCCGGACCGGTTCGTCATGGATATTGACCCCGACCCCGACCTGCCCTGGCGCGCCACCGTGGACGCCGCCCTTCACCTCCGCGAACTGCTTCGGGAACTGGGCCTGGTCAGTGCCCTCCGGACGACGGGAGGCAAGGGACTGCACGTCGTTGTGCCCATCGTCCGCCGTACCTCGTGGGAGGACGTGAAGTCATTCACCGCGGGAGTCGCTTCCCTGCTGGCAGGCGCCGCCCCCAAATTGTATACAACTGACATGGCCAAGGCGAAACGGAAAGGACGGATACTGCTCGACTACCTGCGCAACGGGCGCGGCGCGACGGCCATCGAGTCGTACTCCACGCGGGCGCGGGCCGGGGCGACGGTGGCCATGCCCCTGCACTGGGACGAACTGGCTGACGGCATCAGGGGTGACAGCTTCACTGTACGGAACGCGTCGGCGCGGATGAAGGACCTGGGCTCGGACCCGTGGACTGAAATATCCGGCTTGAGGCAGTCCATCACCGGGGCGATGATGACGGCGGTGGGGGCAAAGTCGGGTTAGGCCGGGAAAGCAGAACGGGCCGCGTTTGCACGCGGCCCGTTCTCGTTCATCGAGCGCCCCGAAGAAGTGGTCAGTCGTTGGGCGGGCTATCGCCGCTGGGGTCCGGCGTGACTCCGCCCGGGCCGGTTCCCGCGCCAGCGTCCGCAGGCGGCTGCCCCGGCGCCGGCTCAGCGCCCGGTGCGGGAACGGGGGCAGGCGCCGGTCCGGCGGGCACGGTCTCCGGCTGGGCGCCCTGGGCACTGACCGCCCGTGCCTGTGCCTCGCCGAGGCGCATTTCGAACACCTGGCGATCGGCGCTCTCGATGGGCGTCATGTCCACGATGCGCTGGTAGGCCTCGATGGCGCCGGCCGCATCGCCCTGCTGGAGGCGGATCCGGGCCACGTTGTCCAGGGCTTCCTGGCGCTGAAACAGGAAGCGGCCACCGCTACCTATGCGGGCATAGGTCTGTTCCGCCTGGGCCAGGTCCCCGGTGGCCTCGTACGCAGCGGCCAGGAGCATGGCGGCATTGACGCCCATGTCGGTGTCAACGTTACGGGCCATGGACTGGAGCGTGCTGACGGCCTGCTGGGGCTGGCCGGCGTCCATGTAGTTGCGGCCCAGGATCAGGCGTGCTTCCGCGCCGGACGGCGTATTGCCGTACCGTGCGACGAAGTCCTCCAGCTCTCGTATTGCCAGGGCCGTATTGCCGCTCATGCCGATGGCACGGACCTGTGACAGCTCGATGGCAGCGCGCTCGCGCTGATTCGACCGATTGTTGATCCACAGGACCAGCGAAGTCACGATCACGGCGAGGAGTACGCCGCCGATGATGAGAGAGCGCTGGTGTTTGCGCGCCCAGGCGGATGTTTCGAGGACGCCGGCAACGAAAGCGTCGTCGGGGGTGGCATCCTGCCGGTGCACGCGTCGGGCTGTAGGGTGGCGGGTCATGGCTTCGTTCCAGGGATTCTCGTGGCGCGGCGAAAAGCCAACGCCCGCGGC
Organism: Longimicrobiales bacterium; assembly: GCA_035461245.1. Lineage (GTDB taxonomy): Bacteria > Gemmatimonadota > Gemmatimonadetes > Longimicrobiales > RSA9 > SH-MAG3. The sequence goes on along the minus strand of DATHVP010000036.1, from coordinate 468 downwards.
CGCGGTGCGGCGCGGGCGGTCTGGCGCAGACGCCGCGCAAAACAGCAAGGAAAGCTAGCCAGCCCGGCGGGGTGGCGTCAAGCTACGCAGCCTGGCGCAGGCGCATGGGTCGGGGGCCGGCACACGGGCGTGTCTGGTAATGCAGGTGGCTTGTGCCTTGCAAGGTGACCGGCGTCGGAAAAGACGCGGAAAGTGAAAGGGTGCGGTGTCGGATAACTGGCGGAGGCCGGGGAGCGGTGTGCGCGCGGCAGCAATGCTGCTGGCTGCGTGCGCTGCGGTCGTCACGTCCGGCTGTGGTGTGCGGTCGGCGGCCGCGGACCTGTATCCGGAGGTGGCGGAGCATCAGGGCCGGCGGGTGGCGGAGGTGAGGTTCCTCAACCCGTCGCCGTTCCGGGCTGATTCACTGCAGCAGCTCGTGGACACGCAGCCGTCGCGCTGCCGGTTCCTCGGGCTGCCGCTGTGCGTGCC
>DATHVP010000035.1:0-26612 GCA_035461245.1 Longimicrobiales bacterium | reverse complement strand
CCGGGGCATGACGCGCTGTGGCGGAACGGCCGGGCCCACGGCATCACGTATGGCTCGGTGACGAGCATGGTGGCGTCGGGCGCGCTGCCGATGACGCTCAAGCTGAAGATGGGCGCGCAGTACCTGCCGTTCCTGAACCGGGACGCGCGATCGCTGGACGCGAACGATCCATCGGCCACGGGCGGCGTGGCGTTTGACGACACGTCCATCGGCGAGTGGGGCAGGCAGAAGCTGGGCCGGGACTTCGTGGAGCTGCTGGCGTACCCGCTGCTGGCGGCGTACTACGGCGCCACGCCGGAGGAGACCAGCGCCGCCGTCTATCACGCCCTCGCCCGGGTGGGCATGGACGTTGACGTGTATGGAGCCCGCGGTGGCTTCGGCGCACTGGCGGCGGCCGTGGTGCGCGCCATCGAGGCGAACGGCGGGCAGGTGCTCACGGAGCGGAAGGTCACCCGCATTGAACATCGGGATGGCGACGTCGTCATTGACGGTGACCGCTTCGACGCCGCCATCCTGGCGGTGCCGGCCCCCGCTGCCTCATCACTGCTGACGCAGGTCGGTGGTGCCGGGGAGGCGGTGAAATGGCTGGGCGCGGTGCGGCAGCGGCCGTCGTTCACGGTGGTGTACCGCCTGGGCCGGGGCTTGCCCGGCGACTGGTTCGGGCTGTCGTTCCCCCGGGGGTCCGGCGGGGGCGGGCGCGTGGCGGTGATGTGCGTACAGAGCCGCAAGCTGCCGGGTCTGGTGGAGCAGGGCGACGCCGTGGTGGTGATCCCGGCGCCCGGGGCCGTGGCGGACCTGCTGGAGCGCGCTGACGACGACATCGCGCGCACGCTGCTCGGCGACCTGGAACACGGTACGCCCGGCATCGGCCAGCGGGTCACGTCGTCGCACGTGTTCCGGTGGCCGGACGGCTACACGCTGTTTCCGCCCGGCCACCTGCAGCACATCCGCGCGTTCCCTGCGACGTCACTGCCGGCGAACATCGCACTGGCCGGCGATTACCTGGTGGCGCCCAGCGTGGAGGGCGCAGTGCGCAGCGGGACGCGCGCGGCGCGACGGGTGCTCAGCGACCCAGCGTGATGTCCATCGGCCGGCCGTGACGCAGCACCTGCAGGCGCACGGTGCGGCCAGGCGCCTGGGCGCCAATGGCGCGGCGCAGCTCGGCGATGGAGTTGACCACGGTGTCATTGGCGCGGACGATGACATCCCCGGCGCGGATGCCGGCCTCCGCGGCGGGCGTGCCGTCCGGCGCGTTCAGCACCAGTACACCGCTCATGACGCCGAAGTACTCGGCGAGGCCGTCGTTCAGTTCGGCGAGTTCGGCGCCGGCTACGGAGCGCATGCCGATGCTCAGCCCACTGGCCAGCGCCTCGGCGGGACGCAGGAACTGGACGCTGTCCGCGAAGAAACGGGCCGCGCCGGCGCCGGGACGCACATTGTACTGGAATCGCGCTGAATCCGCGAAGACGCGTGCGGCATTGGCATGAAGTTCCAGCATGCGGCCGAGCATGGAGTCCGCAGTCAGCGGCATGCGCTCGACGTCACGGAAGTAGAAGACACGTGCACTGTCCCCGCCGCGGAAGAAGATGCTGTCCGGCGACACCCTGAAGGCCTGGATGGAGAGCGTGTCCAGCCGGCCCTGCATGTCCCGCAGCATGTACGTCACCTGCCGCTGCACGCTGTCCGGCAGCAGCTGGAAGGTGGCGCCACTGCCGGGCACGTTTGTGCGCGGCCCGGCGACGACGGTGACGTCGCGCTCCTGGCCGTTGCGCCGGATGCGCAGCGTGATGGTGTCGCCCACCTCGAACGGTACGGCCATGACCTGGTCGGTTGCGGCCAACCCGTTCAGGCGCACGATGACGTCGCCGACGGCGAGGCCCGCCTGTTCGGCGGCGGAGTTGGGCACGATGGAGCGGATGACCCGCTCCCGGGACGGCTGCGTGCCGCTGCGCACCGCCTCGGTGCCGATGCCGATCATGCCGCTGCCCGCGCGACTGGCGACGAGGGCCTCTACCACCTGCGCCTGCGCTGACAGCGGCATCAGGGTGGTGCCTGCCAGCGCTGCGATGAACAATGCGCGAATTCTCACACGAACCTTCCTGCTCCGGTCATTGCTGCTCGATCCTGCCGGGCGCCGCCCTGGCGCCCATCTGTAAGTAGCCGCATCAGTGCCAACCGTTGCCTGACGTGGCCGCCACCTGCCGCAGCGCCGCATCCCGCTGCGCAATAGCCGTCAGGTGCGCCCCGTTGATGACGGGGTCCGATGGGGCCTGGCTGAGGGCCGCCTGCGTCGTCATGACAATGCTCTGCAGCGCCGCCAGCCGGGCGATGGGGTCGTTGGCTTCGGAGCCCGTCGTCAGTTCCGCGTAGCGCGTCAGCGCCGTCAGGTACCACTCCTCCGTCTGGCGCAGCAGTGCGGCCGCCTCGTCGAGTGTGCCCGGTTGCGGCAGGCGCGCCTCGTTCGACGCGAAGCTGATGGGCGACTGCCGCTGCGGCTGTGGCCGGATCGGCGCCGGCGACGATGGCTCCGGTGTGCTGTCTGCCAGGTCGTCGGGCCGACCGCTCGCCAGGTTCACCGGCACACCCCGCGTGTCAGGCGAACCGGCCGGCGCGGGCGTCGAGCCCATGCCCGTGTCCGGCGCAGGCGACGTCGTCGCGTCCGGCCCGCCGGCGAACTGCTCCAGCGCAGGCGCCGTCATGCGCCCTGCGGCGGTGCCCGCCACGAAGACGACGATGGCCGCCGCCAGCTGAGCGAGACGGGACACCGGGAACGCGAACGAGCGACGTCGTATGACGCCCTCATTCACGAGCCGGCGTTCCAGTGCGTCCCACGCGTCGGGCGCCGGCGCCATGTCCGGCAGCATGGCCAGCGCCTGCACGTCCTCGCGCATGGCATCCAGTTCCGTCCGGCACCCGTGGCACGCGGCCAGGTGCTCCGCCTCATGCGACGTCGGCGCCTCATCCACCAGGCGCGCAAGCGCCTCAGGCGTCAGATGCGACATAGACTTCCTCCTTCATATCCGCCTCGTGGCCGCGTTGCAGTATGCCGCGCAGCCGCGCCCGGGCCTTGAAAAGCTGACTCTTTGAGGTGCCGGCGGCGATGCCCAGCAGCTCGCCGATCTCGTCGTGGGTGTACCCCTCTACGTCGTGCAGCACCACGATCTGTCTCATGCCCGCCGGTATCTCGTCCAGCGCACGCTGCAGCGCGATCCGCAGCACTGCCTGGTCCGTGCGCGCCGCCGGCACCGTGTCCGGTAGCAGTTCCGTCTCCCGCCCCGCCTTCCGCTCCCGCCCGCGCCGGCCGTGCAGCGCGCTGTTCACCGCGATGCGATGCAGCCACGTGGAGAAGCGGGCATCGCCCCGGAACGTGGGCAGCGCGCGGAACGCCCGCACCCACGCCTCCTGCGCCCAGTCCTCCGCCAGCGCATCGTCCCCCGCAAGGCGGCGCACTACCGCAAAGACCCGCGGTGAGTACCGCTGGTACAGTTCGCGGATGGCTGCGCCATCGCCCTGCTGCGCCCGGCGTATGCAGTCCGTCTCGTTCATCGGCTCGGTTCGGGTCCCGGGGCTGGTACCGGCTTTCATGCGTGAGATGCCGGGTGCGGCCGAAAGGGTTGCTGGAACGGATCGGGATCGGGATCGGGATCGTAAACGTAAACGTAAACGTAAACGGGCGTGTGGGGGCAGGGGCAGGGTGCGGCGGATGGTGACGGGGGACCGGCGTATGCGTGGGCGGGGCCATTCGCGAGGGCTGCTCCCGGCGGGCGCGCGGCCGCGATATGCCGCCGCCGCAACCGCGGTTTCCGCGGCAGATCCGCCAACCCGGGGCCGGTCCCCGCCTGAGCCTTCGCAGGCGCCACCGCACGGGCCGGGCTGGTGCATGCCGTTGCCGGTCGCCGGAACGATCCATGCAACCGTGGGCCTGGGCGGCACCAGGGGGGGAACGACCCGACGGCGGCCATGACCACGGGGCACGGCCGCCAGAACGGATGGGCACCGAACGGCGGAACCGGCGGTGCCCCAGCAACGGAGCAAACGAAGATGGAACGCTGGAAAACGATCGAAGCCGACGACTGCACGTGGCACGTGCGGGCGGTCAAGAACCCGGACCTGGGCACCGAACCGGGTCAGTCCATACTGGAATTTCAGCCGGAGGGCGGCACGCTGCCGCCCCGGCGGCTGGTGGTGGACGACGCGGCACTCGAGACGATGACCGATGAGGACCTGCGCTTTGCCTACCTGAAGGCACTGCCCATTGGCGGCGACCATTACGGCCGGCCGGGCAAGCGGATGACGGACATGAAGTAGCCGAACCCCACCGGACGTCGCGGGACGCAGGCGGCGGCCGTCCGCGCATCTGCCATGGACGCGCGCCGGCCGTCGGCCCATGTTGTGGGCCGTGGACCATGCCAATGCAGAGCTGAATCGGGAAGCCATGACACATCTGGAGTGCACGCGCTGTGGCGCCACATACGCGGCCGACCGGCTGTGGCGCCTGTCGCCGTGTTGCGAGAAGCCGTTGTATGCCCGCTACGACCTGGCGTCGCTGGCGGGGACGTTCACGCCTGAGGCCGTCCGGTGCCGGGAGGCCACGCTGTGGCGCTACGCGGAGGTGCTGCCGGTGCAGGATCCGGCGCACCGGCTGACGCTGGGCGAGGGCTGGACGCCGCTGCTGGCGGCGCCGCGGCTGGCGCGTCGGCTGGGCCTGACCGGGCGCCTCTGGCTGAAGGACGAGGGCCAGAACCCGACGGGCAGCTTCAAGGCCCGGGGCCTGGTCATGGCGGTGGCCCGGGCGAAGGAACTGGGCGCGACGGCGGTGGCGCTGCCGTCTGCGGGCAACGCCGGAGCGGCGGCGGCGGCGTATGCCGCGGCGGCGGACATGCCGTGCCACGTCGTCGTGCCGAAGGACACGCCGCGGGTCATTGTCGAAGAGACGAAGGCGCTGGGCGCCCACGTGGAACTCATTGACGGCCTCATCACGGATGCCGGCGCCCGCGTGGCGGAAGGCGCGAAGCAACACGGCTGGTTCGACCTGTCCACGCTGAAGGAGCCGTACCGGGCGGAGGGCAAGAAGACCATGGGCTACGAGCTGTTCGAGCAGCTTGGCGGCCGGCTGCCGGACGTCATCATCTACCCCACGGGGGGCGGCACCGGCCTGGTGGGCATGTGGAAGGCGTTCGACGAGATGGAGCAGCTCGGCTGGATCGGGGGCGAGCGGCCGAAGATGATCAGCGTGCAGGCCAGCGGCTGTGCGCCCATCGTCCGGGCCTTCGAGGGGGGCAGTGACTACGCAGAGCCGTGGCAGGACGCACACACCTACGCCTCCGGCCTGCGGGTGCCCCGGGCGGTGGGTGACTTCCTGATCCTGGACGCCGTCCGCGCGTCCGGCGGCACGGCCATCGCCGTGAGCGACGACGTCATGGCCGAGGCCGTGCTGCACATCGGCGCGGACACGGGCGTCTTCGCCGCGCCGGAGGGCGGCGCCGTGGCCGCGGCAGTGCCTCTGCTGCTGGAGCAGGGCGCGGTGACGCCCGACGACGAGATCGCACTGTTCATCACCGGCAGCGGCCTGAAGTACGTGAACTGACAACGGCATGAGCCGTGCGACGGAGCGATGGCCATGGGATACAGGGTACAGCGACTGGGTTTTCAGATCGGCCGCGGCTGGATCATCGGGCTGATGGTCGTGCTGGGCGCCCTGCTGGCGGCGTACTGGATCGGACCGCTGCGGCCACTGCCGCCGGAGGTCGCGATCCTCGCCGTCGCCGAGGGCGGCTTCAGCGATGAGGTGAGTGTCGCCGGCGAGTACGTCGAGGAGGAGCTGTCGCTCCGCTTCCCCGTCCAGCTCGCGGCGCAGAACACGGGCGTGGGCACGGCCCGCCCGCGCCGGGTGGTGCTGAATGTGCCGGCACGGTTCCGCGTCATCACGCCACGGGGCCGACTGGACGGCGGGGCATCGCCGGGCGTGCCGCTGCGGCGCTATGTGGTGGACCTGCCGGATTCACGGCTGGAGGAGGACGGCCAGCCGCAGCCGCTGCCGGGGCTGGAGCAGATCTGGCTGGAGCCGGACCTGCCGAGCTACTACTGCACGGACCGGGGCGATCTGGTGCCGGAATTCGTGCCTGCACCGCCCATTGATGCCGGTACCCTGGCGGACGTGCGGATCTTCTACTCCGTCCACATGCGCGACCGCAACGAGCGCAGCACCGGCGTCCTCACGGTCCGGCTGGACCCGTCGCAGCTCAGCATGCAGCCGGCGTCCATGCCGCCGGCGTTCCCCACGACCATGGGCGACGACGGCCCGCCGCCTGACCTGGGGGTGCTCCGCTTCGTCGGCGTCCGCAAGGCGTGGTGCGGCGATCCGGACCAGCCCATGGAGCTCTACACCGCCATGTGGGAAGGAACTGGCGGGTCCCGGGTCTACTCGGTGCACGTCCAGGGCATCCCCCGGAAGAGGCTCTACGACCTGAACGGCGACGGGATCATTGACCTGGAAACGTGGGACGTGGACGGTGACGGCCGGTTCGACTCCAGGAGACAGGCCCGGTTTGCCACACCGGAACTGCTGGTGCCGCTGCCGCCCCGGGACCCGCGCCTGCGGGAGCCCATCACGACACCGCCGGACCCGCGCTGGCTGGCCGTCTTCACCGACGCGTCCCAGGGGCCGTTCCGCTTCGCCGCGCTGGCGGAAGTGCAGGCTGAAGTATCCACGGACCCGGGCGCCGGCGTCATCGCCGGTGACACGCTGACAGAAGCGGCGCCGGGCGCGCCGTCCGATGCCGTGGCCCTCGGTCCGCTGCCGCCGCCGGATTCCAGCTGGCTTGCGGTATTTCAGGATGTGGAGGCCGGGCCGTTCCGCTTCACGCGGCGGGCACAGCAGCCGTCCGCGGCAGCGCCGCCGGCGGCAGGCGCTGCCACACAGCCCGGTGGGACGGCCCAGGCCGGCCCTGACACGGCTGCATCGCCGGCCGCTGACGCGCCCCCGGTCGCCGAGCCGGCGCCCCAGCCGGCGCCGCAACCGGCACCTCAGCCCCGGCGGGTGCCACTGGGCACGCCCGTCCGGCCGGACTCGACGCCGTCCTGAGGGCGCGGCGCCGGCCCGCGCTCCGGAACGGTTGTTGCCTCCCTCTCCTGCAGCGGCGCGCCAGTGGAGCGCGTCGTTCCACATGGAGCGACAGGGTCATGAACGACACGGAACGCAGGCATCTGGAGCAGCGGCTGACTCAGGAGCGTGACCGGGCGACGGAATCGCTGGACCGCTACGATGAGCAGAGCCGCACGTCCACCGAGGACGATGGCGATCTCACCCAGTACAAGCAGCATCCGGCGGACGAGGGCACGGACACGCTGGAGCAGGAGAAGAACCTGATGCTGCTGGAGCAGGAGTCCGAGCGGCTGGCACTGATTGACGCCGCACTGACTCGCCTGTACAAGGAGCCGGAGCAGTTCGGCCGCTGCGAAGTGTGCGACGCCGAGATCTCCCTGGAACGGCTGGACGTGGTGCCGTGGACGCGCTTCTGCGTGGAGCACCAGGAAAAGAGCGAGTCCACCAGTTGACGAGGCCGCCGGAACTGATCTAGGTTCCGGTGTAACTCCTGCCACGGCAACCGTGTATATCGTAACGATCCTCCTCGGACTGGCGCTGGGCGGACTCGCCCTCACCGCCAGCCTCGTCTTCCGGGCCCGGTTGAACCGGGTCGTGGGCAGCAGGGAAACCGCGCTGTCGGACGAGATGGTGCGCCAGATCGAGGAGAGCGGCTGGGTGGAAGTGGACGAGCCACTGGATTACGAAGAGATCCAGGAAGAAGAAGCACGCTTCTGGGAGGAACCTTGGGAAGAGCCCGACGAGTGGTGATGCTCGTTGTCACGCTGCTGGCAGGCCTGCTGCCAGCCATGGCGGCCGCGCAGGACAACCCATCCGCGCGGCCGTTCACGTACCTCATCCGCAACGGCACCATCGTGGACGGCACGGGCGCGCCCGCGTTCCGTGGCGACATCGCCATTGCCGGCGATCGCGTCGTACGCGTATCCACTGCGCCCCTGGACATGTCCCAGGCGCAGCACGTCATTGACGCCAGCGGCCTCATCGTCGCTCCCGGCTTCATCGACTCCCATGCCCATGTGGAAAGCCTGGACGAGCACCCGCTGGCGGAGAACTTCCTGCGCCAGGGCGTGACCACCGTGTGGTACGCGCCGGACGGGGCCATGCCGTGGCCGCTGGCGCCGGCCATGCAGCGGCTGGAACGGGTTGGCCACGCGCCGAACATCGCGTTCTTCGCCGGTCACAACACCATCCGCCGCGAGGTCATGGGGTCGGCGAACCGTGCGCCCACGGCGACGGAGCTGGCGCAGATGGAGGCGATGGTGGCGCAGGCCATGGAGGAGGGCGCCATCGGCCTGTCCACGGGGCTGCGCTATGTGCCTGGCATCTACTCGGAGACGGAGGAGGTCATTGCGCTGGCAAAGGTCGCGGCGCGCTACGGTGGCTTCTACTCGTCGCATATCCGGGACGAGTCCGCCGGGTCCATGGCCTCGGTCAGGGAAGTGATCCGCATCGCGGAGGAGGCCGGCCTGCCGGGCGTTGTCTCGCATCACAAGCTCATGGGCCAGCCACAGTGGGGGCAGAGCGTGAACACGCTGGCCATCATCGATTCCGCGCGGGCCCGGGGCGTGGACGTGATGCTCGACCAGTACCCCTACGACGCGACGTCCACGAACACGTCGGTCCTGTTCCCGGCCTGGTCCCTGTCCGGTGGCAATGATTCGCTGCGGGTGCGGCTGGCGGACCCCGTCCTGCGGGACAGCATCATCGCGGGCATGCGGCAGACCATCATCGAGGAGCGCGGTGGCGGCGACCTGGCCCGCATCCGGATCGCCCGCTACAGTCGCAACCCGGCCTGGAACGGGAAGACGTTCGCGGACATAGCGGCGGAGCGGGGCAGTGCACCGGACATGGATTTCGCCGTGGAACTCGCCATCGAGATCCAGACGAACGGCGGCGCCGGCGGCGTCTGGCACGTGGTGGACGAGGCGGACGTCCGGCGCATCATGCAGCACCCGTGGACGATGATCTCCAGCGACGGCGGCATCCTCATCCCCGGCGTCGGCCACCCGCACCCCCGGGGCAACGGCGCGTTCGCCCGCGTGCTCGGCCGGTACGTGCGGGAGCACGGCGTGCTCACCCTTGAGGACGCGATCCGAAAGATGACGACACTGCCGGCCTGGCGGATGAACGACGAGACGCGCGGCAGGATCGCCGAGGGCATGGTTGCGGACATTGCCATCTTCGACGCGGAACGTATCATCGACAGGGCCACGTACGAGGCGCCGCACCAGTACGCCGACGGCATGGTCCACGTGCTGGTCAATGGCACGCCCGTCCTGAGCGATGGCGCGCTGACGGAGGCCCGGCCCGGCCGCGTGCTGCGGCGCGCGCCCGAGTGACGCCGGTCTTCAATCGAGGGGAATGATGCAGATACAGTTTCAGCCGACGCCCAATCCCAACGCCGGCAAGTTCGTCGCTGGCCGCGCCCTCGTGGACGGCAAGGCGTCGCGTTCGTTCTACAACGCCGAGCAGGCGGCGACGGACCCGCTGGCCAATGCGCTGTTCGGCCTGGACGGCGTGTCCAGCGTATTCATGGTGGAGGACTTCGTCACCGTGACGAAGCAGCCGGACGCCGACTGGTCGGAGCTCATCCCGACGGTCATCGAGACCATGGAGCAGGTGCTGTCCTGACCGTGTACGGCGACCGTCGGCGTCGGGTGCTGGAGGCGCTCGGGTCCGATGCGATGGGCGAGCCGGCGGCGCTGGTGCTGGCGGCCGGGCCGGAACTCCATATCGGTGGCGACACGGCGCTGCGGTACGTGCCCGACGCCGACCTGTACTGGCTGACGGGATACGCCGAGCCGAGCGCCGTGCTCGTACTGGCGCCGGCTGCTGACACGCCGTTCACCCTCTTCGTGCGCGACCGGGATCCGGAGCAGGAGCGCTGGACGGGCGTGCGCGGCGGCGTGGACTCGGCCCGGCAGCAGCACGGCGCCGACGCGGCGTTCCCGGTGGCGCGGCTGGCCGAAAAGCTGCCGGGCCTGCTGGCCGGCGCGGCCCGCGTCTATGCCCGCGTCCGGTCGGGCAGGCAGGACGTGGACGAGGTCGTGCTGGACGCCCTGGCGTCGGGGCTGCGCTCCCGGCCGCGTACCGGCCGCGGCCCGCACACCATCACGGACCCGGCCGTGCTGCTGGCGCCCATGCGCCGGGTCAAGGACGCCCACGAGATCGAGCTGATGCGCCGGGCGTGCGCCATCTCCGCTGCCGGGTTCAGGGCGGCGCATGAGGCGCTGGCCGCCGGCGCCGGCACGGAGTGGGAGGTGGAGGCTGCGCTGGAGCATGCGTTCCGCAGCCAGGGCGCGTCGGGGCCGGCGTTCCCGTCCATCGTCGCCGGCGGCGCCAATGCAACGGTGCTGCACTACATCAGGAACGATGCGCCGCTGGAACCGGAATCGCTGCTGCTCATTGATGCCGGCGCCCGTTTCAACATGTACTGCGGCGACATCTCCCGCACGTACGCCGTGGGCGGCGCCATGGCACCGGCCCAGCGCGCCGTGCACGAGGTGGTCACACGCGCCCATGGGGCGGGGATCGCCGCCGCCGTGCCCGGTCGGACCATCGGCGCGGTGCACGACGCCGCGCTCGGCGTGCTGGTGGATGGCCTCGTGGAGCTGGGCCTCCTCGTCGGCGACCGAGACGCGCTCATCAGGACGAAGGAGTACCGCCGGTACTTTCCCCACCGGACGTCGCACTGGCTTGGCCTGGACGTGCACGATGTCGGTGATTACGTGGCGGGACCCGTGCAGGAAGACGACGCCCAGGGTTCCACCGTGCTCGAGGCGGGGATGGTCTTCACGGTGGAGCCCGGGCTCTACCTCCCGATGGACGACGACAGCGTGCCGCCGGAGTTCCGCGGCATCGGGGTGCGCATCGAGGACGACGTCCTCATCACGGCCGACGGCCATGAGATACTCACCGCCGACGCACCCGCGTGACCATACTCGGCGTCGTGGCGGGCGTCTTCGCCCTCCTGTTGCTGGTGCTGCCCACGCTCCGGGTCATGCAGGGCCGGCTCTCACCGCACATGGCGCTGGGCCTGTGGGTCTCCGGCGCCGGGTTCCTGCTGCTGGCACTGGCCGCGCTGGTGCTGTCCGGCGACGATGCACGCACGGCCACCCTGCTCGGCGTGGCCGCGGCGGTGGCCGGCAACGTCATCCAGCGGAAACGCAGCCAGCCGCGTGAACCGGGTCGGGGCGCATGACGACGGACCTGACGCCGGCAGGGCTACGGGACGAAGATGACGTCGGAAGCGGAGTCGGCGTCGCGCAGCCTGCGCACGGCGGCGTGGGCGGCGAAGCCGACGGCCATGGCCAGCGCCGGCTGCGCGGCGGCCACGGGCACCCACAGGGTCAGCGCGCCGCGGGTCGTGCCGGACAGGCGCACGGGCGCGGCAAGGCCGGCGACGCCGTGGAAGCGCTCCATGTAATGCTCCGGGCCGAGCACGGCGACCATGCGTTCGAGGGTGAGGGCAGTGCCGGTGGCATTGGTGCCGAGTACCTTTTCCGACCAGTCAATGCCCGGGCTGAGCCCCCATGCGGCCGCCAGCTCCGTCGGCCTGGCGACGGCGGCGAGGATGATGCCGTCTCCGTCGGCCAGCGTCGCCACGGCCGGGGTGGCTGGCGCCGCGTCGCGCACCAGCCAGTCCATCTGCGGCCGGGCGGCCTCCAGCAGCCGGGCCGACAGGGCCTGGCGTCTCTGGAGCTCCTGCTGGCTGACCCGACGGAATGTCACCACTCCCGGTCGAGCGGGAACCTGGGCCGCCAGCGAACGCTGCCATGACGAGGCGATGACCGGGACCGGCAGGCCCGCATCCCGGGCGTGCCTGACGAATTCCTCCCACGCCGCACGTGCTCCGCTGACGCGCGAGGTCCAGTCCTCCCCCGCCCCGCCGCCCCCTTCCGGTACGGGATTCTGCCCCTGTCCCAGCAGCAGCCATGACGGGTCCACGCCCAGCGCCATGCACACGGAGTGCAGGTAGACGGCGGGCACCGAACGGGTGCCATTCTCATAGTGCCGGATGGAGTCGTGCGAAATGCTTTCGCCCGCCTCCCTGGCGAGGAGCGCCTGCATGCCGCGCAGGCTCAGTCCAGTGCCCACACGCACGTCGCGCAACCTTCGCGCAATTCCCTGCATTGTACAGAATCCTTGACGGGCTCGCGCCCGATCGCGTCGCAGGTCAGTTCGGACGGAAGTGTCCGACCATGCGGCAGGACGCGGGACGGTGTGGCTGTCCTTTACCGCAGGAGTGGCTGATACCCACCACTTCCGGTGCGGGTCCGGATCCCCGGATGCGGGATCGCGCAGCCCCGGCCCGTTGTCCCGGGGTCCGGGCTGGCGTGGGCCCGCGGGCAGTCTGGCGGTTGACGGCGACGGGTGGGCAGGGCTACTGTAGGCGGACAGTCGAAGTACGGCGGATGGATTTGAGCTGGCCGCTTGCTACCGCCGGGTGCCCATGAGGCGCCGAACAAAAGCCTAAAGTGCCGGGACAACCGACCTCATCCGGCGTCATCCGGATCCGACGGCCCCGCACCTTTGGGAAGCGGGGCCTTTTTCATTGGATCTGGACAGATGAGCCGACCGGGATACCTCGACATACTGAGCCGCCGCGTGCTGGTGTACGACGGTGCGATGGGCACGAGCCTGCAGCAGCTGGACCTGACGGAGGCGGACTTCGGCGGGCCGGGGCTGGAGGGTTGTAACGACTACCTCGTCATCACGCGGCCCGACGCCATCGAGGGCGTGCATGCGTCGTTCCTGGAGGTGGGGTGCGACGTCGTGGAGACGGACACCTTCCGCTCCAACCGGCTGACGCTGGGGGAGTACGGCCTTCAGGACCGGGTGCTGGAGATCAACCGTGCGGCGGCGTCACTGGCGCGGCGGGTCTGCGACCGGTTCGAGACGGCGGACCGGCCGCGGTACGTGGCGGGCAGCATCGGCCCGTCGGGCTTCCTGCCGTCCACATCCGACCCCGTGCTGGGCGCCGTCACCTTCGACGAGCTGGTGGCGACGTTCGCGGAGCAGGCGCAGGGGCTGGTGGAGGGCGGCGCGGACGTGCTGCTCATCGAGACGAGCCAGGACATCCTGGAGGTGAAGGCCCAGATGGTGGGCATCCGCCGGGCCTTCCGTGAGCTGGGCGCCAGCGTGCCGCTGCAGGTGCAGGTCACGCTGGACACGTCGGGCCGGATGCTGCTGGGCACGGACATCGCCGCCAGCATGGTCATCATCGAGGCCATGCGCGCGGACGTCATCGGGCTGAACTGCTCCACTGGCCCCGAGCACATGCGCCAGCCGGTGCGGTTCCTGGCGGAGCACAGCCGGCTGCCCATCAGTGTCATCCCCAATGCCGGCATCCCGCTCAACCAGGGCGGCACCGCCGTCTACCCGCTCTCGCCTGACGAGCTGGCTGCGGCGCACCACGAGTTCGTCACGCGCGACGGCGTCGGCGTCGTGGGCGGCTGCTGCGGCACCACACCGGAGCACCTGCGGGCGGTGGTGGAGCGGGTGGGCGGCCTGGCACCGCTCGCGCGGACGGTGCGCACAGTGCCACGCGTCGCCAGTGCCATGACGGCGTACGACCTCCAGCAGGTCCCGGCGCCGACGCTCATCGGCGAGCGGGTCAATGCCCAGGGCTCCCGGGCCGTGAAACGGATGCTGCTGGCCGACGACTACGACGGCGTGCTGGACATCGCCCGTCACCAGGTCGAGGGCGGCGCGCACCTGCTGGACGTCTGTGTCGCGCTGACGGAGCGGCAGGACGAGGCGGAGCAGATGGGCGCCGTCGTCAAGCTGCTGGCGCAGAGCGTGGAGACGCCGCTCATGATCGACTCCACGGAATACGACGTCGTGGAGGCCGCCCTCAAGCGCTATCCCGGCCGGGCCACGGTGAACTCCATCAACCTGGAGAATGGGCGGGAGCGCATCGATGCGGTGATGCCCCACGTAATGGAGCACGGCGCGGCGGTGGTGGCGCTGACCATTGACGAGGAGGGCATGGCGAAGACGGCGCAGCGCAAGCTGGACATTGCCCGCCGCATCCACGACATCGTGTGCGGCGAGTTCGGGCTGGAGCCCGGCGCCCTCATCTTCGACGACCTGACGTTCACGCTGGCCACGGGTGACGACGAGTTCCGCCGCAGCGCCATCGAGACCATTGACGGTATCCGCCACATCAAGGCCGAGCTGCCGGGCGTGCTCACGTCGCTGGGTGTGTCCAACGTCTCGTTCGGGCTGGCGAAGCACGCCCGCGCCGTGCTGAACTCCGTGTTCCTGCACCATTGCGTGGAGGCGGGGCTGGACATGGCCATCGTGAACCCGGCGCACATCACGCCATACGCCGAGATCGACGACGAGCAGCGTCGCCTGGCGGACGACCTCATCTTCGACCGCGGCGAGGACGCGCTGGCGAAGTTCATTGCGTTCTACGAGGCCCACACCGTCGAGGAGTCCGCCGCCACCGACCCGACGGCCACGATGGCGCCCGACGAGGCCGTCCACTGGAAGATCCTGCACCGGAAGAAGGAGGGCGTCGAGGACTGGGTCGATGCGGCCGTCGCCGTACGCCTGGGCACGAGCCGCGAGGCCGTCACCGCCGGCGGCAGTCCCGCGTGCGACGCCGTGCAGAACACGCTGCGCCATGCCAGCCGGGCCGACCTGGACTCTGCCGCCGTGGACGTGCTGAACAACGTGCTGCTGCCGGCCATGAAGGAGGTGGGCGACAAGTTCGGCGCGGGTGAGCTGATCCTGCCGTTCGTGCTGCAGTCGGCGGAGGTGATGAAGCGTTCCGTCGCGCGGCTGGAGGAGTACCTGGAGAAGAAGGACGGGCAGACCAAGGGCAAGGTCGTCCTCGCCACGGTCTTCGGCGATGTGCACGATATCGGCAAGTCGCTGGTCTACACCATCCTGACGAACAATGGCTACACCGTCTACGACCTGGGCAAGCAGGTCCCGGTGAACACCATCATCGAGAAGGCGCAGGAGGTGGGCGCCGACGCCATCGGCCTGTCAGCGCTGCTGGTCTCGACGTCGAAGCAGATGCCGCTGTGCGTGCAGGAGCTGCACTCCCGCGGCCTCGACTACCCGGTCCTGGTGGGCGGCGCGGCCATCAACCCGTCGTTCGTGCGCATGGCCTCGTACGCGGACCGGGAGAACGACGTCCTCTACCCGTCTGGCGTCTATTACTGCAAGGACGCTTTCGAGGGGCTGGGCACCATGGACGCGCTCATGGACCCGGCGCGCCGGCCGGCGTTCGTGCAGCAGCGGCTGGACGCCGTGGTGGAGGGCATCGCGAAGCGCGAGTCGCTGCAGGCGAAGTCGCGGGCCGGCAGCGCCGGCAACGGGCAGCGCCCGCCGGCGCGTGACATCGAGATCCCGAAGGCGCCGTTCCTGGGGGCGAAGCACGTGGCCCGGCTGCCGCTGGCTGACCTGTTCCAGCACTTCGACCTGAACACGCTGTACCGGCTGCACTGGGGCGCGAAGAACGCAAAGGGCGAGGAGTACGAGCGGCTGGTGCGGGAGGAATACGAGCCGCGGCTGCGGCGCATGAAGACGGAGGCCATGACCGGTGGCTGGCTGACGCCCGGCGCCGTCTACGGCTACTTCCCGGTGGCGTCCGAGGGCGAGGCGCTGGTGGTCTATGACCCCGAGGACCCGGCCACGGAGATCGAGCGCTTCGTGTTCCCGCGCCAGGCGGACCGGGACGGGCTGTGCCTGGCCGACTACTTCGCGCCGTCGGACAGCGGCCGGCGGGACGTGGCAGCACTCCAGATCGTCACGGTCGGCGACGCGCTGCTCGAGCGCAGCGAAGGCATGATGCGCGATGGCGACTACACCGAGGGCTACTACCTGCACGGCTTCGGCGTGCGGCTGGCGGAGGCCGGCGCCGAACACATCAACCGCCTCATCGTGAAGGAACTCGGCCTCGACGGCCGCCGCGGCCTGCGCTACTCCTGGGGCTACCCGGCCATCCCCGACCACATGCAGCACGAGATCGTGTTCCGCCTGCTGCCCGGCGCCCGGGAGCAGCTGGGCATGGACGTCACGTCGGCCGGCGCCCTCGTGCCGGAACTCAGCACCGCGGCCATCGTGGTGCATCATCCGGAGGCGAAGTACTTCAGTGTCTAACGGATTCGGGATCGGGATCGTAAACGTAAACGTAAACGTTCAACGTTTACGACCCGCGGACGCGGCGGACGTCCCGTGCCGCTATCCCTTCGCCCCGTCAGGGCGGGCATCGTTCGGGCGTTCCGCGACCCGAACCCGTTCCCGCGAGGCCTCCGTGAGCAAGTCTCATTTCGACCGGCTCGATGCCTACCGCCTTGCCATCGAGTTCGTCAGCCTGACTCGCCCGCTGGTGCTGCGGCTGCGCAAGACGGACCTGCCCATGGCGGACCAGTTGCAGCGAGCGGTGATCTCCATCCCGTGCAACGTGGCGGAAGGCGCCGGCGAGTTCAGCCTGGGCGACAAGGCGCGGTTCTACAGGTACGCACTGCGATCCGCGACGGAGTGCGTGGCCGTGCTGGACGCCAGCCACGCCATCGGTGCCCTGACGCCGGACGCCCACGAGCGCATGCGGGACGTAGGCATCCGCCTGGTAAAGATGCTGACCCGACTGGTCATGTCCGCAACGCCGAAGAAGCCATGAACGTCTACGTTGAACGTTTACGATCCCGATCCCGAATCCTTTGCATGAACGTCTACGTTGAACGTTTACGTTTACGATCCCGATCCCGAGTCCGTTAAATGAAATTCCAGGATCTGCTGACCGACTCAAGGCCCCATCTCTTCGACGGCGCCATGGGCACCATGCTCTACTCGAAGGGCGTGTTCATCAACCGCTGCTACGACGAGCTGAACCTGCGGGAGCCGGACCTGATCCGGGACATCCACCGGGAGTATGTGCGGGCGGGCGCGGAGCTGCTGGAGACGAACAGCTTTGGTGCTAACCGGGTCAAGCTGGCGGAGCACGGGCTGGAAGGGCAGGTCGTGGAGATCAATGCCCGGGCGGCGATGCTGGCGAAGGAGGCGGCCCGGGACCGGGCGCTGGTGGGCGGTGCCATTGGACCCCTGGGCATCCGGATCGAGCCGTACGGCCCCACCTCGGTGGAGGAGGCCCGGGAGGTGTTCCGGGAGCAGGCGGAAGGCCTGGCGGAGGGCGGCGCGGACTTCTTCATCCTGGAGACGTTCGCCGACCTGGTGGAGGTACGACAGGCGCTGCTGGGCGTGCGCGCGGTGTCGGACCTGCCGGTGGTGGTGCAGATGACCATCCAGGATGATGGCGCCACGGCGTACGGCACCACGCCGGAGCTGCTGGCGCAGCGGCTGGACGAGTGGGGCGCCGACGTCATCGGCTTCAACTGCTCCGTCGGCCCGGCGGGCATGCTGCGCGCCGTGGAGCAGGTCCGTACCCACACGACGCGGCCGCTGTCCGCGCAGCCGAACGCTGGCCTGCCCCGGGAGATCCACGGACGCAAGATGTACATGGCGTCGCCGGAGTACATGGCGAAGTTCACCGGCCGCCTCATCCGAGCAGGCACGAAGTTCGTCGGCGGCTGCTGCGGCACGACGCCCGAGCACGTCAGGCGCATGGCCGACGCCATGTACGCCATCGCGCCGCGGCAGCTGGTGGTGAGCGTGGTGGCGCCGGTGGAAGCGGCGCCTGCCCATGAGGCCCGGCCGCTGGCGGAGCGGTCGGCATGGGGCCGCCGCATCGCGGCCAATGAACTGGCCACCACCGTCGAGATCGTGCCGCCGAAGGGCATCACGCCGGACCGCATGCTGGCGGGCGTGCGGCTGCTGAAGGCGGCGGGGCTGGACGCGGTGAACGTGCCTGACGGCCCCCGCGCGCAGATGCGCATGGGCGTGCTGCCCACGGCCACGCTGGTGGAGCAACTCGCCGGCATCGAGACGGTGGTCCACTACTGCTGTCGGGACCGCAACCTGCTGGGCATGCTGTCGGACCTGCTGGGCGCCCACGCGCTGGGGCTGCGCAACCTGCTCCTCATCACGGGCGACCCGCCGAAGATGGGGCCGTACCCTGAGGCGACGGCGGTCTTCGACATCGACTCCATCGGGCTCACGAACCTGGTGACGCGGCTGAACCGGGGGCTGGACCCCGGCGGCAATGCCATCGGCGAGCCGACATCGTTCACCATCGGGGTCGGCGTGAACCCGGGCGCGCCGGACCTGGAGCATGAGCTGAAGCGGTTCTACTGGAAGGTGGAGGCGGGCGCCGAGTACGCCATCACGCAGCCCGTCTTCGATCCGGACCAGCTGCTGCGCTTCATCGAGGAGATCCGCCGTCGCGACATCTGGATCCCCATCGTCGCCGGCATCTGGCCGCTGGTCTCGGCCCGCAACGCAGAGTTCATGGCCAATGAAGTGCCTGGCGTGGTGATCCCGCCGGAGGTGCTGCGCCGCATGCAGCGTGCGTCTGCCCAGAGCCGCGAGCACGCGCTGCACGAGGGCATTGCCATCGCCCGCGAAATGTTCGGCCGGGTCCGGTCAGAGGTGCAGGGGCTCCAGGTCAGCGCGCCGTTCGGCAAGGTCGAGTTCGCGCTCCAGGTCTTCGATGGCGTGAACGGCATCCGCACGGACCTGGCGGAGCTGCCGGCGGACGGTGCCGAAACCTTCGGCTTCCCGCCGCCGGCTGCCCGCGTGCCGCCGTCCGCGGTTCAGAGGCCCAGCCAGTAGCTGAACTTGATGAGCAGCGTGTTCGTGCCGGTGGCGGACCAGAGGTCCGACACGTCGCGGCGGATCTGGTAGTCGCCGAACTCGTCCTCCGCCGTACGGCCGTGGCCCCAGACCACGAACAGGGCCGAGCCCGGCCGGTACTCCCACCTCACCACGGCGTTGGTGCGCATCTGCTTGAAGTTGAAGTCCGGGTTGCCAAACGTCAGGTCGGTCGTGCCGTCGTTGTTGCGGTCCACGCGGTACACGCCAGCGTCGCCGTCGAATGAGAGCTGTGCCTCCGACCAGGTGGTGTAGCGATCGGCGAACCGGTCGGCCCGGGGGTCGGTCGCTTCCATGAAGCTGTTGAACCGGCCGGCGCTGATGAACGGCTGGGCGTACAACTGCAGCGACAGCGATGGCGACGCGGTGTAGTTCACCCGCGCCGTGACGGCTGTGGTAGTCTGCTCCAGCCCGCCGAGGAGGTAGACGGCGTCGCCGTCCACGTTCAGGCGGCGGAGGTACTGGGCCGACCGGTCGTTCCGTGAGAATGATGGCGCGATGCTGACCTCGGCATTGTCCGAAGCACGCCACGTGACGGACGTGGAGACGCGGCGCGTGGTGGCGCCCGTGTCGTCCTCCCGGCTGAAGCCGCCGTTCAGGCTGGCGCGCAGCGGCTGGCGCGAGTCCGAGTTGAAGCCGCCGTTCAGGTTCCAGCTGCCGGGTCGCGTGATGGCCGGGCCGCCGCGCAGGCCGGCCACGTCCAGCACCTGCTGCTCCCGGTTGATACCGGCATAGCCGCCCCAGAAGTTCGGCAGGGAGAAGTTGCCGTTGATGTTGCCGCCGAGGGCAATGAGGTCGCCGCCGAAGTTGGTGCCGGTCCACTGGTTCATGTGGATCCCCCAGCGGCGGAACCGTGTGGTCGGACGGAACTGGTCATAGCCGACGTAGATGACCTGCAACGCCTGGTCGGCGCTCTGCTGGTAGCCCAGGTCGTTGACCTCGAAGCCTGGCGAGCGGACGTTCACGATGCCCGCAGCTCGCCAGTGGCCGCCGCCCGTCTTGAACATCTGTGCACTGGCCGCCCAGCCGCTGAGCGATGTGCGCGTCGGATCGTAGCTGACGTGGCTGTTGTCCGCGCGCTGGAAGTAGCGGGCGGGGGAGCGCTGTGCCCGGGCGATGGCCGCGGTGTCGCCGCGGATGTGGCTGCCCACCACCCAGCCGGTCAGCTCCCAGTCGCCGAACCGCTGCCGGCCATTGAGGCCGCCGGCATACGCCGCACTGCGCAGGAACGGCAGCTCGCCGTCGAGCTTCCGGTTGGTGGCGGTGCCGATGGCGCCGAGGCTGCGCGTGCCGTCATCGAAGTCACGCATGACCCGGGCAACCGCATAGTTCGTCCACGGCTCCACCATGGTCCGGTCCTCGACACCGGCGCCGTCCACCCATGACGCGTGCTCCGGCGCAGTCACCGCGTTCAGCAGGCCGACGGACCACCCGCCTGCGGTGCGGCCGGACAGCTTCGCCGCGCCCAGGATCGTGGTCGCCGACGGCGTATCGTGGAACGCGGCGCTGCCTGGCACGCCGCCCTGCGGCGCGCGGCCGATGCGACGGGAGTAGAACAGGCTCTCGTTACCCATGTCGCCGTCGCCGACGCCAACACCGAAGTTGAAGATGTTGCCGCCCTCCACGAAGAAGGGTCGCTTCTCCGGCAGGAACGTCTCGAACGCCGACAGGTTCACCACGGACGGGTCCGCCTCCACCTGCCCGAAGTCCGGGTTGATGGTGGCGTTCAGCGTCAGGTCGGTGGTCACGCTGTAGCGGATGTCCGCGCCGGCACTGAGGCCGGGGTCATTGCGCCGGTGGAACGGGTTGCCGGCATCGCCGGGGGCGCGCGTCACCTGCGCCACGGTGTAGGGCAGGACCTCCAGGTTGCGCCGGGGCTGCAGCCCGCGCAGGCCGCGCAGGTCGCCGAACAGCGAGACCAGGCCGTTGGCGTCCCGGGGCACGGGGGCCCAGAAGGAGACTTCCTGTGACCGCGCGATCTTCCGCTGGAACTGTACGCCCCAGACACGCCCGTCGCCGCTCGTCTCGGCGCCGAACCGGAGCTGCGACAGCGGGATCCGGAACTCGGCCGTCCAGCCCAGCGAGTCCACGCTCGTGGCTACGTCCCAGATCGCGTCCCAGCTGATGTTCTCCCGGACGTCGTCGTAGATCATCAGGTCCACCTTCACGCCGCGCGGGTTCACGCCGAAGATGAAGGCGGTGCGGCGGTCGTGGTAGCTGTCAATGCCGACGTAGGCCCAGTCAGAGTGCACCGTCTGGTCCCGTCGGGCGAGCTGGCCGACGATGGAGTCGGGGCTCGTGTCGTAGAGGCGCATGCCGATGTAGATGGCGTCGTCGCCATAGACCACGCGTGCCTCCGTCCGCTGGGATGCAGACGCGCCGAACTCCGGCTCATGGACAATGAAGGCGTCCGCTGCGACGGCAGTGCCCCAGACGGCTTCGTCGAGGCGGCCGTCCAGTGTCACCGTGGCGCCCGCCAGCGGCGCGGCCACCAGCGTGCGCCGGGCGTCCACCCGGTTGGCCGCGGCGTCACCGCTCCGGCCCGCCTCTGCCGCGGGTTGCTGGGCCTCGCCCGGCGCAAAGCCGGCCATGGAAGAGAGGAGGATCGTCGAGCACGTGCCGATGATGCCGGCAGTCCTGGTCGGTCGCATGGTCATTCCCGCTGGATCTATGAGTATGCCACCAGTCGGCGGCCTTCACATCGTGCCCTACGGCACGCCGGCGCCGACGGTTTCAGCCTTTCCGGTCGCGCCCGAAAAGCGTACCCTTGCCGTTCAACGCGTGGCAACGGAGCGGGGGTTATGGCGGGATTGCGATTCTTCAAGGGGCAGGCGCTGGGCAACGATTACCTGGTGGTGGACGCCGCAGACCTGCCGGCAGACATGTCACCGGCGCTGGGCCGCCTCATCTGCGACCGCCATCGTGGTGCGGGTTCCGACGGCGTCCTCATCGGCGAACTCGACCGCACGCCGTTCCGCCTGCGCATCATGAATCCTGACGGCACGTGGGCGGAGAAGAGCGGCAACGGCCTGCGTATCTTCGGCGCCTACCTGCATCATCGCGGCCTCGTGCAGCAGGACGCATGGTTTGACGTGGAACTGCCCCGGGACACGGTGTCCATGCGCGTGGAGGATGAGCTGGACGCCGGCACGCTGATGATCCGCGCACAGATGGGCGCCGCGGCCTTTGACGGCCAGCTCATCGGGTTCACGCCGGAATCGGGTGAGGCGCTGGGCTACGAGCTGGAACTGCCCCGGGGCGGGACGGCCGACGTGAACACCGTCTACCTGGGCAACCCCCACTGCGTCGTCTTTGTGGACGAGCTGCGCCGGGACGACTTCCTGGACCGGGCTCCGCAGCTGTGCACGCACGCCGCCTTCGAGGCGGGCACGAACGTCCAGTTCGCCCGCGTCGTCGGGCCGTCGGAGATCGAGGCGTGGATCTGGGAGCGGGGCGCCGGCGAAACGCTGGCGTCTGGCTCCAGCGCGTGCGCCGTGGCCGCCGCGGCGGTGAAGCGCGGGTTCGTGCCCGCCGGCCGGATCATGGTAAGCATGGAAGGCGGTGAAGCGGAGATCACGGTAGGCGACGCGTTCGACGTCATGCTGCTGGGCCCCGCCCAGGTCGTCTACGAAGGCTGGTTCCTGCCCGGCGTCGCCGCGGTTGGCTGATTGCCAACCGTCGGCGGTCAGGTCCGGACGCGGGTGAGCAGGACGAGCGCCGCGACGGCGAACAGGACGTTGGGCGCCCAGGCCGCGTGCATGGGGTCAATGGTGCCGGCGGCGCCGGCGGCGCCGGTGATGCGGAACAGCATCATGTAGATGACGGTGACGGCCAGGGACACGCCGATGCCGTATGCGGCGCCGCCCCGGGGCGAGCTGTTGGCCAGAGGCGCGCCGAACAGGATGATGATGAGGGTGGCCGCGGGGATGGCGAGCTTCTGTGCCTGCTCCACCATCAGCTTCAGGGGCTGTCCGCCGGAGCGGCGGAGCGTCTCGATGAACTCGCCCAGCTCGGCGTAGCGCATCTCCTCCGGATCCTTGGTCCGGGCCATGAGCTGTTCGGGCGTCGCGTTGAACGACGCGATCTGCATGCGCTGGAACCGGTACGCATGTTCGTCGTTGCCTGCAGGGTCGGTCTCTCCGACGAAGGTGCGGTAGTAGCCGTCCTCCAGCGTCCACAGCCCCGCGTCCTCGTCCCACCGGGCGGACTTCGCCGAGATATGGGTGAAGGCCTGTGTGCCGAGGGCGCCATTGGCGGCGGCGATGCGGGTGGCGCCGGTCTGCGGCGCGGCGAACTCGATGGTGATGCCGCCCATGGACGGCGGCAGGCCGGCGGTGCCCAGCGACAGTCGCCGGATGGTGAAGACGTGGCCGTCGCGGCTGGTGTAGACGAACTCATGGCGCATGTCGCCGGTGGTCGGCCTCACCTCTCCCAGCACTTCCTTCGTCTTTGCGGTGGTGATGGGCACCAGCTCAGTCAGGCCGATGCCGGCGAAGGTGAGCAGGACGCCCAGGAGGGGCAGCACGGCGAGGGTCCTGAAGAAGCTGAGGCCGCCGGCCTTGGCGGCGGTCATCTCCGAGTGGCGCGTCATCGTGCTGACGGTGAACACCGTCGCAATCAGCGCGGCGACGGGGAACGACCAGGAGATGAACAGCGGCATCTGGTAGACGTAGCTCAGCGCCACGGTTCCCACGGACAGGCCCTGTTCCGAGTAGCGACCGATGTTGTCCGTCCAGTCGCCGAGGATGAACAGCAGCGGCGCGGCGGTGATGAAGATAATGAACAGCCGCATGAACTCGCGGGCGACATACCGGTCTATGGTGCGGAAGAACAGCATCAGGCCTCCGACGCCGCTGCCGCGGTGCCGCGCCGGCGGCGGAACGGTCGGCTGAACAGGCGGCGGGCGCCGTATACGACGTCGTCCCAGCCGCCGCCGCGGCTGGTGGCCTTTTCCCGGCCGATGCGCGAGAGTGTCCACAGGCCGATGAGGCCGAAAAGCAGGTTGGGCGCCCACGGCCCCCAGATCGGGTTGATGGTGCCCCGGTCGCCCAGGGACTCGCCACCGATGAGCGACATGTAGTAGATGCCGAAGATGGCAAACGACGCGGCGATGACCATGCCTACGCCACCACGGGGGAAGCGCAGCGCCAGCGGTGCGCCCAGCAGCACGAAGATGATGCAGGCGAACGGGATGGCGAACTTCTTGTGGTACTCCACCCGGTACTGGTTGCTCAGGTCGGTGAAGGTCCGGGCCTGGTTCGCCAGCCGCTGCGCGTCCAGCGCCGCCCGGTACGCGACCTCGTCGGAGCCCTCGGTGATGCCGCCGGCCCGGCCGTACGTCCTGGGGTCGTAACGGTCGAGCGCGAACGCGGGACTGTCGCCCATGGCCGCCCGGCCCGCCGGCCCCTCCAGCACGGCCTCCAGGTTCGTGAGGTGCAGCTCCTGCGCCTCACTGCGCACCCGCGCCAGTTCACGCTGTGCCGAGTCCACCACCGCCTTCAGCATCGCCACCGACATCTCGCGGTCCGTCCGGTGCTCGCTGGCCCGGCGCTCCAATTCAGTGCCGACGCCCCTCAGTTCCACGTGCTGCTGTGCAAAGAACACGCGCTGCAGCGCCTCCTGCTCGAACTCGTCCACCTCGTGCACCACGCCGTCAAACAGCGTCAGGCGCATGTCGGTCTGCGCCGGGTTCAGGTACATGGCGCCGCTGTCCGCATAGATGGTGCGGGATTTCCGGGCGTTGCTCATGTCGTAGATGACGACGTCGTACAGACGCTGCGTCTCGTCATCGATGCGGCCGGCGCGCAGCCAGTACCGGGTCCGGAAATCATTGGTCCGGATGGGGTTGATCACCTGCTCCGTGAGCTGCAGTGTCGGCGTCTTGGCGCTCACGTCCGCCACCAGGTTCTTCAGCCGGTGATTCGTGTCCGGCAGCACACTGTCATTGAACCAGAGCATGAAGCCGGTGAACAGTACCGCCACGAAGACCAGCGGCATGATGAGCCGGAACAGGCTGACGCCGCTGGCCTTGAGGGCGGTGATCTCGTTGTCGGCGGACATCTGCGCGAAGGCATAGAGCGCCGCCACCAGTACGGCCATGGGCAGCGTCAGCGCCAGGATGTGGGGCAGCGAGAGGTAGAACACCTCGAGCACGACGGACAGCGGCAGGCCCTTGCCCGCCAGGTCCTGGTACCGGCGCGCCACGGTATTCACGAACAGGATCCCCGTCAGCGCGAACAGCGCGAAGAGGAACGGTCCGATGTGGGCCCGGAGCAGGTAGCGGGTCAGGATGCGCATGCGTCGCGACTGAGTGTAGTGGCGTAAGTCATTACCATATTCCGTGTATCCCGTCCCGACAAGCCGGTGGCCTGCCCCGCGAGTGATGCATCGGGCCAGTGATGCGACACCGCAGACCCCGCTCTCGTTCCGTTTGCCCGCAGGTTCCTGCAGCGCCGCCGCCGGCCCGGCGCTGGCGGCAATTGCCTGGCGGGCCCATCATGGGTCGGTCGGCCGGGTATGAGCGGGGCATTGTAAGGAGCGGGCTATGCGAGGTTTCAGCACGAGTTTGCCGATGCGGGCCGTGGTCCTGGGTTGTGCTGCGGCGGTGGTGACGGGCGCCTGTGCAGACTCGGGGAGCGGTGCGCAGCGGACCGGCGGCATCGTGGTGGACACGAGCCGTATCCCCCGGTTCGATGGCGACGCGGCCTTCGACCTGCTGCGGCGGCAGGTTGCGTTCGGGCCGCGGGTGTCGGGCACGCCCGGGCACGCGGCGCAGCTCCAGTGGATGGAGGCGTGGCTGGAATCGAGGGCGGACACCGTCGCGCTGCAGCCGTTCACGCACCGGGCCCGGAACGGCAACGTGCTGACCATGGCCAACGTGTTCGCGCAGTTCCGGCCGGATCATCCCGACCGCATCCTGCTCATCGCCCACTGGGACACGCGGCCCACTGCCGACATGGATCAGGACCGGGCGGACGAGCCCATCGATGGCGCGAACGACGGCGCCAGCGGCGTGGCGGTGCTGCTGCACCTGGCGGACGTGCTGGCACGCAACCCCCCGCCCATGGGCGTGGACATCCTGCTCACCGACGGCGAGGACTATGGGCCGGGGGAGGCGGACATGTACCTGGGGGCCAAGCACTTCGCCGCGAACCGGCCGCCGGGGTACCGCCCGCTCTACGGCGTCCTCCTCGACATGGTGGCCGACCGCGAGCCCATGTTTCCCGTGGAGGGCAACTCGTCGCAACTGGCGCCGGAAGTCGTGGAGCGGGTCTGGGGCGTGGCCGAGCAACTGGGGCTGGGTGCGTACTTCCCGCGACGCGTGGGCATGTACGTCACCGACGACCACATCCCCCTCAACAACGCCGGCATCCGCACCATCAACATCATCGACTTCGACTACGGCCCCGCCAACTCGTACTGGCATACGCACCAGGATATCGTCGAGAACACGGCACCGCTGGGACTCGAACTCGTCGGTCGGGTTGTTGCAGCGGTCGTCTACTCGGGCGGGTGACGCCTGGCCTCCGCGGCGCAGCGCGGGCGCGGGACCATGCCGGGCGTCCTGGTGTCGGGCCAGTATCCCAACGACGTCATCAACTACACCGAACACGATCTTGCCGACGAGGTGCGACGCATCGCCAGCGGACGGGGCGTGAACGTCGTCTACGATTCCGGGGGCTGGAGGGCCGGCGTACGACGGGCAAGGTCATCATCGCAGTGACGGAGTAGCGGCCGGGGCGGGGTGGTGGCTGCGCGGGCGGGGAAAACGCTTGTTCAG
>DATHVP010000034.1:0-29522 GCA_035461245.1 Longimicrobiales bacterium | reverse complement strand
GGCCCGCACGACCAGCCGGTCCACGACGACGGCGATATCATGGTTCTCGTAGCGATTCAGCTTTGGCGGTGTGTCCAGTTCGTGGAGCTCGCCGTCCACGCGCACGCGGACGAAGCCCTTCTTGCGGGCGTCCTCGAACAGGTCCCGGAACTCGCCCTTCCGGCCGCGCACCAGCGGCGCCAGCACCTCGATGCGCGTGCCCTCGCCCAGTTCCACGATCCGGTCCACGATCTGGGTGGCCGACTGGCGCCGCACCGGCCGGCTGCACTCGGTGCAGTGCGGCACGCCCACCCGGGCCCAGAGCAGGCGCAGGTAGTCGTAGATCTCGGTGACGGTGCCCACCGTCGAGCGCGGGTTCCGGCCCGTGGTCTTCTGTTCAATGGAGATGGCCGGCGACAGCCCCTCGATGACGTCCACGTCCGGCTTCTCCATGATGCCCAGGAACTGGCGGGCATAGGCGGACAGGGACTCAACGTAGCGGCGCTGGCCCTCGGCATAGACCGTGTCGAATGCCAGCGACGACTTGCCCGAGCCGGAGAGGCCGGTGATGACCACGAGACGGTCGCGGGGGATCTCGACGTCGATATTCTTCAGGTTGTGCTCGCGGGCGCCGCGGACAACCAGCCGTTCTTCCATAAGCCTGGTCTGGTGGGGGTACTGGAACTCTGCCGGGAAGAGTACACCTCCCGCCGGAGCTTGGTCCACCCTCCCGGGGACGGCCGGGCTTCAGCCGGCCATGTCCATGACCCGCACCTGGTTGCCGCCCTGCCGCTTGGCCTCGTACATGGCCGCGTCCGCCTGCCGGATCAGGTCATCGGCGTCAGCAGCACCCCGGACCGTAACCGCGCCGGTACTGATGCGGATGGGCGCCGACACCAGGCCCGTGGCGGTGCCAATAGTCGCATGGACCCGGTCCAGCACCAGCGTCGCATCCTCCGCCGACGTGTCCGGCAGCAGCAGCGCGAACTCGTCACCGCCCAGCCGGGCGACGACGTCCACATCCCGCAACCCGTGCCGCAGCAGCGCCGCCACCTGCTGAAGAATGGCGTCACCCGCGGCGTGGCCCTGACTGTCGTTCAGTGCCTTGAAGCCGTCCAGGTCCATGTAGGCCAGCGTCAGCGGCGTGTCGGTACGCCGGGAGCGGGCAATCTCATGGGTTGTCATCTCCAGGAACGCGCGGGCGTTCGGCAGGCCCGTCAGCCAGTCGGTGCGCGCCAGCTCTCGCTCCTGAACGAGGGCGTGCCGGAGCAGGCGCAGCATGCGCGCCATGACCATGAGGAAGGCGCCCCCCACCGCGGCGTTCCAGAAGATGGCCGGCGCCGGCCTGGCGGCGCCGCCCCCCAGGAAATCCGCCAGCAGCATGAGGGCGAACCCGACGAACACCGTGACCGCCGTCGCGCCCCGGCCCAGGAGCCACGCGGCCAGCGCCACCGGCGCCACGTAGAAAATGGACCAGGTCAGGTCCGGCCCGGTCATGAAGTCGCCGGCGAATGCCGCGGCCAGCGTGAGGGCGCAGACCAGCCCCGCCGCCCACCGGAACTGCCCGTCCAGAGACGCACCTGCCTGCGCCACCGAGGGCGGCACCGCTGGCCACCATATTCCGTGGTCCCCTGTGGGACGCTGTACTGTTTCCATTCTGCCGCCTGCTCGCCATCTCGTTCGGGGGAGATATCGAATCGTAACAGGCGGTCCGGCGGGGGGTGAATTACAAAACGTTAACAGAACGGGGGCGACCCCACAGGAGCCGCCCCCACAATTGCTTACGCCACTCCAGGTGGCTACTTCGCCCGCTCCATGTACTTGCCTTCCTTCGGGTCCACCCGGATCATCTCGCCCTGGTTCACGAAGGCCGGGACCTGCACCGTCACGCCGTTGGACAGCTTCGCGGGCTTGGTCATGGCCGTCTTGGTGGCGCCGGCCATGGTGGGCTCCGTTTCCACCACCTCCAGCACCATGGACGACGGCAGGTCCACGCTGATGGGGTTGCCCTCATAGAACTCCGCGACGACGACCATGTTCTCCGTGAGCCACTGGCCGTTGTCGCCCAGCGCCTCATCGTCGAGCATGAGCATCTCGAACGTCTCGTTGTTCATGAAGTGGTAGTGGTGCGCGTCCTTGTACATGTACTGAAGCTCATGCGTGGACATCTGCGCCTTCTCCACCGTATCGGCGGCCCGGAAGCGGTGCTCAATGGTGCCACCCGTCTTCAGGTTCTTCATCTTCGTCTGCACCATCGCCCGCAGGTTGCCCGGCGTGTGGTGGTGGAACTCGATGACGCGGTGAGGGTCACCGTTGAAGAGGATTACGGCGCCACGACGGATCTGTGTAGCGGGCATCGGCATGTGGCCGGTCTCCTTGCTCGTTCTCGCTGATGGCTGCAGGCAGGCGTGACCTGCCGGCGTATTGCGCCTGGCCGGTTCCGACCCAGACGGCGAAATGTGGCCGGACCTGCGGAGCCGGTCAAGGCGGCCGGCGGATGGTGCTGCCCAAGCGACCACTCAGCCGCGAGCTGGACCGGGTTTTCTCGGCGGGGTACGTGCGTGGCGCGGACCGCCTGGCGCCTGGCGACGGCGCTGTTCGTGGCCGAAGACCCTGCGGACCTGCCGTTCTATACGCTGGATCAGCGCCAGCGGGACGTGGCTATGGCGCTGAACTGCCCGGTGCGTTCGTGGGGCGGCGGTCCATTGCGGCATGCCTGGCGTGTTGACCGGCAGGTCCAACTTGTATCCGTGTACGTACTCCACGCCTGAATGGTCGGTGTAGGTTCCGAGCAGAAAATCGTCAGTCACGTGGCGCAAGCGCAGGCCGATTGGCGTCCGGACTCTGAAGGTTGCGTCCCCTGAAGCGTCGAACACCGTCCACGTCTTGAACGATGAACTGTCACAGCGGCGTCCGGGGGATCCGCATCGGTGGCTCCGCAGGCGGCTGCCACCATCGTCCCAAAGACCAGGGCATTACGGCGATATCCTGTGATCATGCGACAGCTCCAAGGGCGTGTGGTTAGCCCACTCCATGCCTCTCATCCTGCCCGGGCCCATTACACGCCCGGTCCAACCTGTCTCGAAGAGGTTGGGGGTGGCCGGACGTATCGCATCCCGCCGGCCCATTGCGGCCTACCAGCGAAGCCTGTCGCCCAACGAAAAATTCGTGATGGTCCACACTCCCCCGACCTCGTGGAAGTCGATGTGGATGGTCCGATCCCATCTCCAGTTGGACGCCACGGCCTCTACGGTCCAGGTCCCCTCGCGCAAGGCAGGCTCACCAAAAATGACCACTGCCCCCTCATCAATGTCACACTCGCCCGGCTTGGGATGGGGCGATGATCCAGGCGGCGTCGACAACGCGTCCCTGCAATTAGACTCCCATTCGTAATCGCCGCGGTCGACCTGGATTTCCTCCAGCAAAGTGACCCGGCGCTCCAGCTCGTCCGGCGGCGGATCCTGCGGACCGGGCGTGTACCGAAAGTATATGGCGGGATCCACGCGGACCGGTTCGGTGAACTCCTCCGCTACGTGAGGCAGCGCGGCCAGCACGACGTCCGACCATCCCGGCCCCGCCTGCTCCGAGCCGGGTGACTGACCGTCAGGGACATTGTCCCGGTCCGCGCACGCGGCCATCAACGCCACGCAGCCGGCGGCCAATCCCGCGGATATGCACCTCATAACACCGAGCACTTTCTGGTAAGCGGGTTCAACTCATAGTACGACGGGAACATGCGCTGCCCGATCCAGGTGGACAGCATTATTGCGCCCGAACCAACGCGCAGCAACACTTAGCTCCCGCCGCTCATCGTGCCCGGCCACGCAGCCAGTCCAGCATGACCGGCCAGATCTCCCTGCGCGCGTCCCGGCTGACGATGAGGTCCACGTGGTCGTAGTCCCGGCTGAAGCCGGTGTCGGTGCCCGCCAGGAGGAACAGCCGGTCCGGTGAGCCTACCAGGTCATGCAGGCCGCGGACGGCGTGGGGCGGTGCGAAGCGGTGGTCGCCGGCGCCGGCCAGGAACAGGAGCGGGGTCCGGAGCGAGCGGAACGCGACGGCGTAGTCGGTTGCCGTCGTCGCCCACCCAGCGGCCGCGGATGTTCCAGTCCATCCACTGCTCCATGACGCCCGGCAGTTCGTCCTCGGGCCCGAGGCCGAGCAGCCTCGCGGGGAACGCGTTCATGTGCCGGGACGCGAAACGCATGGCCCATGCTGCCGTCTTCCGCCAGTGCTGGAGCCACGGCAGGGGTGTCGCCGCGACGATGGCGGCGGTCACACCGTCGCGCACGTCCGGCTCCGCGGCGAGGGCGGCGAGGATGGACGCGCCGCCGGCGGAGTGGCCCACCAGCAGCGGTCGGCGTCCCTCGTCGAGAAGCGTGCGGACGGCGGCGGGCACGTTTATGGTGGACTGCCGGCTGATACGCCACCGATGACCGGCAAGTCCAACTTGTATCCGTGTACATACTCCACGCCGGAATCGTCGATATAGGTTCCCAGCAGAAGATCGTCGGTTACATGCCGCAGGCGCAGGCCGATGGGCGTCCGGACTCTGAAGATGGCGTCCCCAGAAGAGTCAAACACGGTCCACGTCTTAAACGTGTCGCGAGGCGCAGGGTAGTGACCCGCCCATACCGAGCCGCGAGCGTCCAGCATGACCGCATCGAATGTAGGGACGGTCTGCGGCATCGGAGCAGATCGGAAAAGTCTGGCAAGATCAGCATGATCGGCCTCTGGCCCTGCGTTGATTTCTGCCTCCACAGCCTCGCGATACTCGCCGGGCCTTACCGGGGACGGATCAAGTCCGAGCCGATGGATGGCGCTGAGGTGGCCGTCTCCATCGTAGAGGCGGACCTCGTAACTGCGTCCATCGACGATTGCAATCCGTGATTCTCCCGCCGCAACGGCGGGATACACGGTGAAGGGGACTCGCGAGATGATGATCCGCTCCCCGCGCTGGTGCCACAGTTCAGGCGCGGCCTCCAGTTCGACGATAGTATCAGGCGCACCGGTATCCAGATCAATCGTCCTGACGAAAAAAGGACGGTGCACTGTTCCAAGCGAGGGTACGGTACGGGTCTCAGTCTCAGGGGCCGCGACGACAGCACGGTTGCCTGCCACGAGTCCAACGAAGCCGGAAAGCCTGTCCGGCAGACTCCGGGTACCCAGGAGTTCGCCGTCGAACGCGAAGTAGGTCATTCGACCGGCCACCATGTCATGAATGATGAGTGTGTCCGGATCCAGGGTCTGTAACGTCAGCATGAAGCTCGCGAACTCGCCCGGCCCGGATCCGAATCTTCCAGCCGATCTCACGAATCGCCCTGAACTGTCGTACCAACGAACGTCGGTATTGCCGCCGTTGGCCACGACAATATGCCCATTAGGCAACCTCGCGACGCCGGCAATACGGTGCAGCAACTGTTCGTCACTACCGAGGGCGCTGCCCACGATAAGCGAAGGAGGGGCGTCGAGAGTTACGACCGGGATCTGGTCGAGGATAGTCTCAGGTGTGGTCACGATGCGCACGTCGGCATGATCTGCGAAAGCGGCGTCCTGGCGATCCGCATCGATGGCCCCGCAAGCGGCCAGGCCCAGCGTCCCAAGCACAACGGCATTAAGGAGAAATCCTGGCTTCATACAACACCTCCAAAGCGTGTCGGACGGGACCGCCCCCCGGACCTATTGCCGCGAATCGCTGTATCGGCTAGGAGAGTGCTAACCTGAGACGAAGATTGCTCAAGCGGGACAGCCTGAACTCCGCAATGGGATTACCGATGCAATCCGTGACACGGATGGTGGCGCGTGCTGGACTGTAGCTCATATTTGGGTTGTGGCGTAATTCGGCCAGTAACAGATGGAACGGGTTCCCGGCTTCGCCATGCTTTTGCCGGACCGCCGTCAGCAGACCCTTTAAGGTTCCCTCTTGAGACGCGAATGTCTCGGCCGGGTCACAGGCCACGTGGCAAGGGCCCGTGTCCGGCTCTGTATGGCAGTCTGAGGTGCCGCCGCACGCAGCGCATGTCGGAAATGATGTTGCTGCGGCGAATCCCCCGCATACGCCGGCGCCGCTGAACCAGTGCCACTGCGTTCCATCCCACCAGTTGGTGTCGCATTCTTCGCAGCGCTGTGCGGAAGCGCTAGCCGGAACGCCAGCAAAGGCAAATACCACTGCAATCCCGACGACAAACCCGATAGTCATTCGCATTGGATCCTCCTCGCGATCCTTTCACTCACGCCGCCGCTCTTGGCAATCGCTCGCTCCGCAAACCATAGGCCTGTCTGCAACGAGGCATATGAAGTGGATTGGCGCGCGTGGAGGCTGGCCGTGTAAGCTACGCTAGCCCACGCGGACACGCAGCCAGTCCAGCATGACCGGCCAGATCTCCCTGCGCGCGTCCCTGCTGACGATGAGGTCCACGTGGTTGTAGTCCCGGCTGAAGCCGGTGTCGGTGCCCGCCAGGAGGAGCAGCCGGTCCGGTGAACCCACCAGGTCGTGCAGGCCGCGGACGGCGTGGGGCGGTGCGAAGCGGTGGTCGCCGGAGCCGGCCAGGAACAGCAGCGGCGTCATTAACGACTGAAACGCGACGGCGTAGTCGGTGCCGTCGTCGCCTGTCCAGCGGCCCTGGATGTTCCAGTCCATCCACTGCTCCATGACGCCGGGCAGTTCGTCCTCTGGGCCGAGGCCGAGCAGCCGCGCGGGGAACGCGTTCATGTGCCGGGACGCGAAGCGCATGGCCCACGCGGCGGTCTTCCGCCAGTGCTGCAGCCACGGCAGGGGTGTCGCCGCGACGATGGCGGCGGTCACACCGTCGCGCACGTCCGGCTCCGCGGCGAGGGCGGCGAGGATGGACGCGCCGCCGGCGGAGTGGCCCACCAGCAGCGGCCGCCGGCTTTCGTCGAGGAGCGTGCGGACGGCGGCGGGCACATCGTGGCGGCCCCAGTCGTCGAAGGTCCAGCGCTGGCCGGGCGCCTGCCGCTGGGACGCGCCGTGGCCGCGGAAATCGAGGACGCACGCCTCGAAGCCGTGGCTGGCCAGCAGCCGGGCGAAGCCGGTGCTGCGAGTCCCCAGCCAGAAGCTCCAGTTGGAGAACGTGCCGGGTGCGAGGATGACGGGGATGCCGTCGGCGGGTCCGACGCGGTGCAGGGCGAGGGAGACGCCGTCGTCGGAACGCAGGTGCTGGATGCGGACGACGTCGCTCACAACGTTCGCGGCGTCGGGACGATGACGCGCAGGGCGTCCTTCATGACGGCCATGGAGATGGGCGTCTCGCCGGCGGGATCGCCATCGATCTGGACGGCGATGGCGGGGTCCGCGTCGATGGTGATGGCGCGGGCCTGGAAGTGGACGAAGCGGTCGCTGCCGTGGAGCCGGCGCTGGGCGGCCTGCCAGAGGAGCGCCGCCATGTCCTGCGGGTTGCGCGGGGCGACAATGACCACGTCCAGCAGCCCGTCATTCCACGCGCCGGTGGGCCGCTCCGCCAGCGGCAGCCGCAGCGGCAGCCAGCGGGCGAAGAGTTCGCCGACGTTGGCGACCATGACGGACACGGCGTCCACCTCGATGTCCCGGCCGTCTGCGGTGATGCGGAAGCGGCGCGGCGCGGCGCTGAGCGCCTCCTTGACCGCCGCGTAGACGTACGCGCCGAAGCCCCAGCGCTCCTTCAGCTCCCGAGTGGCGCTGCGCATGACGGCGGCGTCAAAACCCGCACCGGCCACCAGCATGAACGCGCGGTCACCGATGCGGCCCAGGTCGATGCTCACGGGTGTGCCGTGGATGGCGACGTCGATGGCCTTCCGCAGCGCCAGCGGGACACCCAGGTTCTGCGCCACCTGGTTGCCGGTGCCACGGGGCAGGATGGCCAGCGGTACGTCCGAGCCCGCCAGGCCGGTGGCCACCTCGGCCAGCGTGCCGTCGCCGCCGCACACGGCCACGGCGCGATAGTCCAGGGCAACGGCCTCCCGCGCCAGCTCCGACGCATGGCCTGCGTACTCGGTGGTGACCAGGTCGAACGGGGTGTTGTGCTCAGCGAACGCGCCGCCTATTCGCCGCCGCAGGCGTGCCGGGTCCTGCTGGCCTGCCTGCGGGTTCAGCAGGATAAGCGTACGGCCGGCATAGGGGCCGGCCGTACGTGGGATGTCGGGCATGCGCAGGAGTTTACCGTGCCTGGAACGACGGGTCCTGCTCCATCTCCCGCAGCCGTGCCACCCGGTCCTCCGTGGCCGGGTGCGTGCTGAACAGCCGCGCCGCGCCGGGTCCGCGCAGCGGGTTCACGATGGCGAGCTGTGCCGCCGCCGGGTTCACCTGCATGGGGATCTGCTTGGCGTACGACTCCAGCCGCATCAGCGCGCTGGACAGGTCCTGCGGCCGGCCCGTGATCCGCGCCGCCGTCGCGTCCGCCTGGAACTCGTTGGTCCGGCTGATGGCGAACTGGATGATCATTGCCGCAATGGGCGCGACGATGGCCACCGCCAGCATGGCGATGGGGTTGCCGCCCTCATTGCTGCGGCCGCCGAAGATGGCGCCGAACTTCACGATGTTGGCCACCATGGCAATGGCACCGGCGACCGTCGCCGCCACCGTACCCACCAGCATGTGCCGGTGCTTGATGTGCGCCAGCTCATGGGCGATGACGCCCTCCAGCTCCTGCTTGTTCACCAGCTTCAGCAGACCTGCCGTGCAGCACACCACCGCGTGCTTGTGGTTGCGGCCCGTGGCAAACGCGTTCGGCTGCTGCGACGGCGCAATCGCCACCACCGGCATGGGCAGGTCCGCCCGCTGCCGCAGCCGATCCACCATCTCATACAGCTCCGGCGCGTCTTCCGGCCCGATGATCTTCGCCTTGTACATCTTCAGCACCATCTTGTCGCTGAACCAGTACATGCCAAAATTCATCAGCGCCGCGATCACGAAGAACAGCATCATGCCTTCGGTACCGCCCAGCAGCACGCCGCCCAGCACCACCATCAATGCCGTGAGGCCGGCCATCAGCATGAAGACCTTGACTCGCTCCATCTTTTCTGCACCTCCGCAGTCGTTGATTTGCTGCGCCATTATACCCGCAGTGGCACAGTCTGGTCCAGTGTGTGGGGGCCGCCTGCCTGGGGGCAGGCCAGGACCGCGGGCGGTGCCCGCTGAGGGTGGCGACCTTTCGACGGGTCCCCTTAGGGTGAGCCCAGTGCCACGCGGCCTTGGCAGGGCCCGCGGCCCTGGCCTGTCCGCATGGACTGGCGGCCTCAGCGCGCCGCCAGGCGCGCGGCCTCCAGACCTAGAACCCCCACTCGCGAAAAAGCGAAAAGCCGTAAACCTTCCGGAGCCCGGGCTCGGAGCGGAGCCCGAACCCGGGCAGGCGGGCAAAGCGATCCTCCGCGAACATCTCAAGGGAATACTCGGGGCGGAAGCGCCACTCCAGCCGCATGGCGGGGTCATACGTGGTAGCGCCAAGGCGCTGGCTGTAGCCAACGAAGAGGTCGGGGCCCAGGTAGCGGCCGATCTCGAGTTGGGTGCCGGCCAGGAAGCTGGTGAGGCCGGGGGCAGCGCGATCAGCGGCGGAGGCCTCAGCGGCGGTGAGGCTGACGTAGTCCAGCAGGCCGGCGTTCTGGACGAGGGTCTGGAGCCCGCTGGACGCATATCCCAGCACGGACGGGCCGATGGCGCGGACACCGAGTCCGGCTACGGCACGGACGTCGGCGCCGCCGACGCCGGTATTAGCCACCTCCCACGTGGGCACGCCGAAGAAGAGGTAGGACGCCAGGTCGGACTCGCTGATGGGCGGCTGCGCGTCGCTGGCCAGCCGCACACGCGGGTTCTGGAGTGTGCCGGACACGACGGCAAGGATGTCCAGCGGCTCGTTGTTGGCGCGAGCCCGGTAGGCCGCGGTGATGGTCATGTTCGGGTCGATGCCCGGCGTGCCGGGGAACACGATGGTGCCCTCCCGCACCTGGAACCGGCGCGACTGGAGCGGCGGGTAGTAGAGTGTGTAGGTGCCGCGCTCGACATTCAGTGAGCCCAGCATGCGCAGGTCCTCGTCCCGCCGATCGAAGCTGATGTTCAGGTTGCCGGTGACCTCCACGTCCATGTCCTGGCTACGGATCCAGGATTCGTTGCCCACGGCCACCTGCAGGTTCCGGATCTGGAGGTTGCGCAGGAACGGGTTCGTGGACGCAGCCAGCAGCGGCCGCACGGCGACGAGAGACGTGTCCACCAGCATGAGCAGGCCGGGGTCGTCCAGTTCGAGGCCGACGATGAGGTACTGCCGGTACAGCTCGTCCACGTTGAGCGTGCCGTGCTCCACGCGCAGGGAGCCGCTGACCTCGGGGCGGCTGTATCGCCCGCCCAGGTGGACATCCCCGGTGACGGACGCCTCGACGTCGCGCCGGCGCGCGGCATAGGCGCGGCTCGCGCTCATGCGCAGGTCGAAGGCGGGATCGGTGAGCGTCACGAACTCCAGTGTGCCCGTGACGGCACCCGCGCCGCCGGTGGGCGCGCCCGTGAGTGTCCGGCCGGGCCGGGCCCGCGGGTCCGCTGCCTGTGCCCGCACGTCAATGCGCAGCAGCCGTTCGTTCTCCAGCACGAACTCGCCGTTCACGTCGCCGTACCGCACGCCGGTCACGTCCCAGTCGGCCGTACCGTTGCGCAGCGTGAACGAGCCGCTGAGTGTCGGCTCCAGCGTCGTCCCCGCCACCGAGACCGTGCCGTCGATCCGGCCAGCGGCGTTACTGAAGCCGTCGAGCATGCCCAGCGGCAGCGCCGGCGGCAGGCTGTCGGCAGTGATGGTCAGCCGCAGCGGCTCGTCGCGGCGCCGCTCCTGCACCGCCGCCAGCCGCAGGTCGTACGGGATCCGGCCGCCGGCCGTGAGGATGCTGCGACCATCGTGCTGCGCCTCCGCATGCAGGTCTATGCCCAGCCCGGCGTAGCTCAGTTCCGCGTACG
Organism: Longimicrobiales bacterium; assembly: GCA_035461245.1. Lineage (GTDB taxonomy): Bacteria > Gemmatimonadota > Gemmatimonadetes > Longimicrobiales > RSA9 > SH-MAG3. Next base: position 18,619 of record DATHVP010000034.1, on the reverse strand, counting down.
CCCGATCCATGTGCACGTCGCCGTACACGATGTCACGTGCCGCGAGCTCGCCCTCGACGATGGGATCCAGCGCGCGGCCGGTCACGCGCAGGCGTGCCTCCACCTCGCCGGCGCCCTCCTCCCTGGACCGCGCGAAGCGGAGCAATTCGGTGAACGGCATGCCGGTGAGCGTGACCCCGAAGTCAATGGGGCTGGCGACGTCGGCGCCGGCCTCCGCCCACGCCAGCCGGCCAGCGGCCACGGCCCGGCCGCCCTCGGCCCGGACCAGTTGCACGTTCTCGACGTGAGCCACGCCGTGGTCCAGCAGCACGTCCGCCGGTGCCGCCAGTCGCCATGGCGCGCTCCCGCCGAGGTGCAGCTCGAGCAGGCGCAGCACACCGCCCGCTTCGCCGTCACCCGCCAGCGTTGCCCTGACGTGCAGCTTCTCCTCGCCTGCCGCTGACCCCTGTACTGTCACGGCCATGGAATCCTGCGTGTGCAGCAACTCCAGCCGCGCCTGCTGCAGCGGGTGCGAGAATGCGACGACGGAGTCGGCCGTCACCGCGACACGCAGGCCGCCGACGTCGTCGCCGAACGTTCCCGATACGGCCGCCTGCATGCGCGAGGCGGTCGAGCCGCGGAACACCAGTGACTCGCCCCGCACGTGACCATCAACATCCAGTGATCCCAGCCAGCCGGTGACGGCAACCAGGGCGTCCAGCCGGCCCGCGAGGCGCGGCTCGTCGTCAGCCGCCCGCGCGCCCATGAGGTGCTCCTCCAGCGTCGTCAGCGATTCACTGAGGAACCCGGCCTCCAGCTGGCCGCTGCGGCCGGCGACGAGGCCGATGCTGCCGTGAACGCGGCCGATGCCCGCCACAGTCAGCACGGAGGCGCTGTCTACGGTAAGCACCCCGTCCGCCAGCCGGCCACCGGCGGTGACGCGGCCGATGGGCAGCGCACCGAAGCGGGCGGAGTCGAGTTGCATCTGCACCGTACCAGCGAAGTCGTCGAGGCCAGTGCCGTCCACGTCCACCTCGAACACACCGGCGGCCGCACCTTCGGGAAACGCTGGTTGCAGCGCGTGCAGCCGGAACTCAGAGGTGCGGATGGTCGCCCGAACCCGGGAGCCGGGCGCGCTGCGCGTCACCTGCGCGCGCACGTCCAGGTCGCCGCCGGGCGTGGCGAGTGCGGCGTCGAACTCGAACTCGTCGGCGGTGCCGAACAGATGCACAGGACCCTGCAGCTCGCCGGCCATGCCTTCGAGCGCCGGCACCATCGTCGCCAGGTCCTGAATTGTCGCGGATGTCGCTAGCAGGGTGAGGTCGAAACGGCGGCCGCGGCCGGCTCCCTGCACCGTGCCGCGGCCGTCGAATCTGGATTGGGCACCGCCCCTGGCCGTGTGTTCCAGTTGTCCCGCAAATCTCAGTGCCGTCAACCGGCCGGAGCCCTCCACCGTGCCCCGCACGCTGCCCGTCGCGATGGACGGGTTCAGCGCATGCAGCAGGGCAAGTTCGAGATGCTTCACGTCCGCGCGCAGCGACAGCGCCCGCGGGTCCTGCAGGTTGCGCACGTCCAGCACACCGTCCCACGCCACGGCCGACGAGCCACCCCCCCGGCCGGCCAGGCGGAGGTCGCCATGCGTCTCCAGCGCCGAGAGCGGCCCGCGCACCTCGATGGTGCCGACTAGCAGGCCGTCCACCGGCAGCCCGCCGGGCAGGATCTGCTCCAGCGTCTGTACGTCCAGCGGCGACGCGCGCAGGTCCACCTGCGTGAAGTACAGCGAGTCGCCCGTCACGATGCCCACGCTGCCGGCAACGTTGGTGCCCGGTGCGCGCAACTGCGCATTCTCCGCGAGCCAGAGGATGCCGTCAGGCTGGCTCTGCACCCGCAGCGTGAAGCTGCCGCCGCCGTCGTCAGGCAGGTTCGGATAGAGCCACAGCATGTCCCGGAACACGACGCGGCGGGCATCCACGCGCATGTCAATGTCGTTGGAGCCGGTGCGCATCACGATCCGGCCGAGGAGACCGGCCTCGCTGCCGGGCATGACGAGCTCCGGCAGGTCGAACGCAATCACCGAGTCCCGCGCGGTGACAGTGCCCCGGGCGTCCCGGATGACCATCGGCTCCCGCCAGACGTAGCCACGGGCCTGGAGTGACTGGATGTCGAAGAGCCGACCGCGTTCGATGGGGGATTCCCAGATGACGCGGTTCAGGCGCGCATTCACGTCCTCGAAGCGCATCGTGCGGACCATGCCACCGGGCGCCGGCTCCAGCACCAGCCGCGCCGTGTCCCCGGGCTCCACCGGGCCGTCCGGCTCCCACGGCATGCGCAGCACCACCAGCCCGTTCGCCACGCGCGCGTCATCGAACAGGATCAGGTTCCGCTGCTGCTCCGGCGCGCCAGGTTCCGGCGCGCCGAAGATGTGCTCGAAGTTCCACAGCGTGTCGCCGGGCAGCCGCTCGATGAAGATGCTCGGCCGGTGCAGCACCACGCGGTTCAGCACGATCCGGCCCGCCAGCAGGGAGCGCCAGTCATAGGCCAGCTCCATGCTGTCGCTGCTCAGGAACGGTCGGCCGCGGGGATCAACGATGCCGAAGTCGTGGATGACCACGCCACCGAGCAGGCCTGGCCCGGTGACCCGCCCGATGGTCAGCTCACCCTCGACGCGATCCTCCAGCCAGCTCACCGCAAAGCGACGGGCGCGCTCCATGCCCCAGTCGGAGCGCGTAAGCAACATGATGACGAGCGTTGCCACGAGCATGCCGCCGGCAATGCCGAGGGCGATGTAGCCGGCGAGTCGGGCGGATCGGTTCACGTCAGAACGCCTGTCCGATTGAGAAGTGAAACTGGAGCCGGTCCACGAATGAGTCGTAGGGCTGCCAGACGACAGGCGGCAGCGCCCGCAGGTTACGCCGGTTTGCCAGGTCGCCGGGCTCGTAATGCACGCCGGGCTCGATGTCGCCACACGGACTGACGCGGGCGTTGCATACCTCCGTCGTCATCACGGCCAGCCGTTCCGCTCCGCCGGGATTATAACCGACATCGATGCGAATGGGACCCACCGGGCTGAAGTAGCGTATGCCACCACCGGGCGTGAAGCTGATGTCCGTGAGCTTCACGTCGTTTCGCCCACGCCATGCCTGGCCGAAGTCCAGAAACATGGCGCCGCGCACAGTGTTTGCCCAGACGGGGAAGCGCACCTCGAGGTTGCCCTCCAGTGCCACACTGCCACCCACTGGCTGGACCGTCAGCTCGCCGGGATGGGCGAGCACGAACTCCCTCAGGTCACACCGCCCGCTGTTGATGTCCTGTGCTGAGCAGCCGGCCCCGGGCCGATCCGGATTGCCGTCAGGGTACGCCAGGGTGCCCGCCGCGTTGACGGTGAGCAGCTTCGGCCCCAGCCGGTACTGGGCGAACCCTCGCACGCTGTTGGGGCCGCCGGCGAAGAACCGTTTCTGCGGGTGCAGCCCCGGACCCGCGCCGTTCCCTGCCCGGACCCAGGCGACGCCGGGGCGAAGCCGCGAGGCGACGACAATGCCGCGGAACGGCTCGTGGTAGGCGGACGCCTCACCTGCCACACGGGTGTAGGAAAAGTCGGAACCAGTGGCGCCGCTGGCATGCTCGGCCTCTACGCGCAGGGCGTAGCCGCGCGTCGGCGCGAAGATGCTGTTTGCCCGGTCCATGACGAAGGACAGGCCCACCGGCGCCAGCAGGTGGGCCTGGCGCAGCTGGTCAATCTCGTGCTCCTCGCACGCCACGAAGTTGACGCAGAAGATGAGGTCCCCGTCCGACTCGAGCCGGGTCCGTTCGAGCCGGTACTGGCCACTCAGCACGCCGCTGCGCGTGACAGTGCGGCCCAGCGATGCGTAGGCGCCGCCGGACGTGCGCACGTAGACGCCGGGCAGCGAATAGCGTTCGAGGAACAGGCCCGAGCCCAGCGTGTTCGCCGGCCCGAAGAACCACGGCTGGGCGAAGTCCAGGGCCAGCGACCCGGCGACATCGCAATAGATGTCAGTGCACGCCTCGAAGGGCGGCGTCACCTGCCGCAGCGGTTCCGCCGCCAGGTTGGTTACGCGACCCCGCAACTCCATCCGCCGGCCGCCGCCGAGGAAGTTGCGGCTGGTCCAGCGGCCTTCGGTATTGAAGTAGTCGGACGTGCTCACGCCAGCACCCAGCCTGATGCGATGCAGGTCCCCCTCATTGACCTGGATACGGATGGGCAGGACCGTGTCGGCTTCCGATGTGGGCAGCGGCGTGATTTCGGCGTGACGGAACACCTCGAGGCCGAACAGGTTGCGCTGGCTGCGCAGCAGCGCCTGGCGGCTGTACAGGTCGCCCTCCCGGAACGTGAGCATCCGTTCCACCACCGGGCGCGCCACTCGGTTCAGCCCAGTGATTTCGATCTCGCCGAAGCGGGCAGGTGGTCCCGGGTCCAGGAAGTACGCCACATCCACGGCGTACTCGCCGCCCGCGGGGATGTCGTAGTTTGCCAGGACGTAGGCGCCGGCAAAACCGCGGTCGGCGAGCCGCGCCGCAAGCGAGTCCCGCGTGGCCTCGAAACTGACCACGCCGAACGGCTGCCCGACCCGCAGCGGCAGGTTGCGGACCAGGTTCGCATCCATGTCCGCCCCGTCCACCGCCACGGACCGCACGACGAGAGGACGACCCTCCGCAATGCGGAAGCGAACGTGCATGCCGCCGGCCTCGCGCAGCGTATCCAGTTCGACCCGCGCGTCGCGGTAACCGCGCTGGTAGTAGAACACCCGCAGCCGGAACACGTCCGCGGCCAGCGCCCGCAGGTTCAGGTAGTGCCGGTCCCGGGACAGGCCCAGCCAGCAGAGAGGCTGCAGCGCCGCGCTCATGCAGGTAGTGGCGGTGGTCTGGATTGCGCTGCGCAGGAGCGGCACGGGCACCTGGCGGGCGCCGTCAAACGCGACGGACAGGACTTCAACCGTGTCGCCGGCCAGCCGCTGGCCGTGCGCTGCATCGGGCGCCGCACCCGCGACCGCGGCACCCAGAAGGCACGCCGCTGCCTTCAGGAGCAAGCGTCCACGGCTCGATCCTGCGCCGCGACGCGTGCCGGCCGTCATGCGTCCCGCTCCAGCGGGCGCAGCGACGGTACCAGTTCCGACGGCTGCGGCACACCGATGGGGCGGGACAGGGCAATGCCCTCCTCCGTCTCGCCGTCCCGCTCCGCGATGAACCGGCGGCCGGGACGAGGGAACAGGTGCCGGCTCACCGGCGCAAAGCCCAGCAGCTCGTCGAAGTACATGTAGTGGGTGATGCGGACCCGGTCCTCGCCCACGCGGATCAGGTTCAGCGTGTTCTTCTCCCGCTCCCGCGCGCGGCCCCGGCGGGAGGTGGTGGTGCCCGACTGCACGATGATGAGGCCGTGCTCCCGGTCACGACCGGGATAGACGTCCAGCGAGTTGCCGATATAGGCCCGGTGCAGGTGCCCGCCCAGCACCATCTCCACGCCCAGGTCCGAGAAGCAGTCGATGGCGCGCTTCGCCTTCGGCATGACCTCGCCGCCCTCGTAGTCCGGTGCCGGCGCGAAGTGGTGATGCGTCACCACGATCCGCGCCATCTCCGGCGGCACACCTTCAAGGGCACGGGCACAGAACTCGAGCTGCCGGGCCCCGATGCGGCCGTTCGTGATGGCCCGCAGCGGTGCCGTCGAGTCCAGTGCAACAATCACCGCGTTCTCCAGGTGGTGCACGGTGTTCAGTTCGTCAGAGATGTACTCCCGGTAAAGGTCATGCGGCGCGAAGATGCGCTCCCACACCCGGTACAGCGGCACGTCGTGATTGCCCGGGACGACCACCACCGGCAGGTTCGGCAGCCGGTCCAGGAACGCCCGCGCGGCGGCGTACTCCTCCCGGCGCGCGCGCTGCGTGAAGTCGCCGGACGCGACAATGACGTCGGCGGGCAGCTCCCGCGCGGCGCGCAGCACGGACTCACCCACGTGCGGCACGTACGGCGCGCCGAAGTGCAGGTCAGAAATATGAAGGATCGTCAGCATCAGCTCAGTCCCGGAAACGGCATGTCGGCACGGGCGGTGACGTCCAGCGGCGCCACATCGCCGCGCTGGTAGCGGAACAGGCCCGCTCGCGCGATCATGGCCGCGTTGTCCGTAGCCAGCCGCGGCGACGGTGCGTACAGTTCGCCATCCGCACCCAGCGCCTGCTGCAATGCCGCGCGTAATGCCCGGCTGGCAGCCACCCCGCCGCCCAGGATGACGCGTGCGCATTGCTTCTGCTGCACGGCCCTCAGCACCTTCGCCGTCAGCACGTCCACTACCGCGGTCTGGAACGACGCGGCGACGTCGGCCCGCCGGGCCTCGAGTTCTCCGGCGGCCTCCAGTTCCCGGACCCGCGTCAGCACGGAGGTCTTCAGGCCGCTGAACGAGAATGCGTAATAGTCGGCGTCGTCGGGTGCCTGGTTGCGCGTATACATGCCCCTGGGAAAGCGGAACGCCCGGGCGTCACCATCCGTTGCGACGCGCTCGATAACGGCCCCGCCGGGATACCCCAGGCCCAGGATCTTGGCCACCTTGTCGAACGCCTCACCTGCCGCGTCGTCCCGGGTCTGGCCCAGCAGCTCATACCGGCCCCATTCCGGCACCCAGAGCAGCATGGTGTGGCCGCCGGACACGAGGAGCGCGACGAAGGGCGGCCTGGCCGCCGCGTGCTCCAGTTCCGTGGCAAAAAGATGAGCCTCCATGTGGTGCACGGCAACGAACGGCAGGCCGCGGGCAAAGGCCAGTGCCTTGCCGTACGTCACGCCCACCAGCAGCGCACCGATGAGTCCGGGCCCGGCCGTGGCCGCCACCACGTCCACATCATCGAGGGTCATGGCCGCGTCGCGCAGGGCGCCGGCCACCACATCATCAATGGTACGGAGGTGCTCCCGCGACGCGATCTCCGGCACGACACCGCCATACAGGGCATGCACGTCCTGCGACAGGATGACATGACCCAGCACGTCCCGTGGCGCCCGCATCACGGCGGCCGACGTCTCGTCGCAGGATGTCTCGATGCCCAGGACTACGGGCGCAGTCACCGCATCAGCCTCCCGGCCGCCGCGGGCCGATAGGGGCGACACCTTCCGGCGGATCCTCGAGGATAGGCGCCACCGGCACGATCACGCGGATGGTCCGTGGCGACACGATGAGACCCGTGCCCGTGGTATCAATGGTGAGTTCCAGCGTGTCGATCCCGCGGCGATCCCGCAGATCAATGGGCGGCAGGCGCAGCGTATCCGTCCGGGACAGCATACGGCCGGCGCCACTGGCGCGGACCACGGAGGGCTCGAGCTCGGGCGGCCCCAGCAACTCGAAGCCCGCAGGCAGTTCGCCGCGCAGCGGCGCCGCCACGTTGACCAGCCGGGTAGAGACGCGGTCGAATTCCAGCCGGACGGTGCTGGGCTGGATGTCCACGATATCCACGTTCGGCGTTCCGGTGGGCATGCGGATCCAGTTCGGTCGCAGCACGTGCGTTTCACTGGAATCGTTCACTACGTCCACCGGCACGATGATGTCCGGCCGTTCGGACGCCGCCCGGAGCAGCTCCCGGTACGGCCCGCGGAACACGACGCGCACGGACCGCGGCGTGGGTGGCTCAGCGACGACCCAGTCCGCGTCGCTGTTGACGATGCGGACCTCGATGTCGTCCGTGGCCCATTGCCCCGGCGTATCCGCGCGGACGGTGGTCCAGAGCAGGAACGCCAGGGCCAGTGCCGTCAGCTTCAGCGCCCAGTCGGTGGCCGTCCAGTCGAGGATCCGTTGCAGCATCAGGCCTCCAGCAGCGCGCGGATCTCGTCGGACAGCGGCGGCACATCCCAGTCGCGGGCTCCCAGGACTTTCCGCTGGATACGACCGTCCCGATCGATGATAAAGGTTGCAGGCAGGCCGTTCACCTGGTACCGGTGCTGGATGCGGCCGCTGGGATCATGAAGGATATCGAAGGTGAGGGCGAACCGGTCCCGGAACTCGCGCACGTTGCCACCAGGCTGGCCGAAAGCACCCAGCACGCCCGCCGGTGCGTCCACGCTTACGGCCACCACGCGCAAGCCGTCACCGGCCAGGTCCTCGTGCAGTCGCTGCAACGCCGGCATCTCGTGGACGCACGGGGCGCACCACGTAGCCCAGATGTTGAGTAGGATGACGTCGCCGTCCAGGCTGGAGAGACGGATGCTGTCGCCATCCAGACTCAGCGCCGTGTAGTCCGGCGCGCGGCTGCCCACATCCAGCGGCGTGAAGCTGGCCCGGTTCATCCAGACGAGTGAACCGAGGGCCACCACCGCCACCAGCAGGATTCCAGTTGTCAGCCGCTTCCGTGACATGATGTCCTGAAGTTAATGCGTGCCACAGCCTACCTGTCGTCCGCTGGCGGAAACCCGTTGTCCGGCTCCGGCGGCGGCGTCGGAAAGTCCGGCAGCGTGTCCGGCTCCGCCATCGGCGGTGGACCGGCACTGACTACCAGCGTCACGGCCGCGGGCAGCACCCGTTCCTGTCCGGCCACGGGATCCGTCCGCAACACCCGTCCAGCCGGGGCCGCATCCTCCTCACTGGCCACGACCACGTCGAAGCCGGCCCGGCGCAGCATCTCCTCCGCCCGGTCGGCAGCGAAGCCCTGCACATCCGGCACCAGCACCTGTGGCCGGCCCCTGCTGACGGCGATACGGGCACCGGCGCTGGGCCGGAGCTGCTGCCCGGCCAGCGGGCTCTGGGCGACGACGACACCCGGAGCGGCACTGGGATGCGGCAGTTCCGTGACCTCCAGGGCGCCCAGCCCCGCGATGGCCATCTCCGCGTGCGCGTCCACCAGGGTCCGGCCCACCAGGTCCGGGACCGGCACGCCGGCGCCACTCGCCTCTTCCGGAGGGAACACGACGTAGACCGCCAGCAGGTACCCGATGATAAAGGGCACAACCAGCGCCGCAGGCACGGCCCACAGCAGGTGCTTCCAGCGACCAGCCCCGCCGCCACTGCTCCGGCCGGGCTTGCCGGCGCCTGATGCCCGCCGCTTCGGCTGGCGCCGCCGCACCGAATCTCCAAGCATGTCCGGCTACCCCCGGCGCCGCAGGCGGGCGGCGAACGCGCCATCCCAGCCGTGCTCATGAGGCAGTACCTCCAGCATGCCGTCCCCGCGGATCACACCGCCAGCCAGCGCCGGGCCCGGCTCGACCTCGAATTGGCGCTGCCCCGCCAGAAACCGTTTCACCTGCTCCTCGTTCTCCTCTCGCTCCAGCGAACACGTCGAGTACAGCAGCAGCCCGCCAGGGCGGACCAGCGTGGCGGCGGCATCCAGCAGTTCGGCCTGCAGCCGCACCAGCGCCACCATGTCACGGGGCTGGATCCGCCAGCGCCCGTCCGGATGCCGTCTCAGCGTGCCCGTACCCGTGCACGGCGCGTCCAGCAGCACCACGTCCACCGGCTTCAGCGCCGGCCGCCGTCCGTCGGCTACCAACAGGCCGACGGGCACCGGGCCGAACGCCGTCAGCCGCTCCAGGTTCTCACGGGCCCGGGCCAGCCGGCCGGCCGATACATCCGATGCGACCACGAACGCCGCCCGGTCCGCCAGTGCCAGCGCCTTGCCACCCGGTGCCGCCGCCAGGTCCGCCACCACCAGCCCGTCCACGGCGCCGGCATACGTGACCACCAGCCCCGCCGCCGGGTCCTGGACGATGACCGGCGCCGCGGCCAGCGCCGCGCTCACCGGGCCGGCCCGCACGTGGAGGGCCCCTGGCGCGCCCGGCACCGTCGCCACGTCCACCCCGGCCTCCGCCAACAGGCGAATGACGTCGCTGCCGCCAGCCAGCCCCCTGAGGTACAGTTCCGGGCGCTTGTTGTTCGCCTCCACGAGCCGGCGCGCGGCGTCGGCGCCCCAGCGGTCAACCCACCGCTCCACCAGCCACCGCGGATGCGAGCCCCACGTGCTCAGGTGTGCCACCGGGTCCGCCGCGAAGTCGGGGAAGGTCGACGTCATGCCCGCCCGGCGCAAGGACTGGAGCACGCCATTGACGAAGCCGGCCGCGCCGCGAGCGGCGCTGCCCTTCGCCAGTTCAACGGCCTGGGAGACGGCGGCATACGCCGGAACGCCATCCATCGCCGTTAGCTGATACGCGCCCAGGCGCAGGATCTCGAGGATGTCAGGATCCAGCCGTTCCAGTGGCCGCCGCGACAGGCCCGCCAGCATGTGATCCAGCCGGCCCCTCAGGCGGAGAGTGCCGTATGCCAGTTCCTGGGCCCAGGCCCGGTCCCTGACGTCGAGGCGGTGGCTCGCCGCCTCGAACGCACGGCCCGCCAGTTCGCCCTCCCGGACGGCTCGCAGTGTGGCCAGCGCTGCGACCCGGGCCGCCGTGGGCGCTGTCACCCCGTCAGTCGAGCATGCCCGCGACCGGCGACGACGGTACCGCCACCTCCCGCCGCGGCATCCGCCCCGCCAGGTACGCCAGCCGGCCGGCCTGCACGCCCAGCCGCATGGCCGTGGCCATCCGCACCGGGTCCCGCGCCTCCGCCAGCGCCGTGTTCATCAGGATGCCGTCCACACCCTGCTCCATGGTCAGGCACGCGTCGGACGCCGTGCCCACACCGGCATCCACGATGACCGGGCACTCCAGCCGCGTCTTGATCTCGCGGATGAAGTATGGGTTCACGAGGCCGAGCCCGCTGCCGATGGGGCTCGCCAGCGGCATGACTGCCGCGCAGCCGGCGTCCTCCAGGCGCAGCGCGGTGATGACGTCCTCACTCGTGTAGGCGAGCACCTTGAAGCCCTCCGCCACCAGCACCTTCGCCGCCTCCACCGTGGCGACGACGTCCGGCAGCAGTGTGCGCTGGTCGCCGATGACCTCGAGCTTCACCCACTCGTTCATCCCCGCCGCCCGGCCCAGCCGCGCGTAGCGGATCGCCTCGTCTGCCGTATAGCAGCCGGCCGTGTTGGGAAGCAGGAAGTAGCGCTCCGGGTCCAGGTGATAGAGGATGCCCTCCTCCTTCGTCCGGTCCAGGTCCACCCGGCGCACCGCCACTGTGACCATGTCCGCGCCGGACGCGTCAATGGCCCGGATCATCTCGTCGTTCGTCCGGTACTTGCCCGTCCCGACGATGAGACGCGACCGGAACTCGCGCCCTGCAATGACCAATGGAATGTCCTGCGCCGACTGCGCCGGCTCGGACGTTGTCTGACTGCTCATCCGCCCCCCACGAAGTGTACGAGCTCGACGTTGTCGCCAGCCTGGATCTCCGTGTCCTCCAGGTCACCGGCGTCGAGAATTTCACGGTTGTGCTCCACCACCACCAGCCGGGGGTGCAGGCCCAGCGCACCCAGCAGGCCGGCCACCGTCACGCCCGCCTCGAGCTGGCGTTCCTCGCCGTTTACCGTAACCGTAATCATCATCCCTGCTCCTGCCGTTTCCCGCTGACGTACGCCTGAAGGACACTGTCCCGATACCGCTCTGCCGCGGCGACACAATCCTCGGCGTGCCACACGCCGCCCAGCACCGCGACGCCCCAGGCGCCGGCGCCGGCCGCGTCCGCTACCCTGGCCGGCGTCACCCCGCCGATGGCCAGGACCGGAACCGGCGTTTGCGCCACGCATTCCCGAAGCATCGGCAAGCCCGCCGGGTCCCGGCCCGGGTGCGAGGCAGAGTCCCAGATGGTACCCGCAAGCACGAAATCGGCTCCGTCCGCCGCCGCCTGAGCAGACTCCAGCGGACCGTGGACCGAATAGCCGATGCGGGCACCGTGCCCGAGAAGGAGCCGGGCGCCAGGCACAGGCAGTGACGCGACCCCGAGCTGGACACCATTGGCACGGACGGCCATGGCGACGTCTATCCGGTCGTTGACCAGCAGCCAGGCCCCGGTTCGCAGCGCAGCACCGGCGAGTTCCTCGCCGAGTGCATGCAGCGTGGCTCCGGTGGTCCCGTGGCCGCGCAGGTGGAGGGCGATGTCACTGCCGCACGCCGCCATGACTGCGGCTGCCTGCACCGCGAAGTCCGGCCGGGCGAGGACGGCATCGCTGGTGACGAGGTGCAGGCGCGGCAGCATGATCAGCGCAGCCGGTCGCCGGCCTCGATGCCCCGCCCGCGGACCCAGTCGGCAGTGGTCATGCGCCGCCGGCCCGCCGGCTTGACCTCCCTGATGAGGATGGCGCCGGCACCGCAGGCCACGCGCATGCCTTCCGCCGTGTCGGATCCGCTGACGTGAAGCACCGTGCCCGGCTCGGCGTCGTGCAGAAGGTCCGGTTCAGGCAATGGCCGGAACACCTTCAGTTCATCCCTGCCGTGGTGCGTCCACGCACCCGGGATGGCATCCATGGCGCGGATATGACGATCCACACCGATGGCGTTGTCCGTCCAGTCCACGCGGACAAGGTCACGGGTCAGCTTGGGGGCATACGTTGCCATGGCCTCGTCCTGGGGCCGCTCGTCAGTGGCCCCGCCCTCGTACAGCGCCAGTGCCTCGATGAGCGCCGCGGCGCCCAGTTCGCTGAGCCTGGTCCACAGGTCTGAGGCGGTCTCTGTCGGCGCGATGGGCTCCTCCACCTGGTGGAGGATGGGGCCCGCGTCCATGGCCTCCACCATCCGCATGATGGTCACACCCGTGCGCTGGTGCCCCAGCCGGATGGCCCAGTTGATGGGCGCCGCGCCGCGCAGTGCCGGCAGCAGCGACGCATGCACGTTGATGGAGCCCTCCGCTGGCACGTCCAGCACCTCGCGCCGCAGGATCTGGCCGTAGGCGACCACCACCGACATCTCGGGATCCAGGTCGCGCATGGCGGCGAGGAACTCGTCCCCCCGGGCGCGCTCCGGCTGGAGCACGGGCAGACCCTCGTCCACGGCCACCTGCTTCACGGCCGACGGCCGCAGTGCCCGGCCACGGCCCGCCGGCCGGTCGGGTTGCGTGACGACGCCCACCACGTCATGGCCCTCACCCAGCAGCGCCCGCAGCGTGGGCACCGCGAAGTCCGGTGTGCCCCAGAACAGGACGCGCACGCTACGGCTTCACCTTCTGCCAGCGGGCCAGCAGCAGCTTCCGTTTCAGCGCGCTGACCCGGTCGAGAAACAGAATGCCGTCCAGGTGATCCACCTCGTGCTGAAGGATGCGGGCCAGGAGACCTTCGGCCTCCAGTTCGACCGGCGCACCCTCCCGGTCCAGGCCGCGGATGCGAATGGACCACGCTCGCTCCACGATCTCCTTCAGCCCGGGTATGCTGAGGCAACCCTCCTCGCCCCGGTCCAGGTCATCGCTGAACTCCAGGATCTCCGGGTTGACCAGGGCAAACGGCTGCACCACGTCGTCGCGGGGATCCACGACGATGACCCGCTCGGACACGCCCACCTGCGGCGCCGCCAGGCCGACGCCGTCCTCGGCGTACATGGTGTCGAACATGTCCGCGATGAGCTGGCGGACCTCGTCACTGAAGGCCGCCACCGGCGCTGCAGGCTGGCGCAGCACCGGGTCACCCATGAAGCGCAGCTCTCGCAGCGCCATGTTCAGCTCCGGGCGGCGGTGTCGGCGCTGGCGCCGGACAGGTTACGGGCGATCTTGCCGCGAGCCACGACGATGCGCGTGTTCTCGCCGGTGCGGATGGTCACGCGGTCCTCTGCCATGTGCACGATGGTGCCGATGATGCCGCCCTCTGTCATGACTTCGTCGTTGCGCTTCAGTGAGCCCAGCATCTGCTGGTGCTGCTGCTGCATCCGCCGTTGCGGCTTGATGAGCAGGAACCAGGCGATGAGACCGAACGAGACGATGTAGATGACGAGGATCATCATGCCGCGGTTGCCGCCTGCCGCCTGCAGCATGACCAGCGCATTGAACTGTACCAGTGAACCCACCTGTTTCTCCCTGTTATGTCAGGCTCGAGCCGCCGCCCGTGCGGCGGCCCCGCCCCTGAACCGTCTCAGCCAGTCATCCGCCCACGACTCCAGGCGGCCGTCGCGGATGGCCGCGCGGGCATCCTCCGCGATCCGCACCAGGAACCGCAGGTTATGCAGCGACAGCAACCGCATTCCCAGTTGCTCGCCCGCGGCCACCAGGTGCCGCAGGTACGCCCTCGTGTACGCGCGGCACGTATAGCAGTCGCACGTCGGGTCCAGCGGCCGTGCGTCGGTGCGGTAGCGCGCCGCCTTCGCGTTCACCTGCCCGTCGTCCATGACCCAGGCCGTGCCGTTCCGGCCATTTCGCGTGGGCGCCACGCAGTCGAACATGTCAACACCCCGGCGGATGGCCTCCACGAGGTCGTCGGGATAGCCCACGCCCATGAGGTAGCGAGGCAGCCGCGCCGGCAGCTCCGGCTCCAGCGCCTCCAGCATCTCGTACATCCTGGGCTTCGGCTCGCCCACACTCAGCCCGCCGATGGCAATGCCGTGCCAGTCGCCGGCATCCAGCGTGCGGCGGGCCGCCTCGATGCGCAGGTCGGCAAACACCGAGCCCTGCAGGATGGGCAGCAGCGTCTGCCTGCCCCTCGTACCGTGTTCCGCCTGCAGTTCGCCGAACCGCTTCGTGCACCGGTCCAGCCAGCGCAACGTACGCTCGTGCGCGCCCACCGCCACCTCCCGGCTGGCCTGGCCCGGCGGGCATTCGTCGAACGCCATTATGATATCGGCTCCGAGGGCATGCTGCACCTCCATCACGCGCTCCGGCGTGAACAGGTGGCGGGACCCGTCCACGTGGCTCTGGAACAGGACGCCGTCCTCGCGGATCCGGTTGCTGTGGCTAAGGCTGAACACCTGGAAGCCGCCGGAGTCCGTGAGGACCGGTCGGTCCCACGCCATGAACCGGTGGATCCCGCCCAGTTCCTCCACCACCTCATGTCCCGGGCGCAGGTACAGGTGGTAGGTGTTGGACAGCATGATCTCCGCGCCGATGGCCCGCAGCTCGTCATGCGATACCGTCTTCACCGTGGCCTGCGTGCCCACCGGCATGAATGCCGGTGTCTGCACCACGCCGTGGGGCAGCGTGAATCGTCCGGCGCGGGCGGGGCCGTCCGCATGGGTGACCTCGTACTCGAACATCAGAGGATCACCATGGCGTCACCGTAGGAGTAGAACCGGTACTGCTCCCGCACCGCCTCCGCGTACGCCTGCATGGCGCGCTCGTGCCCCGCAAACGCGCTCACCAGCATGAGCAGCGTGGAGCGCGGCAGGTGGAAGTTGGTGATGAGCCGGTCAACGGCGGAAAAATCGAAGCCTGGCCGGATGAACAGCCGCGTCCAGCCGGTGCCCGGCACGATGGGGGCGACGTCGCCGGAGCCACGTGCGACGTCCCTGTCCACCGCACTCTCCAGCGTCCGCGCCACCGTGGTGCCCACCGCCCACAGTCGCCCCCCTGCCGTCCGGACCCGGTTCATCACTGCCGCCTGGCTTTCACTCACCTCGTACCACTCCGCATGCATCACGTGCTGCGCCGGGTCCTCGACCTCCACGGGCCGGAACGTGCCGACGCCGACGTGCAACAGGACCGTCGCGATCTCGACGCCGCGCTCCCGTAGCGCGGCCAGTACAGCCGGCGTAAAGTGCAGGCCGGCCGTGGGAGCGGCAACCGAACCCTCCCGCGTGCCGAAAACGGTCTGGTACCGCTCCCGGTCAGTGGCATCGTCGGCGCGGTCGATATAGGGCGGCAGTGGAATGTGGCCATACTGCTCAATGGCTTCCCGCACCGGCAGCGGCGAATGCAGCCGGACATGTCGAAGCCCGTCATCGAGAATGGCGACGATCTCCACCTCCAGATCCCCGCCGACCACCACCCGCCGGCCCGGCTTCAGCTTCGATCCCGGCCGCACCAGCGCCGCCCAGTCCGCGTCGCCGAATGCGTCTGCATCATCCAGCGGCCGCTGCCCTTCCATCTCCCCCGAACGTTCCTGTTCATGTTTACGATCCCGACCCGCTCGCAAAGCGAGCGGATTCAGCAACACGATCTCCGCTTCGCCACCGCCCGGGCGGCGCCCCAGCAGTCGCGCCGGAAAGACACGGGTCTCGTTGAATACGACGACGTCACCAGGCGACACCAGTTCGACAACGTCCCGGAACAGCCGGTGCTCGAAGCCGTCGCTGTCGCGGCGCACGACCAGCAGCCGACTCGCGTCACGTTCAGCGGCCGGCCGGCTGGCGATGAGGTGGGCGGGCAGGTGGTAGTCGAAGGCGGAGGTGGCCAGCGGCGCCGCGGCGCCGGACGGTGACCCGTTGTCAGGATTCGAGGTCACCGACGAGCTTGCCATCCATGAGTTCCCGGATCTGGCGCACGCGTCCGGGCATGACCCAGAGTTGCACGTCATCGCCGTTGATGCGTTCCTCCGCGACGAAGTCCACGACGAGGCGTTCCATGGCGGACCCGCCGTGGTCGTGCCGGTGGGCGTGGCGATGGCAGATCTCGGCCAGGTCCAGGTCGAACTCCCGCTCCACCCGTCGCAGGGCGGCCATGCGCGCCGCGGCATCCGACGCGCCGGCCTCCCTCAGCGCGTCAATCATGCGTCGGATGGAGTTGCCGTGTTCGGCGTAGCGTGCGCACAGCAGGCGGCAGTCGGCGGACGACAGGCAGACGACGTGCATCATGCCTCGAACAGGTTGACCTGGGACTCGCCGGTCACCGTCCGCTGCACGGGAATGCTGTAGCCGAACCGGCGATATGCGTTGTTCGTGGCGATGCGGCCACGGGGCGAGCGCATGAGGAACCCGTTCTGGATGAGGAACGGCTCATAGACCTCCTCCAGCGTGCCAGCATCCTCGCCGACGGCCACGGCCAGCGTGCTCAGGCCGACGGGCCCGCCGTCGAAGTGCTCGATGATGGTTTTCAGGATCCGCGCGTCCATCTCGTCCAGCCCGTACTCGTCCACGTCCAGCAGCAGCAGCGCCTCACCGGCGACGTCGGCGGTGATCACGCCCTCGGCGCGAACCTGCGCGTAGTCCCGGACCCGTCGCAGCAGTCGATTCGCCACGCGGGGCGTGCCCCGGGACCGGCGTGCGATCTCCGAAGAGCCTTCACGCGTGCACTCCACCCCCAGGATGTCGGCACTGCGCGTGATGATCTCCGCCAGGTCCTCCGGTGCATAGAAATTCAACCGCTGGACGATGCCGAAGCGCGCTCGCATGGGCGGGGTGAGCAGGCCGAACCGCGTCGTCGCCCCCACCAGCGTGAACCGCTCCACCGGCATGGTCACGGTCTGGGCCTTCGGCCCCTCGGACAGCCGGATGTCAATGCGGTAGTCTTCCATCGCCGGGTAGAGGAACTCCTCGATGATGGGCCGGAGCCGGTGTATCTCATCAATGAAGAGGATGTCGCCCTCACGCAGGTTGGTGAGAATGCCCACCAGGTCGCCAGGCTTCTCCAGCACGGGGCCGGATGTCGTCTTGATGTTGACGCCCAGTTCCCGGGCCATGAGCATGGCCAGCGTGGTCTTGCCCAGCCCCGGCGGCCCGTGGAACAGCGTATGGTCCAGCGCCTCGCGACGCCCCTTCGCCGCGTCCACCGCGATGCGCAGGCTGTCCTTGACCTTCGGCTGGCCGATGAACTCCTCCAGCCGCTGCGGGCGCAGGGACAGCTCGATGGCGCTCTCCTCACTGAGAACTTCAGGCGTCGTGATCTCGGAACGCATGCGGGAAGACCCTGCAGGTTGGGGTTCAGCTCGGCAGTAGCGACGGCGCTATGACGCCAATTATCGCGCGGTTACGGCTTGCTGCGCAACTCCGGTGGCCTGGTGTGCGACGGGCGCCTGCCCCCATTGGCCGGCCCGCGCCGCGGGCCAGTGCGAACTTTCGGCGACGCCGCCGTGTAGAAGGGCTCGAATGGTCCAGGACACGAACCCCCCGGCGGCCAGGGCGCACGCCGGGAACGATGCCACGGAGGCACCCATGTACGCACGTAATCGGCTCTCGCGCGTCGCGCGCACCGGCATGCTCATGATGGCGGCGGCGCTGCCGCTCGCCTGTTCGCAGACGGTTTCGCGCATTGATCCCACCTCCGTGACGGACCTGTCGGGCCGGTGGAACGACACTGACTCGCGGCTGGTGGCCAACGAACTCATCACGTCCAGCCTGCAGGACCCCTGGCTCACCCGCCACCGGCAGAGCCGCGGCGGCGATGCCCCGGTGGTCATCGTCGGCACGTTCCGGAACCGGACGATGGAGCACATCGCCGTGAACACGTTCATCCGTGACCTGGAGCGGGCCTACATCGGGACCGGCGCCGTGCGCGTGGTGGCATCGGCCGACGAGCGACAGGAGATCCGCGACGAGCGGGCGGACCAGCAGGAGCACGCCAGCGCCGCAAGCCGTGCCCGCATGGCACAGGAGACGGGTGCCCAGTACATGCTGCAGGGTGAGATCGAGGCCATCGAGGACCGGGAGGGCCGGGAGCGGGTCATCTACTACCAGATTGACGCCACGCTCGTGGACCTGCAGACCAATGAGCGGGTCTGGGCCGGTCAGAAGCAGATCAAGAAGCTCATCACGCAGCCGCGGTTCGGTCGCTGACGCGACGGCGCTGACCCACGCGGCCTGCGGGCAGGAAAACGGAGGTCCGGGCGGATGCCCGGACCTCCGTTTTGCTGGTCCTCCTGACCTTCAGGGGAGCGCGTCGCCGGCCGACTCATGCGGATTCTCCAATGCCGCAGTGACAACCACGTCCCGCTCACCCTGGACC
>DATHVP010000033.1:0-9267 GCA_035461245.1 Longimicrobiales bacterium | reverse complement strand
TGGCGGGCTGACGCGTCGGGCTGGCCGGCGCGCGTCGCGCTGGCCGGCGCGCGTCGCGCTGGCGGGCTGACGCGTCGGGCTGGCTGGAGCGCGTCGCGCTGGCGGGCTGACGCGTCGCGCCCATCACCCGACGTACGCGCTCGCGCTTGACCATACCACGGGGGTGGCGACAACGTCGTCACCTCCATTCACTGCTTCCACGTCAGGGACCATGTGCCGCAATATCCGCACGCTCGCCAACTTCGACCCGCCTGCAACGGACGACGAGATTCACGCCGCCGCACTCCAGTTCGTGCGCAAGCTGAGCGGTACGACGAAGCCGGCTCGCCGCAATGAGGAGGCTTTCGACCGGGCCGTGGACGAGGTCGCCGTCGCCGCTCGTCGCCTGCTGACGTCGCTGGAGACCAGCGCGCCGCCGCGGAGCAGGGAGGTGGAAGCGGCGAAGGCCCGGGAGCGGAACCGGCGTCGCTTCGGCGCGGCGGACTAGGCCGGCGCGTCGCTGGCTCGCGGCCGGCCGACTCCGGCTGGGCGTGCCGACCCGGCTGGGCAAGCCGCCCCGTGTGCGCCTGCCGCCCCGTGTGTGCCTGCCGCCCCGTGTGCGCCTGCCGCCCCGTGCGCGCCTGCCGACCCGTGCGCGCGTGCGGCGCGCCGGGCCCCTCGCACGGACGTTGCAATACCCCGTGGTGCCCGTGAAGCGCACCCGAGGGACAGCATCATGACAGCCATTCTTGCCATATCCGCTGCTGCCGCAGCACTTGTCACCAGCCAGGAAACGCCGGACCTGACCCTGCGCGGCTCGCCGGCCGCCATGCAGGAGCAGAACCGCGTCGCACAGGAGCACGGGCTCCAGTTCTTCGAGACCAGGGAGGAAGTGGAGGCAGCGCTGCAGACCGGGGACCTCGTGCCGCTGAACGGCAACGGTGTGTACGACGTCGCCGACTTCGTGGTGCCGCCGTACATCCACCCGGACGTGCTGCCGTTCGTGGAGCGGACGGCGGACCTGTACCTGGAGGCGTGCGGCGAGCCGCTGGTGGTGACCAGCGCGGTCCGGCCCCGGCAGGACCAGCCCCCGAATGCCCACGAACTGTCCGTCCACCCGGCGGGCATTGCCGTGGATTTCCGCGTCAGCCAGACGCAGGAGTGCCGCGAGTGGTTCGAGGAGAAGCTGCTGGCGCTGGAGGAGGTGGACGCCATCAACGCCACGCGGGAGCGGAGCCCGCCGCACTACCACGTGGCGGTGTATCCCCGGCCCTACCTCATGTATGCGCAGGCGAACCCGCTCCAGCGCCTGCCACCGCCGCAGACCACGGACGAGACGGTGGCATCGTCCCGCACGGTCTCGGCCCTCGTGGCATGGCTGGCTGCGGCGGCGCTGCTGCTGGGCGCGTCGTACTTCGCGTTGACGCAGCGCGCCACGCGCGATCCGGACGAGCCATGAGTGGACAGCAGGGCGCCGGCCCGACGGACGCGGCGGCGGACGACGTGGCGTCGAGCCGCCGTGCGAAAGCACCGGCCACTGCCGGTGCCCGCGTCGTGGCGAGGCGCCTCGTGCGCGCGGCGCTCCTTCTCTTCGCCGCGTATTACGCCTTCGCGGTGCTCATGCTGGTGGTCTTCCGCTTCGTGGCGCCGCCCATCACGGGCGTGCAGCTGCAGCGCAGGGTGGAGGCCCTCGTCTCCGGGCGGGACTACGACGCCACACGCTCGTTCGTCAGCATGGACGCCATGTCACGCCATGCACCCCGGGCAGTGGTGGCGGCGGAGGACGGCCGCTTCTGGAGCCATGCGGGGTTCGACGTCACGGAGATGCGCGCGGCGGCAGGCGAGGCGCTGTCGGGCGGTCGCGTGCGCGGTGCCTCCACCATCTCGCAACAGCTGGTGAAGAACCTGTTCGGCTGCGCCTGCCGCAACCCCGTGCGCAAGGTCTACGACGTCGCACTCACACCCATGGCCGAACTGATCCTGGGCAAGGACCGGATTCTGGAACTCTACCTCAATCTCGTGGAGTGGGGCGACGGCGTGTACGGCATCGACGCGGCCGCCCGCCACCATTACGGCGTCAGCGCCGGCCAGCTCTCTCGCACCCAGGCCGCGGGCCTCGCCGCGCTGCTGCCGGCGCCCCGGCACCGGACGCCGGGCAACACCGCCACCTATCGCGCGGCGATCCAGCGTCGCATGAGTGCCCACGGCTGGTAGCCTGATTCTCCATTCCTGCAGTGCCGGGCCCGCGGCTTGCAGCGACCGCAAGTCGGGCTGCCACACGCTGTTACGCGCTCACGCGCCGGCTCTGAACGGGCCGGTGCCCGGCGGACTGGAAGGACGCCATGGTCGAGAGGGAGGAGCCGGGCGTCGGACTCATCGATGTGCTGGACCGGGTCCTCGACAAGGGCATCGTCATCGACGCCCACGTCCGCATCGCTCTCGTCGGCGTCGAGCTCCTCGCGGTGGAAGCCCGCGTCGTCGTCGCCTCCATCCAGACGTACCTGACCCATGCCGACACGCTGGCGTGGACCCCTCCCGCCGCCCGTCCCGTCATGCCGCCGGAGACCATGCCGCCGGAACTCACAGCGGCTGAGCCCAGGCGGCCTGAGCCCAACCCGCAAAAGCCGCCACTGCTGCCCTGACGCGTCGCCCCTGATCCAGCTTCAGGATCCTGTAAGCCGGATCCCACCTCCGTTTCCGCCGCGCCGAAACCCCTTCCCCCACCTGGTTAACTCGCACGCCGCCAACGGTTTGGCCCGGATCTTGACCACGCACCGCCCCTGATTCACCGCCGCCGGCCGGGGATGGCAGGCGGCAACCGAAACAGGAGAGTTGCACATGATGGTCAAGACGATTCGTCGCGCCGCCCTCGGCGCTGGCTTCCTGCTCTTTGCCGCGACGTCGGTATCGGCGCAGATCTTCACGCCCACATACATGTCGCCGCGCATGCAGAACGACCTGGGCCTGTATGTCAGTGACGGCCCCGGCGACCTGGCCCTTGAGGGCATCTGGCGCGGCGGCCCCCTCGGCCTGCGCGTGGGCTACGTGGACGCGGGCGACGGCATGGTGTCCATCGGCGGCGAGCTGCGCACGCCCGTGGACCTGGCAGGCGTGCCCCTGGGCCTGGCGTTCACCGCCAGCGGCCAGGGCATCATCGGCGACAACAGTGCCGCCGGCATACAGGCCGGGCTGAGCGCCGGCTACACGTTTGTCGGCTCGACGCTGGCCATTACGCCGTACCTGCATCCGCGCATCGGCGCCGTGAACCATTTCGGCGGTGACAGCGACCTGGAGCTGGAGGTCATGGCGGACGTAGGGGTGGACGTGGAGATCGAGCGGAACCTGGTCCTGCGCCTGGGCGTCAACCTCGGCGAGCCGAACTCCGTCTGGGGCGTCGGCCTGGCCATCCGTCGGTAGTCGTCCTGCGACGTCGGTTGGGTGACGACGTCGGGTGAGAGACGACGTCGCAACGCAACGGCCGGGTTCCTCGCGGGGAGCCCGGCCGTTGGCGCGTCCGGGCCTGGGCGGGCCGCGGCGCCGGCGCCGCGCCGACTGACCGCCGGCGCCGGGGCAGCGCAGTCAGTTGCCGCTGGGCGGCTGGATGACGATGCGCCCGGTGGTGAGGGGCACGGCGCCGCCGGTGTCGTACACGGTGTGCTCCCCGGCGTCATCCTCCCACCAGACCCGCAGCCATACCGACTGCTCCGCCACCGACGCGCGGATGCTGAACTTCACGGCCACGCCCGCCACCACGGCGTCACCGCGCAGCATGGCCACGTCATTACCGGTGACGACGAGGAAGTCGTAGCTGTCGCTCTCCAGTGCGAAGTCGCCGGCGCGGAAGACGAAGCTCGTGCGGCCACTGGGCCGGCTCGCGCCCCGGCGGTACCCGCTGACAAAGCCGATCCTGGCGTCACCCGCCGCCACCGGCTGCGCCGCCAGCGCGCCTGCCGGCGAGTGGAAGTGCCCGTTGCCGACGACGGAGGCGCCGTCGGGGTCGTACACGGCCAGCAGCGCGCAGGCGGGCGTGCTGGTGTTCGACGCGCTGTCGGTGGCGCGGACGCAGACGTCGTGCATACCCGCCACGCCCGGTGCCGCCACGGCGGCGACAGCGTGCTCCAGGGGGCTGTCGAACGCACCGTCGAGCGCCGTCATCTCGTGCCATGTGGCGCCGCCGTCGAGGCTGGCCTGCATGGACGCGACGCTGCCCTGCGCGTCGGCCGCAATGGCGACGACCGCGACGGTCGTTCCCACCGCGACGACGTCCGGCTGCGCCGTCACGCCAGTGACATCCGGCGCCTCCTCGTCCGCCGTGTCGTCGGCAAGGCCCGCCACCTCGCGGATCCAGTCGCGGAAGCGGAACACGCTGGTGTGGCCGGAACCCTGGAAGCTGCCGCAGGGCATCAGGACGAAGCTGTGGACGCCCACGAGTTCACCGGCGACGTTGAGGGCAGGGCCGCCGCTGTCGCCAGAGCAGACGTTGGACGACGACGAACGGGCGTAGAAGAGCGACGGTGCCGCCGTCGGGTCGATGACGGTCAGGGTCGTGGCCTGGAGCACCAGGGAGACGGAACCGAAATCCGATGTCGCGCCCCACCCGGCCACGCGGACCTGCTCGTTGCTGTGCACATCCGTTGCAGGCAGCCGCGCGCCCACCACCTCCGCGTCCCCGCCGAGTTCCAGCAGGGCGATGTCGTTGGTGGCGGTGGCGGCGTCAAAGCCGTCAGCAACGTGATGGCCCACCACCGGCACCCACCGCGCAGTGGTGAGGTCCCTGGAGCCCACGCCGACGTAGTGGGAGGCGCCATTGCTCTCGTGCCACGCCATGTCGGCTACGCAGTGAGCCGCCGTCACCACCCAGCGTGGCGCCACCACCGAGCCCGCGCAGAACGAGGTGATGTTGCCCGCGCTGCTCACGCGCGCCAGCGACACAGCGAACGGCCACGTAGCGGCGAACTCGGCGGCCGGGACTGACGATCCACTCACGATGAAGGCCGGCGCTGACGGCGCCAGCACGGTGTCATCGGCGTCGGCGCAGGCGGTGAGGACGCTTGCCGCCACGACAAGCGGCAGCAGCTGATGGCGACGATCCATGACAGGCTCCAGGCAGAGTGCGCAGGCAGAGTGCGCAGGCAGTGAGCAGGCCGACGGCTGGTGGGTCGCCGACCGGGGTCTGCCCTGTATATCGTCGCCGCGTCCGGAAGGGGGCCACATGGCCGGCTGCGCGCACGCCCGGGCACGGCCGCGCCCGCCGCGCCCGCCGCGCCCTCTTGGCCCCTCAGGTGCGCCTGCGGAGGCCCGCCGGGCCAGGCCACTGAGCGAGCAGAAGAAATGGCCGGGTCCCATGAGGAACCCGGCCAGATTCAGCCCGTCTTCGGGTGTGCGGCGGCCGTGTTGGACGCGGCGCCCGTGCCGGTCAGGTCGCTTCCGGCGTGGGCACGCTGAGGCGCAGTCGGCGCGCGCAGGCGAGCACGTCCTGGAGCATGACGGTGACGCGGGGCGGCGTGATGGCCGGTCCGCGGCCCTCCGCCGGCGTCGCCCATACGACTTCCACGCCGTCCACGCTGGTCACCCGCAGCGGGTTGTGCACCGTCGGCACGGCGTAGGTCTGGACCTTCTGGTCGAGGCTCGGCACCACGTGGCGCTGGAGCACCTCGACGAGGAGGTCACGTACGTCGCCGGCGTTCAGGTGTGGCAGCGCCGGACGCAGCAGATCGCCGCTGAGGAAACCGCGGCGGGTAAAGAAATCGGCCGTCTTGACCTCGAAGGATTCGGGGATCCCGTGCTCAGACATGCGGCTCCTGGGGCAAGTGGTTAGGATCGCGTAAGATAACGCAATTTCCCCCATTTCGCCACCGGCCCGGGGTCGGGCCGGGCGGTGACGCAGTACGTCGGTCCGGGCATGCGGCCCGCGGCGCTGGAGGCAGCCAGCCGCACCTTCGCCGGGCCCTCGGCCACTGCCGCCCGTCGTAGTCGCCCGCCTCACGCCGGCCGATCAGCCCTCCCCCACGCCTCCATGAGCAGCCGGTACGACCGCAGGCGCGCGTCGTGGCCGTGGGACATGGTCGTCACCATCACCTCGTCGGCGTGCGTCTCCGCCACCAGTGCGTCCAGCTCCTGCACCACGCTCGTCGCCGTGCCCACAAACAGGCGGGCCCGGTTCTCCCGGGCGATGGACTGCTCCACGGCGTTGTAGCGGTAAGCCGCCGCCTCTTCCGGCGATGGGATGGGCGCGAACTCGCTGCGCCGGAACCGCACCCACATCAGGTCCAGCGACCCGGCCAGGAACTCCGCCTCGTCGGCGCTCTCGGCGCAGATCACGGAGACGGCGAGGATGGCGTGCGGGGCAGGGAACTCTGGCGACGGCTGGAACGCCTCCCGATACGCCAGCATGGGCGGCGCCGCCGGCGCCGGGCTGAAGTGGCGCGCGAAGCCGTAGCCCAGGCCGTGGCTCCCCGCGTAGCGCGCGCTGGCGCCGCTGGATCCGAGGAGCCAGACGGGGGGCAGGGCGACGTCGTCCGGCACCACGCGCACGCCCCGGAACGGGTGCTGCTCCGGCAGCGTCCCACGGGACAGCCCCAGCAGTTCGGCCAGGTGATCGGCGAAGCCCTCGGCGTCGAAGGGTCGCATGGCCGCGGCGGCCCGCGGGTCCGCGCCCGGCGCCCGCCCGATGCCCAGGTCAATGCGCCCCGGGTGCAGCGCCTCCAGCGTGTGAAACGCCTCCGCCACCCGCAGCGGCACGTGGTTGGGCAGCATGATCCCGCCGGAGCCGACCCGGATGTGCTTCGTGTGTGCTGCGACGTGGGCGATCAACACCTCCGGCGACGAGCTGGCGATGCTGGGCATCCCGTGGTGCTCGGCGAACCAGTGGCGCACGTAGCCCAGTCCCTCGGCCTCCTGCGCCAGCGCCACGGAGTTGCGCAGCGCGTCGCTGGCGCGCGCGCCGTCGGCGATGGGCGCCAGGTCGAGGAGGGAGAGGGGCGGGCGAGTCGTCTCGGGACGCGCGGGCTGGTCGGGATGGGCAGACGGGCCGGGCCCCTTGGCGTGGCCGGGCTCGGCATGCCCGGACGGGCCGGACGGACCGGACCGGGACGACGGGGACGACGGGGACGATGATGTATCGGTCATGGTTGCCTTGTGCGCTTCGGGGTCGCTGTCGCCTGGCGACATGGTACACCGGTGAGGCTGTCCAGGCGACCGGCGGGTCGGCGCGGCGCGCGCGGGTGGTCGTCATGCGGACGGGGATGCGGACGGGGATGCGGCTGACGCTGCATAACTCGCCGCAGAGTCGACAAAGTAGCGCGATCTGCCGGCAGATTGTCGAGTCTGCGGCAGCCAGGGCGCCCCCGGCGCCGGCGACGTCCGCCGGGGGCAGCGTCAGGCCGTGCCGCCCGGGCATCACAGGAATGCTGCGATGGGACACCGTGACGACCACGCAGGGGTGCCGGGGGCCGGCGTACCGGCCCCCGGCGATGCCACCCTCCTGCCTGCCACCCTCCTGCCTGCCGCACTCCTACCTGCCGCACTCCTCCTGCTGGCGGTAGCGGGTCGCACCGTGCGGTCCCACCTGCCAGTCCACCATCTGGCGCTGCGGCGACTCGCCGTCGCGCATCAGGATCTGGGAAAGGAGACTCGACGTCGCGTGCAGTCCGGAGGACACCATGCCCGTATACAGTCCGTTGATGCGGGCCTGCGACGGCGGACCGACGGGCTGTCCGGTCATGGGGTTGACCGGCGTGGCGGTGAGTTCGCCGCTGGCGTGGAAGTTACGGGTCAGCACGCCTGACGCCGACACCTTCACGTCCTGGCGGAGGGTGAGCGGTCCGCGCACGTGCACATAGTCCGTGGGCCCGGCGCAGAACGGTTTCGGGATGACCTGGTCGAAGGCGATCACCAGTTCCTGGCGCGTCAGGCCCGGCTCGGCGCCCGGCGCCCCGCTCAGTGTGAGGATGGTGGCCCTCCCGTCCGTGCGCATGCCGATGGTCTGCGGATCGATGACGACGGCGTTGATGACCGGGTGCAGCGGCAACAGCTGCGGGTTCCAGTACAGCTGGGGCAGTATCGTCCGGAAGAACGGGTGCGGGTTGATGGGTTCCGTCTGCGACGGCGGCGCTGCCAGCACACCGGCCCGGGCGAGGTCCGCCGTGACGAACTGCTCGGCGAGCTCCCAGTTCAGGACCTGGTGTTCCTGCGTGCCGGGAATGATCGTCTCGAAGTGGGCGTTGCCCAGCGTCCAGCTGCCGGCCTGGAACAGTCGCAGGTGCATGCGCAGCCCGACGTAGCTCCCGCATTCCAGTTGGATGGCGCTGCCCGACCAGCCGTCCGGATCCGTCCAGGCGGTCTGGTTGCCGCCCATGGCGTCTTCCCATACGCACTGGAAGAAGGGCAGCGGCGGGAAGCCTGGTCGCTGACCGTCCAGCGACAGCAACGTCGCCCGGATGGAGCGAGGGTCCGCATCGCCGATGAAGATGAGATTGATGGGATCCGAGGCGTGCGCGTCCGCACCCAGGTCAGTTCCGGTGAAGGGCCACAACGTCCGGGTCATGCCGCCGGCCGTGGCGGTGACCAGCGGTGCCGGCGGCGCTAGCGCCATCGCGGCGTGCGCCTGGGCCGGAATGTTCGCGTCGGTGGGAGCGATCTCGTCGCAGCCCGTCGAGGCGGCGGCTGCCGCGAACAGGGCGGCGAGTGCGGGTGCCGGTCTGGGGATGCGGAAGTCGGACATGGAGCCCTCCTGGTCGGGTGGATGGGTTGGTGCGCCGCCGGTTAACGCAGCCGGGATGGCCGGTCCCCGTCGCGCATCCAATTCTCACCCGGCCGGAGGGTTGCGCCGTCAGAAACATTACGTAGCCGCGCCCGCCTGATGACGTAGCGGGCCCGTTGACGGGGCAAGCCGGCATCGCGTGTTGTGCGGGGGGGGAGGTCGCCGCCCGGCGCCGCGACGGTCGGCTCCCAGGCGCCGTGCTGCATAACTCGCCGCAGAGTCGGCAAAGTAGCGCGAGCTGCCGGCAGATTGTCGAGCCTGCGGCAGCCAGGACGCCGGATCGCTGCATAACTCGCCGCAGAGTCGACAAAGTAGCGCGGTCTGCCGGCAGATTGTCGAGCCTGCGGCAGCCAGGACGCCGGATCGCTGCATAACTCGCCGCAGAGTCGACAAAGTAGCGCGGTCCACCGGCAGTTTGTCGAGCCTGCGGCAGCCAGGACGCCGGATCGCTGCATAACTCGCCGCAGAGTCGACAAAGTAGCGCGGTCTGCCGGCAGATTGTCGAGCCTGCGGCAGCCAGGACGCCG
>DATHVP010000032.1:0-61377 GCA_035461245.1 Longimicrobiales bacterium | reverse complement strand
GAGTCCTTGCCGAACAGCAGCCGGTCCTGGTAGCGGATGAAGAAGTCCCGGGCGGTGCGCGGCTGGCGGCCGATGTCGTACAGCACCGCGCCCACTTCGGCGTGCACGTTCGGCAGCTCGTCGAAGAGCCGGCCAAGCCGCTCCAGGTCATGGGCGTGCCAGCCCAGGTGCGCCGTCACGAACGTGGTGTTCGGGTGGCGGCGGAACAGGTTGTCCCGCTCCTCCGCAAGCTGTTCGAAGGACGGGAACCGGTCCTGCGGGTACTGCCGGTTCGGGAACAGCGCCAGCTCCAGCCACCGCTCGTTGTGGTAGTCGATCTCCTCGAAGAACTCCGCCGGGTCCGCCGTGTGGATGAAGACGGGGATGTTCAGCCGCGCTGCCGCCTGCCATACCGGGTCCAGGTCCGGGTCATCGATGCGCAGCCGCGTGCCGTCAGCCTTGCGATGGGACAGTCCCAGCGACTTCGAGACTTCACCGATCCCCACGGCACCCGCCGCCACGTCCTCCTCGAGCTGGCGCACGGCACGCTCGGCCCAGCCGGGCCCGACGTCGCGGAAATCGATGCCGGCGAACACGCGCACACGGTCCCGCATCCGCGGCGAGGCCTGCACGGCGGCCATCGTTTCCCGGAGCCGGTCGCCGGACATGTTGTCGGCGGCCACCATGAGCCGGACGTTCAGCTCGTCCAGCGCGTCGGCCAGCGTCTCCAGGCCCTCGGCGGACCGCACCAGCGCGCCGGGGTGGCCGTGGAAGTCCACCACCGGGAACTTCGCCCGGGGCACCGGCGTCTCCGGCGCCACCAGTGTCGAGCGCGGGCGGTAGTCCAGGATGCTCGGCGGTTCGAGTTGCGGCGGCGCGCAGGTACGCGGGCGGATCTCCGTCATTCCCGCAGGGCACTCCTCGCCGGGACCGATGGTCACGCCGCGGGTCCCGCCCGGACCCTGGGCCGACGTCGGCCGGACAACGATCAGGCCGGCCAGCAGGCCGGCGGCAAGGAACACACGACGCATCGCGAACTCCGGTCTTGTAAGTGACATGAGCGGGTAATGTGCAGTGCACGCCGCCGCGCGTCGAGGCCGGCCTGTCGGTCTACGCGAGCAGACTCGCGAGGTGCGGCAGTACGACGCCCAGCGGGCCGTCCACTTTCGCCGCGGCGATCTCGTCCGCCCGCGTCGGGCCGCGATTCACCACGACCACCGGCACGCCGCGTTCACAGGCGCGGTACATGAAGCGGCGTCCGGAAAACACCGTCAGTGACGAGCCTGCCACCAGCAGCACCTCGCCGTGGTCGAACAGGCCCCACGCCTCCTCGACGCGCGGCCTGGGCACGTTCTCGCCGAAGAATACGACGTCGGGCTTCATGATCCCGTCGCACGTCGGGCAGCCGGGTACCCGGAACTCCGCCACCCTGTCCGGGTGCAGCACGGCGTCGCCATCGGGGGCCGTCTCCGCCGTGACGCCGCCCACCTGCTCAGCCCAGGCATGGTTCGCGGCCAGGAGATGCTCCTGCCATTCCCCGCGGGAGACCGCGCTGTCGCATGCCAGGCACCGGACAGCCGCCAGTGAACCGTGCAGTTCCACGACGTTGCCGCTGCCGGCGGCCTGATGCAGGCCATCCACGTTCTGCGTAATGATACCGGCGACTGCGGTGCCGGCTTCCAGACGCGCGAGGGCGCGATGTCCCTCGTTCGGCCGGGCGGCCGAGAAGCGCGGCCAGCCGACGGTGCTACGTGCCCAGTAGCGCTGCCGGGCCAGTGGATCCCTGACGAACTCCTGGTACTGCACGGGCGCGCCACGACGGGCGGCGCCCGTGCCCCGATAGTCGGGGATGCCTGACTCCGTGCTGCAGCCGGCGCCCGCCAGCACTACGGTGCGCCGGCCGCGCAGCAACGCGGCCAGGCGCGCAACGGCGGATTGCCACTGCCCGTTGTCAGGGTTCCGGATGACCTCGGCCATGCCCGGCAATTTAACGCGCCTGGTAAGTGCCGTCAGCGGGCCGGACCGGACCCGCCATCACGGTCCGACGCACCGTGCTGCGCGCCGCTGACACGGTCCGCACTGCTCCCGGCCGCCAGCCCGCCGTCCGGATCGCGGCCGGCAGCCACCGCTTCCGCTGCCTGCATGATCGCGACGAGGTCAGGGACGCCAAGGGGCTTGGCCATCACCCGCACGTCAGCGGCCTCCCGGAGCTGGGCAACTTCAGCGCTGTCAGGGTCGCCGGTCATGAGGACCACGCGTTCGACGTAGCGGGCGCTGCGGGTAGCGAGCGCCTCGACAAAACGCCGGCCGTCGAGGCCGGGCATGCGCAGGTCCGAGATGATGAGGTCGAAGGGTCTGCCCTCCGCTTCAGCAGAGTCCACGGCGCGCAGTGCCTCCTCACCTTCAACAGCCTGCTCGACCTCGTGCCCGCGTCGCTCGCCCACACGCGTGATGAGGCCGCGGATGGAGGACTCGTCGTCCACTGTCAGCACACGGATGGAGCGGACGGGCGGCGGCGCAACGGGCCTGGCGGGCGGGGACGCCGATGCCGTGGACCGCGGCTGCGTCGCGCGGACACCCTTCATGCCAGGCAGGTCCACCTGGAACCTGGCGCCCCGACCCACCGCGCTTTCCACGTTCACGGTGCCGCCGTGTTCCTGAACGATGGAATGCACCATCGCCAGGCCGAGGCCCGTGCCCATGCCCGGCGGCTTCGTCGTCCAGAACGGGTCGAACAGGTGGGGCAGCGCTTCCATCGCGATGCCCGGACCGTTGTCTTCCACGATCATCGCCACGCCCCGGGCCGTCGGCCGGGTGCGGATGGAAATCCGTCGTGGCGTGTCCATCGCGGCGAGGGCGTGCTCCGCATTCACCACCAGGTTCAGCAGCACCTGCTCCAGCCGGTCCGGATCGCCATCCACCACGGGCAGCTCTGCGGCGAGCTCCACGTCCACCTCGATATTCGACGTGACGTGGGCGTAGCGCCGCGCGCGGACCACATGGTGGACGACGTCGTTCACGCCTACCGCCTCATGCCGCGTGGTTCCCTCATGTGCCTTCCGCGCCAGCAGCCGCAGGTCCGCCACGATCCGGGAAGCACGGCGGGCTTCCCGGGAAATCGTCTCCAGCGCCTCCCGCGCCCGCCCCGGGTCAGACTCGCCCTCCAGCAGCAGGTCCGCGAATCCGGCAATGGCCTGCAGCGGGTTGTTCAACTCGTGCGCCACGCCGCCCATCAGCGTGCCCATGCTCGCGAAGCGCTCCACGCGGCGGAGGTGCTGCTTCCTGGAACGCTCGTCGGTTATATCACGGCCGATACCGTGCACACCCGCCGCGCCCGTCACTTCGTCATATACCGAGGCCACGGCGATGGACAGCCAGCGCGTGCCAAGGCGCGGATTCGTCACCCGCAGCTGCACGTCGAGCCGCCGGACCCCGCCGGCCTGGAGCTGCTGGAAGACCTGCTCAGCAAGCGCCGCATCGTCGGCGTGCACCACCTCCATGTAGGAATGGCCCAGCAACTCGGCCGCCGACCGGCCCAGTGCGTCCTCTGCCGCCGGATTCAGTTCGGTGAACCGGCCGTCGCCGTCCAGGGCGTATATCGCGTACGGCGACGTCTCCACCAGGCGACGGTAGTGCGCCTCCCGGTCCTGCAGCATCGACTCCAGCGCCAGCCGCTCGGTTACATCCTCGGTGATGCCCGCCGCGCGATACATCTCGCCGTCGCCGTCACGGATGGCGAAGGCGTTGATGCACAGCCAGCGGTGACTGCCATCCGGCAGCATCCGGCGAAGGTAGATCTCTGCCACGTCGTCACCCGTACCCCCTCGCATCGCCGCCTGGATAACCGGCAGGTCCTCCGGATGGACGTGCTTCAGGAAGACCATCGGGTCCTCGTAGATCTGCTCCACTGACAGCCCCCACAGCGCGCCGACCTGCGGGCTCACATACAGCGCCTCCGAAAAATCAGCAGTGTAGATCCACACGCCCACGTCGAGATGCTCGGCAATCTGCCGGAGGCGCGCTTCGCTTTCGCGCAGAGTGGTCTCCACTGCGACCATCGCCGTCATGTCCGCCGCAACGCCCGCCAGTCGAACAACCTCGCCGCTCTCGTCCCGCACCGGCACAGCGCGGTCGCGCACCCAGCGGATCTCACCGTCCGGTCGCACGACCCGATACTGCACGTCATACTCGCCTCGCAGCTGACCCGGCACCGCCGCCTCGACGCGTGCACGATCCTCCGGGTGGACCGCATCCAGCCACGCACGCGCGTCCCGGTACAGATCGCTCCGCGGCCGCCCCCAGATCGCCTCGTACGCAGGATTCACATACAGCATCTCCTGCTTGCGAACATCCGTCAGCCAGAACACCTCATCGATGTTCTCCGCCACCTGCCGGAACCGATCTTCACTCTCTCTGGATTCGTCCATCCACGCCTCGCGGGAACAGTTCGCGGCCCCACAGACCGCACTGTCCCTCCATGCACATCAGACGCCAGCCGCGAAGCGGCCCCGCAACGCCGCCTCACCCCTTGCGCGCCGCCCCGGAATATTGCATCAATTGATCACCAGCGCTGGGCGCGGGCCGCAGTCACAAGCCCCTACCAGCCGGTGCTCCGGACGCACCGTCGTCCGGACCGCCTGACCCTCGTATGAGGGCGCCAACGGGCAGTACGGCGCGCCAGGCGCGGCGTGGCGGTTCTCGTGACCCGGGGAGCCGCACCGATCGTGGAAGGGTCGAGGAGGTAACCCATGCCACCGGGCGAGCGAAGGCCCGGGACGACGTGACGTCGTCCCGGGCTTTCCATTTTCCCCACTACCCCATCAGTTGCCCAGCAACTCCCGAATGCGGCGTCCCCGGTAGCGGAATATTCGACCGAGCTGCAGGCGCACCAACGGAAAGGCTATCTCGCCCGCAACGGGCACGGGCAGCCGGTACCGGACCTCGTCCTCCATGAGCGTGCCATCGTCTGACGGCTTGAAGGAATGACGGTGGATCCACTGGGCATAGGGACCACTGATCTGCGTGTCCACGAACTCGAACGGTGGGTCCCACCCCGTGATCTCCGTCCGCCAGCCGAACGGCAGCCCGAAGAGGGACAGCCGGTAGTCAATGAGGGTGCCTGCACGCACCTCAGCCGGCAGCGGCGGCATGATCCGGAAGCCCAGTTCCGGCGGCGTGATCCGTTCCAGGTTGCCTGCATCGCTGAAGAAGGCAAACACCTCGTCAACGGGCCGGGGCAGGACCGTGCGGGTACGCAGCACGTGCTCCGGATTACGCATGCGCCGCATCCGGCACGTCCCGCCAGATACGGCGCAGCGCCGCCTGCAGGCCGGCCAGACGGGGCACGTGCACAAACTCACCCGCCGGCGACGCAGCCAGCACCGATTCTGCTCCCGGACCGCCCACCAGCACCGGCACCGACAGCGGCAGACCACCCCGAACCAGCCTCAGCTCCGCTGCCATCGTCTCCACGGATTCGACAAAAACGATACTCACCGCGACAGCTTCAGCGTCCGACGTCACCGCCGCCGTCACTACGTCCCGGGCGGGCAGGTCCGCCCCCAGATACACCACCCGCCACCCCTCCGCCGCCGCCGTCGCCGCTGCCAGCATCACCCCCACTTCGTGACGGTCACCCGACAGCGTGCACACCACCAGCGCAGCCGCATCCTCCGATGGCGACAGAGCCGATACCATCCCCAGCAACACTCGCTGCAGGACCGACGTAGCCAGATGCTCATGCGCCGGCGTCAACCGGCCACCATGCCATTCCTCACCCACCCGCCGCATGAACGGCGCTGCCAGTTCCTCCAGGAACACTCCCGCCCCAACACGCGCCGCCGCGCGCCGCAACAGTGTTTCCAGGGCCATCGCGTCAAGGACCCGCACGTGACGCAGCGCAGCCTCCACTCGCTCATCCAGCCCCGCCCCCGGTCCCGCGACCTCCACGGCCCGCGCCGCATCGTCTTCCTGCACCAGCCGCGCCAGTTCCACAGTTGACAGGCCCACCACACTACCGATGCTCCGCCCGCCGTGCGTCGCCCGCCGCAGAAGGCGCAGTCGCTCCACATCCGCGTCCGTGTACACCCGCTGTCCAGCCGCATCCCGGGCCGGTGTCACCACCCCGTACCGCCGCTCCCAGACCCGCAAAACCTCCTGCGTCAGGCCCGTACGTTCTGCTACCACACCGATGGGATGCCGCCCGCCCGGCCCACTCATAGGGATCCTCCCAGATCACACTGTCCATGTCCAGGATAATATAAAGACTGGACAACCCCTTGACAAGTCAGAATGTGTTCATAATATTGGTTGGACAGAGACTGAACACAACCAAGGGAGAGGCAACATGAGGAAGCAGATGATGGTGGTGGCAGCAGCGAGCATGATGGCGGTGCCGGCGCTGGCGGAGGCACAGGCAGCCGCAGGTGCCGGACAGGACCTGGTGGAGGTGGCGCAGGCGGCGGGTTCCTTCACGGTGCTGCTGCAGGCGGTGGAGGCAGCGGGCCTGGTGGACGTGCTGCGGGGCGACGGGCCGTTCACCGTATTCGCCCCGACGGACGCGGCGTTTGCCAAGCTGCCGGAGGGCACGGTGGAGGCGTTGCTGGCGGATCGCGAGGCGCTGATCGCGGTGCTTACGTACCACGTACTGCCGGGACGAGTCATGGCTGCTGAGGTGGTGGCCGCGGGTCAGCTTTCGCCTGAAACGGTACAGGGCAGCCGGCTGACCATCCAGGTGAAGGACGGCAAGGTCCACGTGGATGAGGCGACGGTGACTACGGCCGACGTAGCTGCGAGCAACGGCGTGATCCACGTAATCGACACCGTTGTCATTCCCGGGAGGTAATGATGCGCAATCTGATCATGGCAGCAGTGCTGCCGGCAGCAGTGGTACTGGCGGGATGCGACAGTGACACGCCGGCGGCGGTGGAACCTGAGCCGAACATCGTGGAAGTGGCGCAGGCGGTGAACGCGGAGACGGGCGAGTTTTCCGTTCTCATCGCGGCGCTGGTGCGTGCCGGGCTGGTGGACGAGCTGGCCACGGGCGGGCCGTACACGGTCTTCGCGCCGACGGATGCTGCGTTTTCCGCACTGGATCTTGACGCTGCGGCAGTGGCGCAGCTGCCGGTCGCGGACCTGACGGCCATCCTGTTGTACCATGTGGCACCGGGTCGCCTGGCGGCGGCCGATGTGGTCAACCGGACCCAGCTCACCATGGCGGGCGGTGGCACAGCCGGCATCCGCGTGGACAACGGTGCGGCCTACATTGACGAGGCGCGCATTATCACGGTGGACGTGGGCGCCTCCAACGGCATCATCCATATCATCGACGCGGTGCTGCTCCCCTGAGCTGCCGCAGGCGGTGCGCGTCCGGTGCCGGAGCCGGACGTTGCAACCGCCATGGTGATCAAGCGACGTCGTTTGCCACCGTACGCCCGTTTCCGCCGGCCTCCCGCCTCGTCACCACCCACCTCGCGAACTACCGTAATGCCGTTGCCAGTGCCCGCGAATCCGGCTAAGTTGCGGGCTCGCCACACGATAGCGGAGTTGCTGAAGATGCTGTACTTGAGCTGGCGGGCCGTGCCCCGCGGTCCGGCCCACCACGTGTCCGGGGGACACCCATGAAGCGTTCACGAGCTGCCCTGGCGGCGCTGCTGCTGGCCGGCGGTACGGTCCTGTGGGTGGGCCTCCGCGCCGTGGGCCCCGAGGCCCAGGCGCAACGCGATGCCCGCCGGGCGATGGAGGCCCGGGAATACCGCGGCGCCGAACTGCCGGACCCGATGCCGAAGCCGGCGTTCACGCTGACAGACATGTACGGGCATCCGTTCGACTTCGTCGCGGAGACCGACGGCCGGCTGACGCTGCTGTTCTTCGGCTTCACCAACTGCCCGGACATCTGCCCCGTACACATGGCGAACATTGCGGCAGTCCTGAAGGACCTGCCACAGCCGGTGCAGCAGCAGATTCGCGTGGTGTTCATAAGCGCAGACCCGGACCGTGACACGCCCGAGAAGCTGCAACAGTGGTTGGGCGTCTTTCATCCATCGTTCATCGGGCTGCGGGGCAGCATCGAGGAGGTGAACGACATCCTGGCGGAGCTGCGGCTGCCGCCGGTGGTGTTCGGTGAGGTGGACGAGCGCGGCAACTACTCGGTGGGCCACGCAGCGCAGATCCTGGCGTTCACGCCCGATGGATACCTTCGCCTCATGTACCCGTTCGGCACACGGCAGGCGGACTGGGCCGTGGACCTGCTGAAGCTGACGTCGTGGGAGCCGCCCGCTGGCGCACCGGCAGACGCGCCACCACGACCCTCGCAGCTGCGGCCGTCCATGGCCTACGTGCCCGTGCCCGCTGGCGAGGGGCCCGCCGCGCTGTACATCACTGTGGCGAGCCGGGCCGCCGCGCCGGACACCCTGGTGGGCGCCCATACGCGGGTTGCCGGCCGCGTCGAACTGCACGGCCACGCGGAGCGCGACGGCACCATGATCATGGAGCGCCTGGACGGCGTCCCGGTCCAGCCCGGCGACTCGCTGCGCCTGATGCCCGGCGGTTACCATCTCATGCTCCACGACCTGACACATCGCCTCGCCGCTGGCGACACGTTCACCGTGGAACTGGAGTTCCGCAGGGCCGGCCGGGTCGCCGCGCGCAGCGTGGTGATCCCATACTCCGCGGTGGAGCGCATGCTGAGCGCGAGTGAGCGCCAGGAGGGGCACTGATGCAGTGGTGGTGCTCGGCACAGGGCGAGCCGTGGACGTGGGCTTGGCAGGCCTATCCCGGGGTCTGGCTGTTCATCGGCATCATCGCCACCGGCTATGCGCGCCTGCTCAGGCGGACCCGCGCCGCGGGCGGAGGTGCGTTCCGCTCCAGCATTGCCCTCTTTGCCACGGGGCTGCTGCTGCTGTGGCTCTCGCTGGACTGGCCCATCGGCGCCATTGGCGCCGGCTACCTGGCCAGCGTGCACATGGTGCAGTTCCTCCTCATGGGCCTGATCGTGCCGCCGCTGCTGCTGTACGGGATCCCCGAGCAGGCCTACGAGCAGCTGCCGCCCCGGCTGCTGGCGGTGCTCACCCCCGTGACCCGGCCGGTGGTGGCGTTTACGTCATTCAACCTCATGGTCATACTGACGCACCTGCCGCCGGTGGTGGACACGCTCATGGCGACGCAGCTCGGATCCTTCGCCATTGACATGCTGTGGCTGGGCGGCGGCATCATCTTCTGGTGGCCGGTGTGCGTCGGCACGCCGGGCGGCTCGCAGCTGCGCGAACTCGCCAAGGTCGGCTATCTCGGCCTCTACCTCATCGCCATGAAGCCCGTCTTCATCTACCTGACGTTCAGCCGGTTCCCCCAGTACGCCACCTACGAGCTGGCGCCACGCATAAGCAACATCTCGGCGCGCGCGGACCAGCAGATGGCGGGCCTGATGATGGAAGTCGTGGGCATGATCATCATCCTGCTGGCCGTCGGCGCCGTGTTCCTGCGGTGGAGCGCCAGGGAGGCCCGCGCCGAGACAGCTCCGGTGCAGGCAGCGCCTGCGGCCCTCGCCGACCCACAGCGGTGACCTCCACATGACCTGCCGCCGCGCCGCAGGGCGCGGCGGCAGCTGCCGGCGCAATTTATCCTTCCCGCATGCGATCCGGCATACTAATTTGTATGTCATTCCACCGTCACCGGGCTCGGTGACCTCCGCATGACCCGCACAGGACCGTCCCCGATGACGCAGATGAAGGCAGCACTGCTGCTGGTCGCGCTTTCGGTACTGGCCATGCCCGCCGCCGGCCAGGAAACGATGCGGCGCCAGTTGACGCAGGCCGACTACGACATTTGGAACTCAATCCAGGGCTCCACGCTTTCCAACGATGGCGAATGGGTCGCGTACACGGTCCAGCCCCTCGTGGGCGAGGGCGAGCTGGTGGTACGCGCGACCGGTAGTACCCGCGAACACCGTCACTCTCGAGGGTATACCGGTCGAGAAGTCATCGGAGTCGGCGGCGGCCCTGGGGAGGAAGGCGGCGGCGGCGGTGGCGGAAGCGTCGGGCCGGCCCAGTTTACGGCGGACAGCCGACGCGTCCTGTTCATAGTGCAGCCATCACGGGAAGAGGTGAGCGCGGCTGAGGCCGCAGGTCGCCGTGGCACGGCGGCGCCGCGGCCGGCCCTGATGATCCTGGACCTGGCCACCGGCTCCACCACGCGCGTGGCCGGCGTCCGCTCGTTCACGCTCTCCGGCGAGTCGGGCCGGTTCGTGGCGTACACCGCGCCTGCGGACACGGCAGCGGCGGACAGCGCGCGTTCCGGCGGGGCCGCCCGGCAGGCGGGAGCCGCCGGGGACGCCGGTCCGCAACGTCGTCGCACGTATGGCAGCACGCTGATTCTGAGGGACCTGGAGACGGGCACCGAAACGCGTGTTGACGACGTGGCGGCGCACACGTTCAACCGAGCGGGCACCACGCTGGCGTATGTGGTCTCGTCGCGCACGCCGGACCGTGACGGCGTTTACTTCCTGGACCTGTCCACTGCCGTCACGACGACTGTGATGTCGGGACGAGGCGTGTACCGGCTTCTCACCTGGGACCGTGACGGTACACAGGTCGCCTTCGTGTCGGACCGCGAGGACTACGACGCTGACGAGCCTCGCAGCACGCTCTACCACGCCACGCTGCGCGCGCCCGCAGCCCGCGCCATTGTCGCACCTGATGGTGCAGGCGACGGCCTGACCGTGGCGGACCGGGGCTCCATCTCCTTCACCAGGGACGGCAGCGCGCTGACGTTCCCCATGGCGCCCCCGCCGGTCCGCGCCATCCCGGCGGACTCGCTGCGTGGCCTGGCCGTCTTCGACCTCTGGCACTGGCGCGATCCCTATCTGCAGTCACAGCAGGAGAACAGTGCCACCCGGGACCGCAACCGGACGTTTACGGGCATCTACCACCTCGCGTCCCGCCGGGTCGTGCAGCTCACCAGCGACTCCATCCCATCCGTCTCGCTCTCGGACGACGGTCGCATCGGCGTGGCGAACACGAACGTGCCCTATCGGGTGGAGGCCATGTGGGGGGGCAGCGCCACCGACACGTATCTCGTGGATGCGACGACGGGCGAGATGACGACGTTGCGTACCGCCGCCCGCGGCAACGCCTCTCTCTCGCCCGGCGCTCGGTACGTCACCTGGTTCGAGGATGGGGGCTGGCACGCATACTCAGTGCGCACCCGTCGCACCGTTGCCCTCACCGAGGGGCTGGACGTTCGCTTCGACCGCGAGACGCACAGCACTCCCAGCACGCCGCCGGCCTGGGGCATCGCCGGGTGGACGCCAGACGACGCCAGCGTGCTGGTCTACGATCGGTACGACATCTGGGAGCTGGACCCCGCCGGCGCGCGCGCCCCTCGCATGGTCACAGACTCCGCAGGCCGGCGCAGCAACACCGTGTTCCGGCTGGTGAACCTGGACAGGGACTCGCCCTTCGTGGATCCGGCCCAGCCGTTGCTGCTGCGGGCGGTGGACGAGACCACCATGGCCAGCGGGTTCTGGCAGGATCGACTCGGGAGGACCACGCCGCCGGAGCAGATCATGATGGCGCACCGCAACGTCGGCACACCGCAGCGCGCCCGTGACGCCGAGCGCTACGTCCTCACCATGTCCACGTTCCAGGAGTTCCCGAACCTGTGGACCGGCACGCGCCTGGACCAGTTGTCACGTATCTCGGACGCGAACCCCCAGCAGGCGGAGTACCGCTGGGGCACCGTGGAGATCGTCAGCTGGCTGACCAATGATGGCGTGCCGGTGCGAGGGCTGCTCTACAAGCCCGAGGACTTCGATCCGTCACAGAAGTATCCGATGGTGGTCTACTTCTACGACACGCACACACCGTCGCTGCACAGCTACAGTACGCCCACCGGCCGAAACGTCATCAACGCGCCGGTCTACGTATCCAGGGGCTACCTCGTCTTCATGCCGGACATCCATTACGTGGACGGATATCCGGGGCCCAGCGCACTGAAGACCATCGTGCCGGGCGTGCAGCACCTGATTGCGCAGGGCTTCGTCAAGGAAGACGGGATCGGCATCCAGGGCCAGTCGTGGGGCGGGTACCAGACAACCTACATCATCACCCAGTCAAACCTGTTTGCCGCCGCGATGGCCGGTGCGCCGGTGGCGAACATGACGAGCGCCTACGGCGGCATCCGCTACGAGTCGGGCAACTCCCGGACGAGTCAGTACGAGTTCGGGCAGAGCCGCATCGGCGGCTCGCCGTGGCAGTACCCGACACGCTACATCGAAAATTCGCCGCTGTTCTATGCAGACCGCGTGGAAACCCCGCTCCTTATCATGCACAATGATAATGACGGGGCCGTGCCGTGGACGCAGGGGATCGAGATGTTCATTGCCCTGCGCCGCCTGGGCAAGGAAGTCTACCTGCTCAATTACAACGGTGATGCCCACAACCCCCGCCGCCGCGCCAACCAGCGCGACATGGATCTGCGCATGCAGCAGTTCTTCGATCACCACCTGACGGGGGCCCCGGCACCGGACTGGATGACCCAGGGAATCCCGTTCCTGCGCAAGGGCAGCGATCAGGTGATCCAGACAGAGCCGGCGGAATCGACGGCGACCGCAGGCAACGGGGGCTGACACACCGGCCACCGCACGGGAGCCCGGGGTCGCCGTTGGCGGCCCCGGGCTCCCGTGCGTCCGGGCTTCAATGGCTCAGTGGGAATGCCCCTCTGACATGGCGCATGACACGCTCGGGTTGAACGGCAGGAACACCCCATTCGGGTTGTCCTTGTGCAGCCAGACGTGCAGGCTCCAGTGGGGTACGCCGGCATCGGCCAGCGGGGGGACACCGCCGATGTCGAAGGGATGCCCGTCGAAGTCAGGTCGCGCCGGCCCGTCCAGGGCCACGCCCGGCGCCGCGATGACGATGTACTCGACGCCCGTGAGCTGGAACTCGCCGTTCCCGTCCCGCTCGTACAGCAGAGCCTCCGGCCGCATGGCCTCGAACTCGGTGTCAATGAGCGGGCCATTGACCCAGTGGTAGCCCATGCCGCCAAGGTCCGGATGAGCGACGCAGTGGTCCTCGAGTTCGTAGCCGGCTTCGATGGCCGCGGACGTGGCCGAGAAGCGCGCCGTCTCGCTGCGGACCTGTGCCGCCAGGTCCGGCTGCGGCTCGGTGCTGCTGTCGCAGGCCGCCAGCAGCCCGCACGCGGCCAGGGCAATGACGCGATGGGAGATAATACGATGTGACTTCATGTGGGATCCTTCCGTGACCTGGTTGATGCTCTGTGTCGTCATCCCTCCTGCGCAGAAACCCGGTCAAAGGGGCAACGGCGAGTCTCGACGGGCCGCTGCGGGCGGCCCGATCCTGTTGCCCCGCCGTGGCCGCGGGCCTATTATCCGGCCAATCCTTCAGCCTGCCATGAATTACGATCATCCGTCCCGTTCTGCGGTGACGACCCTGCTCAGCACTGTCGATTTCGCAGGGTCCCCGGCGCTGTCCCAGCTCATGCCCATGCTCTACGACGAGCTGCGCGAGCTGGCACGGCGGCAGCTTGCCCGCGAACACCGCAACGTCACGCTGCAACCGACGGAACTGGTCCACGAGGCGTGGCTGCGGCTGGTGGACAGCGACCAGGTGGCGGACCGGGGACGCGCCTACTTCTTCGCCGCCGCCGGCCGCGCCATGCGCCAGGTCCTCATTGATGCCGCCCGCCGCCGCGGCGCCGTCAAGCGCGGGGGCGGGCAGGCCATGGTGACGCTGGACGAGGGCCACGCCGCGGTGGACGCGTACGCCTCGGACCTGGTGGAGCTGGACGATGCGCTGCAGCAGCTGGAGCAGATGAACCCGCGCCATGCCCGTGTAGTCGAGTGTCGCTACTTCGGTGGCCTCAGCGTGGAGGAAACGGCGGCGGCACTCGACGTATCCGCTCGCACCGTTAAGTCCGACTGGGCCCTGGCCAGGGCCTGGCTCTACGGCGTCCTGCGTGGCGCACCGCCGGAGCCGGCGTGAATTCGCGGCCCGGAGACCGGAACGCTGCCGGCGGCTCACCGACCAGCCGGGAGCATGGACCGGCGTCATCGGCGTCGTGGCAGGAACTGCAGGCCCTGTTTGATGGCGCGCTGGAACTGTCCGGCGCCGCACGTGACGCGTGGGTGCGGCAGCAGTGCGCGAGCGACCGTCACCTGCTGGGGCGACTCGAGGCACTGCTCGCGGCGCACGACGCCCTGCACACCCGGGAGCCGGATTTCCTCGAGACCCTCGACGCCGACCGCGCACACGACCTGCTGCAGGCCCCGGTGGCGGCGGATCCCGACACCATCGGCCGCTACCAGGTGCGGCGCCGGCTGGGCAGGGGCGGCATGGGCGTCGTCTACCTGGCGCATGACCCGGCACTCGACCGGCACGTGGCGCTGAAGCTGCTGCCACCGGGGCTGGGCAGCGACGCCGCCGCCAATCGCAGGCTCCTGGCGGAGGCACGGGCCGCATCGGCCCTCGACCACCCCCACATCGCCACGGTCTACGAGGTGGGTGAGACGGACGACGGCAGCGTCTTCATCGCCATGGCCTATTGTGAGGGGCAGACGCTGCGGGAAAAGCTCGATGCGGGGCCTCTGCACCTGGCCGAGACGGTGACAATCGCCACCGGCGTTGCCGACGGGCTGGCGGCGGCCCACCGCCGGGGCGTAGTACATCGGGACGTCAAGCCCGAGAACATCGTGTGCGGACCGGACGGCAGGATCCGCATCGTGGACTTCGGCGTTGCCCACGTCGCGCATACCCTGCTGTCCCGTTCGGCAACGCCGACCGCCGGTACCCTGGCCTACATGAGTCCGGAGCAGACGCGGGGCGCCGGGGACGCCTCAGCGGATGTCTGGGCGCTGGGCGTGATCCTGTACGAGATGCTCACCGGCCGCAGGCCGTTCGAGGCCGTCGGCAGCGCGGCCCTGATCAACGCCATCCGGCACGACGAGCCCGCCCCGATCTCATCCCTCCGACCCGACGCGCCACCGTCGCTGACAGGCCTCGTCGCGCACTGCATGGAGAAGGATCCCGAGCACCGTCCCCGCGACGCCGCCGAACTGGCAGCCGCCCTGCGTGGTGCCGGGAGCGCCGAGCCCGGGCTGTCCTGGCGCAGCCGCGGCCTCTGGCTGCGGGCCGGCCTGTACGCCGGCGTGGCGGCGGCGGTGTTCCAGGCCTTCTCCCTGGCCGCCGACCGATTCCTCCTTCCGGCCTGGACGCCCCTGGCACTGCTGGCCGTCCTCGCCGGCGGTTTCCCGCTCCTGGCAGCGGCGCGCATGCGCCCTGGCACCGCAAGGATGCGGCGGCGCCGGCTGCTGCCGGGCCTCGCCCTGGCCGTCCTGGTCCTGGCCGCCGCCAGCGGGTTCCTGGCGGCCACCGGCATGCCCCGCATCACGGGCTATACCGGTGACGGCGACGTGATGGATACTCCGGGCTGGGTCGTGCTTGCCGATTTCACTGCCGGCGCCGATGCAGCCGATGTCGCCGCCGCCATGCGCGAGGCGCTCAGTGTGGACCTGCAGCAGTCGGATCACGTGGCAGTCCTGTCCCGCAGCCAGGTGGCCGCCGTGCTCCGCACCATGGACGTCGCGGACACAACCCCGCTGGCCGTCCCGCTGGCCATGGACGTGGCGGAGCGGGCGGGGGCCGGCGCGGTCCTGAGTGTGGACGTGCGCCGCCTGGGTTCGCAGTACGTGCTCAGCGGCCGGGCACTGCGGCCGGGCACCGGCGAGGAGCTGTTTGCGGTGCGTGCAGCATCGGCTGAGCACCGGCTGCTGGAGGGCGTCGAAGCGCTG
The DNA here is from genome assembly GCA_035461245.1 of Longimicrobiales bacterium. GTDB lineage: Bacteria > Gemmatimonadota > Gemmatimonadetes > Longimicrobiales > RSA9 > SH-MAG3. Next base: position 45,596 of record DATHVP010000032.1, on the reverse strand, counting down.
TCCCGGGCCATGCGCAGGCGGCTGGGCGAAGCTCGCGACGAGGTGCGCCGCAGCCGCCCGCTGCCGGCGGTGACGACGTCGTCCATGGAAGCACTCCGTCTCTATGCGGAGGCCGAGCGGCTCAGCATGATTGACCACGATGCCGCCGCCGCCGTGGTCGCCCGGGCCCTCGACACGGATCCCGGATTCGCCATGGCCCACCGCCTGGCCGGCGCACTGGCAACCTCGCACCTGCGCTTCGGCGACGCGCGTCACCACCTGACGCGCGCCTGGGAACTGCGCCACCGACTCACCGACCGGGAGCGGTGGCACGTGGAAGCCATTTACCACGCCACTGTGACGTTCGAGCCGCATCCGGCGGTGCACGCGTACCAGTTGCTGCTGCAGCGCTACCCGCTGGACAGCCGCGCCGCCAACAACATGGGCTCACTGCTGCAGTCCTGGCTGGCCGACGATCGCGCGGCGCTGCCGTACTACCTGCGCGCCGTTGAGCTGGACCCGTTCTCGCCCCTGTCAATCCACAACGCCATCGTCGGCGCGTTCGTTGCCGGGGAGCCGACCGCCGCCGACAGCCTGGCCCGGCTTGCGGAAGACCGTGGCTTCGACCTGGTGGCGCAGCGCTGGTGGACTGCGCGGGCCGTGGCGACAGGCGAGCATGGCACGGCGGAAGCCCGCTGTGCCGATGTGCTCGCCGGCTCCCCGCGCCAACCGTTCCTTGCCGATGACTACGAATTCTGCGGCTCCGCCGATGTCGCCGGCGGCCGCATCGAACGCGGCGTCAGCCGGCTCGAGCAGGCGGCGCGCATGCATGCCGACGCCGCCCGGCACCGCAACCTTGCCCACTCGCTGCAGGGTATTGTTGCCGCCCACGCCCTCCGCGGTGACGACGCGGCAGTCGCCACTGCCCTGCGACGGGTGCTCCGGGAGATCCCGGCGGATGCCGTGCCCGAGCCGGACCGGTTCATCACACGAACCAACCTGCAGGTCCAGGCGGCACTCCACGGCCGGCCCGACATCGTCCGGGAGATCGCGGCGGCATACCCCGGGTATCCCGACCCCGGCCACTGGCTGGGCCGCGCCGGCACGGCGCTGGTGGGCGCCGCACTCGCCATCCACAACGGCGACGGCGCCGCCGCCCTGGGCATTCTGCGGGACGGCTGGCCCTCCGACCGCGACGCCATCGGCTGGCGCATCTGGAACGAACTGCTGACAGGGATGGCATTCGACCTGATGGCGGAGCCTGATTCCGCCGCCGCCCGGTTCCGGCGCGCCGCCGACCCCAGGCTGCACGCCATGCACGCCATGACGAAGAACCGCCTTTACCTGCCTGTGGCTCTCCAGCGGCTGGCAGAAGCGCACGCCGCTGCAGGGGACCCCGATGCCGCGGCCGTGGTCTACCAGCAGCTGCTGGACCTGTGGGACAGCGCTGATGAGGAGCTCGCGCCGGCGGTGGCGTCCATCCGCGCCGCTGCCGCACGGCTGATGGACACGCCCGCACTCTACTGAACGCACCAGTGACAACGGCCATCCGGCAGCAACTGCCGGATGGCCGTCAATGTCCCGGAGTCAGGACGTCTAGCCGGCCGTCAGCTCCGGCTCGCCGTGGGGAGGCAGGCGCCGCTGCGCCGCGGCCGGCTCACGGGCTGCCGCCGGTGCCGTGATGGAGAACCGGTCCAGCTTGGTGTAGATGACCGGAATCAGGAACAGCGTGAACACCGCCGACAGCAGCACGCCGCCAATCGTGACCACGGCCATGGGCACCCGGAAGTTTGCGCCGGCACCGCCGCCCACCGCCTGCGGGATCAGTGCAAAGACGATGGCGATGTTGCTCATCACGATGGGCCGCAGCCGCGCAGGTGCCGCCTCCAGCAGCGCCGCCATCATGTCCCGGCCCTCACGCCTGAGCTGCGCGGTGTAGTCCAGGATGAGGATGGCGTTGTTCACCACGATGCCCACGAGCATGATGATGGCCATCATGCTGAAGATGTTGATGGACGCGCCCCACAGGAACAGCCCGAGGAACGCGCCCACGGCACCCAGTGGCAGCGTCAGCATGATGGTGAACGGATGGATGAACGACTCCAGGATCATGGCGAGCACGATGTACGTCAGCGTGATGGCCAGGATCAGCGCCACCAGTACGGCGCCCAGGGCATCGCCGAAGTTTTCGAACTCACCCGTGATCCTCCACGTATAGCCGGGTGGCAGCGACGTTGCCTCCATCCGCTCGTTGATGGCACCCACCGCATCCGTGAGCGCGCCCTGTCCGATCTGGGCTTCCACCTCCACCGTGCGGACGCGGTCCACGCGCTGGATGGCCGTGGGGCTCTGCAGCTCCTCCAGCGCGCCCAGCGATGCTATGGACACGGCGCCGCGCGCCGAACGGACCTGGATCTCGCCGACCTGGGCGGACAGCTGCCGGGCGTCCTCTGCCAGCCGGACCCGGATGTCCCGCTCCCGGCCGACCTCGCCGCGATAGACGCCGGCGACGGTACCAGCGATGGATGAGCGCACCACCTGCCCGACCTGGCCCACGGTGAGGCCGTAATCGGCCAGCGCGGCGCGGTTCGGGCGGAACACCAGCTCCGTGCGCGGCTCCTCCAGTGAGTTCGTCACGTCACTCAGCTGCGGGACCTGCATCAGTTCCGCCGTGAGCTGGTCCGCCAGCTGGCGGAGCATGCCATAGTCCGGCCCGGAGATCTGGAGCTGGATGGGCGCGCCCGGCGGACCGACGGCGCTGGGATCCGTCGGGATCGCCGTGATGGTGGCGTCCGGCAGGTCAGCCAGGAGCGGCCTCAGCTCGCGCAGCACTTCGTGGGACGTGCGCCCGCCCTCCCTGAGTGTCACCAGTATCTGCGCGTTGTTGGCACCGCCACCGAGGCTCATGAAATCGCCACCACCGCCGGAGATGGTCGTCAGCATGGAGGCGACGTCGTCCAGCGTAGCGATCCGCTGCTCCGCCAGCAGTGCCACCTGGCCAGTCCGGTCCAGCGGCGTGCCCGACGGCAGTTCGAGCTCGACGCGAATGGCGCCCTCGTCGCTGGACGGGATGAACTCGCCGCCCACGAAAGCGCCGGCCACGAAGAGCGAGGAAATGGACAGTACGAAGATGGACGCAATGATGATCCAGCCGTTGCGCGGACGGGCCAGCGCCCACTCCAGCGCGCCGCGGTACGTGAACTCCAGGTCCCGGTACCCCTTGTCCCAGCGGCGCCACACCGGTGCCAGCCAGCCGTGGGACTCCTCGAGTTCCGTCTCGTTGGTACGCAGCAGGCGAGCCGCCAGCAGCGGCGCCAGCGTGAACGAGATGAAGATGGAGAAGATCGTGGCGAACACGACGGTCAGCCCGAACGCGTAGAAGAACTGGCCGATGATGCCTTCCATGAACGCGATGGGTGTGAACACCACCAGGTTCGTCAGAGTGGATGCGGCAACCGCCACGCCGATCTCCGCCGTGCCACGATGCGCCGCGCCCCGCGGGTCCTCGCCCAGGTCCAGGTGCCGGTAGATGTTCTCCAGCACCACGATCGTGTTCGTGACCAGGATGCCTACCGTGATACTCAGCGCCATCAGCGTCATGACGTTCAGCGTGAAGCCCGCCGCGTCCATGAGCAGGAACGTCGATATGATGGTCACCGGCATCGCCGCTGCGGCGATGATGGTGCCGCGCCACGAGTGCAGGAACAGGAACAGCACGAGCGTGGTGAGGATGATGCCTATGACCAGGTTGAACAGCACGTCCCGGATGGACGCCTCGATGAACTCGCTGCCATCCCGCACGATGGTGATGGTCGTACCCACCGGCAGGTCGGCGTTCATCCGCTCGATCTCCGCGCGTACGCCCGCCGCCGTGTTCACCGGGTTTGCATCGCTTCGCTTCTGGATGGAGATGCTGACGGCTGGCTCACCATTGAAGCGCGCGATCTGCGACGCGTCCTCGTAGCCCTCGCGGATGACGGCGATATCGCCCAGGCGCACCACCTGCCCCCCTGGCGGGAAAAGGCGCAGCTCCTCCAGCTCAATCGCCGAGCGGTACTCGCCCACCACGCGCACGGGCACATCCGCCCGTGCCTCCGTGATGCGACCGGACGGCACCGACACATTCTCGGCCTGGATCAGGTTGATGATGTCGGGCAGTGTGATGCCGTACGACTGCAATCGCTCCGGCGAGACGAGGACCTCCACCTCCCGCGAGCGACCACCGACGATCTGCACACCCGCCACGCCGGGCACCCGGGAAAAGCGCTCTCGCAGGTCCTGGTCGGCGATCTCATACAGGGCGTCCGTGCCCAGTGGACCTGACAGTGCCAGGTCGATGATGGGGAACGCACCGAAGTCGAATTTCTGTACTACCGGCGTCTCCACCTCTGCCGGCAGCAGGCCGCTCACCGCCTCGATGCGGTCCCGTACGTCAATGGCCGCCTGGTCGGGGTTGACGCCCAGATCGAACTGTACAATGACGATGGACACATTCTCCTGGGAGAACGAGCGCAGGGCGTCGATGCCGGCCAGCGACGAGACGGCCTCCTCGATGCGGTCGGTGACCTGCGTCTCGATCTCCTCCGGGCCTGCGCCCGGATAGACCGTGGAGACGCTGACCACCGGGAACTCCACCTCGGGGAACAGGTCCGTCTGCAACCGCGAAAAGCCGAACAGGCCCAGCACCAGCGACATCACCACCAGCATCGTGGTGAGGACCGGTCGCTCTACGGCAAGCCTGGGAAGGAAATCGAACATGCTGCTACCCTTCCGCGCCCGATACTACGCGCACGCGAGCGCCCTCGCTCAGCAGCGCACCGCCCTCCACCACGACCCGCTCGCCCGGCTCCACACCGGATACCACCTCCACCCGGTCGCGGGTCTGCACGCCGACCTGGACAGGACGCCGGCTTACTACCCCTTCCTCACCCACTACCCATACGGCGCCCTCGCGGACCGCCGCACGGGGCAGCGTGACCGCATCTTCCACGGACGCGATCTCCACCTGAACCGTAGCCAGCGTGCCAGGAATGAGCCCGGCCGTGGGAGGGAACTGCACTTCGATTTCCACCAGCCGTGTCTCCGGGTCGGCCTGGAGTGCGATGCGACGAACCTCACCCAGCGTGCCATTGCCGGCACGGGAGCGCTGGCCCTGCCGGATTCCCGCCGCCTCAGAGGCGCTGACGCGCAGGTAGACGACCAGCTGCGAAAGATCCGCCACGCGGACCAGTGGGTCACCGGGACTGGGGATCATGCCCGGCCGCGCCAGCACCTCGGTCACCGTGCCAGCCAGCGGGCTCGTGAGTGCCAGCATATCCCGGGCGGCGACCAGGTCGGCCGTGGCCAGTTCGAGCTGGGTCAGCGCCTGCTCCCACTCCTGGTCGCTGATGGCACCGGCCTCGTGCAATGGGCGCAGCCGTTCCACCGTCCGCGAAGCCTGGCTGCGAGCCGCCTCCGCCTGTCGCGCACGCGCCGCCGTCCCTTCGCCGGCCTGCTCCACCAGCAGCTGGCCGCGGCCGACACGCTGGCCCACCTGCGCCGGCACCCGCACCACCTGGTCACCCGTGCGCGCCCGGACAATTCCTTCCTGGGCGCCACTCACCGTGCCGTTGAATTCCCGCCAGACCTCCAGTACCCCGGCTTCCACCGCGGCCACCGTCACGGGCACGCCCTGCTCCGCCCGGATCTGCTCCACCGTCGGCGTCGCCTCCGCCGGCGCGCTCGCCTGGATGATGCGGTATATCACCAGCAGGACCAGCACCAGTCCCAGTGCCGCGGGAATCCAGACCCGCGGCCTCCGTACGTCAATCCCCATTGCCCCTATTCTCCACCGGGAAGGCGCGGCTGAACCAGCGGGACCTCACCTCCGGAGACCCGCTCGAGCCGTGCAAGTGCATTCAGATAGTTGAACAACGACTGCGCTTCGTTCACCCTGGCCTGCTGCAGCAGCAGCCGGGCATTGGAAATGTCGAGCTGCGTCGCCAGGCCCGTACGGAACCGAAGCTCCGCCAGTTCCAGCGTGCGTTCCGCCTGCGCCACCGTGGCGCGGCGCGCCTCGATCCGGGCCCGGGCTGCATCGAACTCACCCAGTGCGGCTTCAAGCTCCAGTTCCAGGCCCTGGCGGACCTGTGCCTGCTGCAGCTCCGCCAGGCGCAGCTCGGCGCGCGCCTGGTCCACCTGGCCCTTCGTGCGGAACCCGTTGAAGAGCGGCACGGACGCCTGCACCGCCACGCTCCAGTCCCGCCGCCAGTCCGTGTCCAGGGGGCTCAATCCCGTGGGAAACGCCTGGTACGTGAAATTGCCCGCGGCGCCCACACTGGGCAGGTAATCCGCCCGCGCGATACGGACTGCGCCCTCGCGGGCCGCAACCTGTTCGTTCAGCGCCCGCAGTGCCGGACGACGGTTCAGTGACGCACGCAACTCAGCCCGGTCCACGTCGGAGATAACGGGCGTCAGCGCCGTCACCGGCTCAATGGGCTGCTCCGCGGGCAGGTGGATGAGTCGCTTCAGGTTCAGCTCCGCCAGGCGCCGCGCATTCTGCGCCTCTATGATGCCCGGCTCCAGGTTGTCCCGCTCGACCCGCGCCCGCAGCACGTCGAACTCCGCCGCCGTGCCCTGCTGCCGGAACAGTTCCACCTGCCGCAGCGTCGCATCAGCCAGCTCGAACGCTTCCCGCGCGATGTCCACCATTTCATCGGCCAGCACAGTCTGGAAGTAGGCCTGCCGCACCTGCAGCGCGATCTCCGCCTGCGACTCCTCCACCTGGAAATCCGCCGCCGCACGTACGTTGCGCGCGATGGCCAGCGCCGTGCCCACTCGCCCCGCCGTGTACAGCGGCTGCGTGATCTGGAGCGTAGCGCTCCACGCGTTCTCCCGGCCGAACGGCAGGTTCGCAAACGGGTTCTCTCCCGGCTCCTCCCCGGGCTCGGGCTCCGGACCGAACTGGATGTTGTCAAACAGCGACGCCAGCGTCCGATTGTAGACTACGTTCCCCGTGATCTGCGGAAATGCGCCCGCCCGCGCCTGCGTGATCTGGGCGTCCGCAAGCGCACGCTGCGTGCGCGCCGTCGCAATCTCCTCGCTCGTGGACAGTGCCAGCGCCACCGCCTCCTGGAGCGTCAGCGCCACCGTGTCCCGAGGCGCCTGTTGCCCCGCCGCCGGCGACGCCAGCGCAACCAGCAACGCCACTGCCGCGGGCCTCAAGCCCGTTCTCGATTCCATTACCTGCCTCATCGTCACGTCGCGGCGCCCGGCAACCCGAGCCCGCGAAATATGATCGCAAACTTCACCTCGATGTCCCTGCGATACTCCGTGCCCGGCGCGCCACGCCGCATCCACTCCACCAGCGTCGTGAAATACGCCGCCTCCACCAGCTTGGCTGCCTGCTCCACGTCCGTTCCCGCCTCAAATTCACCCCGTTCCACACCCCGCCGAACCAGCAGCTTCACGAGTTCGTTGAACTCCCGCTCCAGTGGCTCCGCCTCCGTACACAGCCAGAACCTGCGCATGTTCTCGATCAGCATCGTCTTCGACAGCTCGGGATCCCGCGCCACGAGGTCTCCAACCTTGAGGAACAGCCGCAGCAGCTGATCCGCCGCCGTGCCCGTCCACTCATCCAGCGGACCCAGCTCCTCCATCAGTTCCGCCGCCACGTCCTCCGCCTGCGCACTCAGCAGCGCGTCCTTGCGCGGGAAGTAGTTGAAGAATGTCCCCTTCGCCACGTCCGCTCGCTCCGCGATCTCCTCCACGGACGTCGCGTCGTATCCCTTCTCCCGGAACAACTCCAGCGCCGCACTGCGGATCCGCTGCTCCACTTCCAGCTTCTTCCGCTCCCGGCGTCCCAGCATGGGATTCATGCGCCCTCTCGCTGCCAATCTGATTCTGCCACCCGCGCCCCTGTAGATGACCGTGGTCACGAATGACCGCAGGACAATAATCTACCCGGGTCGCTCCAACAAGCCCCGTCAGGTTCGGCCCCGCACCGATTGGTGGTTACACCTACAGACCCGGACGGACGCCGGTTTCATCTTCAGGGGTCGAGCGGGGGCGCACTGCACTCGCGCGAATCTGGAGTTACCCGACCCGGAGGATCTCATGGCAACCGTTGAACTCGGCGTACGGCGAGACATTCACGAGGCAATCCCGAAGACGATGCGGGCGGCAGTGTTCGTGAAGCCGGGCCTTATCGAGCTGCAGGAGCGCCCCGTGCCGGAGATTGGTGCAGGCGAGGCGCTGGTACGGATCACGACGACGACGATCTGCGGGACGGACGTGCACATCCTGAAGGGTGAGTATCCGGTGAAGAGCGGCCTCATCATCGGCCATGAGCCCGTGGGCGTGATTGCGAAGCTGGGCGCGGGCGTGACGGGCTACCATGTCGGGCAGCGCGTGATCGTGGGCGCCATTACGCCATGCGGCACGTGCTTCTCCTGCCTGGCGGGCCAGGGCTCGCAGTGCGGCGGCAGCCAGCCCCACGGGCATCCCCACGCGATGGGCGGCTGGCGGTTCGGCAACACCATCGACGGCTGCCAGGCGGAGTACCTGCGGGTCCCGTCGGCGCAGGCGAACCTCGCAGTGATTCCGGACTACCTGACGGACGAGCAGGTTCTCATGTGCCCTGACATCATGAGCACGGGCTTCGGGGGCGCGGAGAGCGGCAACATCCGCATCGGCGACACCGTGGCGGTCTTTGCGCAGGGCCCCATCGGGCTGTGTGCCACGGCTGGCGCGAAGCTGATGGGCGCGACGCGTATCATCGTGGTGGACGGGCTGCCGGAGCGGCTGGAAGTGGCAAAGAAGCTGGGAGCGGACGACGTCGTGAACTTCCGTGACACCGATGCAGTGGAAGCGATCATGGAGCTGACGGGCGGCCGCGGTGTGGACGTGGCCATCGAAGCGCTGGGCCTGCAGAGCACGTTCGAGAGCGCATTGCGTGTGGTTCGGCCGGGTGGCACGCTCTCCAGCCTCGGCGTCTACTCGGAGGACCTGAAGATCCCGCTGGCGGCGTTCGCGGCGGGACTGGGCGACCAGAAGATCGTCACGACGCTCTGCCCCGGCGGCAAGGAACGGATGCGCCGGCTGGTGGACGTCATTGCCAGCCATCGCGTGGACCTGGGCGCACTGGTCACGCATCGGTACGGTCTGGACGACATCGTTGATGCGTACGACCTGTTCGCCAACCAGCGCGACGGCGTACTGAAGGTTGCGCTGACCATCTGACGGTCATGTCAGTGACAGCGCCCGGGCAGCTTCGAGCTGCCCGGGCGCTGTCTCTTTTCCTGCCTCAGCGCAACCGCCTCACCACGGCGCCATTACGTCCGGCCTCCCTCCGCGAGCAGGGCGCCGATGGCTCGCAGCGCGTCCATGCCGCCCACGTCACGTGCAAGGAGTGGGACATGAATGCGGGATACGCCATCGAACACGGTGCTGATACGCGCCAGGTACTCGGCCTCCTGCTCGCGCCGCGCTTCCAGGAACCCGCCGTCCGCCTCTGCCGGCAGCACGCGGTTCACCACCAGCCCTGCCACCGGCACCTGGTGCCTGCGCAGGGCGTCGAGAGCCTTCTGCGTCTCGAGGATCGGCAATTTTTCGGGCAGCAGCACCAGGATGAACGCCGTGGAACCGGGATCGAGGAGGAGACGCCGCGCCCGTGAGAAGCGCCGTCGTCGCTCCAGCAGCACCTGGCGGATCCGCTCTGCACGGCTGTCTGCTGGCTGCTGGGTCACCTGGTCGATGAGCGACAGTTCATCGCCTGACCCGGCTCCTGCGCCGACACCAGACGCGGCGCGCGCGGCGCCGGCGTCACTGCCGCCGGGCCCACGGCCGCGCAGTCGGTCCACGCCGCGGCCCAGTGTGTCCGACCGCTCCCGGCTGCGGAGCAGACCGTCGGTCCACGCGGCCATGATCTCCGGCAGTGCCAGCAGTCGCAGCGTGTGGCCCGTGGGGGCCGTGTCGAAGATGACGCGGTCGTAGCGCAGGCGCGCCTGGTCCATGAGGTCGGCGACACGGTCGAGGAGCGCGGCCTCCGCGGCACCGGGTGAGTGGCGCGTCAGCTCCATCTGCCGCTCGATCTCGGCATACATGGCCGGGCGGACGAACTCGCGCATGTGCGTGGCGACACGGTCGAGATATCGGTCTACCTCGGCGTCGGCGTCGATCTCCATGCCGTGCAGCCCGGGGGCAAGCTCGGTGTCGTCGTCGCCGATCGCCGTGTCGAAGATGTCCCCCAGCGAGTGGGCCGGGTCGGTGGACACGACGAGCACGCGCTCACCATTCTCAGCCAGGTGCACGCCCAGGGCCGACGCCACCGTCGTCTTGCCGACCCCGCCCTTGCCGCCCACGAAAATGATGGGCGCGGCGCCGACCTTCAGCAGCATCGGAAGTGGTCCAGCGGCGAGCGGTCCATGCCCATGCGCACGTGCCAGTCGTGAAACTGCTCGTACAGCAGTGGCAGCAGCTCCAGCGTGTAGTAGCCGGCCGGGTTCTCGATGCCCATCATCTCGGCGAAGACCAGGAGCATGAAGAGGTCCTCCTCCTCACGCTTCTCTCTGGCGAGCGCACCGCGGTGGCGGCCCTCATAGAATTCCCTGAGCAGCTCACCGAAGCGCCGGCGCCGGCCGCCACCCATGCTACTCGTGGGCGACGAGTTCGGACTCCGACGGAGCCCCGGGCCCGCCGCGGCCGGTGCGGCGCAATGCACCCAGAGCTTCCAGCGCCACCCATATCGTCGCCGCCAGGATCACGACGTCCATGAGGACCAGCACGTAGCGGCCGGCATCCCAGAAGCCGCGGAGCTGCACCAGCAGCGCCATCACGGTCATGGTGATTAGGAAGGCGAAGGGCACCAGCGTGTAGACCGTCGGCCGCCCCTTCTTCAGCAGGAACACACTCAGCACCACCAGTGTCAGCGCGGCGAGCAGCTGGTTCGTCGTGCCGAACAGGGGCCAGATGGTGAGCCCGCCGGAACCCGCGCCGTCACCGGCACCGAAGGCGAGGACGAGGCACGCGGCCACGGCCAGCGTCGTGGCAATATAGCGGTTGCGCAGGACGGCCAGGTCGTGGATATGACCCCATTCCTGGATGATGTAGCGCTGCAGCCGCACGCCCGTGTCCATGGTCGTCGCCGCGAAGAGCACGGCCATCACCGCCAGCAGTGTCTGGCCGAAGTGCGCGGGCAGGCCGAGACCGGCCGAGATGATGGTACCGCCGCCCTGCACGAACGCATTGATGCCGCCGGCGGCGAACGATGTGTAGAAGCCTTCCCACTCGGCCAGCGTGGCGAATCCGGCCGTGCACGCCAGGATCGCCGCCAGTGCCAGCGCGCCCTCGCCCACCGCGCCCAGGTAGCCTACGAAGCGGACGTCCGTCTCCCTGTCCAGCTGCTTCGACGTCGTGCCCGACGAGACGAGCCCGTGGAAGCCGGAGATGGCACCGCACGCGATGGTGACGAACAGCAGCGGCAGCATGGGCGGCACGTCCGCCGGCAGCGCCTGGTTGTACGCCGGCGCCACCACCGACGGGTTCGCCAGGAGCACCGCCGTGAAGAAGATGCCCAGCCCGATGAACAACTGCAGCCCGTTCACGTAGTCCCGGGGCTGCAGCAGCATCCAGACAGGCAGCAGCGAGGCGATGAACGCGTATGCGAACAGCAGCACCACCCAGGCCACGGCCGGGCTCATCCCCAGCACCACGTCCGGCAGTGCCAGTGACACGGCATCGCCCACGAACATGGAGCCGTACAGCAGCAACAGCGCAATGACCGACGGCCAGAGCAGCGGCACTCCGCGGCGGTACAGCAGGTAGCCGATCCCCAGCGCCACGGCGATGACGAACCACGACGGGATCACGCTGCTGGGGAAGCCTACGAAGAGCTGCGCAATGACGATGGCGAAAACCGCGTTCACCATGAGCAGCAGCAGGAAGATCACCACCATGAACAGCGTACGCGCCCTGCGGCCGACTACGCTCTCGGTGAGGGCGCCGATGGACTGGCCGCGGTTGCGCACACTGGCCCACAGCGCGCCGGCGTCGTGCATGCCGGCGAAGAAGACGGTGCCGAACACCACCCAGAGGAACGCCGGCAGCCAGCCCCAGATCACGGCGATGGCAGGCCCCACGATGGGTGCGGCCCCGGCCACGGAGGTGAAGTGGTGGCCCCACAGGACGTAGCGGTTCGTCGGCACGTAGTCGATGCCGTCTTCCAGGGCGTGGGCCGGCGTCTCGAACGCGGGGTCCAGCTGGAAAATGCGCTCGGCGAGGAACCGCGAGTAGAAGATGTAGCCCAGGGCGAAGGCCCCGAGCGCCAGCACGGCGAGGAGGATCGCGCTCAACTCAGGAATCCTGGCTGATGTGGGAGTGGGTGGCACGGCAAGTTGGAGCATGTGTGGCCGCAGTGCAAGACTTGGGGACAGCCGGACCGCTGGATCGGACCGCGGCATCGCTGGCCGGGTAGAACCGGAGATGCACCGCATCGCACTCGTCATCACCATCGCCGCGGCGTTTCTCGCCGGCGCCCGCCCCGCACTGGGGCAGGCCGTGAACGGCACACTGCGCGCCGAGGACCCGGACCGTCCCATCGCCGGCGCGCGGCTCATCCTGCTGGACACGGACGGCGCGCCCGTGGACTCTGCCGTCACTGAGCGCGCTGGGACGTTCCGCCTGTCCGCGTCCGCAGCCGGCAGCTACACCGTCTACTTCCACCTGGACGGCTGGGCCGGCGTGCCGTCCCGCGCCCTGGAACTGGAGACGGGAGCCACCATGGAATTCGAGTTCCGGGTGCCGCTCATCGCCAACTCCGCCATCCGCCAGATGAGCGACGTACTGGGCATGGAGCGGTGGCTGCAGGGGTCCCTGAGCGAGATCTGTGGCGAGCCGTACCGGGGCTGGGAGGCCGGGCTGCTGGTGGGCGTGGTGCGCCGCGGGTCGTCGTGGGAACCGATCGGAGGCGCCCGCGTTGCCGTGCTGGACGACAGCGGCGCCGAGGCGCGCTCGAGCATCGCCACGGAAAGCGGCGTCTATGTCCTGTGCAACGTGCCTGTCGGCGACGCCGTCGGAATCCTCATTGAACTCGCCGATGGCACCACGGAACGGACGGACGTGGAGATCAGGCCCGGCACCGCAAGCTGGTACGACCTGCCCGTGGGGCCGCGCCGGCGCTGACCTGACATCCCCCCCGGTTCGCTGTCACCAAGGCTCATGGCGGCGCACATGGCTCCGCCCCACCTCATGCATCAGTTCGTCGGCGGTGTGCCGGCCGGTGGTGCGCCAGTGGCCGTCGGCAGGCCCTGCCGGGCCAGGCCGGCAAAGCTGCCGGCGTTCCGGACGCGGCTGAAGCCGTGCTCCTGGAGAATCTGCAGAGCGATCCCGGAGCGGCGCCCGGTCCGGCAGTACAATGCGATGTCCTGGTCCCGGTACGGCTCAAGTTCCGCAATCCGCGTCTCGAGTTGTTCCACGGGTATCAGGATGGCACCGTCCACGTGGCCCTGCGCGTACTCCTCGGGCGTGCGTACGTCAACGAAAATGGCGCTGTCCGCCTGTTCCGCCGTCCAGCCACGACCGCAGCCGGCGGCACCGGCCGCAATGAGGACCAGCATTACGATCCTGCGCAATGACATCATGCTTCTCCCTTGAGATCAGTACTCCCGCAGCTATGGCGCGCGGCCTGCCGCCTGGGCGGCGTTCCACCGCGGTGGCTGCATGCCCAGCAGCGACCGCACGAACAGGTCGTACTGCGCCCGGTGCACATACTCGACGGGCCCGGTCGTGCGACCGGTGGCATGGCCGTCGCCGGGAACCACCAGCAGATCGTGCGCCCTGTCGGCGGCAATCAGCGCATCTACTACCTGCCAGGTGGACGCGGGGTCCACGTTGGTGTCCAGGCCGCCCACGATGAGGAGGAGGTCCCCCTGGAGCAGATGGGCGTTGTCCACGTTGGAAGACGCAGAGTAGTGCTCACCGACGGGATAGCCCATCCACAGTTCGTTCCACCAGATCTTGTCCATGCGGTTGTCGTGGCAGCCGTTGTACGCCACCGCCGCGTGGTAGAACTCCGGGTGGAACAGCAGCGCGCCCATGGCGTTCTGGCCGCCGGCGGAGGCACCGTAGATTCCGACGCGGGAGATATCGTAGGACGGATACCGCTCCGCCACGGCCGTGTGCCACAGGATCCGATCCGGGAACCCGGCGTCGCCCAGGTTCCGCCACGCGACGTCGTGGAACGCCTTCGACCGGTTTGCCGTGCCCATACCGTCGATCTGCACGACGACGAAGCCCAGTTCCGCCTGCGCCTGCATGCCGATGATGCCGTCCCCGCCGGAGTGGGGGCGGAACGGCTCGAAGGCCTTGGGCACGAACGAGCCGTGGGGGCCGGCGTAGATATTCTCGATGACGGGGTACCTGCGTTCCGGATCGAAGTCTGTCGGGCGCACGATGATGCCCCAGATGTCCGTCACGCCGTCGCGCCCTTTCGCGGTGAACACCTCCGGTGCCCGCCAACCCGCCGCCTCCAGCGCTGACAGGTCTCCTCGCTCGATCTCCGCGACGAGGGCGCCGTCCGATGCGCGCCGCAGTTCCAGCACCGGCGCCAGGTCCACCCTCGAGTACCGGTCAACGTAGTACTCCATGTCAGGCGAGAAACTGATCTCATGCGTGGCATCAGCATGCGTGAGCGGCACCAGGTTGGAGCCGTCGAAGTCAATGCGGTAGGCGTGGGCGAAGTACGGGTCCTGCCCCCGGTTCATGCCCCCGGCGGTGAACCAGATGCGGCGGGCTTCCTCGTCCACGCGCAGCACGCTCCGCACGACGTACTCGCCTCTCGTGATCTGGTTCTTCACGTCGCCCGTGACCCCATCGTACAGGTACAGGTGGCGCCAGCCATCCCGCTCGGACATCCAGATGATCTCGTGGCCATCATTCACGTCACGCCGGAAGTACGAGCCACTGGACCGGTGGTCGCCCGTGGCGGCCGGGTAGTTGATGAAGGTCTCCGCCACCTCGTCGATGATCGCGCGTGCCGCGCCGGAGCCCGCGTCCACCTCCACGACGCGGTACCGCTGGTGCCCGCGCTCGTTGTACTCGAAGGTGATGGCCTTCCCGTCCCGGCGCCACGACAGGTTGGTCAGGCGGTACGGGTTCGGGATGAGCGTCGTATCCACGACCATGACTCGACCCGTCTCCACCTCGACGATGACTGGCCGCTCCCGGTCAATGAGGTCGCCGGGCTTCGGGTAGAGTCGCGTGAAGTGCGTCGGCTGCAGCTGGTCCGGCGGCGCCGGGTTGATATAGTGCACCAGCCTCCGCTCGCCCGGCACTACGTGGTACATGGCCAGCCGCCGCGAGTCCGGCGACCACGTGATGGTTGCGTGGTCATACAGCCCTGCGGCGGTGCCGTCTGTCGTCAGGACCCGCTCTGCCCCGGTGGACGTGGACCTCACAACCAGGTTGTGGTCACGGACGAACGCCTCCCACGCGCCGTCCGGCGAACGGCGCGGCGAATCGTCGAACGGCGCTTCCAGGTCCCGCACCACGCCGAACCCGGTGGGTCGGCCGCCGGGCCCGGACCGCTGCGGCGGTCGGGCCCTGCACGTGTACGCCCTCAGTTCGCAGTCCCATGAGCGGCCGGCCACGCCAACGACGATGCCCGCCTCATCATCCGTATAGCGGAAATTCGCGAAGGGCAGGGCGGCGGGTTGGTATGGGACACCTGTCACCGCGGACAGGGCAGCCGCCAGCCGGTCATGATCGAAGGCCGGCCGCTTCTCCAGCGTGTGTGCGTCCACCAGCACGAACTCATGCCCGCCCGGCACCGTCCGGCGGTAATGGAAGCGACTGCCACCATCGACCCACGTCGGCAGGTCTGCGATGTTCGCCGTCAACGGCTCCCACCGGGCTCGCAGGGCGAAAGCACGATCGTAGTCGGCCCGTGTGGGCGCCGCGACCTGCCCCGGCGGTGTTTGCGGGCCGGGCTGGGCCACGGCGGCGGCGGGTGCCGACACGACACACGCCAGCAGCACGGCGAGGCGACGGCGGCTGGACTCTGGCATGGACTCTCTCCGGCTGGTTCAGCCGCAGTCTAGGACCGGGTCGCCGGCCAGGCAATCGCCTGACGCCGTCTCACGCAGATCAGGCTGCTGCCGGGCGCAGGCCGGGCTACGACGTCGGGGTCTCCTCCGCGATGACGCCGTCGGCGGTGAGCAGGAGGTTCCACTCGGCGGCCGGCGCATCCTCGTCGCACACCCGCCGCGCCTCGCCGAGCAGACCGTCCACGCGCTCTCCCGGCAGGCTCAGGAACGCCTCCGTCGCCGCGACCCGCACCAGCGTTCCCCTCGGCGCCGCCAGCTGCCACGTCAGGCGGGAGCCATCCCCGTCCTTCGTCACCGCCGTATCCGGGCACAGGCCGGCGAGCCATGTCTCGACCCTGGCAACGTTGCGCGGATCGTAGTCGAAGATGAGATCGGGATCCGTCATGGGCGTCTCCGGCTGGGGTGATAACGGACGGCTCCTCCGATGATTCGTGCGACCGCCGGCTCAGGCAAGGGTCTTGTTCCGCGTCCGTGCCCGGTGTCAGCAGTCGGCTCACGGCCCCAGTCGCAGCATTCCTCACGCGCTGCGGGATAACCCGCACCGAGGCTGCTGCACCAGCGTGATCCGGCCCTGAACGTACACCGGTCAGCGCACACGGCGCCCACCGGCGCGGCGCTTGCCTAGCGATGCTGTGTACATCTTGCCGCGGGCGGGTCTTCCGGAGTTCTGCGGGGTGCATAACGCCCTGCAATGGCTTAGCTTCGGGGACTCCCCACAGGCTGCCTTCCCGGCGAGGCAGTTTTTTCGGGATGTCTGGCAATTTGCGGAGAAGCATGGTAACTGGCGATCAGGACACACTGAACGCGTGGCTCTCGCAGGCGCGCCTGCTGCTGGTTGACGACGAGCCGGCGAATCTGGAGTTCCTGCGTCATGTGCTGGCGACGGAAGGGTATGGCGAGATAATCACTATCTCCGATCCGCTGGAGGTGCTGGAACGCTTCGAGGAACTCGATCCGGACCTGGTCATTACGGACCTTGTAATGCCGGAACTGAATGGATTCCAGCTTGTCGAACGGATTCAGTCCCTGCTGCCGGCGGGAGCGTACCTGCCCATCGTAGCGGCCACCGGGGACCATGCCCCGGACACCCGGCGCCGGGCGCTGGCGGCCGGCGCCCGTGACTTCCTCACCAAGCCGCTGAGCCCGGCGGAGGTGCGGCTCCGGGTGCGGAACCTGATGGAAACCCGGTTTCTGCACGAGCAGTTACGCCGGCACAACCTGCTGCTGGAATCGCGGGTCAGCGAGCGCACGCGGGAACTGGAGGAAGCGCGTACGGAGGTGCTGGTCCGACTGGCGCGAGCGGCAGAGTTCCGGGACGACCAGACGGGTCAGCATACGCTGCGCGTGGGCCGGATGGCTGCGCGGCTCGCGCAGGTCCTGGGCCTGTCGCCGGAGGCCGCAGAGCTGGTGGGCCGGGCTGCCCCGTTGCACGATGTCGGCAAGATCGGCATCCCGGATGCCATCCTGCTGAAGCCGGACCGGCTGGATTCGGCGGAGCTGGCCATCATGCAGCGACACACGATCATTGGCGCCAACATCCTGGCGGGCAGCCGGTCGAGGCTGCTGCAGCTCGCGGAGGAGGTTGCGCTGAGCCATCACGAGCGCTGGGACGGCGCGGGGTATCCCCACGGCATCGCGGGGGAGGCCATCCCACTGTCGGGTCGCATAGTGGCGGTGGCCGACGTATTCGACTCCCTGACCCATGAACGGCCGTACAAGCGCGCGTGGACGGTGCGGGAGACGCTGGCGGAGATCGAGGCCATGGCTGGCAGCCAGTTCGACCCGCAGGTGGTCGAGGCGCTGATCCGGGTGGTCCCGGAGTCGGAAGTTCTCGCGGCGTCGGGCATGGCCGTCGCCCGTCCGAAGGACGAGTGGAGGGACGCGGACATTTCGTGCCCGTCAGTGGAACTGGCCGCCATGGCCGCCCGTCTTGAAGCACTTCAGGCCGAGCGCGACGAGTTGATGACGCAGGTAGACCACCTGCGCAGGCAGGTCGCCCGACGGGATGTGACAGCGCGCGTGCTGAAGGAAGCGGAGCTGGGGGGCAACGGATGACGTTGCGGCTGAGGTTCCTTCTGAGCCTGCTCGCGCTGCTGGCCCTGATGTCGCTGCCGGCGCTGTTCGCGGCCGACCGTGTGACCACGCTCCGGGACGTGGTCCTGGAACTCCGTGGCCAGGGTGCGCAGGCTGGCCTGGCTGCCGGGCGCCTGCAGGCGGCGGTGGCTCGGCTGGGCCACTACCAGCGGTTGTATGTGGCTGCGCCGGACGGCGTGCTGGCGGAGCAGATGCATGACGCGCTGACGGAGGTTGCGTCGCAACTCGACGTGCTCCGGACCAGCGGGTATGCCGATGTCGTGCGGGAAACGGGTCTGGAGGCGCACCAGCTTGCGGCGGTGACCGGACGCATCAGCGCCCTCGTCGAATCCGGCCAGTTGAACAGCGCCACCGAATACCTTCACGACATGGCCACGCCCCTGGTGCAGCAGGCCTATGATGCGGTGCCGGTCCTGGCAGCCGCCATCGACGCGAAGACGAATGCTGGCGTGGCCACGGCACAGCGCAGCGCCGAAGCGGCCGGCACGGCGACGCTCCTGGCCCTTATCGGCGCCATCGTGCTGGCGTTCATGCTGGCTATCGGGGCGTCCAGCGCCCTGACCCGCCCCATTGATCGGCTGCGGCTCGCCATGGCGGAGGTGGCGGAGGGTTCGTTCGAGGCGCCGCCCGAGCTACCGTACAACCGGACCGACGAGCTCGGCCACCTGTCCCGCTCGTTCCGGACGATGACGCTGCGGCTGGCGGAACTGGACCGGCTCAAGGCCGAGTTCGTCGGCACGGCCAGCCATGACCTGAAGACGCCCATCAGCATCATCAACGGCTATGCCGAGCTCATGCAGGAAGAACTTGATGAGTCGCTCCAGCACCGGCACCGGGAGGTGTTGCGCTCACTGGCGGAGCAGACACGGACGCTGCAGCGCCGCGTGGACCAGCTGCTGGAGATCAGCCGCATGGAGGCGGGCCGGCTGCGCCTCGGCCTGGAGGAGATGGACGCACGCCACTTCATAGCCGAGCTGCACCGCGCCTTCGAGCCCGCGGCGCGCATGCATGACGTGCGCTTCGAGTTGGAGATCCATCCCCAGACGCCGCCGACGCTGGTCGCCGACCCCGACGTCCTGCGGACGGACGTGCTGGGCAACCTCATCGGGAATGCGCTGAAGTTCACGCCCGCCGGCGGCACCATCCGCCTGGCCATCCGCCCGGAAGGCGATCACGTGGCCATGGAAGTTGCCGACACGGGACCGGGCATCCCGCCCGAGCAGATCAATCGGATCTTCGAGAAATACTACCAGGGCCGCGGCTCCGGCGGCGGTGCCGGCCTGGGCCTTGCCATCGCGCGGGCTGCAGTGGAAGCACACGGCGGGCGGATTGAGGTGCGCAGTCAGGTAGGGCGTGGCTCCCGGTTCCGCGTCCTGATACCGGCAGCGATCAGTGCCGCCGTGGCGGCCCACGCCTGAGCGTCTTGCGACTGCCGCCCCGCTACTGCCGGCAGTCGGCGGCGCGCCGCTCCGTCTCGGCAACGAGGGAGTGACCTGGCGGCAGTGCCCCCTGCAGGATCTGCAGTGCCTCGCTGAACATCGCCATGGCCTCCGGCCTGCGCCCCTGGCGGCACAACGTCGTGCCGAGGGAGCCCATCACGATGCCGACATTCGGGTGTGACGGGCCGGATGCCACCCGCTCGATGTCCAGCGCCTGGCGCTGGAATTCCCCCGCACGCTCGAACTGTCCCCGGTCGATGAGTAGCGACGCGTAATTGACCAGCGCCCTCGCGAGGGCGGGGTGTCGCTCGCCCAGCACTCGCCTGGTCAGGCTGACGGACTCGACGTACAGCGGCTCCGCCTCGTCGAGCCGGCCGAGGCGGTGGACCGCGCTGGCCAGGTTCCCGACACTGGCGGCTACGTTCGGATGCTCATCGCCGAGCATCTCCCGGACCAGTTCCAGCGACCGGCGCAGCAGCGGCTCCGCCTCTTCTGTCGCACCGGTGCGAGCCAGCACCTGCGCGACGTTGTTGAGGCTCTGGGCGGACCGTGGGTGCGTCTCGCCGAACATGGCCACGTTCATCTCGTGGATCTGGCGCCCAAGCATCAACGCGGTATCGAAATCATCCTTGCGGTACGCCAGCATCATCCGCGTATTCAGCACGTCGGCCCACGCCGCCGAGTCCGGCGGCTGCCTGGTGCGGTGGTACTCCAGGATCTGGTCATAGAGCGGCTCGGCCTCGTCCAGGCGGCCGCTGTTCTGGAGTGCCGACGCCAGGTTGTTCATGCTCTGGGCGACGTCGCCGTGGCCGACTCCCAGGAGCTGCTGCCGTATGGCGAGGGCTCGGCGGTGCACCTGTTCGGCGTCTGCCGGCCGCTCCAGCGCCAGGTAGACATTACCCAGCGCGTTCATGCCCGCCGCCACTTCCACGTGCTCCTCGCCGTGAACCTCGCGGTACAGGTCCAGAGATTCGGTAAGGAGCGGCTCTGCGCGGTCGTACGCGCCCAGGCTGCGATACGCGCGTCCCAGCACGCCGAGCATCCGCGCGCGCACCAGGGGGCGGTCCGCCAGGTCCGTGGCCAGCCGGTCCGCGCCCCGGTCGAGGAACGCACCGATGCGCAGTGTGTCCATGCGCGCCGGCGACGTCGCGAACGGGTTGGCTGCCGCGAACATGCCCTCCAGGAATGCGGTGACCTCCTCGGCCGCGTCCCGTTCCGCTTCGGCCTCCGCCAGCGCCTGCTCCGCCCGATCCCGCGCCTCCGCCGTCTGACGGGCCTGCGCCAGAGTCGCAGTCAGTCCGCCGGCAAGCGACAGGAGCACGACGGCCGCCGCAGCGAGGCCGCCCCGATGGCGACGCAGGAACTTCCCTGCCCGGTATGCTGCGCCGGCAGGGCGGGCCAAGATGGGGCGGGCGCTGCTGTACCGGTCCAGGTCGTCCAGCAACTGCTGCACCGACGGGTAGCGGCGCGCGGGGTCCTCCTCCAGCGCCTTGAGGACGATGGTATCCAGGTCACCGCGCAGCGTCCGCTGGAGACGCGCCGGCACCGTGCTCCTGGCTGCCGCCGGGTCCCCTCCATCCGGCGCGGTCTCCCCCGCCGCTGCACTCGGCCGGAGAACGCGCAGCAGTCGCGTCGAGTCCCCGTCCGTCGCGGCCCGCCGCTGGAAGGCACGGCGACCGGTGAGCAGTTCGTACAGCACCGCGCCCAGGGCGTGGACATCGCTGGCCGTCGTGACCGCCTCCCCGCGGACCTGCTCCG
Organism: Longimicrobiales bacterium; assembly: GCA_035461245.1. Lineage (GTDB taxonomy): Bacteria > Gemmatimonadota > Gemmatimonadetes > Longimicrobiales > RSA9 > SH-MAG3. The sequence continues at coordinate 24,247 of DATHVP010000032.1, read as the reverse complement.
GGGCAGCATAATCCGGCGTCAGGAGCCGGACACCGGTACGCGTGTGCGGGGCATTCCCGGCATCGTCACCCAGCAGTGTGGCGATGCCGAAGTCCAGCAACTTCGGCACACCATCCGCCGCAACCAGGATGTTGGACGGCTTGATGTCCCGGTGCACGACCAGCTTCTGGTGTGCGTGCTGTACCGCGGCGCACACGGCGCGGAACAGGTCCAGCCGCTCCGGCACACTGAGGCGATGGGAATCGCAGTAATCCGTGATCCGCTCCCCCTCCACCAGTTCCATCACGAGATAGGGCCGGCCATCGGCCGTCGCCCCACCGTCGTACAGGCGCGCGATGTTCGGATGCTCGAGGGTGGCGAGGATGCGGCGTTCGAACTGGAATCGTCGCAGGATCTCGTCGGTGTCCATGCCCCGCTTGACCAGCTTCAGCGCGACGCGCTTGTCAAACTCGCCATCGGCCCGTTCCGCCAGGAACACCGTGCCCATGCCGCCGCGTCCCAGTTCGCGGACGAGCCGGTACGGGCCCGCCATGCCGCCTGTCATGTCCGCGCCATCCTCGCTGGCGAGGGACGCCACAACGTCGCCCGCGAAATCGGCGACCCCGTCGCCGATCAGGCGACCGGCGGCAGTCTCATTGTTCAGGAGGGAGAGCACCGCATCCAGGAGCCGGGCGTCGTCGCCGCATGCCCCTTCCAGGAACGCCTGCCTTTCCTCTGCCGGCAGATCCAGGGCTTCGCCGAACAGCGCATCGACCCGGGCCCAGTGTTCATCCGGCGGCATTGTCATCGGGCTGCCTCAGGCTGGAGTAGTCTGCATGTACGTGTAGAGCCACGTCCGCGCCTTGACCCACTCCCGCTTCACGGTCCGCACGGACACGCCCATGACTTCCGCAATTTCCTCGTAGTTCAGGCCGCCGAAGAAGCGATACTCCACCAGCTGGCACTGGCGGTCACTCATGCGCCGGAGCCGCTCCATGGCGTCGTTCAGCACCAGCAGGTCGGCCACCGGTTCGTCCGCCGCCACCTGCACCAGCTCCAGTGGTACGTCCCGCTGGCCACCACCGCGCTTCTGCATGAGGCGCGCACGGGCATGGTCCACGAGGATGAACCGCATGGCCCGCGACGCCAGTGCCAGGAAATGAGCGCGGTCGGCAACATCGGCGCCCGGCCCCGCGAGCTTCAGGTAGGCCTCGTGTACCAGCGCCGTCGTATTCAGCGTATCCCCGGATTGATGGATACGCAGGCGCTGATGGGCGATCTCCCGCAGTTCCGCGTAGACTCGCGCGAACAGCGCGTCGAAGGCATCGCGGTCACCTCCGCGGACGGCCACCAGGAGACGGGTGGTTTCCGGGTACGGATCCATGGGCTGATAGTGAGGGGAAGGCTGCCGGTTCATCGCAGCCCGTTCCGCAGTGTACCTGCGGTGGTGCAGTGCCGTCAACGGTTTTGTTTCCGGCACTGCACCGGGGGCCTGCCGCCGGCTACTGGTCCTGTTCGCTGGCGGCGGCGAGCTGCCGGACCGCCGCTGCCAGGCCGCGGACCCGGGTCGCGTCACGGGCACCCGCGGCATCCGCGTCCAGCGCCGTCGCCAGCCGCGTCAGCTGCTCCGCCCGGGCACTGCCGCTGGCGCGCTCCGCCGTCGTGAGCGCGGCATCGATGGCAGCCGTACGCGCCGCCGGCAGGCCGTTGTTCCTCACCAGCTGGTCCAGCCAGGCACGGGCGACGGGGAACGCCGCCGGCCACTCGAGCTGCGGCTGGGCCTGCGGATTGTACTCGTCCATCATTACCAGCTTCGCCGCCGCGATCTCGTTCTCCGACAGGTACTCGCTGGGCGTGAGTTCGAGGATGTCCAGACCGCGGGACAGCTCCGACGAGTAGATGTAGCCGTTGTACCAGTACGCGCCCCAGGAGCCGCCTACCACCAGGTTCTCCGCGTCGACCGGGCCGCGGTCGAAGTACGCGATCTCCACGGGATTGTCCGGGTCGGTGAAGTCGAACACGTTGACCCCGCCCTGGTACCAGCCCTGCACCATGATGTCGCGGCCGGGCACCGGGATCAGCCCACCATTGTGGGACACGCAGTTCTCCTGGTCCGTCTGCGCCGCCAGCATCTTGAAGTACGAGTGCTGCGTCATGCGGCCGTCGTCGTCGATCTGGAGGATGGTGTTGCCGCCCAGGCGCTCGGGATCGGAGGCCCGGCAACGGGGCGACGTGCCGCCACCCCACTCGTCCGTGAAGACCACCTTGCTGGCGTCGTTGCTGAAGACGGCAGTGTGCCAGAGCGAGAAGTTGAGGTCGGACTTCGCGTCGAGGCGGCGCGGCCGCTCAGGGTCGCTGGCGTCCAGCAGGATGCCGAAGCTGCCGCAGGAGCCCGCCACCAGGTTGTAGGCCGGGTAGGACGTCAGGTCGTGGCAGCCGCGGGGGCCGAACGCCGCACGTCCCTGTGGCGCCTCGTCCGCCGGTACGCCGGCCCGGCCCGGGGACGGCGCCAGGCCCTCGAAGATGCGGGCGTAGCCGATGACCTCCGACTGCTCGGGCGTCGCCAGCGGGACGCGTATGATGTCCACGCGATAGTCCGCCGTGTTCGGGTTCTCCGCCACGGCCCCGGACGAGCACTCCGGCATCTCGTCGGCACTGCGGACCGATGACGAACCGCCCACATAGATGTAGATCACCGACGGGTCCGTGGGGTGCGGCACGATGGTGTGCGTATGCGAGCCGCGACACGTCTGCACGTTCTTCACGAGTCGCGGGTTGCGTGGGTCGCTCACGTCGAAGATGCGCACCCCGCGCATGCGGTCGACCCCGTCCTCCACGCCCTGCGTGCCGCAATCGATGCGGGCGCGCGGCGACTCCGCCGAGATGAAGAGCAGGTCGCCGTAGATGGACGGGTCGCCCTGGTCGGTGGCGCACACCGTCGTGTTCAACAGCTGCGGACGGGCCGGACTGTTCACGTCCCAGATCATGAAGCCGCTGAAGTTGCCCTGGTAGACCAGGTCCCCACGGAACGCCAGGTCGGAGTTGATGAATGTGAGGCCGCGGGCGGAATCGAGCTCCGCCGGCTTCGGTGACCACGAGACCAGGCGCATGTGCATGAGTGCCTGCTCCGCCGTGTTGCCCGCGCCGGCCCGCAGGCCCACACGCGGGTCGTCCAGCGTCGAGGTCACGTCCTGCGCGTGCACGGCCGTAGCGCCGCACAGCGCGGCGGCCAGGACGGCGAGTGTGGTGCGACGTCGGGTACGTCCCGGCTTCCCTGTGTTCCTCATGGCGTCCGGCTCCCTCCGGTGGCTGCGAGCATGTCGAGCATGCGGTACATGACGAAGATCTCGTCGCCCTGGTCCGCGGCGACGTCGGTGGCAAAGCGGAAAATGTCCGAGTCCTGGGCCGCGCCCGGGCTGCTGAACAGCTCGTCCACCATGAGCACGGCCCCCTCATGGTGCTGGATCATCAGCGTGAGGAAGAGACGGTCGAAGGCTGCGCCCCGGACCGCGTCGAGTTGCGCCATCTGCTCGGGTGTCAGCATGCCCGGCATGTGCATGGCCAGCATCTGCTCGTCCGTGGGCACGACCTGGCCCCGCTCCAGCAGCCACTGGCGCATCATCTCGATCTCGTCCCGCTGGGAAATGTCGATCTTCTGCGCCAGCTGCAGCACGAGGTCACTGGCGCCGTGCGTCGGTGCCCTGGCCGACATGACAATGGCCTGCGCGTGATGGCCCATCATCATCTGCATGAAGTGCACGTCCGCCACCGTGTAGCCGGGGCCGGCCGTGGCCGGCAGTTCAGCAACGTGCCCGTGATGCGCATGCGGCTGCACCGCTGCGTGCCGCGCGTGTGCGTCGGCCGCGGGCTCCGCGACAGGCTCAGTGCCGTGCTGGTGCGCGGCGTCCGGTGAGGGCGCGCCGGCGGACGCGCAGGCAGTGCAGGATACCAGCGTGGCAAGCAGCGCCTGCCTGGATCTGTACGTCACGTCTGGGCACACTCCTCTTGACGCGTGCGTGCCGGATGGGTTGCGGGTGATCCCCTATCCTAATCCCGGACACACCGCCAGCGCCAGCCATGACCACGGAGCCGCCCCCCATACACCATCCCCATACACCATCCTCCGCGTTCAGAATGAACGCACCCCATACACCATCCCCCGCGTTCAGAATGAACGCACCCCGATCCGGTACTCCTGCGGCGGCTCCGCCCCCATGAGGTGCCGGACGAAGTAGTCCCAGCGACGTCGCATCATGTAACTGTCGTCGGCGCCGAATCCATGCCGGGCGTGCGGGAAGACGATCAGGTCGAAGTCCTTGTTCGCCTTGATGAGCGCGTCCACCACCAGGTACGTGTTATAGGGCGCCACATTGTCGTCCATGGCGCCATGGGCGAGGAGCAGGCGGCCGCGCAGGTTGTCGGCGACGAGCTGGTTGGCCTGGATCTCGTAGCTGTCGCCACCGTTCGTCCGCGTGAGCAGCCCCTGGAACCGCTCGCTCCATGAGTCCACGTAGTTGCGGTTGTCGTGGTTGCCCGCCTGCGACACGCCCACCTTGAAGAAGTCCGGGTGGCGGAACATGGCGCTGGCCGTGGCAAAGCCGCCGCCGGAGTGTCCCCAGATGCCGGCCCGGTCGATGTCGATCCAGGGGTGCCGCCCTGCCAGCTCGCGCATGCCCGCGATCTGGTCGGGGATTGTGTTGTCGCCCATGTTGCCGTAGTAGAAGTCCAGGAACTCCTTGGACCGCAGCTCCGTGCCCATGCCGTTGATGGCGACCACGATGAACCCCAGTTCCGCCAGCGCCTGGTGGTCCCGGTGCGCCGCCGCGAAGCTCCACGACCCGACACTGCTGCCCCACGGCCCCGGGTAGATGTAGTTGACGATGGGGTAGCGACGCGTCGTGTCCAGCTGCGTGGGCGTGAACATCAGCCCGTACAGGTCCGTCACGCCGTCCCGCGCCTTGACCGTGATCTGCCGGGGTGCCCGCCAGCCTGCCGCCTGGAGCCGGCTGATGTCCGCCGCCTCCAGCCGCAGCACGTCCCGACCATCGTTCCTGCGCAGCACGGTGGTCGGGGGCATCTCCGGGGTGGAGAACGTGTTTACGAAGAACCGGCCATCGGGTGAGAACGCGATGCTGTGGTTCGCGTCCTCCGGCGTGAGCAGCCGCAGCCCGCGCCCGTCCAGCCCCACCCGGTACAGGTGCTGGTAGTAGGGATGCCGGCCCGCTTCCCTGCCCACGCCCGTCACGTACAGCGTGCGTCCCCCATCCGCAATGTGGACGACGTCCGTGACGTTCCATTCACCCGTCGTGACCTGGCGCTGGAGCTCGCCCGTCCTCAGGTCGTACGCGTACAGGTGGCCCCAGTTGTCCCGCTGTGACCACCACAGCACGGTGTTCTGCGCCGGCAGCACCCGCCAGTTCTCCCGGCCCATGGCCACGAAGCCGCCCTGGAACTGCGTCGGCGACGTCTCGGTGAACAGGGTGCGCACCGCCCCCGTTGTCGCATCCGCGACACGGAACGCAACCTCCTTCGCGTCCCGGGAGGTGGAGACGAAGGCGACGTGGGAGCCATCGGGATACCATTCCACGTCCACGAGCCTGCCGCCGATGGCGATGTGGTCGTAGATGGTGGAGCGCTGGGCGTCCGGCTCCATCTGCAGCCTCGTCACCCGCGCCGGCTCCACGTCAATGACGACCCGGTGGATGCGGAAGGGCACTGTGTCGGATGGCAGCGGGTACCGCCACTGCTGCAGCTCCGGCGTCCCCACGTTCGTCGTCACCAGGTACATGTGGCCGATGCCCCGGGCGTCCTGCTGGAACGTGAAGATGCGGCGGGAATCCGGCGACCAGGCCACCAGCGGCACCGCGCTGCGCGTCCAGCCGGCGTTGTTCGTGGCGTAGCCGAAGTCCTCCACACCATCCGTGGTGAGGGCGCGGTCCTCACCCGACCGCATGTCCCGAACCCAGAGGTTGTGGTCCCGGGTGAACGCTGCCCACCGGCCGTCCGGCGACATGACGGACGCCGGCGGGAGGGCGGCGCCGCCGGCCGCCTGCATCGTGTCCGGGGTGGCGCAGGCGTACGCGACGATGTCGCACGTCCAGCGTCGGCCTCCGGCCGTGAACGTGGCCTGACGCCCGTCGCGGGACAGGTCGAAGGTGGTGAACGGCAGGCGGGCAGGATCCACGGCCCCGCCCGTCACCGTGCCCAGCGCCCGGGCCAGGCGCGCCTGGTCGAAGACCGCGGCACGCGTGCCCCGCGCCGGATCCACCAACGTGAAATCCGCGCCGGCCGGGGTCGTGGCCCGGTACCAGAACCGCCCGTCCGGCAGCCATGTCACCGGGCCGGCCACACCGCTCACCAGCGGATTCACCTGCTGGCCGAGGAAGCGCTCAGCCCGGGCGTAATCGTCCGCCGTCAGCCGCTCGGGCTGCTGCCCGGCCAGCGTGGACCACGGCGCCACCGCCGCAAACAAGACCAGTACCTGCCAGCGCGCATGCCGAACCATCATCTGCTCCTCCGGGAATGGACTTCGCTGCCGAACCAATAGGCAGCAGTCAGCCACCGGGCAAGCCTGTGGGCCGCCCAACCCCGGACGCACAGCGGAGCGACGGTGCAGCCGTTACTGCCGTTGTATGTGGAAAGCCGGCAGTGCGCTGCGACCGTAGGCCGCAGCGCACTGCACAGGGATCAGAAGCGGAACCTCAGGGCAAGGTTGGCCTGCTGGGGAGCGGAGATGTTGTGCTCGAGGTGCGCCCGGAGCGACGCCGGCCCGCGGCCGATCTCGAGACCCGTGGCCGCATACTGCTTCACACCCGTCGTCGTCTCATCGAACTCGGTACGGTGGACGATGGCGCCAATCGCCAGCAGCGGATGTACCCAGAAGCTGTCGAAAACCAGTACCGTCGAGCTCGACAGATGGATCGGGGCACCGAACTCACGGAGCGTGACGTCCTCGGCAACCTGCGCCTGCGCGAAGCCCGCACCCACCGTGAGGTCCAGAGGCACGCGCGGCACGGCCACGGCGAAGTCCACACCGCCCGACATGGCCCGGTGAGGGTCACCCGCCGCCAGCACGTTGCCCCAGGCGAAGTGGGCGCCGGCCATGCCCCGCTCCACTGCCACACCATACATCTCCTGCGTGAATGCATTGTTCACGAGCCAGTCCCCGGCGATCATCGAGACAGCCATTACGGTCCCCTCGCCGCGAATTGCACGCGTGTCGAACGCATCCTGCGCCTGCATCGGCGCCGCGACCGCAGCCATCATCGCCGCAGTCATGATGAACGTCCGCATCTGTCCTCCTGTGTTTGCACGTTTGCTATCCGAGCCGCGGTGACCGCACCCCGGCCGGACACGCATCAGTCGAAAACCGTGCCCTGCTGCAAATGATTCAGTGACAATTGCTTGGAGAACGGACTTCCGAATGGGGCAGCTAATACCTGGCGGGCTACTGCTACTCTTTTCCTGCCTGCCGGGCCCTGTGCCAGCGGTTGCACGGCCTCGTGGATCGCCGCCGCAACGGGATGGCAGCCATAACCGGTGACCATGGCTGGCTCAGCGTGCCGGCAGTTGGCATATTCAGCTCAATGACTTCCGATTCATCCATCCTCGTCGTAGCGGCAACGCCTCGCGAGCTGGCGGCAGACGGCCCCTGGCGCACGCTGCACTGCGGTGTCGGGCCGGTGGAGGCGGCGGCGGCCACGGCCGCGGCCATCGCCGTCAGCCCGCCCTCGGCGATCCTGCAGGTTGGCATCGCGGGCGCGCGTCGGGCACGCGCGGTCCCGCCATGTTCCATCGTCATTGGCAGCGAATCCCGATATTGCGACCTGTCTGTGCCGGCGGAGTGGTCGCCATCCGTCGTCGCCGCTGCTCCTCACCTCATCGAAGCCGTGCGGGGCGCCGTGCCGGACGCGCTGCTGCTGCCCATCGGCACGAGTGCCAGCGTGGGCGGCGCCTCCGGTTGCGACATCGAGGCGATGGAGGGATTCGGTGTACTGCGGGCGGCGGAGCGGGCCGGCATCCCCGCCATAGAGGTTCGTGCCGTTTCCAACGACATCGAGGAACCGGACCGGGGCCTCTGGCACTTCGACGCCGCGTTCGCCGCCGTGAACGCGGTCACGCCGCGCATCGTGGCGGCGATCGTGGAACGGCTCCGGCATGCGTGAGCTGACCTTTGGCTATTCGCCGTGTCCCAATGACACGTTCGCGTTTCATGCCCTCACGCATGGCATCATCGATGCCCCATTCCACGTTCGGCCGGTACTCCTCGACATCGAGGAACTGAACCGGCGCGCCCACAGCGGCGAGTTCGACGTCACCAAGCTTAGCATCGGTGCCCTGGCCGGCGTGGGCGACGACTACCGGATGCTCCGCAGCGGTGCGGCCCTGGGCAGGGGGGTGGGCCCGCTCGTCGTCGCCCGCGCTTCAATGCCGCTGTCCCGGGCAGTAGCCGGCCGCATGGCGATCCCCGGCCGTGACACCACCGCGTACCGACTCCTGACGCTGGCAGCGCCACCCACCGGGGAGGTGGTAGAACTGCGGTATGACAGGATACTGGATGCGGTCAGCCGCGGTGCTGTTGATGCCGGCCTGATCATCCACGAGAGCCGCTTCACATACGCCGACCACGGGCTGGTGCAGGTGGCGGACCTGGGCGATTGGTGGGAGCGGGAGATGTCACTGCCCGTGCCGCTGGCCGCCATCTGCGTGCGGTCCGACGTGCCCGACGAGGTGGCGCGGACCATGGAAGCCGCCATACGCGAGTCCGTCCGCCACGCCTTCGACCACCCGGACGCGAGCCGGGATTATGTGCGCGCCCACGCCCAGGAGATGTCGGACGACGTGTGCGCCGCGCACATCGCCCTCTACGTCAACGAGTTCAGCCTGGATATCGGCGCAGAAGGTCTCCGCGCCGTTCGTCGGCTGCTGGAGGCAGGGGCGGCGACAGGTCCGTAGCAGCCCTGCCGGTATGCGGCTTGCTCCAGCGGGTCCGCATGAGTGTCCTTCAGCACCGCGTACACCGGCAGCTGGAACTGCCGGAATCGGCCGAGCAGCTCACCGACCTGATGGTCGGGCGGGAGTGGCTGGTCACCAACGGGCTGGGTGGCTACGCCTCCGGCACGCTGGCGGGCGTGCCGACCCGGCGCTACCACGGCCTGCTCGTGGCCGCGTTACCCAACCCCTGCGGCCGCACGGTCATGCTCAGCGAAATCTCGGAGCGGGTCCGGCTGGCGGACGGCACGAGCGTGCTGCTCTCCGGCGAGGAGCGCAGCGGCGACCCGCTGGCACTGCCCGCCGCGCGTGCGCTGGCGTCCTTCGAACTCGACGACGGCCTGCCCGTGTGGCGCTTTCACGTTGGCTCGGCCATCCTCGAGAAGCGCGTCTGGATGCCGCACGGGCAGAACACCACGTGCATCCGCTACCGCCTGCTCGAGGAGTACGACGGCCACGTCCGGCTCAACCTGCGCCCTGCCCTGAACTTCCGGGCGCTGGAGGCGCCGGTGTCCACACCGCTGCGGGACGGGTACTCGCTCCGGGCGAAGGACGGCCTCATCGAGGTCCATGCCGACGGACCTGCCGGCCTGCCGCCACTGCGCTGCCACGCGGACGCGGCGCATCACGGCTTTACGTTCCAGCCCGTGCGCATGACGGAACGACTGTTCCGTAGTGAGAGGCACCGGGGGTATGACGACGTCGGCGACCTCTGGAGTCCGGGCTACTTCCGGATGGACCTGCCTCCCGGAGGTGACGCGACACTCACTGTATCCACGGAATCGGAGTCAACGGCCCTGGCGCTATCGCCTGCGGCGGGGCTGGACGCGGAGCGCGAACGGCGCCAGCACCTGGTGTCAATGGCGCCAGCGTCGTCACGCACCGGCGTTGCTGCGGAACTCGTGCTCGCCGCGGACGCGTTCATCGTCTCGCCTGCGTACCGGGCCACGGATGTGGCCCGTAGCCGTGCCGCTGGCGACGACGTCCGCTCCGTGATCGCGGGCTACCACTGGTTCACGGACTGGGGGCGGGACACCATGATTGCCCTGGAAGGCCTGACTCTGTGCACGGGCAGGCACGAGGAGGCCGGGCAGATCCTCCGGACCTTTGCCCGCTACGTACGGGACGGGCTCATCCCCAACATGTTCCCCGACGGCAGCAGCGATGGCCTCTACCACACGGCGGATGCGTCGCTCTGGTTCTTCCACGCCGTGGACCGCTACGTGACGACGACGGGCGACCGCAACACGCTGAGACGGGTACTACCCGCCCTCGTCGCCATCGCCGACGCGCACGTCCGGGGTACCCGGTTCGGCATCCGCGTGGATGAGGCGGACGGCCTGCTCACCCAGGGTGAGGAGGGCGTGCAGCTCACGTGGATGGATGCCAAGGTGGATGACTGGGTCGTGACACCGCGTCGCGGCAAGGCCGTGGAACTCAACGCCCTGTGGTACAACGCCCTGCGTCTGCTCGCCGGCTGGACGGAACAGGAGCAGGAGCGGGACCCGGCGCCGCTTGACTGGGCGACTCACGCCCGGCGGACGCACGCGTCCTTCAACCAGCGGTTCTGGTACGACGCCGGGCAGCACCTCTATGACGTGGTGGACGGACCGGACGGCGACGACGCCGCGCTCCGGCCCAACCAGCTCATGGCCATCGGGTTGCGGCATCCCGTCCTCGACCCGTCCCGCTGGGAACCGGTCCTGACGGCGTGTCGGGAGCACCTGCTCACGCCGGTGGGGCTGCGTTCCCTCGCGCCGGGTCACCCCGAGTACCGCGCAAATTACCACGGCGACCTGCGGCAACGTGATGGCGCATACCATCAGGGCACCGTGTGGCCGTGGCTCATCGGCCCGTTCGTTGACGCATGGCTCCGCACCTACCCGGATGACCGTCGCACCGCACGCTCGTTCCTGGGGGGCCTTGTCGATCACCTCGACGACTTCGGTGTCGGCAGCGTAGCGGAGATCTTCGACGCGGAGCCACCATACACGGCCAGGGGCTGCATCGCCCAGGCGTGGAGCGTGGCGGAACTGCTGCGCTGCCTGTTGCGCACGGAAATGGAGTAGGGCATGGCGAGTCTCGGCTACCACGCGTCCCACGAACAGCACGCGCCGTCCGCCCTGCTCCGCTACGTGCAGGCGGCGGAACACGCCGGATTCGACGAGGCCATGTGCTCCGATCACTACTTCCCGTGGAGCGACCGGCAGGGAGAGAGTGGATTTGCCTTTGGCTGGCTGGGAGCAGCGCTCCAGGCTACGTCATTTTCGTTCGGCTCCGTATGCGCACCCGGCCAGCGCTACCATCCGGCCATCGTGGCGCAGGCTGCGGCTACGCTGGCAGAGATGTTCCCCGGCCGCTACTGGATTGCCCTCGGCAGCGGCCAGTACCTGAACGAGCACATCACCGGTACCGGCTGGCCCGTGAAGGAGCATAGGAACGCCCGGCTGCGGGAGGCGGTGGACGTGATCCGAGCCCTCTGGGCAGGTGACACCGTCACGCATCGCGGCCACTTCGTTGTCGAGGACGCGTGTCTCTACACCCGGCCGGCCACACCGCCGCTGATCGTGGGCGCCGCCGTGACCCCGGAAACGGCGGCATGGGTCGCGGAGTGGGCGGATGCGCTCATCACGATCGCGAAGCCGTTCGACGAGATGCAGCTTGTCATAGACGCATTTCGACGTGGTGGCGGCGCTGGCAAGCCCATGTTCCTGCAGGCGCAGCTATCCTTCGCGCCCTCCCGGGAAGAAGCGCTCATGGCGGCACACGAGGAGTGGGGCACGAACATCTTCGACAGCGCCCTGCTCACGGACCTGCGCATGCCGGCAGACTTCGAGGCGGCGGCGAAGTACGTAAGGCCGGAGGACGTCACCGATTCGGTTCGCGTCTCCGACAGCCCGGACCAGCACGCCGAATGGCTGGCCAGGGACATTGAGCTCGGCTTCGACCGCATCTTCCTGCACAACGTGCAGCGGGACCAGGAACGGTTCATCGAGGTCTTTGGCGAACGGGTGCTGCCGGCCGTGCGCTGACCCTACGCGGACCGCTCCAGCGGGCTTTCAGGGGCCCGACGCACGGCGTAATCCAGGCCCCCGGCCCGGAACCAGCGGTAGTCGAGGGCGTCGAGACGGACGCGGATGACATCGTCATCGGCATCCAGCGATTGCTGCGCCAGGAGGTCGGACAGGCGAGTCGCGCCGAGGTCGTCGGCGGCCAGTTGTATCTCGTGCGGCTGCTCGGAGAGGTTGTGCACCGTCACCACCGTGCTGCCGCGCCAGTCGAATCGGAGCACCAGGACCGAGGCGTTGCCTGATTCGACGACCCGGCACTCGCCCCAGCCGATCTCCGGGCACTCCTTCCGCACGCGGATCATGCGAGCCATCCAGTTGAGGAAGGATTCCGGGTCCCTGCGCTGTGCGGCCACGTTCACGTGGCGGTAGCTCCAGACCCCTTCCTCGATGACCGGGTGCACCAGTTCATCAGCCGTCGAAAAACCCGCGTTCTCTTCATCCGCCCAGTGCATCGGGGTGCGCACGGCGTCGCGCCCCTCCAGCGCCAGGTTGTCGCCCATGCGCAACTCGTCGCCATAACGGATCACCGGTGTGCCCGGGAGGGAGAACATGATGCTGTATGCCAACTCCTCGTGCTCACGGTCGCCCAGCATCGGCGCGAGCCGACGGCGGATGCCCCGGCCGAAAAGGCGCATGCCTTCGTCCGGCGCGAACCGCTGGAACACCGTTTCCCGCTGCTCGTCCGTGAGCCGACCCAGGTCCAGTTCGTCGTGGTTGCGAAGGAACTGCGCCCATTGAGACGTGGCGGGGATGTCCAGCGTCGCCTCCAGAGCGTCAGCGAGCGGACCGGCATCTTCCGTGGCGAGCGCCAGGAACAGGTGCTGGTTGACGAAGAAGTTGAACATCATGTGGATGCCGTTGCCACCATCCCCGCCGAAGTACTTCTGGTTCTCCTCAGGCAGCACGTTTGCTTCCCCGAGCATGATCGCCTTCGTGCCGCGCCATTCCAGGAAGCGGCGGAATTCGGTAAGGTATTCGAAGTGCTTATCCCCCTCATCCACGCCGGGCTCCACCGACTCGATCATGAACGGGACCGCGTCCAGCCTGAACCCGTCCACCCCGAGCTGGAGCCAGTAGCCCATGATCCGGCGCACCTCGCTCCGCACCTCGGGATTGTCCATGTTCAGGTCCGGCTGGAAATTGTAGAACCGGTGGAAGTAGTAGGCCCGGGCCTTCCGGTCGTAGGTCCATGTCCGGTCCTGCTGGCCGGGGAAGACCATGCCCCGGTCCCAGTTGGAGGGGCGCTCCTCGGACCAGTTGTACCAGCTCCTGAACCGGGAACTTCCATCCGCCCGCGCCGCGCGGAACCACGGGTGCTCATCCGACGAGTGGTTCACGACCAGGTCGATGAGGACCTTGATGCCGCGGTTGTCCGCCTCGTGCACGAACTCCACGAAGTCACCCGCCGTCCCGTGGCGCGGGTCCACCGCGAAGTAATCGCTCACGTCATAGCCGTTGTCCCGGTTCGGCGTGCGCTGGAATGGCGCCAGCCAGATGACGTCCACCCCCAGGAACTGGAGATAGTCCAGCCGCTCGATGAGGCCGCGAAAGTCGCCGACACCGTCGCCGCCCGCATCCAGGAAGGTCTCCAGGTCGAGACTGTAGATTACTGCATTCTTGTACCAAAGGTCGTCGATCACGCACCACTCCCGTTGTTCCCGGCATTCGTCTAGGACGGCTCCACGTCGCGGACGTCCGCGCCATGCTCGGTCCGTCAAGCATTGTGCCGGAGACGCCACCGGCCTGCCGAAGCGGTGCGGGCCGCTCCGTGGCTGGTCACACCCTGAGGATACCGCGGAACCCGCGGGCGGCGTAGTAGGACTGGGCGCCGTTGTGGTAGACGAAGACAGTGTCGTAACGCCGATCGCAGAACAGGGCACCGCCGAGCTGCCGGATGCGCGCCGGTGTCTGGATCCAGCTCGATGTCTTCAGGTCGAACTCACCGAGTTGCTGGAGCGACCGGTACTCCTCCTCGGTCAGCAGTTCAACACCCATCCGCTGCGCCATGTTCACGGCACTGTCCGCCGGCTTGTTCTCCTTCCGCGCCGCCAGCGCCTCGGCATCGTAGCAGAGGCTCCGGCGCCCGCGTGGACTCTCCGCTGAGCAGTCCATGAACAGGAACTCCCCGCTGGAGGGATCCTGCCCCACCACATCCGGTTCACCCCCCGTCTGCTCCATTTCATGCAACGACCACAGGGCGGCCTGGCTCTTCTTCAGCCGCGCCTCCACGTCCGACCACTTGATGCCCGCGTGACGCCGCATGTTGTCCTCATGGCGTTCCCTGAGCAGCGCGAGCAGTTCAGCGCCCTGCGTCGCTGACAGTTTCCTCGACGCCATCGGCTCCCCCCTTTTTTCAGGTGACTTGCGCACACACTCTACCGCCGCGGCGTCCAGCCGGCCACATTCAGCGGCATGGATATTGGTGACCTCCGCAACGAGTACAGCGGCCAGCCGTTCCGCCGGCGGGACCTGGACGCGAGCCCGGTCCGTCAGTTCGCCCTGTGGTTCGCGCAGGCCCGGGAGGTGGGCCAGCCTGAGGTGAACGCCTGCACTCTGGCGACGGTGGGCGCCGACCACCGCCCGGCGGCTCGCACCGTCCTGCTCAAGTACTTCGACGAGGACGGCTTCGTGTTCTTCACGAACCTGCAGAGCCGGAAGGCCAGGCACATCGCTGCCAACCCCACCGTCGCCATGCTGTTCTTCTGGCAGTCCCTTGAGCGGCAGGTCGCCATCCAGGGCGTCGCCGAGCGGATCAGCGCAACCGACACACTGAGGTACTTCGCGCGGCGACCCCGGGAGAGCCAGATCGCAGCCTGGGTCTCGGAACAGAGTGCCGTCGTCAGCTCCCGGTCCGTGCTGGAAGCAAAATTCGACGAACTGAGGCGCAAGTTCAGCGACGGGCAGGTGCCCCTGCCCTCATTCTGGGGCGGCTTCCGGGTTCGCCCTGAGTCAATCGAGTTCTGGCAGGGCCGGCCATCCCGTCTTCATGACCGGTTCCAGTACCGGCGAACGGAAGGCGGGTGGTCGGTGGAACGGCTTGCACCGTAGGACCCGTTCGGAACCCCTGCCACCGGCTGGCGACAGCGCGGACGAGGTACCGCCCTGGTTGTCAGGCGCGGATCGGCGGATCTATGTTTCCGCAGCCGGAGGTGCTGACCTGCTCACGGGCCGGCGCGAAGCCGGCGGCGGGGACGCCGTTCTCCCGGGTCCTGGGGCACGAATTGAAACTCGAGGCGCTGCACGATCTGTCGCCAAGCTGGCGGCGCATAATCCTCGTACTGTTCGTCGCCGCGTGCACCGTCGTCGTTGTGTCGGGTGCGCGAGCCATCTCAAACGTGCTGAATCCGGTCCTGATGGCCGGCTTCCTCGCCCTGCTGCTCCAGCCGCTTCTGCACCGGCTGCGGCGGCTGGGCGGCTTCGCCGTTGCGATCGTGGTCCTTTTCGTAGTCCTCGGCGGTCTCGCCCTCCTCGGCTTTGTCGGTGTGTCACTGCGCCAGCTCGCTCTGGAGCTGCCCCGCTACTACACTGAACTCCAGACACTGCTGGATTCGATAACCCGGCAGCTTGCCGACCGTGGCATCAATGCCGCCGCCTACGTGGAGTCCGCGCTTACCGGGCCCGCGGTGGCGGGAACGGTGCTGGACATCTCCGGCGCCGTGGCCGGCGGGTTCGGCAACCTGGTCCTGACCCTCTTCATCTTCGCCTTCATGCTGGGCGGGATGTGGGAACTGGAGCGGCGCGCGAGCCGGCAGGCTCTCGATCACAGCCCGCTGGCGGCCCGTTTTCTCACGTTCGCGGGGACCATCCGCAGCTACATGGCGGTGCGCAGTGTGCTCGGGCTGGGAACGGCGTTGCTGAACTACCTGCTCCTCCTCATCATCGGCGTTGAATACGCACTCCTGTGGGCCGTGCTGTCCTTCCTGCTCAGCTTCGTACCCAACATCGGCTTCGCGCTATCCATGCTGCCTCCGATGCTCCTCGCGCTCCTCGGCAAGGGCTGGGTCAGCGCGCTTGCAGTGTTCGCGGGTTACCAGGTCATCAACACACTGCTGGACAACGTCATCGGGCCCCGCTTCATTGGCCGGCAGATGAAGATTTCGCCGCTGCTCAGCTTCCTGTCCGTGATCTTCTGGGCATGGGTGCTCGGGCCCACCGGCGCCATCCTGGCGGTGCCGCTCACCGTATTCATCCAGGACCTGGCCTTCGGGCCGACCGATCGTCCTGACCTGGGGGAACCTCAGCCAGTGACGCATTCCACCC
This sequence comes from Longimicrobiales bacterium, assembly GCA_035461245.1. Lineage (GTDB taxonomy): Bacteria > Gemmatimonadota > Gemmatimonadetes > Longimicrobiales > RSA9 > SH-MAG3. Next base: position 7,946 of record DATHVP010000032.1, on the reverse strand, counting down.
TTCCTGCGCCCTGAGGCGGAGGCCTGCCGCCGCCCGGTTGCCGAAAAGCCACGCGCGGACGCGCGCCGGCCGTCGGCCCTTGTGGTGGGCCGTGGACCATGCCACTGCTGAGCTGAATCGGGAAGCATGACACCTCCCCGACGACACCCCGGTCACCCGTGCGCCGCCTCGACGGGCGCGAGTGCTCGTTCTACTTTGGTGCGACGCGGGGCGGCGAGCCCCTTCCGACCATCAGGGAAGGACGAAACATGTTGATGCGGACCCTCCTCCGGCGCATGCTCCTCCCGGCCGCGCTGATCCCCTTCACCGCACTGTTCCTCGTCACCGACCTGGCAGCTCAGGATGCGCCGCCGCGAGTCACGGTGATCGGCACCGGCGGCACCATCGCGGGAACGTCCACGACGCGCACGAGCTACCAGAGCTACCGCGCGGGCCAGCTCGAGATCGCGGACATGGTCGAGGACCTGAGGCCGGAGATCGACGCCGTGGCCGACGTCACGAGCATCCAGTTCGATAATCGTGCCTCCGGTGCGTACACCGTCGCCGACTACCACCGGCTGTCCCTCGCTATCGACGAGGCCCTCCAGACCGCTGACGCCGTGGTGGTGACCACCGGGACCGACACGATGGAGGAGTTCGCCTACTTCATGGACCTGACGGTGCGCAGCCGGAAGCCGGTCGTCCTGACGGGCGCCATGCGGCCGTGGACGGTCATCGGCTCCGACGCCCAGGCCAACCTCTTCAACGCCATCGTCCTCGCCGCGAGCGGCGCGACCACCTGCTTCGGTACCGTCATCATGCTGAACGATGAGTTCCATGCGGCCAAGGACGTCTGGAAGTCCGATGGCGCGCGCCTGGACACCTTTATTTCCAGGCGGCTCGGCGCACTGGGCTCAGTGGACGGGACCCGTGTGCGAACACACCGGGCACCGCCGCGCGTGCAGTATTGCAACGACCAGGATGAGTGGCGCACCCCCTTCGACCTGCGGCTGGTCTCCGCGACCGACCTGCCCCGTACCGAGGTGCTGATCGGTTACCAGGGCGCCCGCCTCGATGAAGCGGTGCTGGCCTTCGCCGAGGCAGGTGTGAGGGGGATCGTCACGGCTGCGGGTGGCATCAGCCGCGAAGCACGCCAGGCCGCCCAGGAGCGCGGCGTGATCTTCGTCAGCACGCAGCGCCTTCGCTCCGGCGGTCACAACCTGCTGCCGCAGAAGGCGCGGCTGCTCCTGCTGCTCTCCATGGCCTTCAGCGACGACGCCCAGCAGGTACGCGCCTGGTTTTCCGAACTGAGTGATCAGGAATGGCAGGTGCTGCAGCGCGGCGCCCTCACCGACGGGAGCCGGTAAGCCAGCCCTCTGCTCCTGGTCAGCAGCCGGCAGCGGACCGCTGCACCCATAGTTCGCGCACCTGTGCGCCCTCGGGCACGACCGGACTCGCCCCAACGGTAGTCGTGTCCGCGGGTACGGACGCACCCTCGAAGATGAACGTGACGCCGCGCAGGTTCGTGAAGCGCACCCCGGTGCGGCCGCCGGGTATCGCCAGGCTGCAATGGTTACCATACGACTGTCGCAGCTGCTGGAATGTGGAGCCCACGCCATGGCCAAGCTCGGTCTGGATACCGGCATCGCGGACGATGATGCGGTCAACGCCGTCGTTCACGAGCGAGACCAGCACGGTCGGGCCATTGTGGAGGGGTACTACGAGCCCGTTCACCCGCGGGCCGTCGGCCAGAGCGAATGTCGTGTCACGGGCGGTCGGCACGGCGGCACGCACACTCGCGAGCGGCGCGCCCAGCCTGACCGGGCCGACACCCTCACCCTCGATGCTGGCCTCGACTCTGCCGGCGGTGGGGAGGGCCGCAGTGTTGTCCGCGCCGCGGAACGGCATGAGCGCTCGAACCTCCGCACCCAGCTGTCGGCCATCCCTGGAGACGAGTCGCGCACGCATCGTACGGTTGCTGGGCACTGCGCCTGTACCCCTCGCGGTACCGGCGCCGACGTCAGAGGTATCCACGACGGCCGAAGTATCGGGGACCACCGAAGTATCAGCGGCAACCGCGGTATCGCTCACGGCGGGGGGATCGGCGGGTGACGCGACACCGGCCACTTCGCCGCGCGGCGGCACCCGAACACTCTGGATGATCGTCCGCGTCTCGCCGGGCTGGAGCGGCGGCTCACCCAGGCCGTAGGTCAGCCGGGTCTCACCGCCCGAACTGAGCATGGTCACTTCGGTATTCGATGGCTCGACAGAGCTGAACTCCATCCACGATGGGAAGTAGAATTCGACATCGATGTCCCCGGCGGGCACCGTATCCTGGTTCGTGAGCGTCAGCACGACGTCGCTGATGCCGCCCCAGTCCAGCACGTCTGACATCTCGAGGGAGAACGCCAGCTGCGGCTCGCGTTCCGCGTCGCCGAGAAGTGACCGTACCCGGTCGCACGAGGTCGCGACCACAGCCGCCAGTGCCAATAGAACCAGTCCGCGCATCATCGCTCCAGGGGCCAACGTCGGTTGGTGGAGGGGCACCGGTTGACGATGCGATTATCGGGCCATCCATACCGACCGCACGATGAACGTTCCCCTGTAGCACCTGCGAGGTGATCCGGACCCGGCGCTGGCCGGTGCTCCGCCTGAGTGTCGGAGGTAGGGACACAACCCGGGTCATCCATACGGCTGGCTGACCGCGTCGTCCAGGTCAGAGGAACCTGAAGACCCGCTCCCGGGCATGACTGCGACGATCCTGTCTCATTGCCGCCGGGTTGGGGGCCGCGCAGATGTCCGTCATGGTGGCCCGCTGTCGGGCGGCGGCGGCGCCATCGCGCTCAGCGTGTGGGACACCGGACCCGGCATCCCGGAGAGACCCGGGAACCTCAACCGAGACTTCTTCAGTACGGCGGTGCGGGCGTGGACGGGCGATCAGCCAGTGGTGTCCCTCATCGGGGGTTCTGGACGCTCAGTGGCGGAGGGTCCGACTTGCTCCTCCGGCAGCAGCGCGTCCAGCCGAGCCAGGAAGTCCAGGACCCGTGTGCGTTGTACTTCCAGATCGGTTGCCAGGCTGAGGTCCGTGGCCGCGATGTCACGTTGAAGCGCCTGCAGGGCCTGGGTGTCCATGTCGGAGACGCTTTCGCGCACGGCCTCGAGCTCGGCGGCCGCTGCGTGCAGGTGCGCATTGGCAGTACCGAAATTGCGCCGATCCAGGTCCAGGGCGGTCTCGAAGAGCAGGGACCGTGCGCGGAGCAGCCGGATCCGGTCCTGCGCAGCGGCAAGGTCCGACCGCACGGCGTCGAGTTCCTCGATCCGCTCCGCGCGCTCGTCTGCCGCATAGCTACGTTCCTGCCAGCGACCACCGAAGTAGAGCACGGCGCCCACCGCAAGGGCCAGAAACACCGCCAGGCCCACCCAGCGCCACTGATCCCGGGTCATGCCAATGCCCGCAATCTACCCGACGCCGCATCCTGGCTGGAGCGAGGGGGCATTACCTTATCAGCGCGATCAGCGCGATGACGAGAACCGCTGCCCCCACGACGGCGAGCACCGTGCGCGCACTGGGCTCCCGCATCGCGGCCGTCTCTGCGTTTTCATGCCTCGATTCAGCGACGACCCGAGCGCTTGCAGGCTCTGGGGCTTTCAACGTCGGCGACACCCGTTCCAGGCGGATGGTCGGGTCAGGCCCCGCCGAGCCCGATGCGGTGGATTGTTGGGCATGGGCGGCGGGCACGGCCGCCATCGTGAATGCCAGCACAGCGACCAGGATCGAACGGGTGGAGCGCATGGATTGCCTCCCTGTTTTGAGAACCGGGGAGAGACCGCGACCGGGATCGACTCCCGGTGAGACACCCCGGCGTTGACCCACCATGCAAGTACCGTGCGATGGACGCCCGCTAGCGCCGGCGGTGCACTGGAATCCGAGCACCCACTCAGCCCCCCCCGAAACGGGCTCTGGGTTATCCCGGCGGGTGGCCGCCGACGCGCGCGAAGATGCACTTCAGGTACGCGCCCTCGGCGAAAGCGATGGGATGATCGAGGGCGTGGCCGGTCTGCTGCTCGACGCGCAGGGGGCGCCGGGCGCCACGGGCTGTCTCCTCGACGACGTGACGGAATCGATCCGCGCTGATACGGCTCGAGCACGACGCGGCGACGAGCAGGCCGCGGTGCGCGACCAGGTCGAGGCCCATGCGCACGATGCGGGCATAGCTTGCCAGCGCGCGATTGACTTCCGCCCGCGCCTTCGCGAATGACGGCGGATCGAGGATGACGATGTCGAATTGCTCGCCGCGCGCATGCAGTTCCGGCAACAGCTCGAAAGCGTCGCCCACCAGCGCACGGTGGCGAGCCGCTGCGACCGCGGGGTGCGAGCGATTGTGCTGGAAGTTGCGCTCCGCGGCCACCAGCGCGGGCGCACTGGCATCCAGGCTCGTCACTGAGTGCGCGCCACCCCGGGCGGCGTAAACCGAGAACCCGCCGGTATAGGCAAAGACGTTGAGCACGGATGCGCCCGCGGCATACTTCTCGACGCGCGCGCGGTTGTCGCGCTGGTCGAGGAAGAACCCCGTCTTCTGCCCCCGCAGCAGGTCAGCCTCGAAGGTGATGCCGTTCTCCTTGAACAGCACCGGCTGCGCTGGCACCCCGCCGAGCAGCGCCGCACCGTCCCGCAGCACTTCACCCCCGTGCACTGCGGCCTCGGGCGCCGCCGCGGCATCCCGCTGCACCGCGCGGCTCAGTCGCAGCACGACGCGCTCCGGATCCATGACGGCACTGATGCCCGCGAGTACCGCGCCGAGGTGAGGGGCCCACGCGAGGCTGTACAGCTTCACGACGATGCTGCTGCCATAGCGGTCAGCGATGAGGCCCGGCAGCCCGTCGTTCTCGCCGTGCACCCAGCGGAACCCGGTCGTGTCCTGGCGCTCGAGTGGCTGGCGGCGCCCGTATGCGTCACGGATGCGTGCGACGAACCAGTCCCGGTCGATGGTCTCGGGTGAGCCGTGGTGCAGCACGCGCACGCGGATCGGCGATGCCGGGTCATACAACCCGATGGCGGCGAAGCGGTTCGCCCGGTCGAAGATCACCGCCAGGTCGCCGACAACACCGCCCTCGCTCTGGCGCCGGATGCCATCGGCGAATACCCACGGGTGCCCGGCCTTCACCGCCTTCTCGGCACGCGGGTTCAGGTGGACTGCCAGCCGCCTGGTACTGCCGCTCATGCCAGCTCCCCGTAATACAGCCCCAGCCGCCTCATCGCCGAACCGCGCATCCGTCATCCTGCTCCGTGTGGTGTCGTCTCAGTCTGCTGGTCGCGGGTCGTCCCCCGCAACCTCCTGCACCTGGGCGTCGGCGTGCCGCCGCGCCGCTCCGGTGCGGCCCCCTGACGCACCCCAGGTCTATTTGCCTCCGCCACACAGGTCGAACCCGAGCCTCGCGTCAGCGCTCTGGTAGGTGACCGGAGTGCGTGCTATCCTACAGGCGGCGCGCCGGCCGCGCGGCCGGTGATTGCCGCGGCGCCGCTACTCCCCTGAGACCTCGGAGACGCCCGTGTGGCTCATGATCACCGCAGCGCTCATCCTGCTGGCCTGGGTAGTATACGTATTCAACCGACTGGTCCGGCTGCGCAACCAGATGCGGACGGCGTGGGCCGATATCGACGTGCAACTCATGCGGCGGCACGACCTGGTGCCGCAGCTGGTTGCCGCGGTGCAGGGTTATGCAGCGCATGAGAAGGGACTGCTGCAGACGGTGACGGAGCTGCGCGCGCAGGCCGTGGCAACCACCAGCCCGGCCCAGCTCGGCACTGTTGAGACGGCGCTGGAGCAGGCGCTGTCCCGCCTGTTTGCGCTGAAGGAGGCGTACCCCGACCTGAAGGCCAGCGACAACTTTGCGCAGCTTCAGCAGCAGCTGGTCGAGGTAGAGGACCATCTGCAGTACGCTCGCCGTTTCTACAACGGCGCCGTACGCGACTACAACACGAGCATCCAGCGCGTGCCGGACCTGCTGGTCGCGCGGTCCTTCGGCTTTGGCGAGGCCGAGTTCTTCCAGGCCGGCGCCGCCGAGCGCGGGGCCGTGTCCGTGGTGCAATCGTGATCCGCTTCCTGTTCGTGCTCTGCCTGCTGGCGTCAGCCGGGCCAATCCTCGCACAGGAGCAGATCCTCTCCTACGACACCGAGGTATCGATCCTGCCCGACGGCCGCCTCGACGTGACGGAACACATCCGTGTGCGGGCCGAGGGGTCGCAGATCCGGCGCGGCATCTACCGCGATTTCCCCACACGCTACCGCGACCGGCGCGGCAACCGCTACGTCGTGGACTTTGAAGTGCTCGGCGTGGAACGGGACGGGCAGCCCGAGCCGTGGTTCACGGAGCGCGTCAGCAACGGCATCCGCATCAACACCGGCAACGATGACTTACTGCGCGTGCCCGCGGAGTATACGTTTACCCTGCGATACCGCACGTCCCGGCAGCTCGGGTTCTTTGCCGGGCACGATGAACTCTACTGGAACGCCATCGGCGCCGGCTGGGTCTTCCCCATCCTCTCCGGAACGACAGTGGTCAGGCTGCCGCGGCCCGTGCCCCAGGACAGTCTGGGCGCGGAGGGCTACACCGGCTACCAGGGCGCCACGGAGCAGAACTACGCCGCCGAGATCCCCGCGCCCGGCACCGCCCGCTACCGGCTGACACAGCCGCTCCAGCCACACCAGGCCTTTACGGTGGTCCTCACATTCCCCAAGGGCGTGGTCGCCGAACCGACACAGGCCCAGCGCGCAGGCTGGCTGCTGCGCGACAACCTGCCGGTGCTCGTCATCCTGCTCGGCGTGCTGACGCTCCTCGTCTACACCATCCGGGAATGGCGCCGCGTCGGCCGCGACCCCCGGGCCGGTGTCATCATTGCGCGCTATCAGCCGCCCGCCGACTACACGCCCGGCGCCCTGCGCTTCATGCGCAGGATGCGATACGACATGCGCTGCTTTACCGCGGACGTGCTCGGCCTGGCCGTGGCCGGGCAGGTGAACATCGGCTCGGAGAAGAAATTCCTGCGCGAACAGTGGTGGCTGGAGCGGACCGAGCCCGAAGCTGGCGACAGTGAACGGCCCGGCATGACGGCGGCGGCGGGCATGCCCACGCAGGTCAAGCCCGTCCTGCTGCCAGCCCAGCTGACACTCGTCGAGCAACTCTTCCGCGGCAGGCGTCGGCTGGAGTTGAAGAACACCAACTCGGAGACCGTCCGGCATGTGCAGGAGGCGCGAAGTGGGCACAAGGCCGCCCTGGACCGGCAGCTGCACGGCCGCTACTTCCAGCGGAACAGGAAGAGCGTGGCCATTGGCGTCGGCATGGCAGTCCTGTTCGGCCTCGCCGCGTTCTTCATGGCGGCCGCGAACGACGGAGCCGGCCTGCCGTTCGTCGTCATCGGCGTCGGCATCATGGTCGTCACCCTCATCGTGTTCTCGACCCTGGTGCAGGCGCCGACGGCCGAGGGCAGGGCACTGCTGGACGAGATCGAGGGCCTGAGGATGTACCTGAGCGTGGCCGAGCGGGACGACATCGCCCGCGTGCCCGGGCCCGATCAGCCGCCGCTGCTGGACGCCGGGCGCTACGAGGCGCTGCTGCCCTTCGCCATGGCGCTGGAGGTCGAGGACGCGTGGACGAAGAAGTTCACCGTTGCCGTCGGTGCAGCGGCCGCCGCCGAGGCCGCCCGCCGCATGACGTGGTACCACGGCTCCGGCCCCATCCGCGACATCGGCGGCTTCACCAAAGCGGTGGGTTCGAGCCTGAACTCACAGATCTCGTCGGCGTCGAGCCCGCCCGGCAGCAGTTCAGGATCCGGCGGCGGCGGCTCGTCCGGCGGCGGCGGTGGAGGGGGTGGCGGAGGAGGACGCTGAAGCCGGCGGGGGCGCACCTATCCCACCTCTTGGCCTCGACCCGCGCAGCTACCTCCGGGGCATTGTGAGGATGCCATA
>DATHVP010000031.1:0-2244 GCA_035461245.1 Longimicrobiales bacterium | reverse complement strand
GATGGCGGCGGCGTCAGCCGCGACGACGGCACCGGAAACTCCGGCGCCAGGCTTTCCGGCGCCAGCCGAGACGGCGGCGACGAGGGGCGCGGCAGTGAGCAGTGCGCCCGTCAGCAGCGCGGTGGCGGTGTATCCCGGCATCAGCGTACTCCCGCGATGGACAGGCTCAGTCCGATGAAGACGGCCCGCCGGTAGCGCATGTCCAGGTCGTCCAGTTCCTCCGCCGTCATGGGCGCGCCGATGGCCATGCCGTCGGCCAGCACCGGGCCGCGCTGCCAGACCCAGCCGTAGTTCAGCATGACGGGCTCCAGGTAACGGAACGTGCCGCCGACATAGAAGTCCGGGCGGCTGTGCTGACCCACGCCGATGCCGGCGGACACGCCCAGCAGCGGGAGCCGGTCATGGGCAAGGTGGAACAGGAGGGACGGGGTCACACGAGGTTCCTGCGACGTCGTCTCCGCCAGCGCGCCGTTGCGCACGGCGAACTGCGGCGGCGCGTCCATCCAGCCGAAGCCCAGCGAGATGTCGCACAGCACCGGCGTGCTGGGCGTCACGTACACGTCCACGGTGCCTTCCCGCAGCCGCGGCATGTCGTCATAGCCCGGCGTCTGGCCCAGGTGCAGGCTGAGGCGACGCACGTCACGGCTCGCCGCGATCATGAACGACTGCGTCGTCTCGGCGCGCATGCGCTGCAGCCGGAGCAGTGCCTGCTGCAGCGGCCGGTAGGTCTGCGCCGCCTGCTGCCGCGCGTTCACCAGCCGCGCCTCCAGCAGCATGGCCTCGGCGGCCGCGCCACTGCCGGTGGGTCCATTGAACGAGCCCTCCCGGATGGCCGTGGTGATCTCCGCCAGCGCGTCCATGGCACCGCCCACCTGCGCCTGGTCGCTCAGCACGATGGCCCGGACCCGCGCGGGATCGCTGAGCCCCGGCGCCATGGTTTCCACCCGCTGCTGAAGCCCGCGCAGGATGGTGTCCAGCGGGACCGACTCCGCCAGTTCCGCGGCGGCGGCAATGGAATCCTCCAGCATGACCGCCGTGGCGGACAGGCTCTGCAGGAAGCTGATGTGACGCTCCACCGCGGGACGCACGCTGCGCAGTGCGGCCTCCGCCTGCGACGCGTTCAGCGCCGGCGCACCGTCGCCGCTCCGCGTCAGCTGCGACTGGCCGCCGCCAAACAGGTCCTCGCCCGTGCGGAACAGGTTGCCATCCGGCGGCGCCGCCGGCGTCACGCCCCGCAGTGCGCCCATGCCGATGAGGAAGCCCCGCTGCGTGAAGCCGCTCGTCAGCTCCCGGCACGTGCGGGCATTGCGACTCGCCACCACCGGCGCGTCCACGCTGTACGTGTAGAGCAGCGGGTTCGCGTTGCGGACCACGACCTGGACCGGGCGGTCCGGCGGCACCTCCGCCAGCGGCGCCGTCTCGGCACCCGCCTGCCAGCGCTGCCACCGATCCTGCTCCGCGCCCCGCGGGCTCTCCAGGATGATGTCGCCCGTGATGTGGTCGTAGATGATGCGGTAGGGCGCGCGGCTGGCCACCACGTCCGACGGCAGCGCACGGGCGCCCTCCCGTGCGTCACTGCCCCGCGCCTGCGCACTCAGTGGCGCGCCTGTGACCACCAGCCACGAGACCGCGACCACCAGACATCCCGCCGCCGGCGTCGCCGATCGACACGAAGTCGCCAGTCGACACGAAGCGGTTCTGCGAATCGTCGCCATGGGGCCTCCAGAGTGTCTTGCAGATCGTGAACACAACCGTACGGCGCAATCGCACCGGTGCCGGGCACACGGCGTGACAGGATCACGTGGTGTGGGGTGGCGGTCGGCGCCCGTGTGCGCTGCTTGATTGGATCGTTGGGTCGTGTGCCTGGCTGCGGCCGACAAACCTGCAGGGCCAAACGCTCAACGCCTGCAATGATAAGCAATTACTGACAGGCGTGCAACAACCGGACGACCAGCAAACGCCCCGACTCCAAACCGCTGCTCTGATCACGGTACCGCCGCAGCGCGCCCGGGGTTTCGGGGTTCCACCATGTTCCCGGGTTCCGGGCCGGATGGCGGTTTCTGACGGGCCGGCGTGGTGTGTGGAGGCCACCGTCCTGGCGCTCCTGGCGCTCCTGGCGCTCTTGGCGCTCCTGGCGCTCCTGGCGGTCCGGGCGCAGTTATGCAGCCATGATGTCGCAGAGTCGACAAAGTACGCGCCTGCACGGCCAGTTTGTGGACCCTGCGACTATAAATGGTGGAGTTG
>DATHVP010000030.1:0-112826 GCA_035461245.1 Longimicrobiales bacterium | reverse complement strand
GCAACGTCGGAGTACGAACCAGCCCCCACTGGGTGATACCAGGCACGGCGCCTCCATCACCACCCAGCCCCAGGTCCACGAATTCGGGGTTGGCGTACGCAGGATTGTCCGGGTTCCGCGGCGTGCCCAGGTTATGATAGCTGAAGTCGGTGAACAGTGGCCTTGCGCCCACCAGCTTGTGGCACACATCACAACGCGCGCGACCCTGGAACAGCATGAAGCCCATCTGCTCCTGAAGTGTTAACTGCGCCGCACCGGCCAGCCAGGCGTCGAACTTTGACGTGAAGGCGTTCACCAGCGGCGATGCCTCGAACGCCGAGATGCTGCGCGCAATCCTCTCATATTCCGCGACCGCGCGCGCCCGGTCCTCGGCCGTAAGCGGCAGTTCCGCGCCCTCCGTGGCGCACAACGCATCCGCATTCCCGGGAAACGCTATTGACCTGATGTCATCCCCCCATTCAGCCACATACCTGTCCGCGTACGGCGAGACCGATACGCGGTAAACGACGCATGCCGCGTCAGGCAACGCCTGCTCCACGGGGTTCAGGAACGGGCCCTGCGCCTGCTCCGCCGCGGGGTCACCGAGGTGGAGTCCGGTGGCCCTGCCGTCCCAGAAATTGCCCCCGATGTAGCCATTCGCCTCCGGCGAAAAGTGGAACACCGGCGACAGGGTCGCATAGGCGGCGCTGAGGGCCGTGCGCGAGCCGAATCGATCGGCAACCGAGCCGGCCATAACGCCCCCCTGCTGTGACGCAGAGGAGCCTCGAAAGCCCCACTCCGCCGCGTGGCATGACGCGCACGACTGGTTCCTGCCTATGGATAGGGCGGCATCCTCAAAGATGAAGCGGCCCAGCTGTGCCAGGGATGAGACGGGCGGGGTGGCAGGGTCGGGGCCGGGCGGTGGGGAGGCCGGGTCGGAACACGCCGCCATTCCCGCTGCGCAAAGTATCAGTCCTGCCGCACGGAGCCGGGCGGGACCGCCGTCAATGAGCGAGCGCATGTGCACCTCCAGAGCCAGACGTACAACTCCTATCTCCTATATACCGCCTGTCCCGGCTCAGGTGCTGTAGGGAGCAGGTGCAACGCCTGTACGCCATCCCCTCATCATGGCGCCGCGCCGGAGGCAGCAACCTGCCCCCTCGCGCCCGGCGCCAGCGCATTCATCACGCCCCTGGCGATGCCGCGGAAGCACGCGGCCGTCTCGCCCGCAGGAGCGGCCAGCACCACGGGCCGACCCTGGTCGCCACCGTGAACCGTGGTCTCCTCAAAAGGCACCTGTCCCAGCAGCGGGATGCCGGATGTGACGGCCAGCGCCTCGGCACCGCCCGTGCCGAAGGGATGGGATCGTCGCCCGCAGTCGCAGACGGCGTAGCTCATGTTCTCCACTACACCCAGCACTGCCACATCCAGCTTCCGGAACATCTCCACGGCCTTGGCCGCCTCGAGCACGCTGAGACGCTGCGGCGTCGTCACAACCACGGCACCATCCACCACGATGGACTGGGCCAGGGACAGGGGCACGTCACCGGTGCCCGGCGGCAGGTCCACCACCAGCACGTCCAGCTCCCCCCACAGCACGCCCCGGGAGAACTGCTTCACCGCCTTGCCCACCATCGGACCCCGCCACACCGCCGGCGACTCGGCGCCCAGGAAGAATCCGAACGAGACCACCCGCAGACCCAGTGCGTCCAGCGGCTCGATGTGCTTCTTCGCCGTCATTCGCACCTTCCGTGCTCCGTCCTCCAGCCCCACCAGCGTGGGGACCGACGGGCCGTAGATATCGGCGTCCAGCAGTCCTACGCTCAGGCCTTCCTCCAGCAGCGCCACGGCCAGGTTAACCGCCACGGTGCTCTTCCCCACCCCGCCCTTGCCAGCACCTACCGCCACCACGCGCCGCACGCCGGGCAGACGCCCACGACCGGCCCATGGATCCGGCGGCCCGCGCCGCGCCGGCGCGGCGATCTGCACCTCTGACCGCACCACCCCCGCCGCGGCCAGGCGCTCACGTATGGCAGCGCGCAACTGGTCCGGCACCTCGGCTCGCTCCGTTGCCAGCACCAGCGACACGTGCACGCGGCCGTCCCGGACCGTCACCGATCGCACGAGACCCAGGGACACGATGTCGCTGCGCATTCCCGGATACGCCACCTGCGCCAGTTCCCGACGCACCACGGCCTCGTCCATCATGCCGCATCTCCAGTCGCATAGGTGCACGAGATGTCGCCGGCCGGCATGTAACTCACTCGCGTCAACTCCTCGCCCATGAGTTCCGCGACGAAGTCCTGCTCCAGCCGGCAGGGCAGCCTGGTGACGGCCACAAGGTCCCGGATGGGACAGTGACACAGCCGCACTCCGCCCGCGTCGGCGTCCGGAGCAGGCTCCACGAGCTCGGCCATGAACCCGAGCTCGGAAAGAATTCGCGCCACCTCCGCCCGGCGCGCCCGCCCGGACAGCCCCTGCACCCGCGTCAGAGCCTCATCCCGGCGGTCCCCGATATACCGCTCCAGAAACCCGCGCAACAGCTCGCCATGACCGCTCTCCCCCAGGTACGCGGCCAGCCCGCTCAGCAACTCGCCCTCCCGCCGCGGGAACAGTGACTCCGCCTCCGCCGTCAGGCCAAAGACGATCTCCGGCCGGCCCCGTCCGCCGCGCAGGCTTGAGCGTCGCTCCACCAGGCCGTGCAGCGCCAGCGTCTTCAGGTGACCCCGCAGAGTCTCCACATTCAGCGCCAGGTCACCTGCCAGCCGCAGCGCCGTCGCAGGCCCGCCGCGCTTCAGCAGTTCCAGGATCTGGCGCTGCGTCTCCCCCAACCCGGGCGCCTTCATCGCTCCTCCAGTGATCGTGGTCCAATGGCGCCAATCTCCTGCTCCCGCCCTTATTTGTCAAGGCAATCGCCTTGACAAATAAGGAGGAGAAGCTTCTCTTGCAGAGACAACACCGGACGAGGAGGGCAGCATGAGGTGGTTCAGGCGGAAGGGACTGGAGGAGCCGCGAGCGGAGCGTATCCGGCTGAGCGTAGGTGAACCACCCTGCCGCTGCCGGGAGCCGCTGGTGGCTGAGGCGGCGCGCAGCAGGGACGAACGGGTGCTGGATGTGCGGATGTCCCCGGGCGCGGAGGTTATGGGTCCGGCCCTGCGGGCGGTGGACTCGCTGGGAGCGGGAGAGCGGCTGCGGGTCCGGGCCCACAGCCTGTACTGGCCGCTGATGGCGGCGCTGCTGGCGTCAGGCTGTCACTATCAGGTACTCGGCAGGGCGCACGGTACGGCGGAGTTCCTTGTCTGGCGTTTCTATTCGCCTGAGGAGCGCACCATCTACCTGCAGGGATGCATGTGCGAAGCGAGCCGGGCGGGGTGAGGGGTCAGAGGAGTGCCGGCAGCGGAGTCATCCGCCGGCAAAGCTTACCACGCGGTCCATGAGAGCCGATACGGTCATGGGCCCAACGCCGCCCGGCACCGGCATGAGGACGGCCAGGTGCGCCGAGCCGGATGCGACGTCGATGTCCCCCCTGCCACCGGGGTTGTAGTACCCGACGTCGAGTGCCACAGTCCCCGGTGCGAGCACCGAGGCCGGCACGAGGCCCGGTGCGCCGGCGGCTACGATGACCAGGTCGGCGGCGGCGAGTGCGTCCTGCAGCCCCGGGCCCGCTGGGGCCATCACGGGCTGCATGGCGACCCCGCGCCGGACGAATGCCTCCACGAACATCTCGGCATAGGATGACGGTTCCGCCACCAGCAGCCCCCGGCGTCCGGGCAGCTGGATGTCATGCGCGTCGAGCAGGCGCAGGGCGGCGGTCACGGTGACCGGCGGAAGTTCAGCGGCGCCGGCCATGTAGCGACGGTAGCGCGCCTCAGACATGACATCCACGTCCTTGGCAGGCGGGATGGCATTCAGCAGGTCCGTCCCGTCCATTCCATGTGGGAACGGCACCTGCACGAACACGGCGTCGGGAGCGGGCGGCCGGGAGGCAGCGGCCTGCATCAGGCGCAGCGCCTCCGCCTCATCTGCGCCGGCGGGTACCACCACTACATCGACATCGATACCCAGCCGTGCCGCCGCCCGCTGCTTGCCCCGTACGTGGGGCACATGCCCGTCCGGTCCGGCAAAGGCCAGCAGGAGCAGAGCCGGCGCGCGCCCGCGCGCGCCGGATACCGCGGCGGCGCGGCGGGCGATGTCCGGCGCACTGGCGACGGCCAGCGCCCGGCCGTCCAGCAGCAGCACCGACGAGGTGTGACCTGGCATGTCCATGGCGGGAAGTTCGGCCGATGGCGACCCGGCCGCAACACGCCGTCAGGGCTCGTCGAGAAACTCCACGACGCCGCTGTCGAGATCATACATGGCGCCCACCACCTCCACCGTACCGGCGGCGACGAGGGGTGCCAGCAACGGCTCGCTGCGGCGGATGGAATCCACTACGGCGCGAACGTTCGCCCGTGTGGCGTTGTCCAGCAGGTCACCGGGCAGCTGGCGGGCGGATTCCACCGCGGGGCAGATGGATTCCATCAGGCTGCCCAGGTGGCCCGCACCCGTGCCCGCCCCGCTGATGCAGGCGCCAACGGCCCCACAGCGGGTATGTCCCATGACGAGCACCAGCGGCACATGCAGCTGGGTAACGGCGTACTCGATGCTGGCCAGCACTGGCCCTGCCGCGACGTTGCCCGCCACCCGCGTGGTGAAAAGGGCGCCCGGCCCCTGGTCGAACACCAGCGACGGAGGCACCCGGGAATCGGAGCAGCCGAGCACCACCGCGAAGGGTTGCTGCTCTCCCGCGCACGCCTCCCGCTGCCGGGCCAGCTCGTCGCCGTGCACCAGGCGGGCTGCGACGTAGCGGCCGTTCCCCTCCTTCAGCAGGGCCAGCGCCGCGGCCGCATCGGGGATTGCCTCCGCGGCACCGGCGGGCAGCCGGGTTGACGTCGTCACGCGGACACCTCCGTTTCCCGTAGTGACTCCGGACGCGGCCAGACACCCAGGCTCTCCAGCGCCTGCTCCACGGAGAAGTGGCTCGTCTGGCGGCCATACAGGGCGGGCCACCCTGCCCGCGCCGTGATGTCCCGGACCGGCCCCTTCATGGCCGCGATATGCAGGGCCACACCCTGGTGCCGGAAATCCGTCATCAGCGCCTCCAGCGTTTCCACGGCTACGGCGTCCATGTCGTTGACACCGGAGAAATCGAGGATGATGGTGCGCACCTCCTCCTGTTCGGCAACCGCTGAGCGCAGCCAGTTCTCCAGGAACGCCATGTTCGCGAAGTAGAGGGACGCGTCCACCCGGAGAATGACCACACCGGGCACCAGTTCCACCTCCGGGTAGCGGAGCACGTTGCGGAATACGCGTTCCCGGCCCAGCCAGCCCAGGCGAGCCACATGCGGGTATGCGCTGCGCCACACGAAGACCAGCAAGGAGAACGCGGCGCCGATGAGGATGCCCTGTTCGATGCCGACGAGGAGCGTGGCGGAGAAGGTCAGCACCAGCGTCCAGCCATCCACCTTCTTGAGCTGGAACAGGTGCACGGCCTCCTTCACGTCAATGAGACCGTAGACGGCTACCATGACGATGGCGGCGAGGACGGCGCCGGGCAGGTAGTGGAACAGGCCGGTGAACGCCAGCAGCGTCACCGTCACCAGCCCAGCCGTGATGATGGACGCCAGCCCCGTGCGGGCACCTGCCTGGTAGTTGACGGCACTCCGGGAGAACCCACCCGTCACCGGGAACCCGGAGAACACCGCGGTGCCCAGGTTGGCCAGGCCCAGCCCCTTCAGTTCCTGGTCGGCATCAATGCGGTACTTCTCACGGGCGGCGATGGACTTCGCCACCGCCACCGACTCCATGAAGCCCACGAACGAAATTGTGAGGGCCGTCGGCAGCAGCGCCAGCATGAGCTCCGGGCCACCCGCCGGCAGGGAGAAGCCCGGCAGCCCCCCGGGGACATCCCCCACGATGCTGACACCTCGCTCGTGAAGCCTCAGACCCCACGTTGCCAGCGCTCCCGCCGCAACCACCAGGAGCGGCGCCGGAAACCGGGGCGCCAGCCGTCGCGAGACGACGAGCACGGCAATGCTGGCCATGCCGATGGCCACGGTGTAGACGTTCGCCTCGCCCAGGCGCCGAAGCGCGCCCCACAGCAGCCCGAACACAGAGTGGCTGGACGCCAGGTCAATACCGAGCAGGTGCTTCAGCTGGCTCAGGCCAATGACAATCGCCGCCGCCGACGTGAAACCGCTGATCACCGCGTGCGACAGGAAATTCGTGAGGAAGCCTGCCCGCACCAGCCCGAGGCCGAGCTGGATGACGCCCGTCATCAGTGCGAGCATCGCCGCCAGTGCGACGAAGTCCGCGCTGCCCGGCTCCGCCAACTGCGACACGCCGCTCAGTGTAAGCAGCGATACGATGGCCACCGGCCCTACCGCGAGCTGCCGTGACGACCCGAAGAGCGCGTATAAAACCAGCGGCACCGTGCTGGCATACAGCCCCACCACAGGGGGCAGCCCTGCGAGCATCGCGTACGCCATGCCCTGCGGCACCAGCATCACCGCTACGGTGACACCGGCGGCCAGATCCCCGGCAACGTCCTGCCTGCTGTACCGGCGCAGCCAGCCCGCCGCGGGGATCCATCGTTCCAGTCTGCTCATCCCGTCCACTCCCTCCGAAGACTTCCCCACATGGTCGTGGTGGTTTTCCCCACACGACCCCTTGACCGCTGTGGGATATATTACTACATTGCCATACAGTTATTCAAGGGCCCACGACAAGGCCCCAACGGAAACGGTGTGGACAGGAGGACGCAGGACATGCACAAGACGCAGATCCCGAGTGTGGTCAACGCCCGACAGCTGGAGGAGATCCTGCGGGAGCGGGCTGACGTACGGCTGCTGGACGTGCGCACGCCGGGCGAGTATGAGACCGTGCACATTCGCGGCGCGTACAATGTACCTTTGGATACGCTGGGCGAGCATTCGAACGAGATCCGCGCGAGCGTGGACGCACCGGTGGTCCTCATCTGCCAGTCGGGCAACCGTGCCCGGCAGGCGGAGCTGGCGCTGAAGGAGTGCACCATGCGCAATGTGCATGTGCTGGAAGGTGGCATGAACGGGTGGCTCGCGGAAGGATTGCCTGCGGAGCGTGGCGCTGAGCGGCTGTCGCTGGAGCGGCAGGTGCGGGTGGTGGCTGGCGGCATGGCGGCGGCGGGCGCGCTACTGGCGCTGGTTGTGAACCCGCTCTTTGCGGTTGTTCCGGCCTTTGTCGGCAGCGGCCTGGTATTCGCGGGCGTAACGGACACGTGCGGCATGGCCATGGTTCTGTCCCGCCTGCCCTACAACCGGGCCGCCAGCTGCGACGTTCCGGCCATGGTGGAGGCCCTGAAGAACGGCGCGCGGCCCGCGGGTCTCGGGCGGGCGAGCCGCGCCGAGTCACCTGCTGCACGCAGCTGCGCCGCGTGAGCGGTCACACGCAACGAACGGAGAGAGAGATGCTCATCAAGAGGTTCTACGACGACAAGCTGGCGCAGGCCAGCTACCTGGTCGGCTGTGCCGCCACAGGCGAGGCGCTGGTGGTGGACCCGAACCGTGACGTGGAGCAGTTCGTGGAAGCGGCGGAGCGGGAGGGCCTGCGCATCACGCACATAACGGAAACGCACATTCACGCCGACTTCGTGTCGGGCGCCCGGGAACTGGCGGAGCGGACGGGCGGCCGTCTGTACCTGTCGGCGGAAGGTGGTGATCAGTGGCAGTACGCCTGGGCGGAGGAGGCTGGTGCCACCCTGCTGCGGGACGGTGACACGTTCAAGGTCGGCAACGTGAAGATTGACGTGCTGCATACGCCCGGCCATACCCCGGAGCACCTGTCCTTCGTGGTGACGGACACGGCGGGCGCGGACCAGCCCATGGGTGTCTTCACCGGCGACTTCATCTTCGTCGGCGATGTCGGACGGCCCGACCTGCTGGAACGTGCCGCGAAGTACGCGGGCACCATGGAGGCCGGCGCCCGCACGCTGTACCGCAGCATCGACCGCTTCAGGAACCTGCTGCCGGACTACGTCCAGCTCTGGCCGGGCCATGGCGCCGGCTCGGCGTGCGGCAAGGCCCTCGGCGCCGTGCCGCAGACGACGCTGGGCTACGAGAAACTCTTCAACTGGGGCCTCGCGGCAGCTTCCGAACAGGAATTCGTGGACGCTGTCCTCGCCGGCCAGCCGGAGCCGCCCATGTACTTCGCCGAGATGAAGCGCATCAACAGGGAGGGCCCCCGGGTCCTCGGCGGGTTCCGCCGGCCACAGCGGCTGCCGGAGAACCGGCTGGAGCAGCTCATCGACCAGGACGCCCTCGTCGTGGACACACGCCACGCCACGGACTACGCCAGCGGGCACATCCCCGGCACCCTGAACGTGCCGCTGGGCAACTCGTTCACGACATGGGCCGGTTCGGTCCTGCCCTATGACCAGCCGTTCTATCTCATCGTGGAGGATCCATCAGGCCGGACCATGGACGAGATCATCCGCGACCTGGCCATGATCGGACTCGATGATGTCGCCGGCTGCTTCGGGGCCGACGTCGTCCAGACCTGGATTGACACCGATCGTGCCGCCCAGGGCGTGCCCGAGGTGGCGCCGGACCAGCTCGAGGAACTCCTACGCGTTGACGCAGTCGAGCTCGTGGATGTGCGCAACTCATCCGAATGGAACGAGGGCCACATCCCCGGCAGCCGCAACGTGCCCCTGGGTCGGCTGCCCGAACTCCTCGACCAGATCCCCAGGGACCGCCCGGTCGTGGTCCACTGCGAGAGCGGCGGGCGCGCCGCGGTGGCCATCGGCGTCCTGCAGGCCAACGGCTTCGGCGACGTGCGCCACCTCACTGGCGACATGACGGCCTGGCGCCGCGACAATCGCAACGTCATCCAGGCCGGAGACCTCGTAGGCGCCTGAGCGCGCCGCCGTCGGCCGAGGCCCCATGGGTTCACCGGGTCAGGGTTGCGCAACGAGCATCCGTGCAATCCTGACCGCCCCGGCCAGCCCGATGGCGGCGCCGGCAGACCCGTCGCCCGCGCCCCATCCCCCGCCGGAACCTTCGCCCACAGCCTTGCAGTCACCGTACGATTTCCAGACACCCTCCCAGCAAGTGTCCATTACCCGTACATGCGAGCCGTTGCTGCTCGAATGGTAAGTGTCGCATCTGCAAGGACTTGGGGTCGACGGGTGGCAGGCACGGAATTGGCCTTGGTGGCATAGCGCCTACGCCATCCCGGCAGAACGCCATCCCGGCGGAAATGCCGGCACCGCCACCGTTCTGAAATTCCATGAGCGAACCAGCCACGTACGGCCGTGTGCCACTGAAGGCCCTGATCCTGTCCGCTGCAGCACTGGCGGTGCCCATGGGCGTGACGCTGTTGCAGGCAGACCTGGGGCCGCAGCAGCCGCTGCTGTGGCTGCTGGCGCTGGTGCCGGCCTTCCTGCTGGCGTATTACCGCGGCTGGCAGGGTGCGGCCATATCAATTGCCGCGGGCATGGCTGCGCTGGCGACGACGCACGCGCTGCTGCTGGGGCTGGGGCGTGCGCTCCCGGACACGACAGTGGCGTTTGCCATCGTTCCCGTATTCATTGCCATCGCGTTTGGCATCGGCTGGACGACGGAGTTGCTGCATCGGCAACTGGCGCTGGCGCAGGAGAGCACGAACGCGGTGACGCTGGTGGTATCGCAGTCGGGAGTGGTGTCATACGCCAGCCCCTCGGTGGGCCATGTGCTGGGTTTCCCTCGCGCGTCCGTGGAGGGCCGCCCGCTGGCGGACCATGTGGAGCCCGGTTCCGGCGCGCGCTGGCAGGGCCCGCTGGACCTGCGTGACGGCGAGGTGATGGAGTTGCGGTTGGTAGACGGGCGCGGCGTGTCCCGGGTGCTGGACGTGCTCGTGCAGGATCGCCGGCGCGTGGCCGGCCTGGGTGGTTTTGTGCTGCGGGGCCGTGACATCACGGACCGGCACAACGCAAAGGACCAGGCGCAGCGAGCCGAGCGCATGCAGGCTCTGAGCACCCTGGCCGGCGCCCTGGCCCACGACTTCAACAATGCCCTCACGGCCATTCAGGGCAACGCGGACCTGTTGCGGGAGGAGTTGTCGAGTGACAGTCCCGCGCAGCCCGGGCTGCGCGTCATCGAGGATGCGGTGGAGCGCTCGGCGCGGACGGTGGAGATGCTGCTGGCGTTCACCCGCCAGCAGGTTCTGCGACCGCGATCCCTGGCGCTGGGTGCGCTGCTGGAGGAAACGCAGCCGCGCCTGGCAGACCTGCTCGGGACCCGCCATGAAGTGATCCTCCGGGCGGCCGAGGACCTGCCGCCCATCTTCTTTGACGCCGTGCGGCTTCGCCGGATCCTGCTCCTCCTGGCGCAACGGGCGCGTGAGGTCCTGCCTGAACACGGCGGCCATTTCGTGATGGAAGCCGCGCCGGGCGAGATCTCGGCGGAGAAGGCGGCGACGTTCCCGTATCCGGTGGTTCCGGGCGACTACGTGGTCCTGACGGTGCGCGACTCGGGCCGGCCGCTTTCGGACACCCAGCTCGCCGCGGTATTCGAGCCGTTTGGCGTGTCCATCGGTCGCAACTCGACGGGGCTGGAACTGTCCAGCGTGTACGGGACCATCAAGCAGGGGGGCGGGTACGTCTGGGTCGAGAGTAACGCGGCCGGGACCGCATTCAGCATCTACCTGCCAGTGGCAACCATACCTCTGCCCCTGCTGGTGGAGCCATCGGTGGAAGAGCGGCCCCGCCGCACCATCCTGGTGGCAGAGGATGACCCGTCGGTCCGGGCCGTGGTCCGGGAGGCACTGCTCCGTCGCGGCTATTACGTGCTGGAGGCCGACGACGGTGAGGAAGCGCTGCGCGTCATCGAGGCCCGGGGTACGCCGCCGGACGCGCTGGTCACCGACCTCATGATGCCGCGGCTGGGGGGTCGTGACCTGGCTCGGGAGCTGCTGCGCCGGTACGGGCAGTTCCCGATCCTGTACATCTCCGGGTACTCGGAGGATGCCGTGATGTCCGAGTCGATGCTGACTCCGGGCGAGACACTACTGTCGAAGCCGTTCTCCGCACGACATGTCGCCGATGCGCTGCATGACGTGCTGGAAGGGGTAACACATACATGATAGACGTCGAATCCGGCTCCGTCCTCATCGTGGACGACGAGCCGAGCAATGTTCGCTTCCTGGTCCGACTGCTGGAGCGACGGGGATACTCCCGCGTGCAGGGGCTGCGCAACGGCGCGGAAGCGCTGGAGCGACTGCGAGCGGAGCCCGCCGACCTGCTCCTGCTGGACCTGCACATGCCGGACATGGACGGATTTGCCGTGATGCGTGCGGCCAGGGAGCTGCCGGGCTGCGCTCACCTGCCGATCCTGATCCTGACAGGCGACGATTCCCGCGACGTGCGGAACAGGGCCCTGTCCAGTGGCGCCCGGGACTTCCTGACCAAGCCTTTCGATTCCGAGGAAGCGCTGCTGCGTATCCAGAACCTGCTGATGACGCGCATGCTGCACCGGGCTCTGAGCCGGCAGAACGAGGAACTGGAAGACCGGGTACGCCAGCGCACCGAGGACCTGGAGCAGGCGCAGGTAGAGATCCTGAGCCGCCTCGCCGCCATTGCCGAGCACCACGATGAGGAGACTGCCGAGCACACGCAGCGGGTGGCGGACCTGTCCCGCAGCATCGGACTGGCCATGGGCCTCGACGAGGAGGAGGCCACGCTCATCGGCCGTGCGTCCCTGCTGCACGACGTTGGCAAGATATCCGTACCCACCGAGATCATCCACCTCCGCGGCCCCCTCAGCGATACGCAGCGGCGCGTCATGAACCGCCACGCCGCGACGGGCGCGAAGCTTCTGTCAGGCAGTCGGTTCAAGGTCCTGCAGCAGGCGGAGGAGATTGCCCACACGCATCACGAACGCTGGGACGGCACGGGGTACCCCCGGGGGCTGGCTGGCACGGACATACCGCTGGCGGGCCGGATCGTCGCGGCGGCCGACGTATACGACGCCCTCATCAGCGAACGGCCGTACAAGGCCGCGTTCAGCCGGGAATTCGCGCTGGCTGAACTACGCCGGATCCGCGGCTCGCACCTGGACCCCGACGTTGTGGATGCCCTCGAGCGCGTCGTGAGCGGTGGCGATTCGCGGCAGGGCCTCACAGGTGACTGGCGGATCGGCCGCCGGGCAGCCGCCACGGCATCCGTCTGGCGCCCGGCCATCTGACACGCAGCGGCCCCGCTGACGCTGTCAGCGGGGGTGGGCCCGGCGTTCCCGGTCCAGTCCCACCTTGTCTGCCTGCGCCAGCCAGCGGACGAACTCGTCCGCAGCGGCGTGTGAGTAGAGTATGGGCGTGCCCCCTCGCAGGCTGATGGCGGCGGCATCGTCCGGTTCGAACACGCGCACCACGACCGGAACGCCCTGCACGAGGTCCAGCAACGCCAGGTGGTCCTGCGGCCGCCGCATGGTCGAGATGACCAGGCGGGCCCGGGTCGCGCCGGCGGCGCGCAGCACTTCCAGGTCTGCCCCGTCGCCCCGGATGGCCGGAACCTCGCCTTCGCGCAGGCGTTCGATGACCGCCGGGTCGTCGTCCACGACCAGCACCTCATGACCGGCGGACACGAGCGTTTCCAGCAGCGGCATGCCGTTGTCGCCGCAGCCCAGGAGCAGCACATGATCGTGCAGATCCTCACGGACGTGAAGCCCCCGGCGCACGGGATGAAAGGCCATGAGCCGCCACGTCGCCCTGTCTGTCGAGATGAACGGCGTCAGGATCATCGTCGCCACGGTGATGAGCGCGATGATTGAGAAGATCTCCTGGTCAATGTGACCGAAGGCCAGCGCCTGCAACCCGACGATGAGGGA
Source organism: Longimicrobiales bacterium (assembly GCA_035461245.1). Classification (GTDB taxonomy): domain Bacteria; phylum Gemmatimonadota; class Gemmatimonadetes; order Longimicrobiales; family RSA9; genus SH-MAG3. The sequence goes on along the minus strand of DATHVP010000030.1, from coordinate 99,972 downwards.
GAACTCGCTCGTCTGCGCCAGCAGCAGCCCGCTCTCGATGGCGGAGCGCGCCGAGTGGCCGGCCCGTTCCGCCACCATCGTTACCAGCGGCGGCGTCGCCAGCAGCACGACGGCCGCCAGCACACCCGCCTGGGCGAGGCCCGCCAGAGACGGCAACACCAGGGATCCGCCCAGTGCGGTGAAGAACAGGGCTGCAAAGAAATCCGACAACGAGTTCAACTGTGCCCGCATGATCCCGCTGACGGGGAACGCCGACAGGGACACGCCGGCCAGGAATGCGCCGGCGACGAGCGGCAGGTTCAGCAGCTCCGCCAGGCCCAGATAGGCGAACAGGATAGCCAGTGCCACCAGCAGCGTGCCCTCGTCATCGAGGGACAGCCGCGTGACGATCAGGGGCGTGATCCAGCGCAGGGTGACCAGGGCCAGGCCGGTGAGAGCCAGTGCGGCCGCCAGGCCGGTGACCGCAGCCACGGCACCTTCGGGCACCCGTACCACGGCCGGGATCAGCAGAATGACCAGCAGGTCCTGCAGCAGCAGCACGCCGATGACCAGGCGGCCGAACGGCTCGAACATCTGCTTGCGGGACCGCAGTATCCTGACGACAACAAGTGTGGAACTGGCCGACAGTGCGAGTGCCAGGTACATGGCCTGCGCCAGCGCGAAGCCCAGGGCCAGCGAAGCGATGAGTCCCAACCCGCCGAGGATGAAGAACTGGGCTGCACCCACCTGCAATGCCGCGCGCCGCTGCCTGCCGACCCGGCGTGGGCTCAGTTCAACGCCGGACAGGAAGACGAGGAATGTCAGCCCCAGCAGCAGTGAATCCTGGAGCAGTTCGGCCGGTGGCAGCACATCCGCCAGCGACAGGAGTACGCCAGCCACGATCAGGAGCGGGATCGCCGGCAGCTTCAGCCACCGGGCCAGGCCCAGCCCCACCGCCGCACCCGCCAGCAGAATCGCGAGACCCGCCATCAGTCCAGCACGCCGACGCGGCGGAGTTCAGCGGCAATGCGCTGGACCCCGGTGTTCTTGGAGTAGATGAGGTGGTTCGCCCCCGTCGCTTCCAGGTCGTCCACGACGGACTGGTCGAACGCATGGATGCTCACGGGCACCCCGAGCTTGCGGCCCCACCATGTCAGCAGGATGTTCGTATCCTCGATCTGCAGCGCGGAGATCAGCAACCTTGCCCGGGACAGGTCAGCTTCCTCCAGCACGGCGAAGTGATCTGCGCTGCCGATGACGGCCGACCCCGGCAGGCCCTCCAGCTTGTGGGGATCAGTGTCCACGGCAATGACGGTCTCCCCCCGCTCCGACAGCAGTTCCACCAGCCGCCTGCCCAGGGCGTTCATGCCCACCACGATCACGTGGCCGGTCGAGCCGCTCGCCGCTGGTGACGGATCCTCCCCGGCCGTACTGAAGATGCGCAGCAGGCCCGTCCGGGACGCCACGCCGTACAGCTCGTGGTTGTACAGGATCATATACGACGAGGCCGCAATCGTTACCACGCCAATCACACCGATCAGGGACAGGATGGAATCGTCAATGAGGCCGGTGGCCAGCCCCATGGCTGCAAATATGAAGCTGAACTCACTGATCTGGGCAACCGTCACGCTGGTCAGGAACGAGGTGCGCCGGCCGTAACCGGTCTTTGTGATGATGAACATGAATATGAACGGATTGCCCAGCAGCACGAAGAGTGACAATACGATGGCCGGCACCGCATGCTCCAGGGCCCCGCCGAACTCCATCTGGACGCCGAGTGACACGAAGAACACGGCCAGGAAGAAGTTCATCAGCGGGTGCACTCGTCGCTGCAACTCGTGGCTGTACGGCAGCTGGGCCAGGCTGATGCCCGCCAGGAATGCGCCGATCTCCAGGGACAGCCCCAGCACCTCTGCGCTGATGACGAAGATGAAACACCAGCACAGGCTCCAGATCAGCAGCGGCTCAGGCGAGTCGGCGACCCACGCGAAAACGCGGGGCAGGACGTAACGAGCGGCCAGCAACGCAGCAGCCAGCAGCAGCGCCATGCCGCCGAAGGCGCGGCCCAGGCCCAGGCTCAGTCCCGCCGCCGATAGTGCATCCGGATCACCCAGTCCCGCCAGGAACGTGAGCGCCACGATCACGACCAGGTCCTGTACGAGGAAGATGCCCACGGCAATCCGCCCGTACAGTGAGTCCAGCTCCTTCTTCTGGTCCAGCAGCTTCACGACCACGACGGTGCTGCTGAACGTCAGGGCGATGCCGAGGAACACGGATTCCATGAGCGTGAACCCGAGAACCATGGCAATGAGCAACCCGCCGGCAGCCGTGAACACCACCTGGCCGATGCCGGCCAGCACCGCCACCCGGCCCACATCGCGGATCCGGTCCAGGCTGAGTTCCAGGCCCACCAGGAACAGCAGCAGCGCAATGCCGACTTCCGCGATGAGGTGGATGACCTCACTGACCGTGAGCAGGCCCGACACCGGCCCGAGGAAGAGGCCCGCCGCCAGGTAGGCCACGATGCTGGGTATGCGCAGGCGTCCCGCCAGCACGACCACGACCGCGGCGGCGATGAGGATGTATCCCAGGCTGCGCAGCAGGTACAGTTCGTCCAATATAGTGCGTCTGAAGGTGCAGTTGCGCGACTCCCCGACAGGAAGACTCCGTCAGGAACGCCAGTGGCAAGATACGGGCGAGGGCGCGGTCCGTCAGGAGCCGGTCCATGGGAGCACCGGCCGGGCACGTCTGAAGGGCGCTGAATCCAGCGGGATGCAGAACGGCCGCACCATCAGGCGCGGCCGTGAACAAACGGGCGAGCGGGCCGCCCTGCCGCTCGTGCGGAAGGGCGGCCCATCGCAGGCGGATCAGTGCTTGACGATCTGCTTCTTGGCAGCATCGAAATGCACGCCGCGCATGCGCTTCACTCCGTCCGACGTACGCTTGTAAACCGTCTTCTCCGTCGCGTCAGCGGTATCCGTATCCATCCAGAAATAGCGGCTCGCCGATCCGTCTTTCCTGAGGATGCTGATCCTGGCCATGTGGGCTCCGTACGAAAGGGATGATCGAACACGCCGGGCGGGCTCGAAGTGTGGGTGACGTATATGGTACCCAGCAGCCACATGATCGGTCCCTTTGCCGAGAAACTTGACGCGCGAGCGCCCTCAGTGGAACTTGGGAATGGCGACGCGACGAGTCGCTGATTCCCCCGAACACATTCGCCACCGGCGATCCCGAGGGCGGCCGCAACCTTCACGCTGGAGTCGGCATTCGCATGTCGAACGCGCCGCCCCCTGGCAGCCCCGACACCGTGCAGGCAGCGCTGCGAGAGCGCGTCAAGGAACTGCGCACGCTCTACGCGGCAAGCCGGCTGCTGCACTCGACGCAGCCGATGACGGAACGGCTGCAGCAGCTGGCCGATCTTCTGCCGCACGGCTTCATGTATCCCGAGGCGACCGCGGCGCGGATCACCGTAGGCCCGGTCATGGCCGAGACGGACGGGTTCAGGCAGACGGACCGGACGATTTCCGTGCCCATTCCCGATGCTGAATCGGGGGAGGCCGGCGAACTGACCGTGGTGCTGCTGGAGGAGAAGGTGGCGTCCGAGGGAAGTCTGTTCCTGCGAGAGGAGGAAAATCTCGTAGAAGCCATTGCCACCATGATCGGGACGGCGCTGCTCCATGCGCGCACGGCAGACGTGCACGCGCAGACCATCGCCAGCCTGGACGAGGCCGTACTGGTGGTGGGGCAGGCCGGTGCCGACCGGAAGATCGTGAGTGCGAATCCCGCCGCGTCCCGGATTTTCGGCTACAGTATACCGGAACTTACGGGGCAGACGACGGAACTGCTGCACGTTTCCGGTCAGCAGTTTGAGGAGTTCGGCCGCGCAAGCGAAGCTGCCATTGAGCGGGATGGCGTTTTTCATGGCTATTTCCCCATGCGCCGCCGGGACGGGTCGATCTTCGACGCGGAACAGACGGTCACGCTGCTGGAACCGCACCAGGGGGTGCGGGGCCGGGCGGTGAGCGTGATCCGGGACGTATCTCTGCGACGCACCGTGGAGGATGCGCTGCAGGACAGCGAAGCTCGGTTCCGGCAGGTCGCGGCACACATCGATCACGTGTTCTGGATCCGTGCCGCCGGGGCCACGGGCATGGAGTATGTAAGCCCTGCGTATGAGCGGGTGTGGGGCCGCTCGCCTGAGCCCCTGTACCAGGATGCAGGGGCATGGTGGGCGCACCTGCTGCCGTCAGACCGGGCACGGCTGGCCGACCTGATTGCGGAGGTACCGTCTGACGGCTGGGAAGTGGAGTACCGCGTAATCCGCCCTGACGGGTCCGTGCGCTGGATTCTCGACCGCGCCTTTGCCGTGTGCGACGCGTCAGACCGCGTCTACCGCGTCATTGGAGTGGCCGAAGACATCACGACGCGGAAGGAGATGGAGCAGCGCTTCGGCGTTCTGAGCCAGGAGATCACGGACGTCATCTACGTGGTGGGCACAGACGGCAACATACTCCTGTGCAGCCCGTCCATTGAACCTGCCATCGGCATGACACCGGCCGAGGTCGTGGGAACGAGCGCATTCCACCTGGTCCACGCGGAGGACGTTGGCGAGCTCAGGGACCGTTTCGGTGAGGTGGTCGCGACCCAGGGCGGCATCGTTCGGGCGCAATACCGGCTTCGCACACGTGAAGGTCAGTGGCGGCACGTGGAATCGGTGGCCCGGAACCTGATTGACCACCCGGCCGTGGGTGGCGTCCTGGTCACGACACGAGACATCACGGACCGGCTCCTCATGGAGGACCGGGCGAGGCAGGCCCAGAAGCTCGAGGCCGTGGGCCGTCTCGCAGGCGGCATCGCCCACGATTTCAACAACATCCTGACTGTCATCCGCTCGCAGTCCGAGCTGCTGCTCATGGATGAGCGGGACACCGCGACAGCGGGAGAGATCGCCGTCATTCAGGAGGCCACAGATCGTGCCGCTCGCCTGACTGCGCAACTCCTGGCGTTCAGCCGGGACCAGGTGCTGCGGCCGCGGACGGTAGATATCAACGACGTGCTGAGGGGCATCAACCGGATCGTGGAGCGTGCCGCCGGCGAAAGGATTCGCGTTGCGTACGCCATGGCGTCCGGTCAGGTGCCTGTGCTTGTGGACCCGGCCCAGCTCGAGCAGGTGATCCTCAACCTGGTGGTCAACGCAAGGGATGCGATGCCCCAGGGCGGCACCATCCGCATCACCACAGCCATCGGGACCGATGAGGACGATTGCGCGGAGCTTCGGGTAGCCGACACCGGGGTCGGCATGCCCGAGCGCATACGATCGCGGATCTTCGAGCCATTCTTCTCAACGAAACCGACCGGCAAGGGCACCGGTCTCGGCCTGGCCGTGGTGTATGGCGTCGTGACCCAGAGCGGCGGCACCATCCGCGTTGACTCCGTGGTGGGGCGCGGCACGGAGTTCCGCCTGAAGTTCCCGCTGGCTGCAACGTCCGCCGACATTGACTCCGGCGACGGTGCCGAGAGGGCCATTGGCGCTTCCGGCGGTGGCCGGCGCGTGCTGCTGGTGGAAGACGAACCGCATGTGCGGCGTGTCACGCGGACCCTGCTTCATCGAGCCGGCTACGAAGTGACCGATGTTGCCGATGCGGAAACAGCGCTCACCACCCTGCCCGGCGGCAGCTTCGACATCGTTCTCACCGACCTGGGACTGCCCGGCATCTCGGGCCGTGAACTCATAGACCGGCTGCTGGCTGAGCAATCCGGGCTCAGCATCATTGTCATGTCCGGCTACGATGTGGACTCACCGGCGGACCGTGTCCGCCTGCCGAGTGGTGTGCAGTTTCTGCCGAAGCCCTTCACGAGGGACGAACTGATGCGCGCCATCGCCGCGGCCGCGCCCGGCGGGGCCGTGCCCGACTGAGCGGGCCCGCGCACTGCCGGGCCGGGCCGCGCACTGTGGACGACGCCACGCACCCAGGCGCCCGCCCCTGGTGGGCCGGCCACACACCGGCCTCGTGAAGGCAGGGCTCACACGGGACGAGCGGGTTCCTGGCCGTACCGGATGACGGGCAACCGCGCCGCGATCCGTTCCCGCCTGTGCTCCAGCCATGGCGGCAGGCGCAGTTCACTGCCCAGTTCGCCGACCGGCTCGTCCACCGTGAAGCCCGGGGGGTCGGTGGCCACCTCGAACAGCACGCCGCCCGGCTCCCGGAAGTAGATGGAGTGGAAATAGTTGCGGTCCAGCACCGGCGTCACGTCGTAGCCGGCGGCGGCGAGCACCTCCCGCCACTGCTCCTGCTGCTGGCGGGACGGCGTGCGCCAGGCGATGTGGTGAACGGCGCCAATGCCCATGCGGCCGGCATCACATTCCGGCTGGCAGTGCAGGTCGATCATGGCTGCGTCCTGGCCGTCACCCGCCTGGAAGCGGAATCGGGCACCGTCGCGCCCGACCTCGCGGAAGCCCATGGTCTCCGTCAGCAGGCGGGCGGTGCGCTCGTAACCGCCGAGGCAGAGCGTGGCGCCCGCGAAGCCGCGCAGCGCGTGAGCGGCGGGGACGGGGCCGCCCTGCCATGGCTGGCGCCCCGGCGCCGACGCACGCCCGACGATCTCCAGGGGCAGGCCGTCCGGGTCGCTCAGGGTGATGACCGTCTCGTCGAAGCGCGTCGCCGGAGTGCCGAAATCCACGGCGGCTTCCGCCAGTCGGTCCACCCAGAAGTCGATGGACGCCGCGTCGATGAGGAACGACGTCGCTGTAATCTGGCCGGTCCCCTGCCGCGCCCGTGAAGTCACCATGGGCGGCAGCACCCAGGCAAAGAACGTCATGATGGTGCCGGGTGAGCCGACGCCGTCCCCGTAGTAGAGGTGGTAGCTGCCCGGGTCGTCGAAGTTGACCGTGCGCTTGACCAGTCTCAGGCCGAGCAGGCCGGTGTAGAAGTCCACGTTCCGTTGCGGCTCACTGCAGATGGCGGAGATATGATGGATTCCGCCGGTGTGCATACCGGTGGCGTCGTCTGATGCAGTCTCTTCGTGTCCCATGGGCGGATCCCGGATTCGAGGCGAGCCGGTGCCGGACCTGCAGCTGTCCGGTGGAGAGCGTACACCTGCAATGTCTTTCGCCGCGCCACTGGCAGCAAGGCGTCCGATGCGCGACCTTCAGGGCCTGCCACCCGGCCACGAAAAGACCTCCGCGGATGGACATGCAGTACGAGCAACAGGCCCGGATCGACGTCGCACCCTTCGACCTCCACGCCACCATGGCCATGCAGCACCTGGGCCGGTTCGACCCCACCGGCAGGCGGGGCGCGGACTGGTTCGCGAAGGTGCACCTCGACGGCGAAGAACGACCCGTCACGTGGCAGTTCCGCACCACCGCCAGCGGTCTTGACGTAACTGTGGCGGGAGCCGACGACGGCGCCCTGTCCCACTTCGTCTCCCGATTCCCGTTGGATGACGGAGCCTCCGCGTTCGACCCATGCCATCCCGTGCTGGAAAGGCTGGCGCGGGCGTACACCGGGCTGCGGCTGATGCCCGTGCCGTGGACGTTCGACGTCGCCGCCGGCGCCGTGCTGCAGCAGCGGGTGCGCTGGCAGGTCGCGTATACGGATTTTGCGCGCATCGCCCGGCGCTGGGGCACACCCACGCCCGCCGGCATCGCGTTTCCCAGTGCCCGCCAGCTGGCGGCCGTGCCGGCCTGTGCCCTGGAAGCCGCCGGCATCGATGGCAAGCGCGCCCGTGCCCTCCACGCCCTGGCCCGGGCGGAAGCCCAGCGGCCGTTCCTCCGCCCGGAAACCGGGCTGGGCGCCGTCCGCCTGCGCCTGCTGCGCATCCCGGGGATCGGGCCATGGACCGCGAACACGATCACGGGCTACGCACTGGGCGACACGGACGCAGTGCCCGTCGGCGACCTGCACCTGCCCTCCATCGTCACGTCCGCACTCGCCGGCGAGGCGGAGGGCACGGACGCCCGCATGCTCGAACTGCTGGAGCCGTGCCGGGGCCAGCGCTTCCGCGCCGTACGGCTGATCTGCTGGGCGGCGCGGCGCGCGCCGCACCTGCTGAGGGCACCGGCGGTGCGCGCATAGGGATAGCGCGAGGCGCGTCGTGCACGTCTCGCCAGCGCAGTCCGCCGCGTGCCCGAGGCGTTGGAGGTGACATGTCCCCAGAGTCGGGCGAAGCCTGCTCAGGGCCTGAGTCGAGGCGGGCCGGGCCGCCCGACTCGTGACGGCCGGGACAGGTGCGGACAGGAGGCTTGCCCTCCCGCCTCGTCGGAACAACTATAGCGACGCGTCCATCCACTGGCTCTCCGTCCGAGGTGACCGATGAGTGCTCTCGCGATCTCTTCACGCTCCCACTGGGGCGGGCCTGCCGCACCGTTCGGCTCCATATATTCGCCCGCCATGGTCGCCGTGACCGTGCACCACACCTTCTCGCCGGCGCTGCCCGCGTCGGCGACGGTCGCCCAGGAGCGCGCCGCCATGCTGGGCATGCACAGGGATCACATCAACCGCAACGGCTGGGCAGGGATCGGATACCATTTCGTCATTTTCCAGAGCGGCCGCGTTTACGAGGGGCGGGGCTGGGGACGCACCGGCGCACATGCCGGCTCCGCTGATGGCAATCGGACCCTGGGCGTCGTCTTCACCATCAATGGGGAGACCACGGCACCCTCGGCCGCGGCATTGAACGCCCTGGGCCAGCTCCGGGACCTGGGCGTGCGGGAAGGCAGGCTTACGCGTGGACATGCGCTGAAGCTGCACATGGACTGGAAGGCGACGAGCTGTCCCGGCCGGAAAGTGGTAGAAGCGCTGCGAGAACTGCCCGCGCCGTCGCGCCGCGTGGCGGGCGTGGTGCTGAGTCGTGGCGACCGCGGCGAGAAGGTCGAGCTGCTGCAGGACCTGCTTGTCGCCACGGGATACATGACCGCCGCCCAGAAGGCCACCGGCCCCGGCGTCTTCGGGCCGCAGACGGAGGCCGCGTTCCGCACGTTCAGGGAGGCGCACTCGGACGTGTAGTGTAGCGGGAGGGCCCGGCGCCACGGTCAGCCCGCCGGCGCCGCCAGCACCTCCTCCTCCAGGCGGCCGTAGCTCCGCTCCATGCCATCCGTCATCCCCGTGCCCAGTACCATGTCACGCACTTCTGCATTCGGGTACGTGATGACGATGCAGAGCAGCGTGCCGGCGCCCACCGGCGTCAGCGTCATCTCGTTCGTCGTGCCGGGGCCATCCATCCCGATCATGCGCTCCGTGGTCACCGCCCGGCGCGGCGGCTCCAACTCCAGCAGCTCCCCCTCGAAACCGAACCGATTCGAGCCATCCTCCGCCTCCCACTCGTAGCGGTACGAGTCGCCGACGTCGTTCGCCACCTCGCAGACGGGCATCGTCCAGCCGTCGGGGCCCAGCAGCCACCGCTGCAACAGCGCGGGCTCGTGATGCGCGCGCCAGACCTGGTCCACCGGGCCCCGTATGACGCGGCTGATGCGGACCTGCGTATCGTTCAGCACCTGCGCCAGCGTCGCCCGCTCCGCGACGAAGGCGGTGAGGTCCGATACCACCCGGTCCAGCTGGCCTAGCGCTGACTGGAGGCCTTCCATCATGCCCATCTGCGCCAACTGCTCCATGGCCTCAAGGCTCGGGAAGTATGTCACGCTCGTGAAGCGCGAGCCACTGGCCGTCTCCTCGAACGTGAACACCATGCGCATGGACGGCATGGCATCGTCGGGGCGACCGTCCTCGTGGGCGAAGCCATCCTCCACCTCGAAGCCGCGCCCGGCGTCCACCGCCAGGAAGCGCCACCAGCCGTGGGATGTGCTGCCGTCCGGACCGGTCATGTAGTACCGGGACCGGCCGCCCGCCGCCATGTCGTGCCGGGTGAACGTCGCCGGCCACGTTTCCGGGCCCCAGAACTTCTCCAGTTGACGCGGGTCCGCATACGCCTCCCACAGGCGCTGCACGGGCACGGGATACTCTCCGACGACGGTCACGGTCAGCGCATGGGCGTCAGATGTCACAGCGGTGATGGGCATGGCTTCACTCCCGGGGTTGGGGTTCTTCGAGAACTCTGTCCAACTGGCTGAAACGGCTCCGCCACAGGGCCTCGAGCTGGCCCAGCAGCTCACGCGCACGGGCAATCTGCTCCGGGTTGCCACGCACCAGGCGCTCCCTGCCCTGCCGCTCCTTGGTCACCAGTCCCGCCTCCTCCAGTACCGCCACGTGCTTCTGCACCGCGGCGAACGACATGTCGTAGCGGCCGGCCAGCACGGAGATGGACGCCGGCTCGCCGGCCAGCACGCGGGCAACGATGTCCCGTCGCGTCGCGTCCGCCAGCGCCCGGAACAGGCGGTCAAGTTCCGCGTCCCTCAGTCTGCTATATGCAACCATATGGTTGTATATAAGAGCGGGGTCGACTCCATGCAAGGCGCGCGGACGCGGCGGGGCACCCTGGCTCCGCATCCTCCTCTGGAAGCGCATAGCCCGATTGACACCTCCCCTTGCGGCGGCGGAGGCCGCCGGCGTCCCGCGGGTGACCCTGTTCCACATGCCCGAGTATCTGCCGGGTCGGGGTCGCCCGGCTGCCGGCCCGGGCTTTCTACCCGTTCAGACGTGCCGGGCCGGCTGCGCGACGGCTCATGACCCGCGTCTTTCAATGGCAGCTGAGCCGGTTGGAGGCGATCCCACAGCTTGCTGATCAACGTCCTTGTTGCGCCCGGGAGCGACGCAACTCAGACTCCCTGCATGAGAGCCCTGATTCCGGTGGCCGCCCTGCTCGTCGGCTGCGGCTCCAACACGTCGGGCGACGCGCACCTGCTGGTGGCCGCTGCGTCCGACCTGTCGGGCGTCATGCCGGCCCTCGCCGCCGCCTTCGAGGCCGCCCACGGGGTGCCCGTCGTGGCGACGATGGGGTCGTCCGGCCAACTCGCGCAGCAGATCCTGCAGGGCGCTCCGGTGGACGTGTTCCTGTCCGCCGATGCCGGATCAGTGGATCAGCTGGAAGCGCGTGGACGGCTGGAACCTGGCACGCGCGCGGTCTACGCCATCGGCAGCCTGGTGCTGCTGGCCGGCAGGATCAGCGAGCCACCGGAGACGCTCGGGGCAGTGGCAGAAACGGCCTACGCGCGGGTGGCGCTGGCGAACCCGGACCACGCGCCCTATGGCGCCGCGGCACGCCAGGCGCTGGAGGCGGCAGGGATCCTGGAGGCGGTGGCCGGGCGCCTGGTCATTGCCGAGAACGTGAGGCAGACCGTGCAGTTCGCGGAGACACGCAGCGTGGACGTGGCCATTGCCGCACTGTCGCTCATGGACTCGACGCGTCACCGCTGGACCGTCGTGCCCGCCGGAGCCCATGAACCCCTCGCCCAGACGGCGGCGGTCATCGCCGGCAGACCGCAGACGGCGTCTGCAAGAGCCTTTGTGGGATTCCTCACGGGTGAACAGGGCCGCGAGATCCTCGCCCGCCACCGGTTCACCCTGCCGTGAGCCCGCTCCAGCTTTCGGGGCTCGTGACGGTGGTGGCCACGACCGCCATCGTCGCCGTTGGCGTGCCCCTCGCCTGGCTGCTGGCCCGGCAGCGGCTGCCGGGCGGCGTGCTCATCGAGACGCTGATCCTGCTGCCGCTCGTGCTGCCGCCGAGCGTCGTGGGCTACTACCTGCTGATGGGACTGGGCGAGGCCGGCCCGCTGGCTGCAGTCGGCGTGCGCCTGCTGTTCACATGGCAGGGCGCGGCCGTGGCCTCGGCTGTGGTCGGGCTGCCCCTGCTGGTGAAGAGCGGGAAGGCGGCGTTCGCGAGCGTGGACGCCGCACTGGAGGACGCTGCCCGGGTGTGCGGATCCAGCGAGTGGGAGGTGTTCACGCGAGTCACGCTCCCCCTCGCGCGACGGGGCCTTGCCGCCGGCGTCGTGCTTGCCGCCGCGCGCGCCTTCGGTGAGTTCGGCGCCACCCTCATGGTGGCAGGCAGCATACCCGGCCGGACGCAGACCCTGCCACTCGCCATCTACGACGCGGTGCAGGCCGGCCGCTACGCGGATGCGCACACGCTGGTCCTGCTCACCAGCGTGCTGGCGTTCCTGAGCCTGCTGCTGGTCGCCCGCCTCGAGCGTGACAGCGTCATGGTCCGCCCGCACCCCGTGATGCCGCGGGGCGGACCGTGAGGAACACCGGCAGTGCGCCCGAGCGGGGGTCGGCGGCCAGTGCGAGCAAAGGGCCCGACCCGGGGTCTGACCGTGACCAGCGGTAGCAGCACGCCGGCCCTGGCACTGGACGTCCGGAAACGCCTGGGCGGCCTGGACCTCGACGCCGGGTTCGATGCGGACCGGGACGTGCTCGTCCTGTTCGGCCCGTCCGGTTCCGGCAAGACGACGCTGCTCAATATGATTGCGGGCCTCGTCCAGCCCGATCATGGCGAGATCGTGCTGGACGGGCAGGTGGCGTTCCGTCGTGCGGACACCGGTCGGTCGGTGGACGTGCCGGCACGCCACCGCGGCATCGGGTTCGTCATGCAGCAGTACGCGCTGTTTCCGCACATGACAGCACTGGAGAACGTGGCGTATCCGCTCGGCCGTGCCCCCGACAGGCTCACGCGAGCCGCCCGGCTGCTCGAGTTGCTGGGCATGCAGAGCCACGCCGGGCACCGGCCGGCGCAGCTCTCGGGCGGGCAGCAGCAGCGCGTCGCGCTGGCTCGGGCACTGGCAGCGGAGCGCCGCATCCTGCTGCTGGACGAACCGTTCGCCGCCCTGGACGCGCCCCTGCGCGAACGACTGCAGGCGGACCTGCGCCGGCTCAGGCAGGAGCTGGACCTGACGATCATTCTGGTTACGCACCATCTCGAGGACGCCTTCGCCATCGGCGACCGGCTGGCCGTGCTGTCCGAGGGCAGGATCGCGCAGGTGGGGCCCGTCGGCGACGTCTTCCGACGCCCCGCTACGCGCGGTGTTGCGGAGATCATGGGCATCCGCAACCTCCTCAGCGCACGGGTCGTCGCGGTGGGCCAGGCCGGGCTGGTCCTGGACTGGGACGGGCTGCAACTGCGGCTGCCGCCGGACAGCAACCTGTCCGAGGGAGACGACGTGACCGTCTACATCCGGCCCGACGACGTGAAAATCGTCTACCCGGACCGGCCCTCCAGCGAGGCGGTCGCCCACAACGTCTTCGACGCCCGCGTAACAGCCCACCTCGAAAGCGCCGCGTCCCGCGTGCTCCGTGTCGAGCTGGGGAACGGGCAGGAAGTGGAAGTCCGCTTCCCCGCCCTCAGCTACCGGCCCATCCCGCTGGAGCCCGGTGCCGTGGTGCGGGTGGCACTCCGCCGCGAAGGCCTCGCCGTGCTGCAGTCCGTGCACCGCGCCTGAACCGCGCCGCGGGCTGGCCCGGCACCCGAAGCATTCAGGCCTCCAGGCCGGCCTGCGCCGGCAGCTCGCCACCCGTCCTGAGGTACTCGGCGAAATCGTCCGGCAGCTCACTGCCGCGAATCGCGTCCATGGCACGTGCGACGTCATACTCCACCCGCACGAACTCCACATCCACTCCATCCGCATCCACTGCGACGAGCGCGTAACCGGCCCGCCAGTCGCCGTCCTTCGGCCGGCCCACGGAACCCGTGTTCACGAAGTGCATCCCCTCGATGCTCCGGTGCCACGGCTTGTGGGTGTGACCGAAGGCAATGACGTCGCCCGCCTTCGCACTCACCGATTCCGCCATCTGGAGACAGAACCGGTCCGGCCGGTCCTCCGTCCAGTAGACCGTGTTCAGCGTCGGGTTGCCGTGAAGCAGGATCAGACGCGGCCCCGCCACGTGACCGCCCAGGGGCCGCACGTCGATGCGGAACGGCAGGGCGCCCAGGTACCGCTTCGACTCCGGCGACGTGTGCGCACGCGTCCACTCGTACGACAGGTGCGACAGTTCTTCCTGCCGCGCGTCCTCGTAACGACAGCCGCAATGCCTGTAGTCCGTGGCGGTGGTGCTGTCGTAGTTGCCGGCAACCCCGGGGATGGCCCGCTCGCGGAGCAGTGCCACCACCTCGTCCGGCCACGGCGCGTAACCCACCAGGTCGCCCAGGTGGTAGATGGCGTCCACGTCGGCACGGGCATCGATGCCGGCGAGGACGGCCTCCAGCGCCGGCAGGTTCGCGTGGATGTCACTGATCAGCGCGTATTTCATGCGGTATCCTCGTCGCTCGTGTCACAGCAGGTCGTCCCGGGACTCGCCGCCAGTTCCGCTTCGCCGCGGCGGGCGGCCAGGAACTCCTCGACATCCGCCAGCGCGCCCGGATTCAGGGAATAATGCACCCAGCGGCCCTGCCGCCGGTCCGTCACCAGCCCCGCTTCCTTCAGCGTCCGCAGATGGAACGACAGCAGTGACTGCGCGGCGCCCAGGTCCTCCATCAGGTCGCACACGCAGCGCTCGCCACCCGCGAGCTGGAGCAGGATCCGCAGCCGCTTCTCGTCGCCCAGCGCCTTCATCCGCTGCGCCAGCAGCGTCAGGTCCGTCGTCGTCGTGCTCATCATGGCCCATACTAATCAATGGTGGTTGATACATCAAGTTCTATTGTTGTATATTGGCCCAGCCTGGCGGGTGGCCGGGCACGATGAACGGGATGAGCGGAGTCATCATGGCGGAATCCGTCGCAGGCAGGATGTCGTTGCTGGACCGGTACCTGACGGTCTGGATCTTTGCGGCCATGGCCATTGGCGTGGCGCTGGGCTTCTTCTTCCAGGCGCCGGTGGAGGGGTTGAACGAGCGGCTGACGGTGGGGCAGCACACGAACCTGCTCATTGCCGTGGGTCTCATCCTGATGATGTATCCGCCGCTGGCGAAGGTGAAGTACGAGTTGATGCCGAAGGTGTTTGCGGACGTGCGGATCCTGGGCCTGTCGCTGGTGCAGAACTGGATTATCGGGCCCATCCTGATGTTCGCACTGGCGGTAGGCTTCTTCGGCTTCGTGGCGCCTGCGCTGCTCGGGCCGGACCCGCGCTGGGGCTACTACATGGTGGGCCTGATCCTGGTGGGAATTGCCCGGTGTATCGCCATGGTGCTGGTGTGGAACCAGCTGGCCCGTGGCAACAGCGAGTATGCGGCGGGCCTGGTGGCGCTGAACAGCGTGTTCCAGATCGTCACGTTCGGGCTGTACGCGTGGGTGTTCGTCACCGTGCTCCCGCCGCTGTTCGGCCTCGAGGGCGTGGTGGTGGACGTCAGCATCGGCCAGATCTTCGCGAGCGTCATGCTCTACCTGGGCGTGCCGTTCGCGGCGGGTATCCTCAGCCGGGTCGTGTTGCTGCCGCTGAAGGGTGCCGACTGGTACGACGGTGTGTTCGTACCGAGGATCTCACCCCTCACACTCGTAGCGCTGCTGTTCACCATCGTCGTGATGTTCAGCCTGCAGGGTGAGCGGATCATCCACCAGCCGCTGGACGTGCTGTGGATAGCGATACCGCTGTCGTTCTACTTCGTCATCATGTTCCTGGTGAGCTTCCTCATGGCGCACCGGCTGGGCGCGGATTACAGCCGCAGCGCGACGCTGGCCTTCACGGCGTCGGGCAACAACTTCGAGCTGGCCATTGCGGTAGCGATTGCTGTCTTCGGTATCACGTCCCCGGTGGCCTTTGCCACCGTCGTCGGCCCGCTGGTAGAGGTGCCGGTGCTCATCGGCCTGGTGCACGTGAGCCTGTACTTCATGCGGAAGCTGTACGCCGGGCGGGTGTCGGAGGAGGTTGTTGACGCCGCGCTGTCCACCGTCGCGACCGAGGGCAGCATCGCAGCCTCGGCGGCGAGCGCCGATGTGGCGGGCGCCGCGGCGGGCACGACAGCCGCGGCGCTGGACGCACTGGAGGACGCAGCGTGCAGCACCGCGAGGAAAGTCCGCGGGACGGGTCGCACAGACGGGGCTTGACCTTGACGCAACGTCAATGTCTAGGATGGTAATGTGACCGCGCACGGGGCGTGGTTACGTGGACGCTGGAGCAATTCATGGAGTGGTCGATTCAGGAGATCGCGCGGCTGGCGGGAACCACATCCCGAACCCTCAGGCACTATGGCGCAATCGGGCTGTTGCCGCCGAGCCGGGTCGGGAATAACGGGTACCGGTATTACGACGCGGCTGCGCTGGTCCGGCTGCAGCGTATCCTGCTGCTGCGGGAAATGGGGCTGGGTCTGGCCGACATCGCGGAGGTGCTGGAGGGCCATCGCGACGACATCCAGGCGTTGCGGCTCCACCTGGAGGAGTTGAGACGGGAACGATCTCGCCTGGATGACCGCATGGAGAGCGTCGAGATCACCATCGCCAGGCTGGAACGAGGAGAGGCACTGATGGCAGAGGAGATGCTGAACGGCTTTGACCACACGAAGTATCGGGACGAAGTCGTGGACCGCTGGGGGAATGACGCGTACGAGCGCAGCGATCGCTGGTGGCAGGGGTTGTCGCAGGGAGCCCGTTCGGCATGGATGGCAAGGTCGCAGGCGCTGGGAGCGGACTGGGCCGAGGCGGCGCGGAGCGGCGCCGAACCGGACGGCGCCGAAGGGCAGGCTCTGGCCCAGCGGCAGGCCGACTGGCTGGCCGGTATTCCCGGCACGCCTCGCGATGGGACCAGGCCCTCGAAGGAATATTTTCTGGGTCTGGCGGAGATGTACGTGGCAGACGAACGCTTTGCCGCGAACTATGGCGGCCGCGACGGCGCAGCCTTTGTGCGCGATGCCATGAAGACGTACGCGGAGAGAAACCTGTAGCAGGAAGTCACCGACGCCGCTTGCTGCACGCGGCGTCGGTGTCATCGCATCCTTCCTCCAGCCGTGCGGGGTGGCCACAGGTCCGCGTGTGGCGCCCATCGCTGCAACTCGGTGCACGAGCGACAGGGGCGCGTCCCGAATCCGCCACCGGCCGTGCCACAGCCGGACACCCGGTGCCCCGCGGGCAGGGCCGCCATATCTCGCAACGTGTTAGGACACTGCGACTTGGCTCAGTCTGTGACGCGCGGCACCATCCTTCCCTGCAATGACACGCTATGCGCGGTGCCGACGGATCGGCGCCGGCCGCCCCCGAACTCGTTCAGGCCATGGCCAACCTGCTGACTGAAATCCGCTACGCCCTGCGCGCCATCCGCGGCGCTCCCGGCTTCTCGCTGACGGTGATCGCAACGCTCGGGATCGGGCTGGGCGCGACCGTCGCCATCTTCAGCGTCGTCAACGCGCTGCTGCTGCGGCCGCTGCCCTTCCCTGATTCGGACCGGATGGTCATGGTCTGGCAGGACCTGACGCGGCGGGGCGGGCCGGACAAGGAGTGGTTCACGCCGCCGGACTTCGTGGACCTGCGGGATGGCACGAGTTCGTTTGCCGCCCTGGCCGCCGTCGGCAACTACACACCGGCCATGACCACGCCGGACGGCGCGGAATCGGTGGACGGCGTCATCGTGAGTGCGGGCTACTTCGACGTGGTCGGTGTGCGGCCGGTGATCGGCGCGCCGTTCCACCCGGACACCGAGCAGCCCGGCGCGGTGCCTGTTGTGGTGCTGGGCCACGATATCTGGCAAAGCCGCTTTGCCGGCGATGCGAGCGCCGTGGGCCGGACCATCACGCTGAACGACGTCGCCCACGAGATCGTCGGCGTCATGCCGGCCGGCTTCCGCGACCCGCTGTTCCCGGCAGACGTATGGCGCTCGCGCGTGGTGGACGCGAACGGTGACTGCGGGCGCGGCTGCTACTCTGTTCGCGTGATCGGCCGGCTGCAGCCGAACACGCCCGTCGCCACCGCCGCTGCGGACGCCAACGTCGTTGCGGCCCGCCTGGCCGCGGAATACGCATCGAACCGGGACGTGGCGTTCAACGTCGTCGGGCTGAAAGACGATGTAACGGCGGCGACGCGGCCGGCGCTGCTCGCCCTGGCGGGCGCGGTCGCGCTGCTGCTGCTCATTGCCATCGTGAACGTGGCGAACCTGCTGGTCGCCCGGGCGGGCGTACGTGACCGCGAACTCGCCATCCGGACCGCCATCGGTGCCGGGCGCGGCACGGTCGTGCGGCAGATGCTGGTAGAGACGGTCGTGCTCGGGGCCATCGGTGCCGCCGCAGCAGCGCTCATCGCCCTGTGGGCTGTGGCGCTGCTGACTGCGCTGGCGCCGCCGAACACGCCGCGGATCGACGAAGTCACCATTGATGCGACGTCGCTGAGCTTCGCCCTCGGCGCCGGCATCATCGCGGCCCTTGCCGCGGCCATCGGCCCCGCCCTCCACGCCACCGCCGGCCAGCCCGCCGACGTGCTGCGCGAGACCGGCGGTCACCGGGTATCGGTGGGGCGACGTCGCGTACGCAGTGCACTCGTCGTCGCCGAGATCGCCATCGCTCTCACACTGCTGATCGGCTCAGGGCTCACGCTGCGCAGCCTGGCGCGGCTGCAGCAGGTCGATCCGGGGTTCCGCGCCGATGGCCTGGTCACCGGGCAGTACTTCCTGCCGCCCGCGCGCTACGAGACGGCCGACGAGATCCGCGTGTTCGTCGCCACGGCCCTCGAGCGCGTGGCCGCGCTGCCGGGTGTCGCCGGCGTCGCTACCACGTCGAGCCTGCCCATGAGCGGCGTCGGTGACAGCGACGTCAATTTCCGGGTCGAGGGCCGCGTCCCCGGACGCGACGAGAACCCGCCCGCCGCATGGTACCGCTCCGTGTCACGGGACTGGTTCGAAGTGACCGGCACGCCCATCACGGCCGGCCGCGCGTTCAATGCGGAGGACCGCGCCGGCAACGAGGTCCGCGCCGCCATCATCAACGAGACGTTCCGGCGCAGGCACTTCCCCGGCGAGGACCCGGTGGGCCGGCGGCTGGCGGTGGGTGGTGATCCGTTCGAGATCGTGGGTGTCACCGCGGATACGCGCCATCGCGGCCTCGGCAGCGAGACCATCGTCGAGCTGTTCCTGAGCGCGGAGCAGGTGCCAGCGCGGTCGAATCACATCGTGGTGCGCCTGGCCGGCGGGCCGGTTGGCCGCTCCGCCTCGACGGTGGCTGCCACGACGGGCGCGTCGGTCCGCGATGTCGTGCGCGCCATCGACCCGGCACTGCCGCCGCCCGCGTTCCGTGCGATGACAGAACTGGTGACCGAAAGCATCGCGCTGCCACGGCTGTACTCCGCGTTCTTCACGTTCTTCGCGCTGGTCGCGCTGCTGCTCGCCGGGGTCGGCGTATACGGGCTGACGGCCTACACGGTGGGGCAGCGGCGGCAGGAGATCGGGATCCGTGTCGCCCTGGGCGCGCGCGCGAAGGACGTGACCGGCATGGTCGTCCGTCAGTCCATGCGTCTCGCCGGCGCCGGCCTCGTCCTGGGGCTGGCCGCCGCAGCGCTGCTCGCCCGGCCCGTCGCTGGCCTGCTCCATGACGTGGGCCCGTACGACCTGGTCACCTTTGCCGGCGTACCGGCCATGCTCGGAGGGATCGCGCTCCTCGCGTGCTGGCTGCCTGCCCGCCGGGCGGCACGGCTGGACCCGGTCGCTGCTCTGCGACCGGACTGACGCCCGGCAGCACCCGTCCGGCCCACCGCGTCGGCGCTACGGCCGGCGCAGCGTGTCCGGCGTGTCGGCCGGCGGGCGTAGGGTATCCGCTGGCGGCGGGGCCAGCGTGCCGATGCCGACGCCGCGTGCTCCACGCGGCGTCGGCATCATCCAACCTCCTACAGCCGCCCGCGACGGGAGTAACCCCAGCCACCACCCAGTATTGCCAGCACCACCAGGATGATAATGATCGTCGTCAGGTTCATATTGTCCTCCGAGGGAGAAGCCATCGCCTTTCACTGGAACGGCAGTGCAAGTTGTTGGCCGCAGGTCCGGGGGAGTCGAATCAGCCCGAAAAGCCATGTCGAGGACCGCGGCTGGCAGCGACCCCGGCAGCGATGACCGGGGTATTACCGCCAGAGCCGGGCAGCACTCGCGCGCTGTGCAGGCTGGCCCGCCATCCGGTCATGGAGCACGCTCAATGGAAGACCCACGCAGTCGCACGGTTCTCGTGACGGGTGCCACCGGCTACATCGGGGGCCGGCTGGTGCCCCGGCTCCTGGAAGCAGGGCTGCGCGTACGATGCCTGGTGCGTGATGCAGAGCGTCTGCGCGATCGCGCCTGGCGCGACGACATAGAAGCGATTACCGGCGACGTGCTGCAGGCGGACACCCTGCCAGCTGCCCTGCAGGGCGTGAGTGTGGCGTACTACCTGGTGCACAGTCTCGGGGCGGGCTCGGGATACAACCAGCGCGATCTGGAGGCCGCGCGCACTTTCGGCGCCGCTGCGGCAGCGGCGGGGATTGAACGGATCATCTACCTCGGCGGCCTCGCAGCGCCGTCGCCCGACCTGTCGGAGCACCTGCGGTCCCGCCAGCAGACGGGCGCTGCCCTGCGTGAAGCCGGCGTGCCGGTGACGGAGTTCCGGGCCGGCGTCATCGTTGGTTCGGGCAGCCTGTCCTTCGAGATGATCCGCTATCTCACCGAACGGATCCCCGTGCTCGTCAGCCCTCGCTGGGTATACACGCGCACGCAGCCCATCGGTGTGCGCGAGGTGCTGGATTACCTGGTGGCGGCGCTTGACGTGCCGGCGAGCGCCGGGCGCACCATCGAAATCGGCGGCGCCGACGTCGTAACCTACGGCGAGATGATGACGACGTACGCCGAGGTCCGCGGCCTCAGGCGCTGGCTGCTGCCCGTGCCTTTGCTGACGCCGCGCCTCTCTTCGCTCTGGGTCAACCTCGTGACTCCCATCCCCGCCGCCATGGCGCGCCCTCTCATTGATGGACTCCGCAACGAGAACGTCGTGCAGGACAGCACGGCCAGGGAGCTGTTTCCGGACATCCGGCCCGTAAGCTACCGGACGTCGGTGGAACGGGCGCTGGAGCGGCTCCACGCCTTTGGCATCGAGTCGTCATGGAGCGATGCGCTCAGCAGCAGCCAGGCCCGGGGCGTCGTGCTGAGCGACAGTGAGGGCATGGTACGCGAACACCGTGAGTGCCAGGTGAATGCCCCGCCCGCATCGGTCTTTACCGTGTTTACCAGTCTCGGGGGGAATACCGGGTGGCTCTTCATGGACTGGGCATGGCGGCTGCGAGGGCTGGCGGATCGACTGATCGGGGGTGTGGGACTGCGGCGCGGCCGCCGGGATCCCCACGAACTTCGAGTCGGCGATGCCCTCGACTTCTGGCGAGTCGAGGCGCTGGAGCCGGGTCGGCTGCTTCGCCTCCGCGCTGAGATGAAGGTGCCAGGCGAGGCCTGGCTCCAGCTCGGGGCGACTCCCATGGCCGACGGTGGCACACTGCTCCAGCAGACCGCCTTCTTTGCACCACGCGGCCTCGGCGGGTGGCTGTACTGGTACGCGCTCTATCCCATCCATCGCCTCATTTTCAGCGGCTTCATCCGGGCCATGGCCCGCCGTGCCGAGACACGACCCAACCTCGATTGATGCGGCTGCGGCGGTGACGTGCCCGCATGGGCCGTCAACAACTTCCCGGACGCGGTAGCGGCCAGCTTAACGCAGCCAACGTCAGCCTTGCCCCCGCGCTGATCTGCGATCCATCGTGGGTGCAGCCCGCGTCGGGGGCGTGCCTCCTGACGTTGGGTTCGCAGCCGGTTACATCTCTACAGCGAGGAGGTTGGTATGCGCGCGGTCGGACGAAGTACCGTCATCGCCGGAGCCGTGGTCGCGGCGTTGGTCATGTGGACGCCCGCCCAGGCACAGGTGTTCGTGGGTGAGTTGGCCGGTACGCAGGAAGTTCCGCCGAACGCCTCGCCCGGAGTCGGAACGGCGACCGTCACGCTCGCCGGAGACTTCATGAGCGTTCATGTCGTCTTCTCGTCGCTCATGGGGTTGACGACGCTGGCGCACATCCACTGCTGTGCGCCAGCGGGAGCAAACGCCGGCGCCGCCACGCCGACACCCACATTCCCCGGGTTCCCCGCCGGCGTATCGTCCGGCATGTATGAGATGATCTTTGACCTCAGCCTCGCCTCGTCGTACAGCCCTGCGTTCGTGACCGCATCTGGCGGGGATGTGCTCCTCGCCCGCACCGCATTCGTGGACGCGATGCACGCGGGCAACACATACTTCAACATCCACACGAGCGAATTCCCCGGCGGCGAAATCCGGGGACAGCTGCTGCCTCGGGCCGCCGCAGTGCCGGAGCCGACGTCGCTCATACTGATGGGCACCGGGCTGATCGGTCTCGGCGCACTGCGACGCCGCCGGCAGTCCGCTGTCGAAAGGACCTGACGACTCCCGCCATCACCAGGACGGCACCGTGATGATGCAGTGCCGTCCGTGAACGATGCTCCCTGACATCCGCCCTTCGCAGCCTCGCCGCGCCCAACCGTCCAGCCACCGTTACCCCTACATCCAACGCCGGCTTCACCCGGGTCACGCTGGATGGCGGACCGGCTATCAATGGCGCCCCGATCATCGCCACCCTCTGGACGGCCGTAGCCCTACACACCGTCGCGGACGTTTCCCCACAGGTCCTGCGGGCATTTCCCCATGGCCCTGCCCCGTCCTATTTCTCATAAATACATGAGAAACACGCATCACGCAGTCGTCCACAAGGAGAGAGCAATGGGAGCGCGACAGAAGAAGACGCTGGTGGGGACGGTGCTGGGGCTGATTGTGGTGGTCACCGTGCTCGTGGTCGGGACGGGCTGGAACAGCAACGCGACGGGCCTGCTGGACGACCGGATCCCGGAGGCGAAGCTGCCGGCGATCCGCGGCGAGGAGGTGGCCGTGATGACGGCGGCGCCGCAGGTGCCGGCGCCGATCACGCGCAAGCATGCGACGCTGGTCAAGGTGGACCTGGAGGTGATCGAGAAGGTGATGGAGATCGCGCCGGGCGTGGAATACGAGTTCTGGACGTTTGGCGGCACGGTGCCGGGCAGCTTCATCCGGGTGCGCGAGGGCGACATGGTGGAGTTCCGTCTCATCGGGCACCATGACATGAAGGTTCCGCACAACATCGACCTGCACGCGGTGACGGGCCAGGGCGGCGGTGCCGAGGCGACAATGGTGGTGGCGGGCACTGACGCCACGTTCCGCTTCCGCGCCATGAAGCCCGGCCTGTACGTCTACCACTGCGCGATGGCGCCGGTGCCGATGCACATCGCCAACGGCATGTACGGCCTGATCCTGGTGGAGCCGGAGGGCGGCCTGCCGGCGGTGGACCACGAGTTCTACGTCATGCAGGGGGACTTCTACACCAAGGGCCGCCACGGCGAGGGCGGGCTGCAGCCTTTCGACTTCGACAAGCTGTATGACGAGCGGCCGGAGTACGTGCTGTTCAACGGCGCGGTGGGCGCGATGACGGGCAACAATGCGCCGGTGGTGCAGGCCGGTGAGACGGTCCGGCTGTTCGTCGGCAATGGCGGCCCGAACCTGAGCAGCTCGTTCCACGCGATCGGCGAGATCTTCGACGTGGTTCGTGTGGAGGGCGGTGACCTCATCAACCGCAACGTGCAGACGACGAACGTACCCGCCGGCGGCTCGACCATCGTGGAGTTCCGGGCGGACGTGCCGAGCAGCATCCTGCTGGTGGACCATGCAATCAACCGCGTGTTCAACAAGGGCGCGCTGGCTGAGATCAAGGTGGTTGGCGAGAAGCAGCCGCTGATCATGGACGCGCCCAACCACTAGGCAGCATCATGCGACGCGCTCCCCTGTTCCTGCTCCTGGTCCCGGCCCTGGCGGTTTCCGCCGGGGCCGGCAGTGCCCTGCAACGGCCGTTGCCGGAGGGCATGGTCCGGATCGAGGGCGGCTCGTACCGTCCGCTGTACGTGCAGCCGGGCGAGACGCAGGTGCAGGTGGAGTCGTTCCTGCTGGACGCCCGGCCCGTGACGCGGGGCGAGTACGAGCAATTCCTGGTGAGGCATTCGCGATGGCAGCGCGGCGCAGTGCCCGGCCTCTTTGCCGACGACGGCTACCTCAGGGACTGGGAATCGCCGACGTCTGCCGGCGAGACTGTGCCGAAGGATGCACCGGTGACGCATGTGTCGTGGTTCGCGGCCCGCTCCTACTGCGCGGCGCGCGGCGGCCGGCTGCCCACCACCGCGGAGTGGGAGTATGTGGCGCTGGCGGACGAACGTCGGCGGGACGCCTCCGAAGCGGACGGGTTCCTGAAGCGCGTGCTGGAACTGACGCTGCAGCGCGGGGCCACCCGCGCCGGGGCCGGGTTCCGCAACGTCTGGGGCGTATACGCCATGCACGGCGGCGTCATGGAATGGGTGAGCGACTTCCAGTCCGTCTTCGCGGGGAGCGATTCCCGGGTCGGTGAGCGGCGCGAGGGCCAGCTCACGTGCGCCGGCGGCGCCACGGCCACCGGCGACGCCCGCGACTACGCCGCGTTCCTGCGGTATGCCTGGCGCGCCACGGTGGATGCGCGCACAACCACCGGATCACTGGGATTCAGGTGCGCGGGAGACCTGCAATGATGAAGCGACTGACCGTATCCGTCACCGTGCTGATGGCAGTGCTGGCCGGATGCACCGGTGCACCGCCAGCAGCCGACGTTGTCGCGGGCGACACGCACGCACACCATGACATGCACGCGCCCGCACCGGTGGAGCCGCTGGCCGGCATGTCCGTCTACCAGCTGGACGACGTATGGCTGGATCGCCATGGCGCCGAGCGTGTGCTGGCTGACCTGCGCGGCCGGCCGCAGCTCATTGCCATGGTCTATACCAACTGCGGCAGCGCATGTCCCCGCATCGTCGCCGACATGAAGCGCCTGGAGGGCGAGTTCTCCGACGTCGGCTTCGTCCTGGTCTCCATCGATCCCGAGCGGGACACGCCGGAGCAGCTGGACAGCTTCGCCACGGCCACGCGCCTGAGTGATCGCTGGACCGTCCTCGCCGGGCCGGACGAATCCATCGCCACCCTGGCTGCCGTGCTGGGCGTCCGCTACCGCCAGGTTTCCGCCACCGACTTCATGCACAGCAACGTCATCACGGTGCTGGATGCCGGCGGCTCCATCGTCCATCGGCAGGAGGCCCTGGGCGAAGTGGACGGCACCATCGCCGCCCTGCAGCGGCTCGCCGGGCCGGTGGTTGTTCGCTAGCCGCCGGACGCGTGCTTGACCTCCCCGCCCTGCCCGGCAACCTTCCCACAGACGCCGTTCCACAAGGACCGCCCTGATCAACGCCGGGCGGCCCACCCGGTGTTCGTAGCGATTGACTTCAGGAGCAGAGACATGCGGACATGGATTGCAGTCTGGCTGGTTGGGCTGGTGTGCGCGGTACCGGCAACGGCGCAGGCGCGTCAGGCCGACGAGCTGCGGACCACAGCGGAGCGGAGCGGGTGGACGGAACTGACGTCGCACGACGACGTGGTGACCTTCTACCGGGCGCTGGCGGCACGATCCCCCGAGGTCCGGCTGGCGGAGATCGGGCGGAGCATTGAGGGCCGGCCACTGCACCTGGTCACGATGGCCCGGCCGGCCGTGTCGGAGCCGTGGGAGGCGCACGCCACGGGCAAGCCCATTGTCTTCATCGGCGCCCAGGTTCACGGCGACGAGCCCGCGGGCAAGGAGGCGCTGATGCAGGTGGCGCGGGAGCTTGCGCTGGGCAGCCTGCGCGAACTGCTCGACGACGTCATCTTCCTGCTGGTGCCGCAGATCAACCCGGATGGCGCGGAGGCCGGCGACTGGGGTTCGCGCAACAACGTCGCCCGGACGAACGTGAACCGGGACTACATGCGCCTGGCGCAGCCGGAGTCCCGGTCGGTGATCACCGGGGTTGTAGCGCCGTGGCGACCGCACGTCCTGGTGGACGCCCACGAGCTGGTGGGCCCGCCGCGGATCTACGACTTCTACACCCGCTTCGGCGTGAGCCTGAACGGGCCGTGGGCGCCGTCGGCGTATGCACGGGCGCACGTCGTGCCGGCCGTGGTCGGCGCGCTGGAGGCCGCGGGCTACACCCACTTCATCTACCACCGGGTGCCCGGCGGCCTGGCCGACGATCCGGAGCTGGGGCTCTCTCCCGGCGCGTACGGCGCCCGCGCACTGTCAAACTACGGCGGCGCCCACGGCGCCATCTCCATCCTGTACGAGAGCGTGCGGCCACGCGACGCCCGCGAGGAACTGGAGCGGCGCACGCACAAGCATTACGTGGCCATGGTGGCGCTGGCTCGCTTCGTCGCCGCCAATCCGGCGGATGTAGTGGCGGCTGTCGCCGGCGGCCGCGCGGAACTCGTCGGGCGCGGGCTCGACGCCTTCGCGGGGCGGCCGGACAGCATCGCCGTCATCGTCGAGGAGACGGCCAGCCGTCGCGAGGAGTACCGCTTCATGACAGGCGGACAGGTCGTCGAGGTGGTGACGCCGATCCTGGACACCGCCAACGTGCGGCTGGCGCGGGCGCGGCCGGCCGCGTACGCAATCGATGCGAGCAGGGCCGACATCGCCGACCACCTCCGGTTGCACGGCGTCCTCGTAGAGCGGCTCGTCGATGACACACAACTCGATGTCGAGAGCTACCGCGTGGAGAGCGTGGAGCATGCCCCGGAATACGAGGGCTACATCCCCCGGATCCTGCGCACCGCCATCGTCTCGCGGCGCCTGCAGCTGCCCGCCGGCACGTTCATCGTGCCGCTGGCGCAGCCGACGGCTGCCATCGCCATCCACCTGCTGGAACCCGAGGATGACAACTCACTGGCGGAAGCCGGGTGGTTCGACCGCCATGAAGAGATCGGGGCAGTGCTGCCGGTGCATCGTGTCGTGGGAGGAACGGGGCAGCTGGAGCGGTATCGGTAGATCATGCGGGTGACCGCGCGGGCATGACCGATAACCAATGGGCCCGGTGGTTCTCCTGGATTAACGCAAGGGCTGCATCGATCCGTGCGTGAGTCACGGCCGCCCAACCGTATGCAGAGGTGTGCCAAACTTGCGTTAGCTGCACCAAACCAAAGGCCGACCAGCGTCATTCGCTGATCGGCCTTTTTATTGTGCCCCAATGACTCCTTGACCCCTACGTCACTGAGCGTGACGATCGGACAGTCGGGACGGCCGGATTTGAACCGGCGACCCCCTGAACCCCATTCAGGTGCGCTACCGGGCTGCGCTACGTCCCGTACATCGAAACAACAACCGGAGCCCGTAATATAACGCGGTACTGCGCTGCTGAACAGCCCGCCCGGCGCCGTTTCTCCGTCTCGCCGACAGCGAACCCTCCCTCACGGCGGCGACGTGCCCGCCCGCCAGCAGGACGCGTCCTTGTAGGGCATCTCCCCACGCCGCCAGACGGCCAGTCCCCGTCCCCGCGGACACGGTTCGCCTGACTGACAGCCAGAGACATGGCCGCCAGTTTTCCGGCACCATGAATGAACGCATCAGTGTCCTCTACGCCCGTTATGCCGCCGTACTGCTTGCCCTTACGCTGGTGGCGGGGGCGTACCTGCGGTCGGCGTTCGTGTGGCCGGCGGTCCGGGGCGGCCTGCAGACGCCCCACGTCATCCACGCCCATTCCCACGGCGGCTTCTTCGGCTGGATGGTGATGGCTGCCGCGGCGGGGCTGGTGCTGCTGGTGCCCTCGCTCGGCCGCAGGGCGGTCCTGGGCCATCGGTTGCTGGCTCACGGCATCGGCATCGGCTCGGTCGTCGCGTTCGTTGGCTTCGCCCTGCGGGGTTACGACGCGCTCACCATCACCGTGTCAGCCGTCCACGTCGCCTTCTGGATCACGCTGGCGGCGCTGCTCTGGCGGCCGCTGGGCAGCGTCGGCGACACGGGCAGCACCAGCCTGCTGCGGGCCGGCCTGGCGTTCCTGGTCGTGGCAGGGGCCATGACCGTGGTACCCGCCGTGATGATGGTCCGGCAGGTGACGGATCCGTGGCTGGTGCAGTTCGGGGTGAAGCTGTTTCTGACACCGTTCGTGAGCGGGTTCCTGCTGCTCACGGCACTGGGCTTCCTGTACCGGGGCCGGATCGGCGCGGACACCCGGAATGCGACGACGGTCGTCCTTCTCGTCGCCGTCGGTGCGCTGCCCTCCACGCTGCTCTACGTTCCGGGGGCGCCGGCGCCGGTGCTGGTGCTCATCGGTCGGCTGGGCATCGGACTCGTGGGCGCCGCGCTGCTGCTGGCGACGTGGGACCTGGCGGCCTCCGCCACCCGTGCCCGCCTCCGCCCCCCTCCCCTGCCCCTCCTGGCCGTCGCGGCGGCGGCGGCGGCGGGGCTGGTGAAACTGGCGGCGGCGGCCGGTGTGGGCGCGGCGTTCATGCACAACCGCAGCATCGTCGTCGCGGTGCTGCACCTCATCCTCCTCGGCCTGGTCACCCCCGCGCTGCTGCACGGCATGCAGCGGCAGGCGCGGGCGGGTATCCGCACGCTGCTCTATGCCTCCGCCCTCGTCGCCATGCTGGCGCCTCTGGCCGCGTCCGGCTGGCCATGGGCCGCGCGCATGCTGATGCTGAACGGGATCGGGCTCGACCTGCTGCTGGTTCTGGCGGCTGTGGGAGGGATCCTTACCGTGCTTACACTGCTGGCACTGACAGGCGTCCCTGACGTCTCTCAGATCGGCAGCCAGGGCATTCCCGCCGGCAGCGCCGCGGCGGAGACAGTTGACGGCACGATAGCGACGAGCGCACCGACGCCGTCGTCATCCAGCCGCCGGATCCGCACGCCGGCGCCGTACTCCAACATATAGATGGCGCCGCCGACACTGGCGAGCCCCGCAGGTCGCCAGCCCGGCGAAGCCTCGTACGCCTGCCGGACGAGGCCATTGCGGCCGATGCGCACAATGGCCCCGCTGGCTGCGTTGGCGACGTAGACGTCGCCGTCGCCGGCCATGGCGATGCCCGTAAGGTGGGCGGGCGAGTTCCGGAATACGCGGCCCATCAGCCCGGACCGATGGCGCAGCAATTCGCCGCCGGCGGCAAGGGTGGTGACACCGCCGTCCGCCGCCACCCGTCGCACGGCGTTGCCGGACGTGATGAGCAGGTCGCCACCAGTCATCCGCGTGTGGCCGTCCACCGGCAGGACCGCGGCGGCACCCGCGAGGCCGCAGGCGCCGGCGTGCGTGGCCAGGAGGCGCCGGGCTTCCCGATCGCTGCCAGCCCGGCCCAGGGTGGTCACGGTGCCGTCAGCAGAGGCGCGCCACACGGACACCCTGCCGCGCCGCTCCACGCGCGTACCATACAGGTTGCCCGCGGCGTCCACCTGCAGCGACGGGCCGCTGGTGCCGGTGACAAACGGCATGGGCTCGCCCCCCGGTCGAAGCCGCCAGACGGTGCTGCGTGTGGCGTCCACGAAGTACAGGGTGCCGTCGGCGGCGGCCACCAGGCTGTTGGGCGCCGGTTCCGGCGGTGGCAGCAGCGGAATGGTGGGCAGGCCGTGGGCAGGACTGGTTGCCGGCATGGATACCAGCAATGTCGCCACGCAGATGCCGCAGATTCGGGACACGTTACCTCCCAGGGAACCGATCTTCTGTCTCCATCCACTACGCGTCACGGCCGTCTCCGGATTCGCCGTCCCGCTGCCGCCCACATGGAATGAGATGCGACGCAGCGTCCGGTGGTTGCAGGCGACCGCCACATCACCTGCAGGGGCAACCCCCGTACCCGGCGGACTCCTCCGCCCAAGATACTGAATTGCAACAGCTTACCGAGATCGCACCCACGACGGTGCCGCCGCTGAACAGCTCGTTATGGGACGTTGCGTCCCGGATCCGGGACGTTGCCCGGTGGCCTGGGGCTTGCCCCCTTGAGGGGGGCGAGACATGCGTGACACTGGAGCAAAGGAGCAGGCGGATGGCTGAACTGAGCGGGAGGAAGGTGGCGATCCTCGTGGCGGACGGGTTCGAGGAGGTGGAACTCACGGAGCCGCGCAAGGCGCTGGAGGAGGCCGGCGCTGAAATCGAGATCGTCTCGCTGAAGGAAGGATCAGTACGGGGCTGGGCGAAGACCGACTGGGGCAGCGAGGTCCGCGTGGACCGGCAGGTGAGCGACGCCGACCCCGACAGCTACGACGCGCTGCTGCTGCCAGGCGGCGTCATGAACCCGGACAACCTGCGCAAGGACGAGAAGGCGGTGGACTTCGCCCGCCGTTTCGTCGAGGCCGGCAAGCCCGTCGCCGCCATCTGCCACGCGCCCTGGCTCCTCGCCGAGGCCGGCGTCGTCAGGGACCGGGAGCTGACGAGCTACACCTCCATCCAGACCGACATGAAGAACGCCGGCGCAAGGTGGGTGGACCGGGAAGTCGTCGTGGACAACGGGCTGGTGACCAGCCGCAATCCCGATGACATCCCCGCCTTCAACCGGAAGATGGTGGAGGAATTCGCCGAAGGCGTCCACAGGTAGAACGAACGGGGGCCCGGCCACCAGGCCCGGCCCCCGCAGTTCGTCGCCCGTACTTTGTCGCCCGTACTCCGCCCCCGTACTTCGCCGCCTGTAGTACGTCGGCCGCTGCGTGTCGCCGTCAGCGCGTGAGAATCACCGCCAGCCCCACCAGCGCGATGACGCCGACGATGACAAAGCTCTGGACCGCCAGCGGCGTGTGCGCGTAGCGTCGGCCGAAGCCCTGCATGGCGCCCCAGCTGCCGCCGATGACCGCGCCCGTGCCGGCCTTCGCCCTGGCACCGATCCCCTCGAACAGCGCGCCCGCACTGTCCACCGTCCACAGGATGGGCTGGCGGTAGAAGCTGTCGATGTCAATGGTCGTCGTCGGCTCGCCGCCCAGCTTCACGCGGAGCAGCCAGAAGCCCAGCGCCGTGCCCGTCAGCAGCTGCAGCGACTCCAGGAAGTGGTGCGCCGTGAACGGCGCGTACGTCGCGTCGAAGGGCAGCAGCGCGTACAGCGTCGGTCCCGGCAGCACGCCGGTGACGAAGCAGACGATGGCGGCCAGCCCCATGGCCACGTACATGGACGTGGGGACGTCGCGTATGACACGGGCGCCCTGGTCCTTCCCGAAGAAGGTGAACCAGGGCAGCTTCAGCCCCGTGTGCAGGAACGTACCCATGGAGGCGACCAGCAGCAGGAACTCGATGGGCGCCCGCTCCGAATAGGCTGCCGCCGACACGATCATGGACTTGCTGACGAAGCCGTTGAAGAACGGCACGCCGGAGATGGAGAACGCGCCGATCATCATGAAGATGAGCACCAGCTTCAGCGGCCCGGCCAGGTGGCCCAGCTCCGTGAGCTTGCCGCGGCCCGTCGCGTAGATGACGGCGCCGGCGGACATCATGAGCAGGCCCTTGTAGAAGATGTGGGAGAACGCGTGGGCGGACGCGCCGTTCAGGGCCAGCGCCGTGCCCAGCCCCACGCCCGCCACCATGTAGCCGACCTGGCTGATGATGTGGTACGTGAGCAGCCGCCGGATGTCGTTCTCCAGCACGGCGTAGACCACGCCGAACAGCGCCATGATGGTGCCGCCCCAGACCAGGATCTCCGTGCCGGCGAAGGCCCGGCTCAGTGCGTAGACAGCGGCCTTGGTCGTGAACGCCGCCAGGAACACCGTGCCGAACACGCTGGCCCGGGGATACGCGTCAGACAGCCACGCGTGCAGCGGCGGCACCGCCGCATTCGTGACCATGCCCGCCAGGATCAGCCACGCCGAGAGCTGTGTCGCCGGCATGGCCGTGAACGCGGTGTTGCCCTCGGCCATCTGCATGAGGATGCCCATGAGCATCACCGTGGCGCCCGCCAGGTGGAAGACCAGGTAGCGGAACCCGGCGGCCCATGAGCCCGGCGTATTGCCGAACCAGAGGAGGAACAGCGACGCGACGGTCAGCCACTCCCAGAAGAAGAAGAGGGACAGCAGGTCACCTGCCAGCACCACACCGACGCCGGCCCCGCATAGCGCCATGGCCGCGACCTTCGGTCCCGCGCCCTCTTCCGACCACGCGAAGATGGACGCGATGAACGCGTACAGGATGAACGCCATGGCGAAGACGCGGCCCAGTCCGTCGGCGCGCAGCAGCACCCAGTCGTGGCCGAGTGCCGAGAACCCGGCGGTGGCGCCGTCGGGCAGCGAGACGAGCATGGCCAGCGCCGCGAGTGGCGCCGCCAGGGAGACCAGGCGCCGGCCCATGGGGCCGGCCACCGCCGCCAGGGCCGCCGCAACGACGAACGGCAGGACGGGGTGGAGGAGCAGGCTAGTAGTCATCGCGTTCCGGTCGCTGCAGCAGCGTCTTGCCCAGCAGCTTGCTCAGCTGCACGACGAACAGGCACGAGAACAGGCCGATCATCGCGGCGTACCCCGGCACGCTGTGCCACGGGAACCGCGGGTGCTCGTGCCCCCAGACCAGCGCTTCCAGCGCCACCAGCACCAGGAGCACTGCGGCCAGGATGATGCTCACGCGATCCTTCATCGCCTCCCTCATGGCATGCCTCCACCGCCCAGGCCGGCGGCACCCTCGACGACAAGCGGCGCAGCGCCGTCGCCCACGAACCGGGCCGCGCTGAACACCCGCTCCGCCACCAGGTCCGCCAGCTCGTACTGCGTGCCGATGGCATACGGCAGCACGCCGAAGATCACCACCAGCACCGACGTCACCAGCAGGGGCACCAGCATGGAACGCGGCGCCTCAGCCCGATGAGTCGGGTACGCCTCACCCTCAGGCGTCAGCCCCGGGAAGAACGCGATCCGCACAATCGGCAGCAGGTAGGACGCCGTCAGCAGCGATGCGCCCAGCATGATGGCCAGCGCAATGACGTCGTCGCCCTGGATGGCACCCCGCGCCAGGAAGAACTTGCCGACAAAGCCGCTCAGTCCGGGTATGCCCACCAGCGCCAGCGAGCCCACGGTGAACGCGCCGAACGTCCACGGCATCTGCCGGCCCAGGCCCGTGAGCTGGCTGATGTTCTCCCGGTGCGTCGTCACGTAGATGGCGCCGGCACAGAAGAACAGCGTGATCTTGGCCAGCCCGTGGTTGACCATGTGCATGGTGGAACCCACCAGGCCGTACGGCGTGAGCAGCGCAGCGCCCAGCACGATGTACGACAGGTGCACGACCGTGGAGTACGCCAGCCGTCGCTTCAGGTTGTCCTGGCGCAGGGCGATGAGTGAGCCGATGACGATGGTCGCGGCCGCCAGGCCGGCCAGGATCTCGTCGCCGCCGAAGTCCGCCAGCGCCGCCGGGCCGAAGACGAAGCCGATGACGCGCATGACGCCGAACACACCCGCCTTCACCACGGCGACGGCGTGGAGCAGTGCGCTCACCGGCGTCGGCGCCACCATGGCCGCCGGCAGCCACGAATGCAGTGGCATGACCGCGGCCTTCACGGACACGCCCAGGATGAAGAGCGTGAACAGCACGGCCAGCTGTGGTCCGGCCACCTGGCCGGCCAGGAAACCGCCCGGCGTGAAGTCCAGCGAGCCGGTGATCTGCCACGTCCAGGCGATGGCCGTCAGCATGGCCAGGCCGCTGCCCAGCGCGAACAGCAGGTAGCGCCGGCCCGCGGCGTACGCCTTCTCGCTTTCCTTGTGCACCACCAGCGGGTACGTGGAGAGCGTCAGCGTCTCGTAGAAGATGAAGAACGTGAGCAGGTTGCCGGCAAAAGCCACGCCCAGCGCCGCACCGACGGACGCGGCGAACGCAGCGAAGTAGCGCGGCCGGTGCTTCAGGTTGTCCGCCCGGGCATAGCCGCCCGAGTAGACGCCGGTGATGATCCAGAGCCCGGACGCCAGCAGCGCGAACGTCAGGCCCAGCGCGTCGGCGCGGAAGACCAGCTCCATGCCGGGCATCAGCGTGAGGAGGTGCTGCTCGGGCACCGCCCCGCCCAGCACCGCCGGCAACAGGCTGGCGCACGCCAGTGCGGCGATGCCGGCCGCAATGAAGCCCCACACCTCGGTCAGCCGCCGCGGCGCGAACAGGATGAACAGCACGGCGACGAACGGCGCCGCAACCGCCAGTGCCATCATGGCCGGTGAGCCCATAATCATGGCACCATCCCGAACGCGGCCATACCCGGCAGGCCCGGCAGCACCAGCACCCGCACGATCCAGTCGTTGCTCAGCCCCACCACGACCAGCAGCGCCGCCATCACGACGCACGCGGCCACCACCGGCACCTGGCCCTCACGGGGGCCCGCCGCGTCGGCCTCCACGGGGGTGAAATACAGCTTCTCGATGATACGGAACGAATAGCCGATGGTGGCCAGGCTGCCGATGACCAGCGCGGCCGCCAGCGCCCAGCGGCCCTCGATGAGGGCGGCACTCAGCACGTACCACTTGCCGAAGAACCCGCTGAGCGGCGGCACGCCCACCAGCGACAGCAGCGCCACGGTCATGGCAGCTGCCGTCCACGGCGCCCGCCCCCGCAGCAGGTGCAGCTCATCCACATTGCGCACGCCGAAGCGGAGCAGTGCGATGCCGGCGGCCAGGAAGAGCACGGCCTTCATGAGTGCGTCGCTGGCAATGTGCAGCACGGCGCCCGTCAGCCCTGACGTGTTGGCGATGCCGATGCCCAGCGCCACGATGCCCATCTGACCGACACTGGAATACGCCAGCAGTCGCCGGATGTCCTTCTGCAGGAAGGCGAGCACCCCGCCGAACAGCGCGGCCAGCGCGCCGGCCCAGGCGATGACGTGCAACAGCAGTTCCTCCACCACCAGCGTGCCCGCGCCGAAGACCCAGAAGATGACGCGCAACAGTGCGTACGCGGAGACCTTGGTCACCAGCGGGGCCATGAGCGACGCCGACACGGTCGGCGACACGGCGTACGCCCGCGGCATCCACACGTGCAGGGGGAACAGTGCCATCTTGATGCCGAGGCCGGCGACGATGAGCAGCCCGGCGGAGAGCGCCAGCCGGGGATCCGCCTCGCCCAGCCGGGCCGCCACGTCCGTGATGTTCAGCGAGCCCGTCGCGGCAAAGAGGAAGCCGGCGCCGATGAGGTACATGGACGCACCCATGGAGCCGATGATCAGGTAGTTCAGCCCGGCCCGGGGCGCGCCCCTGCCGCCGGCGGCCACCAGCGCATACGCACTCAGGCTGACGACCTCGATCTGCACGAACAGGTTGAACAGGTCGTTGGTGATGACCAGCCCCATCAGCCCGCTCGTCAGCAGCAGCACCGTGGCGTACCACACCGTCTCCCGGCCGTGCAGCTCCTCGGCGATCTGCGGACCGGCGCCGGCCACGACGATGAACGCGACCACCGACACCACCACGGCCATGAACGCGCTCAGCGGGTCGAGCAGCACCTCGATGCCGATGGGCGGCGCCCAGCCGCCCAGGTGCGTGTGCAGCGATCCGCTGGCCAGCACCTGCGGCAGCGCCAACAGTGACAGCGCCGCCGTCAGCGCCAGCGCCGCCAGGGTCACCCACTTCTCGGCGCCGCGCACCAGCCAGCCGCCCCCGGCGGCGAACAATGACGCGACGAACGGGATGACGAACAGCAGGACCGGCAGGTTCGATGTCGTCATCGTGCTGTCCCCACTGCGTCGGCAGCCGCCTCGTCGGGGCCCATGGCCCGTTCCTCGATGGTGCCCGATTCCGCCTGGATCCTGCGCAACAGCGCGATGGCCACGCCCAGCGTCGCCACGCCGACGACAATGGCCGTCAGCATCATGGCGTGGGGCAGCGGGTTGTGCAGCTCGAGACCGCCCTCGACGATCGGTACGCTGCCATCCCGGCGGAACGAGATGGTGATGAACTGGAGGATGACCGCCGTCTGGAACAGGTACAGCCCGACGACGGCCTTCAGCATGTTGCGCTGCGACATCATCAGGAACACGCCGATTACGACCAGCAGCACGAACAACAGGTACGGACCGCGGTCCACCAGGTAGCCCAGGAAGAACATGCTACTTCTCGCCCCCCACCGGCCCGGACAGGGCGTAGAAGATGGAGAGCATCGCGCCGGCCACCGCCATGGTGACGCCGACCTCGATGAGCAGGATGCCCAGGGAGCGGCGGTACTCGGCCTTCTCCGCCAGCGGCAGCACGGCGTAGTCCAGCATCGTCTCCCCCACGAACATGGGGGCAACGCCGATCCCGGCGAATATGATGATGCCTGCCACGGCCATGAGCGCCGCGCGCTGCGGGGTCAGCGCCAGCCACCCCTGCGGCTGGCCAAAGGTCAGGCGCGGCAGGATGAACGAGGCGGCGAACAGCACGCCGGCCACGAAGCCGCCGCCGGGGCTGTAGTGCCCGTGCAGCAGCAGGTACACGGCAACGAGCTGCACCGCGGCCACGAGCGGCGCCAGCGTCGTGCGCAGCATCAGGCTGTCAAACGGTCTGATCATCGCGGTACATCATGATGAGAAGGCATGCCAGCACGCCCGTCACGACGACGGCGGCCTCGATGAGTGTGTCCAGGCTGCGGTAGTCGGCCAGGATCGCCGCGACGACGTTGGGCGTCGCCATGTCGGCCATGGCGTGCTCGATGTAGTACGGCGAGACGTGCTCCATGGGCGCGGCAGTGGGCTCGCCGAACGGCGGCAGCCCGTTCACGCCGTACAGCACGATCCCGCCCAGCCCCAGCGCCGGCAGCAGCGCCAGCAGCCGGCGCGCCGCCGGATAGCGCGTTGCCTCTTCCGGGTTGATCCACCACATGAGGCCGAGCAGGAAGACCGTGGACAGGCTCGGCCCGACGACGGCCTCCATGAACGCCACATCCGGCGCGCCCATGAGCGCCAGCACCACGGCCATGAAGCCGCTGTAGACCGCCATCAGCGCGACCACCGAGAACATGTCCCGCGCCCATACGATGGCGAGGGCACTGACGGCCATGAGCAGGCTGACGATCTCAGCCGCGTACAGGATCATTCCGTCCATCTACTTTCGCCGGAGCTGTTGCTTGCGCTTCGGCGCGCCGGCCGTCATGAACTCCGCGGAATCCTCGATGACGCCCGGCTCGTGGCCGGCCTCCAGCGCCGCCCGCGCCAGCATGTGGCCGACGAGCGGGCTGGTGATGGTGAGGAACAGCAGCGCCAGCACCAGCTTCAGGGACACCAGGTTCAGGCCCAGGTACACGGCCGTCGCGAGCATGATCAGGGGCGCGCCCAGCGTGTCAATGACGCCCGTCACGTGCATGCGGCAGAAGACGTCGGGCAGGCGGGCGAAGCCGATGGCACCGACCATCAGGAAGAACACGCCAACGGCCAGCAGCACGCCGACGACGACATGCGTAAAGATCATCGCCGCACCGCTTCCGAACGGTCGGACTCGTCCGCCTTGTCGCGAACGTAGCGCCCGATGAGCAGGGTCGTGAACAGGTTGAGCAGGAACATGGCCAGGGCGATGTCCACGAACATGTCCACCCGGTCGTACATCAGCCCCACCAGGATGAGCAGCACCGGGACGAGCGTGCCCATGCCGTTCAGCGCCACCACGCGGTCGAACAGGGTCGGGCCGCGGATGGCCCGGTACAGGAACGGGATGGTCAGGGCCAGCACCGCCAGCACTGCCAGGCTGAACACGCCGATCACGAGTCGGGCTCCTCAAACACCATGGCCACCCGTTCCGCTACGACGCCGTCCCGCATGTCCGTCGCCGACTGCGCGTCCAGCGCGTGGACGAAGATCTCGTCCCGCCGGATGTCCACCGTCAGCGTGCCCGGCGTCAGCGTCGTGCTCATGCCCAGCACGGTCAGGGCGCGGTCGCCCACCACGCCCGGCGGCTGGCTGATGAACGTCGGCCGGATGGTCATGCGCGGGGACAGGACCACGCGGGCAACCCGCAGGTTCGACAGGATGATCTGCCACACCAGCCACGGCACGTACACGAGCGCGCGTCCTATATTCAATCGCGTCGTGTCCGGCACGGACCGGTACGCCAGGGCGATGAGCACAGCGGTCACCACGCCCGTCCCGAAATGGAGCACGTCAAACATGCCCGACAGCACGTACCATGCGGCGATGAGGATCGCTGCAATGAGAACAACGCTGCCGAGGGATCGTGGCCGCTGCATCCGTCTACCCTGCCAATGTCCGCTTTGTATACTGCGGGCCTCAAGAACGGCGCGGATTATACGCGCGCCCGACCCCCGCGGCAACTCGCGCCGCACCGGGTCCGAAGCCGGGCAACCTAGCGGACCCGGGGCGCCTGCTCAAGGCGCGCGGTCGTGTGAAAGCAGCAGCTGAACTGCACCTCAGTCCGTGCCGGACCGCCTGGCGAATTCGGGATGCATGCCCACCTTGCTGCGACCCTCCAGCTGCCGCAGCATGGCGACAAAGCCCTCCCGTTGCAGCGGGTAGCGGACACGGTAGGCCCGCCGGTAGATGGCGTAGAGGATCCGGCGCACGAGGGCCACGGGCAGTTCCGTCCGGGCGTCACCGAACGGCTGGCGGTACAGGACGTACTTCTCGCCGTAACCCGGCGCCATGCCCGGGTGGTAGTATTCCAGGTCGAAGGGTATGGCGCCGCGGGTTGCCACCAGCCGCCGCAGCCAGGGGCTGGCGGCGCGAACCTCCCCCAGCACGAACGCCACGTCGTCATGCTCCGCACGCCGGGCATCCTCCTGGAACGCCTCGAGCAGTCGCGGCCGCAGCAACCGGCCGAGCCCGTGGCCCCGGTACTCGCGGCGGACGGCCAGGTACATGACGAGGCCGGCGTTCACGCCGCCCAGGTAAACGCCGATAATGGTGCCCGCCGGCTCCTCGTCATCCGGCGCGACGGCGGCAATCAAATGGAAGTTGTGATTGGACAGCAGGCCCAGCCGGCTCTCCTTCAGCTCCGACAGCAGCTCGGAGACGGGCTGCCGGTCGGCTGGCGCGAACGTGCGGTGGACGAGGGCGAGGGCTCGCTCCGCAAGCGGGTCCCGCTCGTCGGTGACGGCGACGAGGTCAAGCTCGGGGTCCTCGCCGGCAGCGCTCATCGTGACGTTCTTGAGGCGTCGGCCCGGATGCCGTCCACGTCAATCTTGAAGAGCCGGGCCGAGTTGCCCCAGAAGATCATGTCGTTCTCCTGCTCCGTCAGGTGCAGGTTGTTGACGAAGCGGATGTAACTGCCCATGTCGCAGATGGGCCAGTCGGTGCCGTAGAGCAGCTTCGACGGGTCCCCGGCGAAGGCGACGACCTCATTCACCTGCTGGAGCATGTATCGTTCGAACCGTTCCTCGAACTGGCCCAGGGTGAAGCCGGAGATATCACCAACGACGTTGGGGTTCTTGTAGATGACCTCCATGGCATCGGTGATCCAGGGGTTGCCCAGGTGGCAGATGACGAAGGTCACGTCCCGGAAATCCACAGCCACCTCGTCCACCTGGATGGGGTGGGAATACTTGACGCGGCCCTGTGGGTCATACGTGTCGCCCGTGTGGATCATGACGGGCACGTCGAACTCGGCGGCCAGTTCATAGACCACGCGCATGCGCGCGTCGTGCACATAGAACGGCTCGTAGCCGGGGTACAGCTTGAAGCCCTTGATGCGTCCTTCCCGCAGCAGGACGCGGTAATCCGCCAGATCGGCGGCCCGGTAATGGAGGTAGCTGACAGCCGCGACCACGCCGATGCGCGGGTCGTCGTCCACCACGTCCAGCACGGCCCGGGTATCGGGCCTGCCCTCGGTGACCTTGTAGCTGGTGAGTACGAGGGAATAGTCGACGCCGTGCCGGTCCATTTCCGCCTTGAGGGCCAGGTACCGCTCCCGCAGTGAGCCGTGCTCGCCGTCACCGTACCGGTTCAGGTGAACGTGGCAGTCGATGATCATCGCCGCTCCTTTCCGTGCATGGATGCCGGCAGGGTGGGCAGACCCCGTGCCAGCCGCGCCAGCCGGCTGCCCTGCCATGCCGTTATGGCCCTAAACTAAGCTGCCCGCCGCGCGGTCGCTGGCGGTGCCGGCGCGCCCGCCGTTAGCTTCCGGCGGGCCGGGGCGGGTCCGCTGCATGCGGGGCGCCGCCGGGACAGGGCAATGATCGGGGCGTGATGTTCAAGTTCAGGCTGGGCGCAGTATCGGGAGAGGCATGGGCGCTGATGCGCCGGCACCGCCGCACGCTGGGCATCGGCATGGCCCTCATGGTGGTGAGCCGGCTGGCGGCCTTCGTGCTCCCCGCAAGCACCAAGTATTTCTACGACGACGTGATCCTGGGCGGCCGCGCGGAGATCCTGATGCCGCTGGCCATGGCCGTGCTCGCTGCCATGCTGCTGCAGGCCGGCGCGTCCTTCGCCCTGGCGAAGGTTGTGAGCGTCGCTGCACAGCGCGCCATTGCCGACATGCGGGTAGACATCCAGCAGCACGTGCTGCGCCTGCCCACCTCCTACTTCGACAACACCAAGGCCGGCATCCTCATTGCCCGCATCATGACGGACCCGGAAGGGATCCGTAACCTCGTGGGCACCGGCATCATCCAGCTCATCGGCGGCGTCTTCACCGCAGTCCTGGCGCTGGCCGTGCTGCTGTGGCTGAACTGGCAGCTCACCATCGGGACCGTGCTGCTGCTGGTCCTCTTCGCGCTGGTCATGGCCGTGGCGTTCAAGAAGCTGCGGCCCATCTTCCGGGAGCGGGGCCAGATCACCGCCGACGTGACGGGCCGCCTGACCGAGACACTGGGCGGTGTCCGCCTGGTCAAGGTCTACGGCGCCGAGAGCAGGGAGCAGGGCGTCTTCCAGGAGGGCGTGCTCCGCCTCTACAGCAACATCGCACGGACCATCACCGGCACTTCGCTGGTCTCGTCCCTGTCCGCCGTCATCATCGGCGGCGTGAGCGTGATGATCATGGTCTTCGGCGGCCGCAGCGTGCTGGCCGGCACCATGACGCCCGGCGACCTGCTCTTCTACACCATCATGGTGGGCATGATGGCGGGCCCGCTCGTCGGCATCGCCAACATCGGCACGCAGATCAGCGAGGCCTTCGCCGGGCTGGACCGGATCCGCGAGCTGCGGGACGTCGCCACGGAGGACGCGCAGGAGGCCGGCAAGGCGCCCCTCGACGAGGTCGATGGCGACGTCGTCTTCGACCACGTCTCCTTCTCGTACCAGGAGGGCACACGCGTCCTCGAGGACATCAGCTTCCACGCGCCCGCCGGCACCACGACGGCGCTGGTAGGCCCCAGTGGCGGCGGCAAGAGCACCCTCATCGGCCTGGTCCTCGCCTTCCACATGCCCGATGACGGCACCATCTTCGTGGACGGGCAGGACCTGGGCCGCGTCCGCATCGCCGACTACCGCCGCCAGCTCGGCGTGGTCATGCAGGACAACTTCCTTTTCGATGGCACCGTCCGCGACAACATCGCGTTCTCCCGGCCGGACGCCACGGACGACCAGATCCGCGAGGCCGCCCGCGTCGCCAACGCCGATGAGTTCATTGACCGGTTCGACGACGGCTATGATACCATCGTCGGCGAGCGCGGCGTCAAGCTGTCAGGCGGGCAGCGCCAGCGCATCGCAATCGCACGCGCCATCCTCGCCGACCCCGGCATCCTCATCCTCGACGAGGCCACGTCCAGCCTGGACAGCGAGAGCGAGGCCCTCATCCGCGACGGCCTGCGCCATCTCCGCGAGGGCCGCACCACTTTCGTCATCGCGCACCGGCTCTCCACCATCCGCAGCGCCGAACAGATCCTCGTCATGGACAGGGGCCGCATCGTCGAGCGCGGCACCCACGACGAGCTGCTCCGCCAGGGCGGCCTCTACCGGACCCTCTACGAAAAGCAGCAGGGCCTCCAGCTGGACGTCTACGTGAACCCGGGCGAGGACCCGGTCCCCGAAGAAGCGGGAGTGTGGAAGTAGTCACCTTCGGTGGGAGTATGGTTTATGGGGATAGTGTATGGGATGGGGATAGTGTATGGGATGGGGATCGTGGATGGTTCGGTGATCCCCATACACCATCCCCATAAACCATACACCGTGCCGTAAACCGTGCCGTAAACCGTGCCGTAAACCATCCCCACCACAATGCCGTTCATCCCACCCGCCGCAACCATCCAGCGCCTCGACCCGTCGTATCCCATGTACGCAAAGTCAGCGTGCACGCAGATGATTCCGAACCCGAGACCATCGAGGCACATATGCGAACACTCGCAGGCATGAGTGCGGCCCTTCTGCTGGCGACAGCGCTGCCGGCAGCGGCCCAGACCGCGGCTCGGCCACGGCTGCCCACTCCGGATCCTGAGCGAGCCGGGCGCCCCGTCCTGAACGCTGTCCACGCCATGACGGCGCCGGTACTGGACGGGCGGCTGGACGATGCCGTCTGGCAGCGGGCGCCGCTGGCCACCGACTTCGTGCAGCGGTCGCCGCACGCGGGGGAACCGGCTACGGAACGGACGGAGGCCCGGGTCGCGTTCGATGACGGCGCCATCTACATCGCCGTCCGGGCATACGACAGCGCGCCGGACTCCATTGCCTCGCAGCTTGCCCGCCGGGACGCGACGGGCATCTTCTCCGACTGGATCGACGTCATCATCGACAGCTACCACGACCGCCGCACGGCGTACCGGTTCTCGGTGAACCCGCACGGCGTGAAGAAGGATGTCTACCACTTCAATGACGGCCAGGAGGACCTGAGCTGGGACGCGGTGTGGGAAGTGGCCACCGCCATTGACGACGAAGGCTGGACCGCCGAGTTCCGGATCCCGCTGTCACAGATCCGCTACGCCCCGTCCGACGACGAGCAGACGTGGGGCATCCAGTTCGGCCGTATCATCGCCCGTCGCGACGAAGTCTCCTTCTGGTCGCCGGTGACGCCGAACTCGTCCGGCTTCATCTCGCTGGCCGGCTCTCTCACCGGCGTACGCGACCTGTCGGCACCGAAACGCCTCGAAGTCATGCCCTACGTGAGCAGCAGAGTCACCCGCGCCCCGGCACCGGGGGGTGGTACGGCCAGCCCGTTCTGGCGGCGGACGGACCCGGCGGCCACGGCCGGTGCTGACCTCAAGTATGGCCTGACGCCCAACCTGACACTCACGGCTACCATCAACCCGGACTTCGGCCAGGTGGAGGCGGACCCCGCCGTCGTGAACCTGGGCGCGTTCGAGTCGTTCTTCCCGGAACGCCGCCCGTTCTTCCTGGAGGGTGCGAGCCTGTTCAACTTCGGGATTGGCGACGACGGCTCCGGCGAGGGCCTGTTCTATTCGCGGCGGATCGGTCGGGCGCCGCAGCGCACGAACCTGGATGCCGACCACGTCTCCATGCCCGACGCCGCCCGCATCCTCGGCGCCGGCAAGCTGACGGGCCGCGTCGGCGACTGGTCGCTGGGCTTCTTCAACGCCGTCACCCAGGCGGAGCACGCCTCCATTGCCCGGGGCGGCGAGATCGAGGACGTGCCCGTGGAGCCTGCCACGAACTACGCCGTCGGGCGGCTCAGCCGGGACTTCCGCAACGGCGGCAGCAGCCTCGGCATGCTGGTGACGGCAACGAATCGCCGGATCGACAACGACGTCTTCAACTTCCTGCGCACCTCCGCCTACAGCGCCGGCGTCAACGGTCAGCACCGCTTCGGGCCCGACCGGCGCTACGAGGTCAGTGGGTACCTGGCCGCCAGCAGCATCCATGGCGATACCATGGCGCTTCGCATCGCGCAGCGCGCGCCCCAGCGCTACTTCCAGCGGCCGGACGCGGACCATGTGGAGTTCGACCCGACGCGGACCTCGCTGCAGGGGCTGTCCGGCACCTTCGGCCTCAGCAAGATCGGCGGCGGCAACTGGAACGGCGGCGTGGGCACCGTATTCCGCACGCCCGGCTTCGAGGTCAATGACATGGGCTTCCAGCAGAACGCCGACCAGCGGTTCGTCTACGGCTGGTTCAACTACAACAGCTTCGAGCCCGGCCGCGTGTTCCGGCGCTGGCAGGTGGGCTTCAATCCCAACGCCGGCTGGGACTTCGGCGGCACGCGGCTCTGGTCCCAGGTCAATACGTGGGGCAACGCCACTTTCAACAATTTCTGGAGCGTCAACTGGTTCGCGAACAACCGCTGGAGCGCAATGTCCACGGGTGCGCTGCGCGGCGGGCCGGCCATGTACTCGCCGGGCCACAACAACCTGAACTTCTCCATCAACAGTGACCGCCGGAAGTCGGTCTTCGGCTCGGCCAGCACGTTCGCGTTCCGCGAGCACGGCACCGGCACGCTGCGCTGGGGCGCCAATGCAGGGGTTACCGCGCGGCCGTCCGCCCGGTTCGACCTGTCGCTGCACCCCGGCCTCAACCGCAACGGCCACACCTGGCAATACGTCACCGCCCCGCTTTCCACGGCTGGTGACCGGGAGTACATCTTCGCGGAACTGGACCAGACCACCGTGTCGCTGACAGCCCGGCTCAACTACACGTTCACCCGCGACCTGTCCCTGCAACTCTACGCGCAGCCGTTCATCAGTGCTGGCGACTACTCGTCGTTCCGGCGCGTAGCCGACCCGCGCGCCGCCGACTTCAACACGCGCTTCCGCACGTTCGGCGACGACGAGATCAGCCGCGACGGCCGCACGTACACTGCCACCGTAGCCGATGGTGCAGCGGTCAGCTTCTCCGATCCCGACTTCACGGTGCGTTCGCTCCGCTCCAACGCCGTGCTGCGCTGGGAGTATCGCCCGGGCTCCACACTGTTCCTCGTCTGGAGCCATGGTCGCGGGGGCAACACCGACACAGGCGCATTCGACTTCGGCCGCGGAATCGAGGACCTCTGGCGCCTGCAGGGCACGAACACGCTCATGCTGAAGGTCAACTACTGGCTCAACATGTAGGCGTCCTCTGGCCGGTTCCCCACGGTCGTGGTACCGTGGGGCATGGAAACCAGAACGGACGTACTCGTCGTCGGGCTGGGCGTCACCGGCGCTGCGCTGTGCCATGAACTGGCACGGCGCGGCGCCGATGTCGTCGGCGTGGATCGGCATGAGCCGCCCCACGGCCTCGGCGCCTCACACGGCCGGTCCCGGATCATCCGGGAGGCGTACTTCGAGCACCCCCTCTATGTGCCACTGGTGCAGCGTGCCTACGAGCTGTGGGCCGAGCTGGAGGAACTGACGGGCGCAGTGCTCTACCGGCGCACCGGCGGCCTCATGGTGGGCCCCGCCGATGGGCGGCTGGTGACGGGCTCGCTGGCC
This sequence comes from Longimicrobiales bacterium, assembly GCA_035461245.1. GTDB lineage: Bacteria > Gemmatimonadota > Gemmatimonadetes > Longimicrobiales > RSA9 > SH-MAG3. The sequence goes on along the minus strand of DATHVP010000030.1, from coordinate 55,127 downwards.
AGCGCACGGGATCACGGCCTGCCCCACGAGATGCTGGACGCCGGCGCCATCCGCAGCCGATTCCCCGGCCTGCACCCCGAGGCCGACTGGGTTGGCGTGTTCGAGCCCCGGGCCGGGGCGCTCATGCCCGAACTCTGCGTGCGCACGCTGCTCGATCTCGCGCGGGGCCATGGCGCGGTGGTGCACACGGGCACGTCAGTGGACGACTGGCGCGTTGTCGATGATGGCGACGTCGTCGTCGGCACGTCCGCTGGGACGATCCGCGCCAGGCGTCTCGTCCTGGCTGCGGGCCCGTGGATGAACGCGGCACTGGCGATGGAACGGGGCCCGGCGCTTCAGCTGCCGTTCGCCGTCGAACGGCAGGTGTCCCACTGGTTCGCGCCGGGGCCCGGACTCCATGCGTTCCGTCCGGACTCATGTCCCGTGGTCATCTGGGAGTATGGCGTCAATCGCCTGTTCTACACGTTCCCCGACCTGGGCCACGGCGTGAAGGCAGGAATCCACCATGAGGGGATACCCGCGGATCCCGACACCGTGGATCGCGTCGTGGGCATGGGCGAGGAGCAGCGCATGCGGCGCCTGCTGGATGCGTACATGCCGGGCGCGGCTCATACGGCGCTCACCGCCGAGGTCTGCCTCTACACGAACACGCCCGACGGGGACTTCGTGATTGACCGACACCCGCAATTGGAGCAGGTGATGCTGGTGAGTGCGTGCTCGGGGCACGGCTTCAAGTTCGCGCCCGCCGTGGCGGAGGTGGTTGTGGATGAACTGCTGGAGGGTGGCAGTGCCTTCGACCTGGAGCCGTTCCGGGTGTCACGGCTGCTGTGAGGCGGAGGCGACGCCGGCGCATGGGCTGCCGGCGCCGCTCTGACCTTACGCGGAGCCGGCCTCTGCCTGGACGGCTTCCATCAGTGCGCCGGCAATCGCGTCCGGCGCATGCCCCTGGATCTGGCGCCGCTCGATGACGGTGACCAGGCGTCCGTCCCGGAACACCGCAATGGCCGGCGAGGATGGCGGGAACGGCTGGAAATGCTCCCGCGCCCGCTCGGTGGCCTCCACGTCGGCGCCGGCGAAGACGGTGCCGAACGCGTCCGGCTGGAGCCCCTGCTCCAGCGCCTGCGCCAGGCCGGGTCGCATGCTGCCGGCGGAACAGCCGCACACGGAGTTCACAACGATGAGCGCCGTGCCAGTGCTCGCGGCGTCCAGGAACGCGTCCACCGCTTCGGGCGTGCGGAGTTCCTCCGCGCCGAGCTCAGTCACCTCGCGCCGCATGGGCGCGATCATCATTTCAGGGTACCTGTGCTGCATTCGTTCTCCACTTTCGGGTGCCCCGGAATATCGGCGCGGTCGCCGTCTCGTTCAACCCCGGCCGCACATGTACTGGCGTGGTGGCACTGGTGTCAGCGCGGCACCAGCACCAGGCGATGGGCGGCGTTCCGCTCCACGGCCTGTCTGGAGTAGGCCAGCGGGAAGTACTCGCCCCGGCCCCAGTTGTCCACCAGGTTCGCGTAGAACGGGCTGCCCGGCTGGGCCGACTGGCCGGGTGCGTTGGTGACCAACGAGCCGTCCAGGTCGGCGAAATCGATGATCTGCCGGTAGGTCGCGCCGGTGGCGGCCACCGTGCCGGATCCGCCGTCCCGCTCCACGCCGGGGATGTCGTATGCGCGGACCAGGGCGTGGGGGAACTCGCTGTGGTGGATGCGCCCCCACCGCCACTGCGCCGGGTCCCTGCCCTGCGCGTCCCGGAGATCGGCCAGCCCCGCGCTGAGGGCCAGCTCCAGCGCCTGCTGCAGGGTCGGCCCGGGCGACGCGTTGCGCATGGCATCCGTCATGTGCCGGGCGACGTAGTTGTAGAGTGCCGCCGGTGCGCTGTCCCTGCGCCGGTGCGCGTCCCACGCTGCGAGCATGGCGCGCCCGCGTTCCAGTTCAGGATCCGAACCCGTCCAGCCCCGGAACAGTGGCAGGTCGGCGGCGGCGGCCGGCAGCCAGGCGTCCATCTGCATGGCCTTCATGTCATCCAGCGTGAACTTCGAGCCCCATGAGAAGAGCTGCGCCAGGCGGCGCATGCGGGCGTCCTGCGGCCCGGCCTTGAAGAACAGCGGCGGGTCATAGTGGGGCGGGTGGATGTCGTGGTTCGCCGTGGCGATCCAGCCGCGCTCGGGGTTCAGCTCCCGGGGCAGGTCGTCCCGGAACCCGTCCCACTCGTACTCACCGGTGTGCGCCGGCACGGGCAGCCGGCCATGCCAGTTGGGGCGCCGGGGCGAGAGCGCGGACGCCTGCCAGGCGATGTTCCCGTGCACGTCCCCGCACACCATGTTCTCCGTGGGGGCATTGTAGTAGACCTGCTCATCCAGGAACTGCACGCAGTCGTCAACCTCGTTGTACCGCAGCGCGCCGAGGTAGCCGGCGGTGCCGGGCTCGTGCATGGTGGACCGGAGCGCATACCCCAGGTGGCGCGTGCTGTCCACGTGGAACATCGGTCCATGACGAGAGAAGAGATGCTCGATGACGACGTCGTCGCCATCCTTCACGACGATGGTGTCCACCTCCACGCGCAGCGGCTCCCACCGCCCCCGGTACTCCACCTCCCTGAGGTTGGCGGGATTCAGGCGTTCCACGTACACGTCCGACTGGTCCGTGCCGACGATGGTAAGGCCCCACGCGATGCGGCCGTTGTGGCCGATGGCCACGCCAGGCAGCGGCGCTTCCGTGGCGCCGATGACGTCCCAGCCGGGGGCGTTCAGGTGCACAATGTACCGGATGGACGGGTTCGCCACGTTGCGGTGCGGGTCGTTCGCCATCATGACCTGGCCGCTGGCCGTGAGCCAGCCGCTCACCGCCCAGTTGTTGCTGCCTGGCGAGTCCTCCTGCGCACCGCGGTTCTCCGAGGGCAGTGCGTCCCGCAGCCGCTGGTACCGCGGCAGCAGCGGCGGCCTGGGTGTGCCCGTGCGCATGCCCGCCAGCCCCGCCAGTACCGCATCGTCAATGAGGCCCACGTCGAGGCCGGCCGGCACTTCCAGCTCCCGCCACGGGCTGGGCCGGGCCCGCCTGTTCGCCTCCCCCGCGCCGTACCGGGCCACGGACCGCGCCAGGTTCAGCTCGGCCCGGGCGTCGCCCAGCGGCATGGCCGTCTGCGTGCGCAACACGGAGACTTCCGGGCTCCAGCGCTCCGGACGCAGCCCCGTAAGGACAAACTCCACGGGCAGGTTGTCGCCGGCCTCGTCAATCCACGCGTTCACGCCGTCGGCGAACGCCTGGAAGATGCGCCGCCCTTCCGGGTGGTAGGTGGTCCATTCCCGGTCATCCAGGGGGCCGCGGTAACGCACCAGCCGGGCCAGCCGGTCATGGGCGACGTAGTCCTCACCCATGACCTCCGCCATCCGTCCCTCGTACATGCGGCGGTACATGTCCATCTGCCAGAGCCGGTCCTGCCCGTGGACGAAGCCCTGGGCGAAGAACAGGTCATCCGTGTTGCGGGCGTAGATATGCGGCACACCCCACCGGTCGCGGATGATCTCCACCGTGTCCTGCAGCCCGGCCACGGTCACGGTGCCCTCGATGGGCGCCAGCGCCCGGCGCGCCAGTTCCGCGAACTCATCCTGCTGCGCGTCCTGCCGGACGTCCTGCTGTGCGCCAGCGGATGTCGTGTCGTGGAGCAGCAGAGCGGCCGCGCACGCCATCAGCGGCGGCACGAGCAGGGCGTGTCGGATGGATCGGATCATGTGGCCTCCCGCAGGTCGGGACGGGGACGTCGCTGGCGATATGCCGCGGCGCTGCTCGACGAACCTGCCAGGCCGTGCGATACTTGGGGCCGGCGGTGGTGCAGCGGCGACGTCACGGGGGAAGGGTGCAAGCTATGCAGCGGATGAAAGCCACGCCAGCGCTGCTGGCCGTCATGGCTGCCGGGCTGGCCTGTGCCGAGCCGCAGCCCGAGGCCGTCCGCGGCGGCACCGCCGTCATCGGCGGCTATGTTGACCTGCGCGCCATGAACCCCCTCGCCAGCATCACCGACCTGAACAAGGCCATCGAGCGGTACGCGCTCTACATGCCACTGGTCATGCCGGACTCGATGCTGCAGCTGCGACCCTGGCTGGCCGAGGCGTGGGACACAACGGCCGTCGGCAGTGATTCGCTGGTCCTGGCGTTCGCCATGCGGCGGGACATCCGGTGGCATGACGGCCGGCAGACCACCGCCTTCGACGTGGCCGAGACATTCCGTTATGCGAAAGACCCTGCTACCGCGTACGTGGACGCGGCCGCCTTCGAGCTGTACGCGCCGGAACCCGAGGTGCTGGACTCGTTCTCCATCCGGTTCCGGCTACAGCGACACCCTGACTTCCTCGAGGCGTTCTTCCTGCTGCCGCCGTTGCCGGCGCACCTGCTGGCCGGCACGCCGGCGGCGCAGATGACGCGGCACCCGCTGGGGCTGGCGCCCGTGGGCAACGGGCCGTTCCGCTTTGTGCGGCGGACCAACCGGGACTGGGTATTTGAGAGCAATCCCCACTTCCCGGACGCACTGGGGGGACCGCCGCCGCTGGACCGGCTGGTCTACCGCATGGTGCCGGAGCAGGCGTCCCTCATTACGGAGGTGCTGACGGGACGCGTGGACCTGGCCGTCTCCATCCGGCCGCCACAACTGCCCCAGCTGCAGGCGTCGGCCGACGTGCGCATCCTCACGTTCCCGGTGCCGAACTGGATCTTCCTGGCGTTCAATACCCAGCGCCTGTGGTTCGCGGACCGGGATGTGCGCCGGGCCATCGGCATGGCCATTGACCGGCAGGCGCTGGTGGACGGCATCATGGGCGGGCTGAACGTGACCGGCCGGGCGTCGGCGACGCCCGTACACTGGGCGTATGACCCGGCGCGCCGGCTGGACTTCGATCCTGACTCCGCTCGCGCACTGCTGGACCGCGCCGGCTGGGTGGACCGCAATGGCGACGGCATACGCGAAGACGAGACCGGCCGTCCGCTACGGTTCCAGCTCAAGGTGTGGAGCGGCGCCGGCTCCTATCGGGACCTGGCAGAAGCCGTCCAGGCCCAGCTGGCCCGGGTCGGCGTGGCCGCGCAGCCGGAGGTGGTGGAGTTCAACACGTTCCTGGCGGACGTGCAGGGCCATGAAACACCGGACGGCCGGGTCCGCAACTTCGACGCGGCCATCGGCAACTGGACCGACAACCTGCTGCGCAAGGACGACTCGCAGCTGTTCCATTCCCGCAACCAGGGCAGCCCCCGGCAGTGGACCAGCTTCAACAGCCCGCGCCTGGACGCACTGCTGGACAGCCTCGCCATCACCATGGACCGGGACACGGCCCGCCGGCTGTGGAGCGAATACCAGCAGGCACTGCTGGATGAGTCGCCGCTGCTGTTCCTGTTCTACGCCCGCGGCATCAACGCCGCACGGGCGCGACTGCAGGACGTACCGGACGAGGATCCCCGGGGTCCGGTGGCCACCGTCCGACGCTGGTGGCTCCTCACTCCCGGGCGGACAGCGACGGCGCAGCCAGCGGGAGGGTGAAGCTGAACGTCGTGCCGCCGTCGCTGCTATCGGCGCGGATGTCACCGCCGTGGGCCTGGACAATGCCCTGTGCGATAGCCAGGCCGAGCCCCGAGCCGCCGCCCTCGCCGGCGTGCCAGAACCGGTCGAAGATGCGCGGCAGGTCTGCCGCCGGTATGCCGACGCCCGTGTCGCTCACCTCGAAGCGGGCATGGCCGTCGGTCTTCGTCAGCCGAATGGTGATGCGTCCGCCGTCGGGCGTGAACTTCACGGCGTTGCCGATGAGGTTCGACAGCACCTGCAGCACGCGGTGCCTGTCCGCGTGGACCACAACATCCTCATCCGGCAGGTCCGTGCCGAGATCGATGTGCTTCGCCGACGCCAGACTGGCGTGCAGGTCCTGCGCCTCCAGTACCAGCGCCCGGCCACTCTCCTCCTGCGCCTCCACGGAGAAGCGGCCCGCCTCCATGCGTGATACGTCCAGCAGGTCCTGGATGAGACGGTCCATGCGCCGGGCGGTGCGCCGGATGATGTCCATCTGGCGACGCTGTGCCTCAGGCGCCATCTCCATGTCCAGCAGCAGCGCCGCACTGGTGTAGATGGTGCCCAGCGGGTTCTTCAGGTCATGGGACACGGCGGCAAGCACGTCGTCCCGGGCACGCGTCGCCGCCTCCGCCTTCCGCTTGAGCTGCTCCATGTTCCGGGCGTCCGCTTCAGCCCGGGCCCGGGCCTCCTGCTCCCGCTGCAATTCGCGGGCGTGGGCCGCCGCAACCTGTCGCTTGCTCTCCTGTAGCGCCGCATTCGTGCGGATCAGTTCCTCGAAGCTGGACAGCAACAGCGCCAGGATCTGGGCCGGGTCCGATGCGATCGTGTACGTCTCGCCCAGGAAGTTCACCTGGACCGGCCCTTCCGACGGCGCCTGCATGCGCAGCCGGTGGTTGTCAATGACGTGGCGGATCCGGTCTGCCAGCAGCGTCGGCTCGTACGGCTTCGTTATGTAGTTGTCGGCGCCGCACTCCACGCCCCGGACGATGTCCCGCGGATCGTTCAGGCTCGTCAGCAGAACGATGGGGGGCGGGGTATCCAGCTCCCGACGAATGGCGCTGCACAGGTCGTAGCCACTCATGCCCGGCATGATCACGTCGCTGAGGACCAGGTCGAAGGACTCCGCCCGGACCCTGTCCAGCGCCGCCTCGCCGCTCCGGGCAACCACCACGTCGTAGCCGCGCAGTTCCAGCAGCGCACGGGCCGCCTCCAGCTGCGTGGGGCTGTCATCGACGACCAGGATCCGCTCAGTCGACATGCGCCTCCCGGGCCACCAGTTCCATGAGCCTCGTCGCGATGAGTTCCACCGGCACCACCATGTCCACCGCGCCCCGGCGTACCGCCTCCTGTGCCATCCCGAATACTACCGACGAGGCCTCGTCCTGCGCTATCACGCAGGCGCCGGCACGGTGCGCGGCCTCCAGGCCCGCTGCGCCATCACTGCCCATGCCCGTGAGCACCACCGCCGCCAGGCGCGAGCCGGCCGCCGCCGCCGCACTCTCGAAAAGATATGTCGCCGACGGCCTGAAGCCGTCCACAGGATCCGTGCGGGCGAGCTTTACCCGGCCATCGCCGGACACGCCGAGATGGACGTCGTCCGGTGCCACGTACACCACGCCGGGCTGGAGTGTCTCGCCCTGCCTGGCCAGCCGCACGCTCAGGGAGCAACTGGCGCTGAGCCAGTCGGCAAAACCGGCCGTGAAGTCCCGGGCGATGTGCTGGACCAGCAGGACGGGCGCAGGAAACGTGACGGGCAGGTCCATCAGCACGCGCCGGAGCGCGGCCGGGCCACCGGTGGAGGCCGCCATGGCCACCAGCTCCACCGGGTCGCCCTTGCGGCGTCGGAGCACGGTGCGCTGTGGCGCCGGCGAGCTGGCGGACCAGCGCCGGACGACCTTCACCTGGGCCATGGCCCGGACCATCCGCCGGAATTCCTCGGCGCTGTCCTCGAAACCGGGAGCGGCCGGGCTGTCCGGCTTGGGCACAGCCATGAGGGCCCCGGCCTGCGTGGCGCTGAGGGACAGGTCCACGTCGCGCTGGGTCACTGACGAGACGATGAGGATCGGCGTCGGAGCCCTGAACATGATCTCCTTCGTGGCCTGCAAGCCGTCGGCCAAGGGCATGTGCACGTCCATGACAACCAGGTCGGGCTGGCGCTCGGCGACCATGTCCACGGCCGCGACGCCGTCGGCCGCCTCCCCGATGATGCTGATGTCCCCGTCCTGCTCGAGGATGGCCCGGAGCAGCTGCCGCGCCGTGGGCGAATCATCGGCGATGACGACGCGGATCATTCGTCACCGATGAGCTGCTGCACCGTTTCCAGCAGGGTCGCCTGGTCGAAGCTCGACTTCACGATATAGGCGTCGGCCCCGGCTTCCAGGCCCCGTGCCCGGTCCTCTGCGGAGCCAAGCCCCGTAACGAGGACGATGGGCAGTTCCGCGAACCGGCTGGATGCACGGATGCGGCGGCAGAGGGCAATACCGTCCATGCGGGGCATCTCCACGTCCGCCACGAGCAGGTCGGCGCCATCGGCTTCCAGTCGCTGCCAGGCATCCTCGCCGTTCACCGCTGTCGTCACCGCAAAGCCCGCGGATTCGAGTACACTCTGCTCCAGGGTCCGGGTCGTGATGGAGTCATCAGCGACGAGGATCCTGCGCTGAGGGGTCCGGCGCCGCGACGCGCCACCGGGGGCAATCCCCGTGCCCGCCCGGCCGGCAGCGGCCAGCAGTGGTGCTACACTCACCAGCAGCGCCACCTGGCCGCTGGCCAGGACCGCCGCCCCGCTGGCGTGGGGCACGTCGTCATCGTTTACCTCCAGCGGACGGACAACGATCTCCTCCTCCGCCACCGCCTCGTCTATCACCAGGGCGGCGCGCCTGGGTCCCGCGGACACCAGCACGGCGGTGCGTGTCTCATCCAGGTCACGGGCCTCCAGCGGCGGACCGAGGAGTGCCGCGAGGTGGTGGATGGGCACCGCCCCACCATCATGGGTGATGAGGGACCGGCCTTCAGACTGGTGGACGTCACCGGGGCGGACGCGCACCAGGCGTTCCACATGGGTGGTGGGGATGGCCATGGTGTGGGGCCCCATACGGAACAGCAGCGCCCGCAGCGTGGCCGGCGTCGGCGGGCATTCCAGGCGGAACGTCGTCCCCGCGCCACGTTGCCACCGCACGTCGATGGCACCGCCGATGCGCTCCACCGCGGTGCGGACCAGGTCGATGCCCACGCCCCGCCCCGAGAACGACGTCGCCTCGGTCCGTGTCGTGATCCCGCCCAGGAGCAGTTCCTCCGCAAGTTCCCGGCGCCGTTCGGGCACACGCCGGCCGGAGGCCTGCAGGGATCGCTTCAGGGCCTCCTCGTCCAGCCCGCCGCCGTCGTCGGAAACGGTCACGACCAGGCGTCCACCGGCGAGTTCCGCGCCGACGGCAATGCGCCCCACCCGCGGTTTGCCCTGCTGTTCCCGTTCCGTCGGCGTCTCGATGCCGTGATCCACGGCATTGCGCACGAGGTGCAGCAGCGGTTCGCGCAGGGCGTCCATGACCATGCGGTCGGCCTCCACGTCCTCGCCACTGATCTCGAGAGCCACCTCCTTGCCGCCAGCCGCTGCCACATCGCGCACGGCCCGCGGCAGCGCCTCGCAGATGTCGCCGAAGGGACGCAGTCGCAGGCTGTGTACGACGTCGCTGATCAGCGACGTCGCCGCATCGAGGCGCCGGGCATCTTCATCATCCCGGCCGTGCACTGCCAGTGACCGGCCGGTTGCGATGATGAGTTCGCCCACCGCATCCAGCAGGTCGTCCAGACGGTCGGCGCGGACCCGGACCTGCTCGTCCGCCGCCCGGGACGCGGGGCGCACGTCGGCGGGTGCGTCAGTCGCTTCACCCGCTGGCGTCGTGCCTCCCGCATCCGCATCCGCCACCGCCTCGTCCCCTGCCTCGGTGGACCCGACCGGACCCGGTTCCCACCGGGGCGGGTCCTCGCCACCAGGGCCAGCCGATGTCCGGTCCGCGGCCGGCGCGGCACCGCGACGGGACGACGGCGCCGCGGCTTCACCGGCCGGCGGCTCCTGTGCGGCCTCCAGCAGTCGCGGCAGGAGCGTCGCCAGGGGTGAATCGTCCAGGGACACGTCCTGGCGGAGTCGCCCGCCGGCATCGGCGAGGGCGTCGGCGACGGCGAAGCAGAGCGCAAAGTCCGTGTCGTCCAGGCTGCGCTGCCTGTCGCGCACGGCGGCGAAGACGGATTCCAGCGCGTGACAGGCGTGCTCCACCAGCGGCACGCCGGCTACGCGCGCGGCGCCCTTGACCGTATGGGCAGCACGGAACAGGACGCGTACGGCCTCCGCGTCGCCGGGCTGCTGCTCCAGCCGGAGCAGCGCGTTGTTCAGCTCCCGGACCTGTTCGTCCAGTTCGTCGATGAACGTGGCGCGGAGTCGGGCCGTCAGGTCGTCCTGGGACATCCCGTCACTTGCCAGCCGTCACGGGCCGGGCCTCGGTGCCCACCAGGTCCAGCAGCCGCGAACCGACCCGGTTCAGTTCCTGTGCAGCGGCCTCCGCCTGCCGGGTGGCCGCCAGGTTCTGCTGCGCCGCCTGCTGGATGCTGCCGATGGCCTGGCGGATCTGCGACATACCCGTGGACTGCTGGCCGGCGGACGCCGAGATCTGCGCCGCCGCCTGCGCCGCCGTGCTGGCCGCGTCGGCCAGCTGGCGGATCGTTTCGCCGGCTTCGCGTACCTGGCGGACTGCGTCCGTTGCACGCCGGTTCCCCTGCTCCGTGGCCGACACCGCCGCTGTCGTTGCCCGCTGGATCTGCTCCAGGATGGTGCGCACCCGGGCCGTGCCCGCCTTCGACTGCTCCGCCAGGTTCTTCACCTCGCCCGCGACGACGGCAAAGCCACGGCCGTGCTCGCCCGCACGGGCGGCCTCGATGGCCGCGTTCAGTGCCAGCAGGTTCGTCTGTTCGGCCAGGTCGTTCACCGTGGAGATGATCTCGCCGATGGCCTGCGCCTGGTCCGCCAGCTGGACGATGCGCTCGCCGATGGCGTCCACTTCCTCCCTGACCTCGGCGATGACTTCCACCGACGTGTCCACCGCCTGGCGGCCCTGCCGGCTGATCTCCGCTGCGCGCTGTGCCGATTGCGCCACGGTACGCGCGCGCTCCGTGGCCTGGTCCGCCGTCTGTACGACCTGGTCCACCGTCGCCGCCGTCTGCGTCACTGCCGCCAGCGATTCCGTCGCACCGCTGGCCTGCTGCGTGGTGGTGGCCAGGATCTCCGCCGCGCTGGTAGCCAGCACGTTTGACGTCTCCTGCAGCGGCGCCGCCACGGCCTGGTTCAGGAAGTACGCGGTAATGATGAAGATGAGCATCGTGAGCAGCAGCACCACGACCAGCGCGCGTTCCGAATTGCGGGCGGTGTCCGCCGCCTCGGCGGCCGTCACGTCCGTCAGGGCCTGTGCGGTAGCAATGGCCTGGTCGATGCGCGCCTCCAGCCGCTCGCGCATGGGCTGGACCGTCTCGGCCCGCTGTTGCAGCGCCAGCTCGCGGTCGCCGGTATCCCATTCCACCAGCATACTGTTCACCGCGCCGTACCAGTCCTCGAACAGCTGGCTGGCTTCCTGCCAGAGGGCGGCCTCGTCAGCGTTGTCCGCGCTGTTGCGCACTCGGCTGATTTCCTCGCGGGTGATGTCCGCATGGGAATCAATACCGGCTCGGTGCTCGGCGCCGCCGTCCGCCATGTAACGCAGGTACGCGATGTTGGTCAGTCGCACCGAGCCGCGCACGTCCACGGCCGGCAGCAGCACCTCGCGCTCCGCGCGGACGGCCTCCGTATAGCCGCCCGACGTCTGGCGCAGCGCCCAGACGCCCACGATCGCCATGATCAGTACCAGCGCTGCTCCGATGGCGAAGCCGGAAATAATCCTGCGGCTTACCGTCCAGTTCACCTGAACCTCCTCATCCCGTTGCGTGGTGTCGGCGACGTATTCTGCCGAACCGCTGGAGCAACTGCTCCGTATCAATGATGAACACGCCGTCGTCCGTGATGCCCCGCAGCAGCGACTCACCCTCTGCGCCATCGTCACCGGGCAGCGGCCGGACGTCCTGATGCGACAGGAACGCCAGGTCGCTGACGTCGTCCGCGACGATCCCGAACTGGCGATCCCCGCCGTCCAGCACCACGACCTTGCTCAGGTCCGTCAGCCCCTGGGAACTGACGCCGAGCAGTGGTCGCAGGTCCAGCAGGGTCAGCACCGTGCCCCGCCACTGCGTCACGCCGAACAGCGGCTCGGCCGCGCCCGGCAGCGGTGTCATCTCCCGCAACGTGAGAACGCGCACCACGCTGTGGGCGGCGAGTGCGTACTCCTCACCGGCCAGCTGGAAGCGGACGACGTCGTAGCCATCTGCCTCGCCGTCCGCCTCCGGCATACGGGCGAGTTCCGCCGCCCGCCGTCGCAGCACCTCCATGTGTTCCGCCGCCGGCTCGCGTCCCACGCCCCCGGCGGCCCCGCCGGCCTCCTGCGCCTTCGTCATGCGCCGTCACTCCGCTCCGCCGTAGTCATTCTATGCTGCATCCGTCAGCAATTGGAGCTTCACGCGGACCAGTTCCTTCAGCCGGCCGGCCTTCTCGCCATCGGAGCCACGCACCGTGTCCTCCACCGGCATGGCCTCCAGCAGCGCTGCCGCGTTGCGCAGCGAGCGCCGGGCCCCCTCCGTGTTGCCCACGGACTGCTGCGCATCCGCCAGCGTAAGGTGCGCCACCACGAATTGCCGGTCCAGGTACAGCGCCCGGCGAAGCGCTGCCGCCGCATCCGCCGGCCGCCCCGCCTGCACCAGCAGGACACCGTGCAGATACAGCAGCTCCGCCACAGGGCCTATCGCCTCCAGCGCACGCGCAGCCACGTGCCCGGCGTCCCCGAGCGAACCCGTGTTGGCCAGCGCCCGGATCCAGAGCACCCATTCCTCGCACGAGAGGTCGCTCGCGTCACTCACCTCTGCCATGGCGACGACGTCGTCGAAATCCTGCCGGGCGTACGCGTCCGCCATCTGCTGGTGCCGCCCGTCCCGACCCTCGGCGCCGGGCGGCCGCGCGCCGGCTGTCCCCGCGTTCCGGGACCCCGCGCTCCGGGACCCGGCGCCGGCCGGATCCATGCTGGCCGACCCCGGGCCGGCCGGCCCGGCCGCGTCGAGGCTCTCCTTCAGCCGCCCGAAGAGCCGCTCCACCGCCGCCTCATCGAGTCCCGCGGCGTCCGGCGTGCCGGTGGCGGGAGGAGTATCCGCGCCGGCGTCATACGCCCCGTGGTCCGCTGGCGCAGGCGGCAAGGACGAGGGCCGCGAGAACCGCTGAGCCGCCTCGTCGCCCGCCGCGCCCGGACGCCGGTAGACGACGCCGGAGTCCGTGAGCACAACGTCGCAATCCACGAGGTCGCCAAGGGCCGGGTCCGACGCGCCCATGATCAGCCAGCCGTCCTCGCTCAGGGTGGCGATGAGGCGCTCTGCCACCTGCCGGACGGTTTCCTGGTCGAAGTAGATGAGGACGTTGCGGCAGAGGATCACGTCCATGCCCCAGATCCCGACGCTCAGCGATGGGAACCGGTCCTCGGCCAGGTTCAGGTACCGGAAGTTTACATGCTCACGCAGCCGCGGCATCAGCTCGTAGTAACGACCGCGCTCCCGGAAGTAGCGCTGCCGGATGGCATCGGGCGTATTGCGCAGGGACCATCGGGAATACACGCCGCGCTGCGCGTCCTCCAGCCGGCGCCGGGCGATGTCCGTGCCGGTGATGGCGCAGCGGTCCAGTGCGTTGAGCTCATCGAACAGCATGGCCACCGTGTACGGCTCCTCGCCTGACGCGCAGCCCGCACTCCAGACGCGGACCGGGCGGTCGGCAGACCGCGAGCGGAGCAGCTCCGGCAGGATGCGAGTGCGCAACAGATCGAACTGGGCGGGGTCCCGCTGGAAATAGGTCTCGCCGATTGTCAGGTCCGCAACCAGCTCCTCCCGGGCCGCGTCGTCGCTGTTCAGCAGGGTTGCGATGCCGCCGGGCCGCGCGATGTCGTGGCGCTGCATCGCCCGCCGTATGGCCGCTTCCACATCCGCCACCCGCGCAGCCGGGAACGTGAGGCCGGTGGCGTCCCGGACCAGCCCGGCGACCTGCTGCATCTCCGGCGAACTCCAGTGGCTCATGGACCATCCGCTTTCGAGCCGCGGGCGGGAGCCGCATCGCGAGCTGCGTCGGGCGCCGCATCGAGGGCCGCATCCAGGGCAACCTTCTCGGCGGCGTCCAGGAAGGCGGGCAGATCCTGGATCAGGACCAGACCATCGTCCAGACTGACAACGCCAGCGATACGATCATCGCGGCCATGACGGAACGCCGGCGCCGCCTGCACGGCGCTCGGGGCAACGTCTACAATGCGTTCCGCACGCTCACAGCGGATACCCACGCGGCGCTCCCCGGTCCAGGCCATGACGATGACATCGTCGGGGTGGAGCGGCCGGGCGGGCAGTCGGAACCGCGCGCGCAGGTCGTACACGGGTACAAGTTCGCCGCGGACCGACAGGACACCCTCCACCACCGCCGGCGCTCCTGGCAGCGGCGTGATGAAGACTGCACGCACCACTTCCCTCACGCTCGCCAGCTCCATGGCATAGCGCGCGCCGGCAAGCTCGAATACGAGCAGCTTCAGGTCTTCCCCACCGGTTGTCTGCGTCATCGATCGCGAACTGGGAACCACGCCGCTCGGCGGCGTCCGCATGCCGGCGCAAGGTACGCAAGACGAGGGCCCGGGCCAAACCCCTACAGCGGACCTGGTCCAGGATGACGGGTATGGCGCGACCTGCCATGCCTTATCCACATCGGCGTTTCACACTGGGAGGACGTTGGATACGCGGCTGGGTCAGGATTGCCGGCCGGCACACCGCCGGACGAGTGCGCGAGTACCAGAATGGCGGTCGCTGCCGGGCGAATCCATGTCCGGGCGGGGCATAACCGACAACCTGGCGCTGGTCCGCCTTGGCGCTGGTCCGCCCTGGCTGGTCCGCCCTGGCTGGTCCGCCCCGCCCGCTGCGTCTGTCCGCTACCGACGCTGGGAGCGGACGCCGACAGTGACCCCGAGCTGAACGGTCCAGAGATTGGCCTGGCTGCGGGTCGGTGTGAAGGAGATGCTGCCGTCGGGGTTATCCACGATGTCGCCCCTGGTCAGGTACTCGACCTCGCCGTTGTTGTGGTAGCGTGCGCCCAGGTCCAGCATCACCACATTGCGCCCCGCGCTCACGGGCACGAGCACACCGCCGCCGGCGAGCCATGCGAACGTGAAGTCATCGAAATTCGTGCTGCTGGCGAATGCCTCGCTGTCCCGGCTGCCCTGCAGTTGGGAGGTAGTGGCGAAGTAGGAGAACCCGACGGCGCCATTCGCGTACGGTCGGACGGGCCCCGTCGGCACCATGAGCTGGGGGCCGACGTTCAGGTAGGCGATGCTGTTGGTAGTCGTCAGGTCAAGCTGCACCCGGCACCCCACCGTACCGCTGAAACACACACGGTGGCGCTCGGAGCCGTAGACAACGAATCCGCCGTCGGCGCGCAGGCCCAGGGGCCCGTTTCGCACAGGCGTCCAGAGCATGTTCGCGTTCAACCCGCCGCCGTGCCGGACGTAGTCACGGAACTCGCCCGTGGGACGGGCATAGACGACCTGGATCCCACCATATACGAGGGGCGTCTGCCACTCGGCGTTGCCCTGGACCTGCGCGGCTGCAGGCGAGGCTGCCGGCACGGCCACCATCAGCACGGCAAAGGCCGCCGCGCTCCCGATCTTCGTCATCGAAATCATCTATCCCTCAGGATGTTCGTGTTCGCTGAACGTCGTCCGGTCCCGGCGTCGGCATGCGCGGAGGCGCTCCGGGCCTGACCCGCTACGTTGCCACTCAGTACGTGCGCGCGTCGGCCCCGGTTCCAACCCGCGGGCGGCGGTCTGCGGGCGGGGCCGAGCGGGTCACCAGACTGCTCACTCCAGTGGCGCGGACTGTCGCGACTCGTGCGAACGGCTCCCGGCTGGGCCCGCCGGTCCTGACGGGGCTCGCGAGGCATGACGTGTGCGGCGCTCGACCGGACAGCACACACATGAACCGAGGAGAGCCCGTGCCCAGAGGCCGAATATTCCCCAACCTCGCCGCAGCCATCGGCGACACCCCGCTCATCCGCCTCAACCGCCTGCCGCCCCACGACGGAGCCGAAGTGCTCCTCAAGCATGAGGGGTTCAACCCGTTCAACTCGGTAAAGGACCGCATCGGGAACGCCATGATCGAGGACGCCATGGAGCGGGGCGTGCTGAAGGCGGGCATGACCATCGTTGAGCCCACCAGCGGCAATACGGGCATCGGGCTGGCGTTTGCGGCTGCGGTGCACGGCTTCCGCTGCATCTTCACGATGCCTGACACCATGACGCTGGAACGCCGCCACATGCTACACGCCCTCGGCTGTCGCGTGGTCCTGACCGAGGGAGCGAAGGGCATGAAGGGCGCCATCGCCCGGGCGGAGGAACTGGTCGCCGAGATGGGCAACGTGGCATGGATGCCCCGCCAGTTCGACAACCCGGCGAACCCGGCCATCCATTACCGCACCACGGGTCCGGAGATCTGGGCGGACAGCGACGGCCGGCTGGATGTCCTCGTGGCTGGCGTCGGCACGGGCGGCACCATCACCGGGACGGGACGGTTCCTGAGGGAAAAGCTGCCGGACCTGCACATCGCTGCGGTGGAACCGGCGGAATCGCCGGTGCTATCCGGGGGCGAGCCGTCGCCCCACAGGCAGCAGGGCATCGGCGCCGGCTTCGTACCCGCCATCCTCGACACGAAAATCTACGACGAGGTGATTCAGGTCACCAATGACGCTGCCATGGAGACGACGCGGCGACTGGCACGGGAGGAGGGCATCCTTGCCGGCATCTCGTCCGGCTCCATCACATGGGCCGCGCTGCAGCTCGCCCAGCGCCCCGAACTGCGCGGCCGCCGCATCATCGCCATCATCTGCGACTTCGGCGAGCGCTACCTGTCGCATCCCGTGTTTGCGGAAATGACGGAGGGCGAGGCGGCACTGTAGGTAGGTGTACGCCGTGCGGCGTACGGTGGATGGACTATGGGGATGGTGTATGGGGTCGGTGGCCGGTCCACCCATACACGATCCCCATACACGATCCCCATACACGATCCCCATACTCCATCCCCATAAACCATACACCGGCGTTACGCCGCACAGCGGCGGAACGCCTCAGTCTGCGCCGACGCTGCTGATCCGCGCGGCAGCGGGGGCCGGCTGGGGCGATGCCGTGTCAGCGGGCTTGCGGCCCGTCAGGAACACGCCCAGTTGCTCGGCCGCGGTGTTGAAGATGAGGTAGGCGCTGGGCACGACGAACAGGGTGAGCAGCATGGACACGCTGAGCCCACCCACGACGGCGATGGCCAGCGGTTGCATGAGTTCGGAGCCCTGGCCGATGCCCAGTGCCAGCGGCAGCATGCCGCTGACGGTCGTGAGCGTGGTCATGAAGATGGGGCGCAGGCGCGTGGTGCCCGCCTGGACCACCGCACTGAGGCGGTCCATGCCGCGCCTGCGGGCCTGCTCGGTATACTCCACCAGCAGGATGGCGTTGTTAACCACAATGCCCGCCAGCAGGATGACACCCAGCAGCACTGGCGCGCTCTTCGGCGTGCCCGTGAGCCAGAGCAGTGTGCCCACGCCCACCAGCGAGAGGGGGATGGCGAAGATGATGACGAACGGGTTCACCACACTCTCGTACTGCACGGCCATGACGACGAAGACCAGGAAGATGGCCAGCCCCACGACGATGGCGAGCTGCCTGTTGTTCTCCCGGATGGCCTCTTCCTCGCCGCCGATGATGATGCCGTAGCCGTCGGGAATCTCGAAGCCGGCCAGCCGCGCGCGGATGGAGTCATTCACGGCGGTCACCGACGCGACCTCATTGATGACGTCGCCGGTGAGGCGGAAGATCCGGTTCTGGTTCTCCCGGTTGATGGTCGTGGGTCCGGCCGCGGTGTAGACCCGGGCCACGTCCCGCAGGTAGATGGGCGCCCCACCGGCAAGGCCGGGGAAGAGCGCCACCGAGCCGATGTCCTCGGGGCTGGTGAACTGCTCCCGCGGCAGCTGGACACGCAGGTCGAACTCCTGGTTGCCGGATGCGAAGCGCGTGGCGACCGTGCCGTCCAGGGCGGTCCGGAGCGTCTGACCGACGGTGGCGACGTTCAGGCCGAGGTAACCGGCCCGCTCCCGGTCCAGCTCGATGGCGAGCTGGGGCGTGCCCTCGTCGGCGGACGGATCCAGGTTCTCCAGCCCGGGGATGCCCCTGAGCAGGAACGACACGTCCTCGGCAATGGTGCGCAGCACGCCCAGGTCGTCGCCGGTGATGGTCAGAGCGACGGGTGAGCCGGACGTATTCGTGCGCAACCCGCGGATGCTGGGCGGCCGCACGAAGATGTTCACGCCGGCAAAGCCGCGGTCAGTCACGCGCTGCTGCATCTCCTGCACCCACTGCTGCGCGGACAGGCCCCGGCCGCCGGCGTCCTCCAGCACGACGGTGATGGAACCGCGGCCAGCGTTCTCGCTGGTGGAGCCGCCCCACTGCATGCCACCAGCGGTGGCGAACTGGGTCTTCACGCCCGGCATCTGCCGGACCATTTCCTCGACCTCGAGGGTGATGCGGTTCGTCTCTGACGCCGAAGCGCCGACGGGCATGCGGACCATGACGGAGGCGTTGCCGTCGTCCACGGGGGGCAGGAACTCGTTGCCCAGGTCCGCCGTCAACCGGCTCACGCCCCACAGCGCCAGCACGGCCACGCCGATGACGCCCCAGCGGTAGCGCAGCACGCGCGGCGCAATGCGGCCGTACAGGTTCCGCAGGCCGCCAATGCCGTTGTCGAACCAGACCAGTGGCTTGAACGTGTGCAGCCCGCTCTGGAACCGGACCTTCGCGAACTGTGCCGACAGCATGGGCACCACGGTAAGCGCCACCATCAGCGACGCCAGGATGGCGAAGGAGATGGTGAGGATCAGTTCCCGGAAGATGAGCGCCGCGAGACCGCTGATGAGCAGGAACGGCACCACGGCCGCCAGGTTCGTGGCGGTGGACGCGATGACGGCGCTCTGCACCTCGGCCGCACCCTGGTGGGCAGCCTCCTCGGCGTCCTCGTTACCTTCCTCGCGGTGCCGGAATATGTTCTCCAGCATGACGATGGAGTTGTCGATGAGCAGGCCGACGCCCAGCGCCAGGCCGCCCAGCGACATGATGTTCAGCGTCAGTTCGCCCAGCCCCATCATCACGAAGGTGGCCAGGATGGCGATGGGTATGGCCATGCCGATGACGAACGTCTTGCGCAGCGACCCCAGGAACAGCAGTACCACGAACATGGCCAGGATCGCGCCGGCCAGGGCCGCGTTCCGCACCGAGTTGATGGAGTTGCGGATGAAGTCGGCCTGGTTCTGGATAGTGGCGTAGTTGACGTCCGCCGGGATGAACTGCGACGCGTCGAGGGCCGCGAGCTGCGCGTCCACCTGCTCGGCGACCTTCACCGTGTTGGCATTAGGCTGCTTGCGCACGGACATGCGCACGGCGGGTACGCCGTCCAGCCGCGCCCACAGGCGCTGCTCCCGGTGCGTGTCCTCGACAGTGGCGACTTCCGACAGCGGGATGCGCGTGCCCCGCACGTTGAGGAGCACGCCCCTGACATCATCCACCGACTGGAACTTGCCATGCGTCACGCCGACGATCTCGTGGGTCGGCCCGGCGACGCGGCCGGCGGCCACGTCCTGGTTCGCCTGGCGGATGGCGTCAATGACCTGCGACACGGTGAGCCCATACGACCGCAGGCGCTCCTGGTCCAGGGTGACCCGGATCTCACGGACCAACCCGCCGGAAACGTCCACCGACGCGACGCCTTCGATGGTCAAGAGCTGCGGCCGCAGCCGCTGGTCCACCCAGTCCCGCAGTGAGACGAGGTCACGCTGCGAGGACGAGAAGGCCACGTCATAGATGGGCGCCTGCGACGGGTCGAACTTGAAGATCGTCGGCGGATCCGCCTCCTGCGGGATGGCGGAGCGGGCCCGGTCCAGGTTCTTCGACGCGTCCTGCAGCGCGAAGTCTACATCCGTACCGTACGCGAAGTGGAGGTTGATGCCGACGCGGCCCTCGGAGATGTCCGTCTCGATGCGCGTCAGGTTCTCGGTCGTGGCCAGTGAGGCCTCGACCCGCTTGGCCACGGTCTCTTCCAGCACCTCCGGGTCGACGCCACGGTTGGTGATGTTGGCGCGGATCTGCGGGTACGTGATACTGGGCAGCAGGTCCAGCGGCAGCTTGCCGAGGAAGAAGATGCCCAGCACGATGACGACGGACGTCAGGCAGAGCGTGCCCACAGGCCGGCGGATGGACAGGCTCGGCAGGCCGCGGTGGGCCCGGCCCGGGGCGGCGTGCTGCTGCCCATCGTGGTCATCCTGCCGGCCCTCCGCCTGCGGCCGGCTGCCATCCTGCTTCCGCTGCTCCGTCATGGTCCGCTCCTCCCCACTGCTGCTGCCGCCGCGTCACCACCGGTCGTGCCCGTTTCCGCGGGCACCGCGCCGGCGGAGGCCGGCGTCGGGTCCCCCAGCGACTGGGGCTGGTCCCGACCGGCGACGCGCACGGTCATTCCCTCACGAAGGTTGGCATTGCCGATGACGATGACGGGATCACCGTCGTCAATGCCCGATACGATCTCGACGCGGCCTCGGGACGTCAGCCCGGTCACCACGGGACGCCGCTGGGCCCGGCTCTCGTCGTCCACGATGAACACGGCCTGCGAGCCCTGCGCGCCGAGCACGGCCTGCACCGGCAGCAGCAGCACGTTCTGGCTGGTGGCCAGGTCGAAGGTCACACGGGCAAGGAAGCCGGGGCGGGCAAAGCGGGCGCTCTGCGCGTCGAACACCACCTCCACCGGCACCAGCCGCGTCGTGGGGTCGGCGCTCGGGAACACGCGACGGATCCTCCCGGCCAGCGCCTGGTTCGGGAACGCGTCCAGCGTAATGGTCACCGGGTCGCCCTGGTCGAGTTCCACGACGTCGAGTTCCGAGACGCCGACCCGCGCCACGAGCTCCGAGTCATCGGCGATGGTGAAGAGCCGGGCCTGGTTGCCGACGACGTCGCCGGCTTCCACGTTCTTGTCGGTGATGACGCCGGTCACCGGCGCCCGCACGGTGGCGTAGCCCACGCGCGTGCGCAGCTGCTCCACCTGGGCCTGTGCGGCGGCGTACGCGGTGCGTTCCCGCTCGTACTCCGGCAGCGTGATGACGCGCCGCTCGCGGAGCTGCTCGGCGCGCTCGTAGGCGGCCTTTGCCACGTCGAACGACGCCTGCGCCGACGCGAGCTGCGCCTCGATCTCCCGGGAGTCCATGCGCGCCAGCACGGTGCCGGCGCGGACGCGGTCACCCTCCTGGACCTGGACTGCGTTGACAGCGCCGGCCAGCTGGCTGTTGACGCCGACCACGCGGACCGGCTCGACCACGCCGGACACCGTCACCTGCCGGGCGATGTTGCCACGGCTGGCCGGCTCCACTTCCACTACCACAACGCGGGCACCGCCACCACCCATCATGCCGCCGGGTCCGCCGCCGGGCGACGCCTGCGCCGTCTGCGGCTCATCGTTATTGCCGCCGCATGCCGCCAGCAGTACCGCCGTTGTCACGGCGCCCATCATCGGGACGAGCTTCATCCGCCACACACCCATTTATGGTTCCTCACGCAGTCGCTGTCCGAGTATTGCTTCCAGCCGTGCCACGGCGGAGCCCAGCGCCTGGCGCGCCCGCACGGCGTTCACTTCCGCGTCCGACAGGTTCACCTGCGACGTCTGCAGATCCAGGATCGTGGCCACACCCATGGTGTAGCGTTCCTCCTGCACGCGCAGGTCCTCCCGGGCCAGCACCACGGCCCGGTCGGCGATGGCCACGCGGCGTTCCGTGGACGTGATCTCTGACGCCGCCGACTCCACGGCCACGCGTGCCTGGATTTCCGCGTCCCTCCGGCGCGCCTCCGCCACCCGTTCCGCCGCCAGCGCCCGCTGCACGGTGGCTTCTCGCTGAAACCCGTTGAAGATGGGCAATGACGCCGTCACTGCCATGCTCCAGCTCCGCTGCTCAGGAGGGAAATCGAAGGAGAACCAGTCATAGCCGCCGGTCACGCGCACGGTGGGCAGGTACGGCGTGAACGACGCCAGCCGCTCTGCGCGCCGCAGCCGCAGTGATGCGTCCGCCGCCACCACCGACGGCGACGCCGACGTCGCCCGGGCGATGAGCGTCTCCAGCGGCGGCAGGGTCGGGCCCGACGCCGGCAACGCTTCCGGGGACGGCTGCACCTGGCCACCCAGGCCCACCAGCCGACCCAGCTCCAGCGTCGTGTTGCGCAGCGATGACTCGGCGTCCAGCAGCGCGACCTCGGCGTTGCCCACCTCGATCTCCGCCCGCAATGCGTCGGACTGGGTGGCCGTGCCCAGCTCCAGCCTCGTCTCCGCCGCCGTCATCTGCTCCCGCGCCCGCTGCAGTCGCTGCTCCGCCGCCGCCACGATGTCCGCGGCAGCCGCAGCCGCGTAGAAGACCTCCGTCGCCCGCTGGATGGTAGCAAAGCGCTGGGACGCATACTGCGCGTCCGCCGCGTCCAGGGCCGCACCGGCACTGCGCTGGCCCAGCAGCCGGCGTCCGCCGGTAAAGACGTCGTAGCCGGCATTGAGCTGCGCCGTGTAGCTCTCCGACACCAGCCGGCCGGTGGTCTGGTCGAAGCGCTGGTTGCTGGAATTGTTGTAGCGGGTCAGGGATGTGAGTGTCGGCAGCCAGGTGCCCCGGGCCTGCAGCACGTCGGTCCGGGCATTGGCCATGGCCGCCTCGGCCTGGACTGCCGCCGGGTCCTGTTCCACCGCCAGCCGTATCACCTGGTCCAGGGACATGACCGGCGCGTCCTGCGCCCGTGAGGGCGACGCCAGCACCAGCAGCAATATGAGGAAGGCGCCCGGCGTCGTGTATCGCCGGGGCCGCGCAGCCTGCAACAGCATGTCGAGTAGACTCCTCGAAGTATGGCACGCGCCCCGCCGGGACGCACGATTCTGTATACTGACGCGCGAAGGACCGAAAACGTTGAAGACCCGGAAGGCCGACCGGGGTTCCCGGGCGGGGCCTGGGCCGGGTTCGGGAAAAGTCGCCTGGGGAGGTAGCCGCTGCGGACATGAAATCCCGCTACGGAGGGACTCGCCGCGGGATTGACCGCGATTCTCGCGGCTTATCCGCCGCCATCCGCCATCCGGAGCGGGCCGCCGCCCGCGGTGAGGTCTGCCTTCGCCTCCGCCCGCGGGCGCCGGGTTGTGCTCTGACTCAGCCGGTGGCTGTGGCCGCGGCTACTGGTTCCCGGGCGACGGCGCCGTTAGGCGTTTCCCAGGGCAGCTCCGGCTTGCCGAAATGGCCGTAGTTCGTGGTTTTCCGGTAGATGGGCCGGCGCAGGTCGAGCCGGTCAATGATGGCGGCCGGACGGAAGTCGAAGGAGCGGACGAACTCGGCGGCCCGCGCCTCGTCGCCGGTGCCGAAGGTATCCACCTTCACGGACACGGGCTGGGCAACGCCGATGGCGTAGGCCACCTGGATCTCGGCGCGCTTCGCGAGGCCATTCAGTACGAGCTTCCGGGCGACGTAGCGGCAGAAGTACGCGCCGCTGCGATCCACCTTGCTGGGGTCCTTACCGCTGAAGGCGCCGCCGCCGTGGCGGCCCATTCCGCCATACGTGTCCACGATGATCTTGCGCCCGGTCACGCCGGCGTCAGCACTGGGTCCGCCGTGGGTGAACTTCCCGGACGGATTCACGATGAGGTTGATGCCATCGTGGTACCATTCACCCAGCGCGGCAGGCACGATGTGCTCAGCCATGAAGTCCCGGATCGCCGGCTGGCTTATGTGCTCGCGGTGCTGCGTGGATATGAGAACGTCGGTGACGCGCACGGGACCGCCTTCGGCGTACGTCACCGTGACCTGGGTCTTCGAGTCGGGGCGCAGCCAGTCCACGGCGTTGCGGTGCCGATGCTCCGCGAGGACACGGGCCAGCCGGTGGGACAGCAGGATGGGCAGGGGCATGAGTTCGGGCGTTTCGTCCGTGGCGTAGCCGAACATGATGCCCTGGTCACCGGCGCCCTGCTCCATGGCGTCGGCCTTGACCACTGCCTCATTGATCTCCCGGGACTGCTCCGTGAGCAGGTCCATGATCTCGATGGTGGCGGCGTTGAAGGGCTGGCCGGCCTCGGTATAGCCGATGTCCCGCACCGCCTGCCTGGCAATTTCCGCGTGATTGATCCGCTGGGCCACACCTGCCTCGGCGGTGATTTCACCGGCGAGGATCAGGCGGTTCTCCTTGACCAGTGTCTCGCACGCGACCTTGGCGTGGGGATCCAGTTCCAGGTACGCGTCGAGGATGGAGTCCGAGACGTAGTCGGCGACCTTGTCGGGGTGCCCCTCCGACACGGATTCCGAGGTGAACGTGTAATGCTGTGCGTCGGCCATGACCTGTTGCGTCCCCTGCTGCAGTGTTGATCCCATCGCCGGCCGCATGGAAAAGGGCCCGCGACTCGTTCGTCGCAGGCCCATTCCCGCGACTTAGACGGATTTCACGGTGAGCCTCGTTCGGCCCCGTCGCGCGGCCCGTCAAGTCGGGTAAAAATCGCCGCGCTGGGTAGATTATGGCGGGTGCCCCCTCGCGCGTCAAGATGTTCAGCGCATGAACAGCAGGACAAACGCGACACCACCCGCCAGGGCGAACAGGAGCCGGCGTCGAGTGGTGGGGCTGCCGCCATCGGCGTCGCGGCGCGTCCACAGGAGGATCACGCCACAGCGCGTGTCATCATAGTATTCAGCCGGCATCTCGCTGACCCCTCGATAGACTTCCAGGCCTTCCAGGTCGTAGGGGCGAACCGTCTCGTCCACCGCGGCCAGGTCCCCGGCGGCTCCGCCCCGGTTCTGCAGGATACCGTTGAGATAGACCCTGGGCACGCATTCGCCGCGGGCGCCGCCGCGGAACAGGATGCTCTGCACCTGCCGCATGCCCTGGACGACATGCACGCCCGGCAATTCCCGCAGCAGGTCCGCCACGTCCAGTGCCGCGCGTTCCTCGATCCGGTCCCGTGTCAGGACGTGGCCGATGCCGAGGCGCTGCTGCCGCTCGATGCGCTCGTAGTAACCGGCGAGGAAGCCGATATCGATTTCCGCCCGGCCCTTTACGGTGAGCGGGTCGAGAGGCACTGGCTGTTCTGACATGGCCAGTTCCACCTCTACCTCCTCAGACAGGTTGAGGCGCACCTGCGCGGTGGACACCGGCGCCATGCCGATAAGCTCAGCCGACATGGAAAAGGAGCCGAGGCTCGGGGCCCGCATGCGGAACCCGCCGGCACTGTCCGTCACGGTGGTCGCGGCCTGCCGGCCGTCGGGGAAATGCAGCCGCACGAGCACGTCTGCCAGGGGCTGCTCGGTGCCCGCCAGCACGACTCGCCCGTGCACGACCTGGGCGGCCCCCTGGTCCGGCAACGCGATCAGGAGCGCCGCCAGAAGCACCCCCATGAGCCCGGCTCGGGCCATGAACGCCTCAGAAGCGGCGAACGCCTATGTTCGCCACCAGTTGCCGGAAATCGTCCGTAATCCCATCCGCGTAGGACCGGAACATCTCCGTGTTCAGCGTCTCCGTCCAGTTGGCCTCACCTGCCACCTGGACTCGGTTCTCGATGGTCATGGTCAGGTGGTACAGTCCGCCCAGCTCCGTCAGGCCACGGGCCCGTCCCATGACGAGGATCCGGTTTTCTGCTGCCGTGATGCCCAGGGCCTGCTCGTCCTGCATGGTCTGGCGAGGACGCCAGTGGGTGACAATGTGGATTGCAGGCGTGGTGTCCGCCTGCTCGATCTGGTAGCCGTATCGATGGATCACCTGCTCCGCCAGGTTGATGGCGTCCGGCCCCGTGGCCGTGCCGATGTCCCGCCGGTACAGCGGAGTGCCACCACGGCCCGATGCACAGGCGGCCAGGCCCAGCACGACCAGCAGCAGCACCAAACGTTGCAGCATTTCCTACCTCGCTACATGTGAGTGAAGGTGGAGCCCGCACAGGCGCGGGCTCCACCCACCGTACTCGCCGCCCGTCAGCCGCCTATGGCAGGCAGGTCAGCGGCGCAGTGCAGACGGCAGCGCCGTCACCGCCGACTCCACCGAAGGTATACGTCGGCACGCCCAGTGACGACAGGTAGCGTGCCGGGATGGGCAATTCCACCCACACGCCGTCACGGAGCTGGCCGAAGCCACGCCGGTCCATCCATGCGCGGGTCGGCTCGATGCCCATGAGCTCGATGTCACGCTCGTACATCAGCGCGTCCCAGATGTCGCCACACTCACCGTTCGCCCGACGTGGCACGCACTGGCCGTCCACCTCGGGGACGCCGTCCGGCGTTACCGGCGGCAGGTTCGTTGCCCACACGGTGGTACCCACGGAATGGCCTCGTGTGCGGGTCACGTTGATGAGGTCTGCTGCCTCCTGCAGCATTCCCTTGCGCAGCATGGCCTCGGCCCGGTAGAGCCGGTTCTCGTCTGCGGTGGCCAGCGCGAAGTGGCCAGCCAGGTGGTTCGCGCCCTGATAGTTCAGGCGACGCCACCAGCCGTACCAGCTCCGGTACTGCAGCCCCATCTGCGTGTTGTAGCCACCCGTCGCCGTCACGTAACGCAGGTACGCGCCGTTGGACGTGGGCGTGTCACCCGTGATGCGCCGGTCCGGCGTCTCGATGAGGAAGCGGTCGGCGTCCTCACGCGGCTCCGTGGTCAGCCAGTTCTGATAGCCTCCGGACTGGTCCGCTGGCCCGATGGTGTAATAGCTGATCCGGAAGCTGCCGGAACCCGTGTTGTTGAGACGGGCCAGATAGCTGGGGTCCGTTATCACGCCATCCTGCAGCACCGGACCCCAGTCGTAGGTCAGGCCGCGCTCGGTGTGGTAGAGCACCTTGTCCCAGTCTACCGCGGCCCGTTCAGCCGGCGTTCGGGCGTGGTAGATGAGGATGCGGGCGATCATCGTATGCGCCAGCTCGATGATGTCCTGGTTGTTGTACGTCTGGCCAGGCACCCACGTCGGCGGGAGCTGCCACTGATCGCCGGTCTCCATCCGCTGGATGGCATCCTCGATGGCCTCGATGGCCAGTGGCAGGTGCTGGCTGGCGTTCCGCTCCAGCATCTGGCTGCGTTCCCACTCGGCCAGGTCTTCCCAGCGCAACGGCAGTTCCGTTTCCTCGGTGGCAATGGGGAAACGGTCCAGGAAGTTGGCCAGGTAACCGATGCAGACACCCTGCCACAGCTTGCCCCAGGACCAGGCGCGATCCGTGTTGTCCGCGATCGTCGTCCCCTCGCCGTCAGTGGTCATGATGCGCATGCCCTCGTTGATCTGGGCTATGGCGTCATTGGCGTTGGACACGCACTGGGACCACTGGTCGTAGCCGTGGCGTGGCATCCAGACCTGTGAGGCCAGTTCGTCATTGCGGTACGGGATGGGCGGATCCTGCGCCCAGTGCACGCTCATGACCGTCGCCGTCGTACCGGCCTCTCCCGCAATGAGCGGGAACGGGTTGGCGATGTTGGCGAGGCTGTGCATCGGCTGATACCAGCGCCGCCACGTGCTCAGGCCGAGGATGCTCTCCACGTCATCCGCATTGGAGAGCGCGCGCCTGCGGTCCGGCAGGTTCTCATTCGTCACGTCGAGGTCCAGGCAGGCGCTCATGCTACCGGCGAGCACGACTGCCATAACCGCTCGGATATATCTCAGCATTCCTGATTCCTCCGCTCGTCAGAAGACGATGTCGAGGGTCATGGTGAAGCTCCGCAGGTGCGGGTAGCCTACGCTCTCGACACGGGAGAGCGGCGAGCCGCGCTCTGGGTCGAGCCCGCTGTACTTCTGCAGTGTGAACAGGTTGCGCCCGTTGGCGCCCAGCGTCAGCTGGCTCGGCGCCAGGCTGCCAAACAGTCGGCGCAGCTGGTCCTGCTGGAAACGATACGAGACGCGGGCCTCACCGAGCTTCAGGTGCGTGCCGTCCTCGAGGAATGTGTCAACCCAGCCCGAGTTGCCGTTGGCGAGGCCACGCTGGTAGTAGTCCAGTGGCTTCTTGGCCTCATCGGCCTTGCCCATCTGGTCCAGGTCGCCGTGGCGCAGCTGGTTGTAGAACCACTGCTTGGCGTCATTGTAGACCTTGCCGCCGAGCTGGCCCCGGAAGCCGAGATAGGTGGAGAAGCCGCGATAGCGCAGGTTCGAGCCGAAGCCGAAGCCGAGATCCGGCAGGCTGTTGCCGCCCAGTACGCGATGGACCTGATCCTCCTCTTCGTTCCAGGCACGGAATGGCTCGCCCCAGCGGTACGTGAAGCCGTTCTCCGAGAAGAACGAGCCCCAGCCACAGCCGTTGCTGATGCTGCCGGCGCTGCCGGCGCAGGCCTGGGCGTCCGCCGCCGTGCTGATGCCGTCACGCCACGTGTTGGGCGTGCCATCGGCACTCCGACCGACCCACACCAGGTAGCCCTCGTCATTGATGTCGAACTCGTCACGGCGGTCCTGCAGCCAGGACGGAAGCTCGTCATGCGAGCGGGCCGTGCGCTGCACCCAGAAGTTACCGGCCTGTTCGCCGGCACAGGTGAACTCGTGCGTGCGCCCTGCGTTGGAGCCCCAGAAGCAGGCGCGACCCCACTCCGTCAGGGTGTGCCGGGAATTGTCGGCAATGGCATTGATGCTCCATGTCAGGTTCTGCCGGCGGATGGGGTACGCCGTCAGCGTCATCTCATACGTGCGGCCCTCCATGGCACCGGCGTTGGCGCGGAAGCTGTTGTAGCCGCTGATGACCGTGGCCGGCAGCACGATGATGTTGTCCTTCGTGTGCTGCTTCGCGTACACCAGTTCCAGCTGCATGCGGTTGCCGAAGGCAATCAGGTCGATGCCCCAGTCATGCTCGCGGGTGAACTCCGGCTTCAGCGCAGGGTTACCGGCCGTGCTCTTGCTCAGGCCCGCGCTGCGGCTGACAAGCCATGTCTCATACTGCCACGCGAATCCCGGCCGGCCACCAGCCTCACCCATGGCATACCGGAACTTCAACTCGTCGATGAAGGGGACGCGGAACCACTCCTCGCGGGAGATCAGGTACGCCGCGCTGGCGCGACGGTACGTGTGCCACCGCTCGAGCGGCCCGAACAGCGAACTGCCGTCCCGGCGCACGAGGAAGGAGCCGATGTAGCGGTCCTTGTAGTCCAGACCGACGTCCACGAACATGCCGTTGGCGCGCACGTCACTGGTGGACGACTGCATGTCAAACAGGGTCAAAGCCGCAGTAAGGTCCCGGATCTCGGTGACCAGGAAGTCGCGGCCGTCGGCGTTGAATGTCTCGCGGTTCTCCTGCTCGAACGTGCCGCGAGCGGAGACGCGGGTGTTGAGTTCGCCGAACTGGCGCAGGAACGTGGCCCCGACCGCGCCGTTGTAGGCGTTGTTCTCACGGTGCAGCAGGTCGAGCCGGCCACCGGACGATTCCTCGCCGGTCAGGTCGGGGATGCCCTTGGGCACGTAGACCTGCTCCTTGCCGTCCGCCCGGTCGTAGCTGAGCTGGGCATCAACCATGAGCCAGTTCACAGGCGCGTAGCGGGCACTCAGGCTGCCCTGGGTACGTGTACGGGCCGTGTAGTTGTCCCGGGTTGACTGCCGCCAGATGGGGTTCTCCACCTCCACCGTTTCATCAGGCTGCTGGAGATACTGGCCGTCGGGGCCCTTGCGGGTCAGGTCCACGTAGGCCGGGTACGTCAGCACTGACGTGTAAGGGTTGCCCGAGATCTCGTCCCGGTACTGCCGGGTGTGCGCGCCGGTGAACGACAGGCTCAGCTTGCCCACACGGTGGTCCAGGGAGAAGCGGCCCGTGTTGCGCCAGAAGCCGCGGTTGTTCGCGAGTGCGCCCTCCTGGTCCAGCCGGGTGATCCCAACCAGGAACGTCGTGCTCTCGGTGTTCTGGGAGACCGTGAAGTTCTGGTTGAGGTACTGACCCGGATTGTACACCGCCGCCAGGTTGTCATAGATCTGCCCGGGGTACGCCTGGTCCATCATCCGGGCGCCGCCGCCGTATTCACTGACGGTCCGCGCCGTGCGTCCGCCCCAGCCCACCGGCTCGCCGTCGGAGTTCAGCAGCGTCGTGCCGGCAGCGTCCATCAGGTAATGGTGCGAATGTGTCACCGGCGTCCGGCCCGCCAGGAAATCCCTGCCGAACTCTGTCCGCGACGACACCCGGGTCTGGTTCTGGGGCGTGTTGCGGCCCCGGTCCGTGGTGATGGACACCACGCCCGCGGCGGCACGAGATCCGTAGAGGGACGCCGCCGCGGCGCCCTTGATGATCTCGATGTCAACGATGTCCAGCGCCTCGATGTCCGCAGTGGTGCGGTTCAGGTCGCGGGCGATGATCACGCCGTCCACCACGATGAGCGGGCTGTTGCTGCCCTCGAACGATGTCGCCGAGCGCAGCATGATGTTGACGCCCGCCCCCGGCTGGCCGCTGGCCCGCTGGATGTTGGCGCCCGCCACCTTGCCCTGAATGGACGCAAGCGCCGAGTTCACCGTCGGCACCTGCAGCTGCTCAGTGGAGACCTTCGACACCGTGAACGGCAGCTTCATGCCCGCCGTCGGATCGATGACACCGGAGACGACCACCTCCTGCAGCGACAGGACTGCCGTCTCCAGTTCGAAATTCACGGTCGTCGTCTGACCCGCCTGGATCGCGACATCGTTACGGCGCGCGTCACCGTAGCCGATGAAGGTAATCTGCACGGTGTACGTGCCTGCCGGCAGCGCGGGGAACATGAAGCGCCCCCGCTCGTCGGTCACGCCACCTGCCTCGCGGGCACCCTGCAGTGAGACCTGGGCACCACTCAGCGGTTCACCTGACAACCTGTCCCGGGCATTTACAATCAGCTGTCCCGTCTGCTGCTGGGACTGCGCCGGGACGGCTGCAGCGGCTATCAGCGCGGCAGCCAGCAATATGGCGCGGGGAGTCACACGGCCTCCTTCGAAAAGGTGGAGAACTGTTGCTGCGACTTGCAAAAAACTGCACGGCCGGTCATCGGCCGGTGTCGCCCTGAAGTGCTCCACCTCGCGGAAACCGCGGGGTGGGCGGGCCATGTATTCAAGCGGGCAGGCGGCTTTGCATACAACAGCGCACGCTTAAACGTTTAACGATTGAAGTGCCTGATTCGTGACATTGCCACACGTGGGGTCGTGACGCTTCGCTGTGATTTCAGGGTCAGGCTGGCATCGGACCGTTTACGCCAGCGATTGTATTGATGACAGCCGGGCGACGGGCTGTCGGTGCACCGCTCGGGGCGGTGTCCTTCATGCTCGGAAGTTTGCGAGCAACTGTCGACAGATTACACCCGCTCACCTGGCGCCGCAAGAGGTAAAGCTGATCTGCTCAGCGGAAATTACTCGCGAGGCGGGTCCTCGTGTCGGACCTCGTAGAGGCGCAGGGACGTACCGCGAAGTGCGGCGACAACGGGCGTCATGAATTCCAGCGGCAGGATGTAGCTGTCGGCTCCCGGTGGCAGGGCAAAGCTGGCGGCAAAGGGGTCCCATGAGGGCGCGACGATGTAGCTGACATTGAGCCGTCGGAGGCGGAGCCTCAGCTCTTCGGCCGACTCCGTCCTGAAAAGGTCAGCTGCTGCCCGGAGCCCCTCGACGTTCTCCCAGTACAATGTGCCCACGCCGCGGAACCCGCCGAACCAGA
This sequence comes from Longimicrobiales bacterium, assembly GCA_035461245.1. GTDB lineage: Bacteria > Gemmatimonadota > Gemmatimonadetes > Longimicrobiales > RSA9 > SH-MAG3. Next base: position 23,778 of record DATHVP010000030.1, on the reverse strand, counting down.
TGAGCCAGCTGGTGGTGGTGGGTCCGCTGAGGACCACGGCGTCGCGGCCGCCGGCGTGGTGCCGCAGTGTGTAGGCGGCGTCCCGCACGGCGAGTTGCGGGGCATCGTCCGGTCCGGCGTAGCCGTGGCGCCAGGGGAAGGCCGCCGTCAAAAGCGGAAAGGGCACGAGCATGGCGATGAGGAGGACAGTGACGGCGCGCCTCCCGTTCCCGGAGGCCTGTGCCCAGCCTTGTGCCATGGTGACGAGCAGCGCGAGAGTGGCCGCGGCTGCGCTTCCTATCCAGCGCACCTGTGCAAAGGAAAGCGCGAGCAGGACCAGGGCCGGCACGACCGTGAGGATGGTGCCCGCAACCAACGCAGGGCCCGGGCGCGGAGCGGCCGTGCTCACCACGATCCTGCGGTACGGCAGCAGGAAGAGCAGGCAGAAGGTCGCTGCAGTGATGGCGAGAGCAGCGAGATGCACCAGGGTGCGGCTCCCCGGCACCAGCCCTGCCGCGACGGGCACGGCAAGGGCGTGGACAAATGCCAGTCCAGCCAGGACCATGGCGCTGCCGAGGACCCGCATACCCGCCCGGCTACCCGAGGCCTTGAGGACCAGCGCGGCAAGGGGCAGCAGCGCCAGCGGGAGCAGACCGGTACCCTGCACGATATGCAGGGCCGAAGCGCCCGTAAGATGGCTGGGCAGGGTCTGAAACTCGGCAATGAACTGGTGGTGCAGTCCGCGCAGGAACGGGTCAGCCAGTCCGAATGTGGCCGCCCCCGTAGCCAGCACGATGCCGGGGACGGCCAGGAGGACGCCGAGTTCGGGCAGCACCCAGCGCCCGTGCCGGCGCAGGAAATCACGGAATCCAGGCGGGCCATCCTCCCCGCCCCCCCCGGCGCCCGGGACCGCCTTCGTCCGGGACTCGCCGAGCCAACCGGCCAGGCGTGACGTCAGGTCGGCGCCGGCTATCCACGCGAGGGCGTAGAGTGGATGATTCACTTCAAGGCGCATGCCCATGTCGCCGGGGAAGTACTCAACCAGCCAGGCCGTGAAGGCGGTGGCGGCACCGGCCACGCCCCAGACGCGCCACAGGTCGGGCATCAGTGCGCGACGTGGGCCGGCACCGCCCGGCGCTTCCGGTCGAGTCAGAGCGGCGGCCAGCACGCCCGCCACCCCTGTGGCGATGATGACCGGCAGCATCACGGCAGCGCTGATCCAGAGCCCCACTCCGGATACGACACCGGCCACGGCAAACCACCGTCGTACCCGGTGGGGCGACCGGCCATCCTCGAGCCATCCGCTGCCACCGCGCACCGGCAGGACGAGGCCGAGGAAGCAGCACACGGCCAGCATGCCGTGGTGGTCCACGATGCCCACCATGAACGCTTCATAGAGGGGAAACACGCCGACCCAGGCCAGGACGAACACGGCGGCCGCCGGCGCGCCGAACCATCGGGCGATCAGCGGCGTGAGAATCAGGAGCAGTGCGGCGAGGAGCATGGCGCCAGCGGCGGGCGCAACCTGCTCCAGCGCGCGGGCATGTGTAAGATGAGGGTGCGTCGCCTTGCGAACGAGGGCCAGCCCGCCCAGCCACCAGCGCAGCGGGCTGCTCCAGTGGACTTCGCGGCCGTCCGGCGCATTGTCCACCTCGCTATGCCGTATGCGCAGTCCGTCGCCCGCCAGCATCCGCTCCGTCTGCATGATCCAGTGGTACCCGTCCGTGCCCGCGGGGGGCAGGACAAGGCGGTGCTGTCGCGCCTCGTACCCGGTTGGAGACATCGGGTCTGCCGCGGGCGCGGGCGCATCGGTGATTCGCAGCGTCGACAGCAGCCCGATGGATCGGAGCCGGTGCGCACTGTCCACGGCCAGGAATGCAAGGGCCAGGGCCAGCGCACCGGCCCATAGCGCAAAGCCGCCGCGCACCGATGGCATACTCAGTTATTGGATGAAGTCGCGGGGGCAGCCGCGCCATGCACCGGGCGGCTGCCCCCGATGCCGCGTTCAGCGGGCGCGGTCAACCCGGCGCAACGCGATGTCCCAGGTGTAGGTGCCGCTCACGACATTGAATGTCGGCGACGTGATACGACTGCCATCAGGCCGCTCGGCCCGGAGGGAAAACCGGCCCTGGCCATCCTCGTGGGTCACCGTGAGGTACTGCTGTGGCGCCACCGTACCGATGCGCTTCATCTCGCCGACGGGGGGAACGAGGTAGATGGTCAGCTGCTGGCCGGCCTCATCGGTGTTGTGGACGCGCAGTACGGTGCCCTCCGTCGCGGCGGCGCTGTCTCCTTCCATGGCCGGGCCTCCCGAGGCGCAGCCAGTGGTCATCAGCAGCGTCACGACCAGTGCGATCCACGTCCGTCGTCCGACATTCAGCATCGTGCCCTCCAGGCGTGCAATGGCAGGGGCGCAGCCGGTTCCGCTGCGCGGCAGGTTCGGGGATCATAAGGAACCCGGACCGGCCACGGCAACATTCAGCGCTGAATCGCGTAGCCGAAACCGATACGGAGCGACGTGCCTCCCCACCGTGACGCCGTGGGGTTCCAGCGTCTCTCCAGGTCGTCGTACGGGTCGAAAAACAGCCGATCGTGTCCGGCGGAAACGTTCAGGGCGAAGCGGCCGAGGAGCATGGTCTCGGCCCCCGCGCTCACGCCAACGGCCCGGCCCCAGGACGTGACGGGCGCATCAGCGCTGCCCTGGGACGTGGACTGCAGGGTGAGCGTCCGGTGCGCGATGAGCAGGCGCGCCCCCAGTACGGGTCGAACGGCGCCGACGCCCGGCAGCAGCAGGCGGCCTTCCAGGCCGCCGGTCCAGAGAGTCATGGGCCGTCTGCCCGGCGGTGTGACGAAGGGCAGGTTGCCCTCCTCGGGCACCGTTGCTTCAGTAGTGGCGGCCGGCACGTTGTGACCGGTACGACGCAGCACGAGCCCGGCGGCAATTCCGCGGGACACCGGCCAGTGCCCGGCGACCTCGAATCCCGCACCGGCATCCGGTGCGTTGCTGCCGGCAACGCGGTAGAACACGGCCGCGACATTCATCCGTCCACTGCCGGGCGTCAGGTCGCGCACGGGCGCCCCGTAGTAGCCGGTCCGGCTCCAGAGTGCGAGGACGCTGTGGAGCGGGCACTCCATGAGGTAGAGCGGCACGGTGCGGAACGGCAAAGGCGCGTCTGTCAGGGTGCGGTAGTACTCGATGCCTTCCAGCTGGTCCGTCGGCGTCTCCAGCCACAGTTCGGCGATGTCCTCGGACGGCACCAGGTTACCATTCCAGTAGATGATGAGGCAGCCGCGTCCCTCGGTGGTGGCGGTGCCGCGGAACACGCGGGAGGGTGCCAGCCAGGTCAGCACGTCCCGGGCGTCCCGGGCGCTGGCCAGTTCCGGATCGAGCGGGGTGAGGATGCGAGAGCTGCCTATGGGCGGCAGCAGCAGCTGCCGCGCGTAAAACCCATCCACACTGGGGTCATGGCGCGGGTCCCGACGCCGACCGGTGATACTCAGCGGCTCGAGGGGAATGGCCGCCGCAGAGATCGTCACGTCCACGAGCAATTGCTCATGCAGTTCCATGCGGAATGGCGACGTGGTCGCTGTCCGGTATCCCAGGTGACTCGCCTGCAGGCGGTACTCGCCGGCGGAGTGCACAGCGAGCTGGAATCCGCCGTCGCTGCCGGACACCGCGGCGGCTGCAATGACGCCATCCGGCAGCAGCAATTCCACACGCACACTGGCAACGGCCGCGCCGGACTCGGCATCCAGCACGCGGCCCCGGACACTCTGGGCCGCGGCCGTTGCCGGCCCCAGCAGCATCAGTACTGCACAAACCGAACGAACGACGGCGTTCCTGGCGATCATGGGCGGGTTCCCGGGAAGGGGTATTCACGCAATGTGTGCCGCGGCTGGCGGGACCGTCAAGCGTCCGAACATCCCGAACGCGGGCCGGCATCACTTGCCACAGACCGCGGTTAACACCGTCCTTGCGGCAGCGTCTATCATGGATGCCACGGGAGCGCACTTCCGCGCGCCCGTGCCGTTCCACGCATGCCGTGAGCTGATTGTGAACAGTCCCGACTGCCCGCACCGGCGCCTGCGCCGCGCCTGCGTGGGCGTGATGGCATTGCTGCTCTGCCTCCCCGTGTCCGGCGCCGCACAGGCGCCGGAGGCCGGCAGGGCGGACCCGTATTTTGCCACGTTCAGCATTGTCGCGGTGGACCGTGCAACCGGCGAGACCGGCGTTGCAGTGGCTACACGGGTGCCGTGTGTCGGGAATACGGTCCCCCATGTGCGGGCGGGCGTTGGCGCGGTAGCAACGCAGGCAGCAGCGCGCATCGAGTACGGCATGGAACTGCTGGACCTGCTCGAGCAGGGTTTGAGTCCGGAAGCGGCCCTGCAGCAGGCGATGGCCGCCGATCCCCAACGCGTCCGGCGGCAGGTCGCGATCATCGCGGCAGACGGCCGTTCGGCGCAGCACACCGGCACCGAGGCCCACCCCTGGGCCGGTCACCGGTCGGGTCGGAACTACGTCACTCAGGGCAACCTGCTCGTCGGGCCCGCCGTGCTCCAGGCCGTTGCGCGCCGCTTCGAGTCAACGGAAGGCAGCGGCCGGCGCCTGGCGGACCGGCTCATTGACGCACTCGCCGCCGGCGAGGCGGCCGGCGGTGATGCCCGCAAGGGCGTTGCCCAGTCCGCCGCCGTCGTGATCGCCGACCCGCGGCCCGGGCGCTCCCACCGCCCGAACCGGGTCAGCACGGACATCGACGTATGCGAGCACCCGAATCCGGTGGCGGAGCTGCGTCGCATCTACGACGCCGTCACGGAGACCCTCGGCTACCGCACCCTGCAGCAGTTCAACGGTGCCGACGTGTTTCAACTGCGCCTGATGCTTCACGCCCTGGGCTACTACCGGCCCGGCCTGCCCGAACCACGGCCTGACCTGACGAGCCATTTCTACACCGCTGACCTGGTCACGGCGGTGAATGCGTTCCGGGAGGCGGAAAAGCTGGGCGGCCCGGAGGTGGGCTCGCCGCCGGGGCTGGTGGACCAGGAGACCGTGGAACGGTTATGGGCCGCGCTGCGGCGGCGCGGGCTGGCGGACGCGGTCCGGGCCCGTATCCAGGACGTGGCGGAGCAGAACCGCTTCTGAGGTGCAGCGCTGCCGCCGGCTACATGGCGACGCGCAGCACCTCCTCCACCGTCGTGACGCCGTCCCGCACCAGCCGCATGCCGTCCTGGCGCAGCAGCCGCATTCCCTTCCCCACGGCCAGGTTCGCGAGGCCACCGGCGCTGGCGTCCTGGTGCATGGCCGCCCGCAACTCGTCGTCCATGACCAGCAGCTCATAGATGCCCGTGCGGCCGCGGTAGCCGGTGTTCCGGCAGGCGGCGCAGCCGGCGCCGGCCCGGGCATGCGTGAGGTCGGGCTCCGTAGCCGCCAGCGCCGCGCGCTGCTCGGACGTCAGGGCGACGGTATGGCTGCACTGGTCGCAGATCCGGCGCACCAGGCGCTGCGCCAGCACTGCCTCCACGGTGGACGCCACCAGGTACGGCTCGATGCCCAGGTCGATGAGGCGCGTGAGCGCCGTGGCGGCGTCATTGGTGTGGAGCGTGGACAGCACCAGGTGGCCGGTGAGCGCCGCGTGCGTCGCGATGTCGGCAGTGTCGTGGTCGCGGACCTCGCCGACCAGCATGATGTCCGGATCCTGCCGCAGCAGCGCGCGCAGCGCGTTGGCGAAGCTGAGGCCGACCTTCTCGTTCACCGGCACCTGCGGCACGCCCGCCAGCTCGTACTCCACCGGGTCCTCGACGGTGACGATCTTCTCCCGCCCCGTGCGGATCCGGTCGATGGCAGCGTAGAGCGTCGTGGTCTTGCCCGAGCCCGTCGGCCCCGTGGACAGGACGATGCCGTGGGGCCGGGAGATGACCTCGACGAAACGCTGCTCCGTGTCCGCCGCCATGCCCAGCTCATTGAGCTCGATGCGGCCGCGCTCCTTGTCCAGCAGCCGGAGCACGACGCTCTCGCCGTGCAGCGTTGGCAGCGTGGACACGCGAACGTCCACCTGCCGGTCCCGCATGCGCAGGCGGATGCGCCCGTCCTGCGGCACGCGCCGCTCCGCAATGTCCAGCTCCGCCATGATCTTCAATCGGCTGACGACGGCGGCCGCGAGCCGTCGTGGCGGTGCCGCCGCGTCCTGCAGCACCCCATCAATCCGGTAGCGGACGCGCAGCCCACCCTGGTAGGTCTCCAGGTGCACGTCGGACGCGCGGGCCTCCAGCGCCTCCAGCAGCAGCAGGTTCACCAGCTTCACGACGGGCGCCTCATTGGCGAGGCTGACGAGGTCGTCGAGGGCGGCGTCGCCGTCGGCCAGCGGGCGACCGTCGTCCGCCATGCCGGCGATCACGTCCTCGGCGGTGAGTGCCTCGGGCGAGTAGATGCGGCGGATGGCGGCGCGCACGTCGGCTTCCGGCAGGCGCAGCAGTTCCACGCGCCCGCCCGTCAGCAGGCGCAGGTCGTCCAGCGCCTGCTGCTCCACCCGCTCCAGCCACGTGGCCACGAGCACCGCGTCCTCCCGTCGCTCCAGCGGCATGAGGCCGTGGTACTCCAGGTACTCCGCACTGAGCATGCGTGACAGCGGCTCGGCGGCATGAAGCAACGCCGCGACGTGTTCACTGTCCACGGCGTCCGTGCCGGGCATCTCCATCATGGGTGGCGCCTGGTGCCGGGCGCGCGATCCGACTCCGGCGGCGAGCCCGCATGGCTGGCTTCGGGCAGCGCGTCCGGCGGGATGGTGCCCGGCGGGATCGTGTCCGGCGGCAGGGTCCGCTGGGCCGGCGGGATGAGCGGCTGGATGGGCGCGATGGGCGCCAGCAGTTCGGCGTTGCGCTCGATCTCGCGCCTGAGGCGCTCGGCCTCGTCGTCCGTGGCGACGATGTGCGGCGTCAGGAACAGGAACAGTTCGCTGTGACCCACGTTCTCGCGGGTCGTGCCGAAGAGGAAGCCCAGCAGGGGGATGTCCTTCAGGTATGGCACGCCGGCCCGGGACCGGTCGGTGGACCGGTCGATGAGCCCGCCGATGACGACGGTCTGGCCGTTCAGCGCCAGGATCTGCGTCTGCGCCTCCCGGGTGCTGATGACCGGCGCATCGAACTGGATCTCGCTGGTCGCGTTGTTGACCTCCTGCGTGATAAACAGGTTCACGTAGCCGTCATCATTGATGGTGGGCAGGATGGTCAGTGTCGTGCCCACGTCCCGGTAGACGACGGCCCGGTCCAGCACCGGTTCGGAGGTGGGCAGTGAGCGGGAGACCTGCACGAAGGGCCGCTGCTCGCCCACGCTGATGCGCGCCTCCTGGTTGTTCTGCGCCTGCACTACCGGCCGGGACAGGATGCGCACCTGGCCGGACGCCGCCAGCGCGGACAGCGTCGCCTCGACGTCTATGTTGCCGCGCCGCACGAAGCGGAGCGAGAAATCCGTCTCCTCCTGCCGGCCCGGCAACGTGCCGACGGTCGTCTCGCCGGCACGGGGCCGGGCGTCCGCGGCGGTGACGGAGGTGCCAACGTTCAGCTCCCTGTTGTGCCGGACCTCGGCGATGACGACCTCGATGACCACCTGCAGTGGGCGCAGGTCCAGGGACTGGATGGCCTGCTGCATGACCTGCCAGTCGCCGGGCGACGCCCTGATCAACAGCGAATTCGTCACCTCGTCCGGCACGATGACCACCGGGAACGCGCTGGCAGCGCCGGCGCTGGTGACGATCTGGATGGGCTGCGGCTGCTGCCCGGCCTGCTGGGCCTGCTGGACGCGGAGTTGCTGCGCCAGCGTCTGCGCCTGCTGCGGACCGGCGCGGGTAGTGACTGTTGCGCCGAAGAGCTGCTGCAGCGTACTCGCCAGCACCGGTGCCCTGGCGTGGCGCAGCTTGAGGATGTGCAACTGTCGGGGATCGTCGTCCGCCTGCGCCTGCGGCGTGCCCTGCAACCGCATCATGCCCGGCGTCTCGATGACGGTCACGCCATACGACTGGGCCAGGCCGCGGATCAGGCCGACGATCTCCTCGCCGCTGATGGGCTGTGCCGTGCGCACGGTGACGGGCACCTGCGGCAGGCTCGTATAGGTGACGCTGATGCCACCGGCCTGGGCCAGCGCCGCGACAACGTAGCCGAAGTCAGCATCCTGGAAGTTCAGCATGACGCCGCCGGGCACGGTACGCACCGGCTGCTGCGCGTGCACCGTCATGCTTGAAGCCGGCACGGCGAGGAACACCGCGCAGGCGGAGTAGCGGATGAAGCGGGTAATGCGACGTCGCATTCGGTTCTCTCCTATTGACCGCCGCCGGGCGGACGGCGCGGCATGATCCTCATGCTGCCGTCCTGGATGACGATTTCCGAGTTCTGGAAGTTCTCGATGCCGCGCTGCTGGATGATCTGCTGGATGGCCTGCAGCATCTGCGGCGTGGCGCCATCACTGCGTGCCCGCTCCAGGATCTGCTGCATCATGCGGGCCTGCTCCGGCGTCATCTGCTGCCGCTGCTGCTGGTTCCTGCCACCGCCCTGCTGGCCCTGCCGGGGCATGGGCGGCTCCGGCGCGGTGGCGATCCGGGCCGACGGTGCGGGCACCGGCACGCGGACCTCCCCGTCGTCATTGCTCATGATGACGGCGTCCGTCGTAACGCGCGCGACCTGGTACCCGGCGAGGTACTCGCCCACACCTACGATGCGGGCGGCCCCGTCGCCGATGCCCAGGACGGCAAAGCCGCCATCGGGCGTGACGGCCGTTCCACTCACGCGGAACTCGGGCACCGGCGGCGGCGCGGGTGGCGGCGGTGGCAGCGGCGGGTCCACGTCTCCGGGCAGCCGATACCGCTGGTGGGGGCGCTGCCTGGCGGGACTGAAGGGATCGCTCTGCAGCGCCTGCTCCAGTGCATCGTTGTCGAGGACATCATGCACGGCGCCGGCAGTGGCGACATCGCCCATCATGGGCGGCGCGTCCCCCAACGCTACCGGTGTCGGTGCCAGTGCGCGGAGCAGGGCGGCGCCGAAGACGAGCGCGGCGACGGCAGCCGCGGCCCCCGCGGCCAGGAGTCCCCTGGATGGTGCGGTCATGTGCCTGCCTCCGGGAGCGTGGTGGTGGAATCGATGTCCGGCCCGGCGTACGCCTCGAGCTGGAGTGACACGGTGACGACGCCATCCATGCCGCCCTCGCCGTTCCGGCCGGCGCGCTGCGGTTCGATGGACAGTTCCGCGACGCGCAGCAGTAGCGGGCTCGACTCGATGCGCTGCAGGAACGTCATGACACCCTCCAGGTCGCTCTCGCCCCGGACCGCCAGGCGGATGGGCCGCAGGGCGGTGTTCTCGATGGCGCCGCCGCCGCCGCGACGGGGCTCCACGCCGCGCAGTTCCAGCAGCAGCACACGGCTCAGTTGCGCCAGTTCCTGCAGGAACACGGTCACCTCCGCCTCCGCCAGCGGCACGTTGGCGGCGGAGACCAGGCGCAGCGACGCCCGGGCCGCCCGTGTCTGCAGGTCCGCCATGGTCAGCGACGAGGCGTCGGCCTGGAGCAGTGCCAGCTCCCGTTCCAGCAGCGCGCGCTCGGCGGCGGCGCGTTCGCGCACGTCGTCCAGCGCCGCGCGGTAGGGCCGCACGGCGCCCACCCACAGCAGCGCCGGCACGAGTATGGCGGCGCCGAGCAGGATTGCCCGCCTGTCCCGAGGGGCCAGGTTCGACAGGGCGAGCAGACCGGTGAGCCTGCTCATGGCGCCCGCCTTTCCGCCAGCCGGGCGGACATGCGGAACCGTTCCACGGCAGTGGTACCCCCTGCCAGTTCACGGTCCACCACGCCCAGCAGGCGCGTGTCCCGCAGGCTCGGCGCCGATCGCAATGCCTGCAGCGCCTGCCCCGCGGCGGCGCCCTCGCCCTCGATGAGCAGCGTGTCGCCCGTGGCCTGCAGGCGGGTGATGTGCGCGTCTGCCGGCAGCATGACGGCGAGGTCGTGCAATGCCCAGGTCCAGCGCGGCGCGCCGGCGGCAATCTGTTCGACGGCGCCGGTACGATCCCGCATGGCGTCCAGCGAGTCCCGCAGTTCCAGCAGCGGCCTGACCTGGCCGCTGATGGCAGCCCGCTGCTGACGGACCGCCGCCAGTTCCCGATGCGCGCCCCACAGCTCGACCCCCGCCGCGGCCACGAGGAGGACCACCGCCGCAACGGCCAGCCGGGCGGCCAGGCGGTTCTGGGCCGTCCGCCTGGTGGCGGCAGCGGCGTCGGTGACGAGGGCCAGCCGGCTGGCGGCGACGTGATGCGCCGCGGCCTCTGCCGCCGTCTGCCGAGCGTCCGCCACGCGCCAGCCCCGGGCGGCGAGCCGGTGCGCCACCGCGTCGCGCAGATCGCCATCGGCGAGGACGGCAACCGCCCCGTCGGTGCCAGCGCCTTCTTCTGGCGTCGCTCCAGCAATCACTGCATCCGCCAGCTCGTCCACAGCATCCGCCGGCAGCCGTCGCATTGAGACGGGGGTGCCGTCGGCGAGGTGGATGACGTGAGCGGCGCCGGCATGCTCCGCGACGATGACGCTCACGTCGGGACCCTGGCGCCGGGCAGCGGCGACCCACGCGCCGTGGGCGGCGGCCACACCGTCCACCCGCCAGCCGCACCGACTCACGGCGGAAACGACGTCCTGCACGAGCTGCGCGCTCGCCGCCACCGCCAGCACCGGTGCGCCGCTGCGCCGCCGGGGCACGCTTACAGCCGTGACCCGCGGCGCGGGCACGCCGAGGAAGTGCCGGCCGGCATCCCGACGCACCACGGCCGCCGCCTCGGAAGCGCGCAGCGGCGGCAGCGCCAGCAGCCGGGCATCGGCGTAGGACGGCAGCAGCGCAACACGCACGAGCGCGCCCGCCGTCTCCGCGCCCACCAGCCCGTCCACCCGCGCCCGCAGCTCCGTCAGTGCCGCTACCAGGTCCGGCCGGCCCTCGCCAGCGGACGGAACGCGGACCGTCAGCTCGCCCAGCACGTCACTACCGCCGCGCCGCACCACCGCCGCCAGCACCCCGTCACCCAGCGCCAGATCAATCCTCAAACTTCCCTCATGCTCTCGAGTTCTGGTGCCTTCTCACCATACACCATCCCCATACACCATCCCCATACACCATCCCCATACACCATAAACTCTAGCTTTCCAGTCTCCGCAGCAGCAGCAGCGCCGCCGTCTGCGACCGCCCGACAATGCTGCGCACCGTCGCCGTCACCGGGCTGCCCACCACCCGGCCACGGGAGACGATCTCCACCTCGTTCGTTGCGAAGGTCACGCGCCGCGTCAGGTTCTGGAGTTCGGCGCCGGTGGGCATGGTGAACCCGTTGCCCAGTGCGTTGCGCAGGTCAGTGGTGTTGCGGATGAGCACGCCGCTCTCCCGCAGCATGATGATCTGCTCCACCACGGCGGGCGTGAACGTCGGCACCGCCGCCAGCAGTTCCCTGGGGGCGGCGTTCACGTTGATCCGGCCGGAGCCCATGGTCGTGAGGTGCGGGCGGATTGCGTCGAACAGTTCCGGCGTCATGCCCAGCACGAAGCGCAGTTCGGACACGTCGTTGAACGGACGGTTGGCCGGCAGCACTGCGGCGCCGGCGGCCAGGTACTCGTCGCGCTCGGCCCCGTTGACCCGCGGCAGGTCGTCCTCGTCGCGCCAGTCCAGGATGGCCTGGGCGAGGCGGTCCGCCCAGGCGTAGTCGATACGCATGCCCTGGGCGAAGAAGTCCCGGAGCATCTCCTCGGGGGCGCTGTTGATGTTCAGCATCATACCCGTATCGCGGGCGTGCACGAAGAACTCCGCGTCGCCCAGTTCCATGGACGGCATGATGAAGCGGGCGGGCTCGTGCCACGGATCGTCCTGGGCGAGCTGCGCCATGAGCATGTTGCGGCTGCGGTTCGCGCTGACGCCGCCCTGGGCACCGGCGCGGCGCACCTCGGCTTCCAGCTCGTCCCGGCGTTCCAGCAGTGCGGCCGTCAGCCTGGAGCGGGCATACTCGCTGCCCGCCAGCGCCGCCTCCCTGGCCCGGCCGGCATCGATGTGGTTGACCGCGTCCAGCCGCTGGGCCTGGGACCGGAGCGCCGCATCGAGCCCCACGGCCGCAAGCGCCACGACGAGCCAGAGGACCGCCAGCAGGACAAAGCCCCGACGTCGCGCCCTCACAGGCCTCCTCCCATGGCCGCCCGGATGGGATACTGCAGCAGCGGCGGCAGCGCCTCACCGGGCGCGGCGAAGAGGGTGATCTGGACCAGGCGCGGCAACTGGTTGCGGCCGTCCCACGTCTCCTCCCAGATGGGCACGCCCTGTGTCAGGCCCAGGTAACGGATCTCCATGGCGCCCGCCTCGGGCACCAGCTCCATGCGCCGGGGCTCCTCACCGAACGTGGCGCCCGTGAGCTCGGCCACCAGGCCGCGCTCCGGCGTGTCCGGGTCATCGTCTATGTACAGCGCGACCACGGTGGACGTAACGCCCAGCGGCGTTGGCGACGACGTGGGGAACAGCAGCTGGTCAACCATGCGACCCTGCTCGTCCGCCTGCATGCCGGTAAACATCTCGCCGGTGACGGCACGGGCGCGGGCGCCGCTCAGCCACTCCACCAGCATGGCCCGCTGGGTGGCACCGCCGGAAACGGCCAGCGAGAACTCCTCGGCATGCGCGCTGCGGTCCTGCACGCCAGCCAGTGCGAGCATGCCGGCGGTCATTGCGATGGACGCCACCAGCAGGCCGACGATGACCTCGACGAGGGTGAAGCCGCCGCGTCGCGTGGTCATGATCCGGGGCCCATCGGGCTGGCGTCGGACTCCGTGGCCGGCGCCGCGGCGCCGGCAGGCTGCGGCTCGTGCACCAGGCTGCTCAGCATGAACGCCTCGTCGGCGACGGTCACCGCCACCCCCACACTGAACAGGTCCACCTCGCCGGGCAGCATCATGACTTCCGTACGCCACGCATACTCGTGGAACGGCGCCGGGAAAGTGCCCGCGGCCAGGGAGTCCGGCAGGTCCGTCAGCTCGAACCAGGAGAGGGCCCGCAGCGTCGCCATGCGCTCCTCGGCCAGCCCCTGCGTCACCAGCAGCAGCGCGCCCTTGTCAGCGGTCCTGACCTGTGCCGCCGTGGCGCCCAGCAGCGCTATCGCCACCAGCGAGATGATGGCGAGGGCGATGACCGCCTCCATGAGCACGAAGCCGCCCCGGCGGCGGCTACCAGGCACGGGCATGGCCGGTCCACGGGTCCACGGTGATCACGCGCAGGGCACTGCCGTGCCGCAGCACGAGGGAGTCGCCGTACGTGGCGCCGGCGGGACGGAACACGAACCGCGCGCGGGCGCCGGACAGTTCCATGCGTACGGACGGCGGCAGTTCGAGTGACTCGCTGGCCGCCTCCCGGAGCGCCGCCTGCCGCTGGAGTGCGCCGGGCGCACGGATGGGCAGCCGTGAGGACGTCCCGTCGGAGGCGACGTCGTCCTGTTCCCGTTCCGGGTAGACCCATGCGCCGCCGGTGGCGGAATCAATGGCGACGACCACGGTCAATCCGCTCCTGGCGGCGGAGTCGCGGGCGAACCGGAACAGGGCGTCAATGCGGCCGGTGGCGTCCGTCAGGTCGTCCGGTCGAGCCGGCTGCACGAAGGCGGGCACCGCGACGGCCATGGCCACGGCCAGGATCAGCAGCACGACGACCACCTCGATGAGGGTAAAGCCGCGGCGTGTTACGCACGTCATCGGAAGGACCCGGCGTTGACGCCGTAGATGGCCTGCAGCAGCGCGAGCGCCACGAGCGCGACGATGCCGCCGAAGATGATGATCATGGCCGGCTCGGCGAGGGCCACGAGCCGCTCGACGGCGCGCTCGGTACGGCGCTCCAGCAGCTCCGCCGCCTTCAGCAGGAACTCGGACAGGCGGCCGGCGTCCTCGCCCAGGGCCACGAGCTGCGCCAGTACCGGCGGGAACAGGCCGCCCTCGGCAATGGCCGCGTTCAGCGAACCGCCCTCGCGGACGCGCGTCCGGATCCGGTCCGTCTCGTCGCGGGCGACGGGGTCCGCCATGCAGTCCCGGGCGTCCGCCAGCGCCGCCAGCAGTGGCGCGCCGCCAGCAGTGAGTTCGCCGACCATCCGGGCGAAGGACGCGCCCAGCGCCTGGCGCCGCCAGCCGCCGAACAGGGGCGTGTGCACCAGCGTCGCGGCCGCGACCCGGCGGCCTGCATCCGTCAACCGCAGCCATGCCATCCACAGCACCAGTGCCAGCGGCACGAGCAACAGCAGCCGCCACTGCTCCTGCGCCGTGGTGGCCATGGACAGGATGAGTTCTGTGGAGCGCGGCAGCGCGGCGCCGGCACCCAGCAGCAGGTCGGCAAAGCGAGGCAGGACGAAGAGGACCAGGACCGCGACGCTGGCGATGCCCACGAGGGCGAGCATGGCGGGATAGATGGACATGGAGACCAGCTTCGAGCGCAGCTCCTGGTCCCGTTCCAGGTGCGTGGCCAGACGGGCGAACGCATCGTCCAGTGCGCCGCTCTTCTCACCGGCGCGGACGACGCCGATGTACAACGGCGAGAAGTGCGACGGGTACGCCGCAAGCGACGCGTGCAGTTCGTCGCCCCGGTCCACACGGGCGCGCACCGCATCGAACGCCGGCCGCGCCGACTCAGGCAGTGACGTGACCGCCGCGCTCAGCGCCCGGGACAGCGGCATGCCCGCCGGCAGCAGCGCCGCCACGGCACGGGTGAACTCCAGCACCGCACGCCGGCGGCCGGGAGAGAATCCGCCGCCTGCGGTGACCTCCGCCGACTCGCGCACCTCCAGCGCCAGCAGGCCGCGCGTCTCCAGCGCCTGCGTGACGGCGGCCTCCGTGGCCGCGGTCAGCCGGCCGCGGCTGCGACGCCCGGTGGCGTCAACTGCACGGTACGCGAAGGTCGGCATGCCTGCCTCACCAGCTCGTCAGGTCCGCGTCTTCGCCCTCACCACCCGGCTGGCCGTCCGCACCGAACGACACCAGGTCATAGCCGCGGGCGTTGACGTCGCCGGGACTCGCATACCAGTACGGGTTGCCCCACGGGTCGAGGGGCACGGCCTTGCGCAGGTACGGGCCGCGCCAGTTGGACGGCCGCGGCTCAAGCGTCGACTCCTGCCACAGGGCGTCCAGTCCCTGCGCCGTGGTGGGATACCGGCCGTTGTCCAGGCGGTAGGCGTCCAGCGCCGCGCCGAGCATCTCGATCTGCGCGCGGGCCGCCGAGTCCTTTGCGCCGCCCACGTGACGGAACACGTTGGGCGCCACCAGCGCGGCCAGCACCGCAATCACGGCGATGACGACGAGGATCTCGATGAGCGTGAAGCCGCCGCGACGTCGGCGCGGCGGGCTCGTCCGGTTCTGCAGGGTCATGGCATCGTCCATCAGGCAATGAGGCTGTGCGACGGAGGTACTACCAGTCTAGTATGAGATGCTCCAACGGTCAAAAAGGTTTGTTGCAGCCGGGCACGCCGAACGCGCCTGATAACGAATCCTGTTCCGTTTCCGGCGGAATCCATTATGTTGTATGCAACACACCGCAACTCTCCCGCAGGAAACGTCATGACACGCATCGGCCGCCGTGTTCACGTCGTCGCAGCCGTGTGCTGCATCACCGCCTCGATATCCGTACCGGGCTCACTGTGGGCACAGCGAACGGGATCGACCGCCGGTCCGTCAGCGTCCGGCGCGCCGGCGGCGCTGGAGCGAGTGGCGGCGGTGCGATCGAGCCGGTTGCAGGAGGACATGGCCGCCATGGCCGTGTTCCGGCCGGGCTACACGTTCTGGCAGCACGTATTCCGCGTACCGGACGGTTCGGTTGCGTACGGCAGTGCCACTGATGGCCGGTTGCTGGCGGTATTTCCCACGACAGCGGACTGGACGGCAACAGGCCGATGGGAGGAGCCGGCACTGGCCACGCTGCTGAACGGCGCACGGCTGTCCCGGCAGCTCGATGCCCGGCGCGACGAGGTGGCGCTGGTGTTCGAGGAGGCGATGGGCCCGGTGCTGCACAACCCGACGCGGGGCCGGTTCCTCATGCGCAACGTCCCGCGTTACAGCGTGTTCCTGGAGGAGTGGGGGAAGATCTACGAGCGGTTCGGCGTCCCCGCGGAGGTGGGGCTGGCCCAGGCCATCGTGGAATCCGGGCTGAACGGCACCATCCGGTCGGAGGCGCGGGCGGTGGGGTTCTGCCAGTGGCTGCACGGGAACTGGCAGAAGCTGGAGCGGCTGGCGCCCCACGTCATCGAGGCGAACAACCAGACGACGCAGGCGCCGTACTGCGCGGCGTACCTGACGATCCTGGCCACTAAGTACGGCTCGTTCCTGCCCGCGCTGTCGGAACACCATGCCGGCGGCACGAACGTGGGCCGGACCCTGATCCTGGGCGAGCGCCTGGGCGGGGATGGCGTGCGCTCGCAGTACTTCACCGGCGCCGAGTTCGCCATCGCCCTGCGGCGCACCTCGCCGCAGCGCTATTCCGACGTTTACCGCACGTACGGCCCGCGCTCCTACCGGTACGCCGAACTCGTGTTCGGCAACATGGCCAACGTGGTGGAACTGCGCATGTCCGCGCCGCAGCGGCGCATCCACGCCATGCGCACGACGCGGGCAGTACCGCTGGACGAAATCGTGCGCCGCACCGGCCTGACCGCCGACGAAGTGAAGCGGTACAACCCGGCCCTGGTCCGCCAGGTCCCCCGTGGTGCGACCGTGTACCTGCCATCACACGAGTCGGCTTTCGGTGCCGACGTCGCCTTCTGGCACCGACCCGCGACACCGGCGTTCGCCTCGGTACTCGCGGACTTCCTGGCAATCGAGGCGGCACCGGATCAGTGGGACTCGCCGTCGTTCGAGGGCGTATTGCGTGACTACCAGCGCCGGTTCCGCCAGACGGACAGCGAAGAGGGCACCGTCATGTACGTCATGCTGTCCTACGTGCTGGAAGAGATCCGCACGAGCCGGCGGGGCGCCATCCTGGACGAATACCGGGCCAGCCCGCGGGTGGCACGGCTCATCGAGGAAGGCATCCGGGAGACGGGGCTGCCCCAGGCGACGGGCCGCTGACCGTGGCGGGGCGCGGCGCCGGTCCGCCGCCGGCCGCGCTCCGGTCCGTGAGTACCGCCGGCAGCCTGCGGACGCGGGCTGAGCGGCCTGTCAGCTGTTGAGCGAGCCGGTGGCGAGCCCGGCCATGCCCGTCGTGGCCCCGTCGGCATCCTGCTGCAGCGGCAGGTGGAAGCGGAACGTACTGCCGGCGCCCGGCTCACTCTCCACGCTGATGGTGCCACCCATGAGTTCGACGAGGTGACGGGACACGGTCAGGCCCAGCCCCGCGCCGGAGATGGCGCGCGTGCCCTCCCGGTTGGCCTGCCAGAACCGCTCGAAGATACGGGCGCGATTCTGCTCGCTGATACCGACGCCGGTGTCCTGCACCTCGAACGTGACACGCTCCGGATCGGGCAGGACACGTAATGTGACCCCGCCCTTCTCGGTGAACTTGACGGCATTGCCCAGCAGGTTCAGGAGGACCTGCCGCAGCTTCCCGGCATCGGTACGCACGCAGACCTGGTCCCGATCAGGCAACTCGCAGACCAGGCCCAGGCCCTTGGCCGCCGCTGCCGGCGCCATCAGGGCCCGCGCTTCCCGCACCACAAAGAGAACATCCACAGTCTCCATGGACATGTCCTCGTGACCTGCCTCGAGGCGGGAGAACGTCAGGATCTCATCCACCATCTGCGTGAGATGCCACGCGCTGGCCCGGATGCGTTCGAGCTGCCGTTCCTGGGCGGGCGTCATGGCACCTGACACACCCGTGGCCAGCAGGTCCGTGTAACCGATGATGGCCGTGAGCGGGGTGCGGAACTCGTGGGAGATCACACCGATGAAGTGGGACTTCGCCTCACTGGCCTCCCGGGCCTGCTGCAGCAGCGCCTCGCGCTCCAGCGCCTCCTGCTTCTGGGCCGTGCTGTCCACGGCCACACCCAGCACGCGCAGCGGCAGGCCCCTGGCATCGGCAATGACCCGGCCACGCATGGTGAGCCAGCGGGTGTCCTCACCGCGGAGCAGGCGGTGCTCGAACTCGACTTCGCCCTCCCGCATGGTGGCGATGCGCCGGGCCACGCTGCGCGCGGAATCCCGATCATCCGGATGCACCAGCGCCAGCCACCGGCTGAAGGTGAGGGAGCGGCGGCCACCGGTCAGGCCCACCAGCGATTCCTGCTCTTCCGACCAGTGGATCTCACCTGCGCGCAGGTCCCATTCCCAGATGGCGACAGCGCCCGCCCGGAGGGCCATGGACAGCCACTCCCGGCTCTGTTTCAGTTCCGACTGCGCGCGCGCGGTGCCCGCCCACTGCCACGTCCAATCCGCAACCTGCTGGACGAGGGCGACGTCGCTGCGCAGCCAGCGCCGGGGCGCCGAGTTCATAACGGTGAAGACAGCCACCAGCTGACCGCGCCGGACGATGGGCGCCGCGATAAGGGAACGGATGGACCAGTCGTCGAACACGTCCGCCCCGGCCAGCGGGTCCGACACCACGTCCTCGACGGCCACCGCACTGCCCTGCCGCACGCGCTCGACAAGCGCCGTGCCGAACTCCTCCAGGGGATACCGGCCGGTGGGCGCCACCCTGCCGTTCCGGTACTCGGCCTGAACCAGGGCACACTTCCCTTCGTCGTCCACATCGGCGTACGACGCGCTCGTGACGCCCAGATACTCACCCGTGGCTACGGCAGCCGTCTGGATGATCGTCGCCGGGTCATCCACCATCCGCAGCTCCTCGCTTAGCTGCATGAGGAACTCGCGACGGCGCTCCTCCAGCCGTGCCTCAGTGACATCGAAGAACAGCGCCACTGCCCGCACCACATCGCCCGACTCGTCACGCACCGGCGCCGCACTCACCTGCATGATGCGGCGTTCTCCGGAATCCAGCAGGAACTCGATCTCCTCCTCCGCCACAACCTCGCCCTGCAGCGCCCGAATGATGGGCCACTCGTCGGCCTCATACTGCCGCCCGTCCGGACGATAGCCGACGAACAGGTCGGCGTACTCCTCCACCGAATTGGGGATGGGCATGGTGCCGCCCCAGAGCTGACGGGCAGAAGCATTCACGTTCACGAACCGGCCGCTCGGCGCCTCGGCGATGACGGCGCCCACGGGCACGTGCCGCAGGAGTGCGTCCAGGTCTGTGGTCGAGGCGATGGAAGTTGTTATGTCGTCGAGTCGGGTCGCCATCCGTTACTCCAGCTGCTGCGTCGGGCAGATCGAGCGCAGTCCGGCCAACGTCGGCGTGGGTGCCTGCGAAGTGGCGTTCAAGTTAACGTCTTCCCCGGTGACATGCCACCCGGCCCGCAGGCGGCGGCGGGTGGGGGAAGGCGCCGCGCTAACACGTTGCCGGTCCGCGACTTGCACCTTCGCCATGGTGTGGCCAGCGCTTCAACGGCGGTGGAATCAGATCTCGGACCAGAGGGAGGCAGCATGCCAGCGGATCAGCCGAATATCGGGATGGGACGTCGTCGCCAGGGTGACACGGAACCGGACCGCAGTGACGACCGGAACCGGTCACTGGACCGGGCCATCGGCGAAGAACTGAGAACGGCCGGGACGGAGGACTACGACCGGGGCAAGGAGGCCGGCGCGTCGGGCGCGGATACGGCCCACCGCGAGGTAAAGCCGGGCACGCGCAGCGCCATCGAGGACAGCGGCGTGAACCGGGACAGCGGCGTGAACCCGGACAGCGGTGTGGACCGCGCCCGCGACGAGTAGGCGGCAACGAGCCGGTAGCTACCCCCGGCAGCCGCCGCTGTCAGCCGGCCGGCCTCCCCCTGCCGGCGTCAGGGCGATCAGTGACGGCAGCCGGGCGCGGGCAATGGCGTGACAGTGCCGTTGCCCGCGCAGTCGCGGGCCCTTAAGCTGCGACGCCGTTTGAGCTGACCCCACCGGAGGCGCGCCGTGGCCAGGACCATCATCGAGCCGTTCCGCATCAAGTCCGTGGAACCCATCCGCATGACCACGCGCGCGGAGCGCGAGCAGCACCTGGACGAGGCGGGCCACAACGTCTTCCTGCTGCGGGCGTCGGATGTCCTCATCGACCTGCTCACGGACAGCGGCACGTCGGCCATGAGCGCGGAGCAGTGGGCGGCCATCATGCGCGGCGACGAGGCGTACGCCGGCAGCCAGTCGTGGTACCGGTTCGAGGAGGCGGTACGCAACCAGTTCGGCTTCGAGCACGTCATCCCCACGCACCAGGGGCGTGCCGCGGAGCGGATCCTGTTCAGCACGGTGTGCAGGCGGGGCGACGTCGTGCCCAACAACACGCACTTCGACACCACGCGTGCGAACGTGGAAGCCACCGGTGCGCGGCCCGTGGACCTGCCCTCGCCCGAGGCACGGGACACGCAGGCCCAGCACCCGTTCAAGGGCAACCTGGACGTGGCCGCACTCCGTCGCCTCATCGACGAGGTGGGCGTGGAGCGGATACCGCTGTGCATGATCACGCTCACGAACAACTCCGGCGGCGGCCAGCCGGCGTCGCTGGCGAACATCCGGGAGGTCAGCGAAGTCTGCCGGGAGCACGGCATCCCGTTCTACATCGACGCGTGCCGCTTCGCCGAGAACGCGTACCTCATCAAACAGCGGGAGGACGGCTACGCCGACTGGTCGGTGGCGGACATCGCCCGCGAGATCTTCCGCCACGCCGACGGCTGCACCTTCTCCGCCAAGAAGGACGGACTGGCCAATATCGGCGGGTTCCTGAGCACGAATGACCCGGCCCTCGCGCAGCAGAACAAGGACCTGCTCATCCTGACGGAGGGCTTCCCCACGTACGGCGGCCTGGCGGGCCGGGACCTGGAGGCCATTGCCGTCGGCCTGCGCGAGGTCGTCGAGGAGGACTACCTGGAGTACCGCCTCGCGTCCGTGCGCTACCTGGGCGAGCACATCGCCCAGGAGGGCGTGCCCATCGTCCAGCCGCCGGGCGGCCACGCCATCTACATCGACGCCGCCCGCTTCCTGCCGCACGTGGCGCCCCGGGAACTGCCGGGCCAGGCGCTGGTAGCAGAACTGTACCTGGCCGGCGGGATCCGCGCCGTGGAGATCGGCACGGTCATGTTCGGCCGGCCCGACCCGGAGACAGGCGAGGAGACGACGGCGCCGATGGAGCTGGTGCGGCTGGCCATACCGCGCAGGGTGTATACGCAGAGCCATATAGACTACGTCGTCGAGATCATCTGCGACGTGTGGCGGGAGCGGGAGAAGCTGCGCGGCTACCGGTTCACGTACCAGGCGCCGACACTGCGCCATTTCACGGCGCGGTTCGAGGCGCTCTGACAGGCGCCGTCCAGGCCGCACAGTTGTTACACAGGGGGCGCCGCGCCGCGCGGCTTCACAGCGACGGCGCTGCTCCACTACGACTCCATTGCATATGGGCTGGGTTTGCCCCTTATTGGAGATAGCGCTGTACCCGGCACAGCACTCTACCCTGGCAGTTGCGGTGTGCACATGAAGACCCCGGAGACGCCTTGTCTGCGATCGAGCACCACGAGCCGCGTGCGTGATGCGCGGCCGCGCGGCCGGGGCACGCGTGCACTGTTTGCCGCCGCTGCCGGCCTGGCGCTGGGCCTGACGCTGGCTCCGGCATCCGCTCTCGCGCTGCAGTGGCAGCCCTCCGCCGATGACGCCGACGAAGGCATGTTACCGATGCCGCTGGGGACAGTGCCCGCGGTGGTATCCGAGCGGGAGGTCCCGCCTGAGGCCGCGGGCTTCGATGCCGTTCGCTTTGCCCGCGTGGATTCCATCATGTCGGCGGCGCTGCGGGAGGGCGCTGCTCCCGGCGCCTCGCTGGTGGTGGGCCGGCACGGCCAGCTCGTGCGGCTGCGGGGCTACGGCAGGATCGACTGGCACCCGATGGCGCCCTCGGTCACGGACTCGACTCTCTTCGACCTGGCATCCCTGACCAAGGCCATGGGCACGGCCATGGTCGCCATGCAGCTCGTGACGGAGGGACGGCTGCACCTGGACACGCCCATCAGCCGGCTGCTGCCCCAGTGGCCCGGCCATGGCCGCTACGGCCGCATCACGGTGCGCCACCTTCTCAGCCATTCGTCCGGCCTGCCGGCGGGCACCGACATGTGGCGGGGCGACGGCAGCCGCAGCGACCGACTGGCGGCGCTGGCGGCGCTGCCGGTGCGCGACGAGCCGGGGGCGCGCCGCGTCTACAGCGACATCGGCATGATCCTCCTCGCCGCCATCCTCGAGGAAGTGACGGGTGCCCGCCTGGACGACCTGCTGCACGTGCGCGTGTTTGCACCACTGGCCATGCGGGACACTCGCTTCAATCCCCTCGTCCTCCGCGACGACGGCGCATTCACGCTCCAGCAGATCGCGCCTACGGAGTTCGACAACACGCTGCGTCGCACGCACGTGCACGGCGTCGTCCATGACCTGAACGCCTGGGCCCTGGACGGCGTGGCCGGCCATGCCGGGCTGTTCTCGTCGGCACGGGACATGGCCACGTTCGGGCAGGCACTCCTCGACGCCGCCCACGCACGCCCGAACGGCCTCTTCAGCAACGGCGAGTTCGCCGTGTGGCTGCAGCACCAGCGCGCGTTCGAACGGCCGCTGGGCTGGGACGTGCCGACGTCGGCCAACTCGTCCGCCGGCCGGTTCTTTACCGCCGCGTCCTTCGGCCACACCGGTTTCACCGGCACCAGCATCTGGGTGGACCCGGAGCGGGACGTGTTCGTCGTCCTCCTCACCAACCGCCTCAACCCGTCCGCCCGCAACCAGCGGCACGTCCAGCTCCGGCGGGACCTGCACGACGCGGTTCAGCTCGCCATTGCCGACATGAACGTGACGGCGAGACGGGAGTAGCGGGCAGCGTACTACGGGCGGCGTACTGCGAGCGGCGTACTGCGAGCGGCGCGGCAAGGCCTGGAAACGGAGGCCTGATGCCTCAGCGGGCAGCCGTGCCCTGTTGACCTCGCAATGGATCGGCTGACGGCGCCGATGGTCATGTCGTCGGGGTTACCTCACTGACCGTGTGGGTCGGCTGGCCAAGCCACCCGCGGTGGGCCGCCTGCCTCGCATACCACAACACTGCTGCGGCGATCACCACGATGGCCACCGGGAACGGGATGGCGGCCGCGGCGCCGACGTGGCCCACGGCGTCCATGACGAACAGGGTGTATCCGAACTGGATGATGACGGCTGCCAGCGACGTCGCCAGGGCCGGCACCGCCCAGGACTTCCGCGCCAGGAGGCCCACGGCACCGGCGAGGCCGGCGAACACGGCCACGCCGTAGACGGCGAACAACCAGTCCGGGCGCGCGGCATAAAGCTGCTGCTGGCCCTCGGTCATCCCGGCGAGCGTCGCCTCCGACATCATCAGGTCCGCCACCCAGGCGGCGACGCCGACCAGCATCCAGGCCAGGGCGATGCCAGCGATGATCCAGTAGGAGCGCGGCGGGCGCGTGGTCGCTGCGTCGGTCATGCGGTGCTCCGTGACGGGGTCGTGGGAGTGACGGGATCAATAGTTCCGGTGCGGGCTGGCGCTGTCAATGCCTGTATCCCCGCGCTGTCCCCTCCCCTCTTGCACCCGGGCGACATCCTGCGGGCGACGTACTACGGGCGACGTACTACGGGCGACGTACAAAGCCGCGGCTGCCTTGCATCTGTCTGCGCGCGAGGCCGGCTGTTGCACGCCAGCCGCGGCGTCAGGGGGCAGGGCGCGGATTTGCCGCGGCTGCCGTGCAACGGCATAAGCGCAAGGCCGGCTGTTGCGCGCCAGCCGCGGCGTCAGG
>DATHVP010000029.1:0-6574 GCA_035461245.1 Longimicrobiales bacterium | reverse complement strand
ACCTGGGTGTGCCCGACCCGGGCAGCCCCCTCATCGCCGGTGCCGGCGGGAGCGGTGCGTCGCCGCACCGGTTCCGTGGCTCCACACTCTACGACTGGATGCTGGCGGCGGACCCTGAGACGCGGGTGCTGTCCGTGGCGCGGAAGGACCGCGGCGCCATCCTGCCCATTGGCACGGCCCGGGCCCACGTCTACTGGTGGAGCACCGACCGCTTCACAACCAGCCGCTACTACCGGACCCAGCTCCCGGACTTCGTTGCCGCGTGGAACGAGGGCTTCCATGCACCGTCCTGGGCCGGCCGGGAATGGACGCTGCTGCTGCCGGAATCGGCCTACCCTGAGCCCGACGACATGCCGTACGAGGGCGTGGGTGCCCGCCGCGGCAACGTGTTCCCCCACCGCCTCACGACGCCGGACAGCATGGAGTTCTTCCCGTGGATGGACTCGCTGACACTCGACCTGGCACTGCGGGGCGTTGATGCGCTGGGGCTGGGCCAGCGCCAGGGCGGGACGGATCTGCTCGCCGTCAGCCTGTCCACGCTGGACGCCATCGGCCACCACTTCGGGCCCGAGTCCCGTGAGGTGCACGACATGGTGGTCCGCGCGGACCGCTGGCTCGGCGCGTTCATGGCGGAGCTGGAATCCCGCGTGCCCGCGCACCGCATCCTCTGGGTGCTGACGTCGGACCACGGCGTGCAGTCCATGCCCGAGCACCTGCACGGACTGGAGCACGAGGACGCCGGCCGCGTGGCGATCACGCCCGTCATGCGTCGGGTCACGCGACCGCTGCAGGACCGGTTCCAGCACACGTTCGGCATCGAGCTGCACAACGGCATCGTCATCGCCGACACGGCGGCCATGCGCGCCCGGGGCATTGACGTGGCGGCCGTGAGCCGGGAGCTGGCGGAGGCCGTGGCGGAGGTGCCCGGCGTGGACGGCGTGTGGACCCCCGCCACGCTCGCAGCGGCACCGGCGGCCGACGTCAGCGCCCGCCTGTTCCGTCGGGCGATTCCGCCGTCGTACGGCTGGCTGACGGCGGCACAGATCCGGGACAACTGGGTCATGACGACGAGCGTGCAGGCCACGCACGGCGCCGCCGTGGCTGCGGACCGCAGTGTGCCCATCGCATTCCTGGGCGCGGCACTGCCGGCCCGGCGCGTGGATCGGAAGGTGGCCACCGTTGACATTGCGCCGACGCTGGCGCGCCTGCTGGGCATCACGCCCACGGAGGCGCCGGACGGCACCATTCTACACGAGGTTGTGCACTGATGGAGCTGCCCAGGCCCGATCGCATCGACTACTACATGCACATCGCCATGGCCGTCCGCCGCCGGGCCAACTGCGTGGGCAACCGCGTGGGCGCCATCCTGGTGCGCAACGACCGCATCATCTCCACCGGCTACAACGGCACGCCGGAAGGCACCCGCAACTGCGACGAGGGCGGCTGCGAGCGCTGCGCGCAGCGGGACCGGTACCGCGGCGCCCACGGCTATGACGTCTGCATCTGCGTGCACGCCGAGCAGAACGCCCTTATCAGTGCCGCCCGTTTCGGCATCTCCGTGGAGGGCGCGTCCATCCACACCACCATGCGGCCGTGCTTCGGCTGCACGAAGGAACTGCTCCAGGCCCGCATCGCCGGCGTGTACTACCTGCACGAGTGGAAGCATCCCGACCCCGGGCTCTGGGAGCAGTACCTCATGCTGCAGCAGCGCTTCGCCGGCGGCGTGACCCGCGTCCGCATGGACGACCCCGACGCCGCCTGGGCCGTATCTTCCATGCGGGAGTCCGACTACGACACGGGCCACAACATCCCCGCGTGACGCCGGCATGAGATCCGCATGAGGCGGTGCGACGCTCGCATCAGGCCAGCATGAGCCCGGCATGGCGAACGCGCCGCATGAGCCCGGCATGACCAACGCGCCGGTATGGGAAGATGGCCGGGGTACCGGCCTGGCGCCGCTGCCCGGCAATACCGCCGCCACCGCCTGCGTCCTCGGCCTCGGCGGCTCCGGCCTCGCCTGCGTCCACGAACTGCTGGACCTGGGCGTGGACGTCATCGGCCTCGACGCCGGCCAGGTCGCCAGTGGCGCCGCCGGCCGCAACGGCGGCTTCCTCCTGGCCGGCGCCGCCGACTTCCACCACGCCGCCATCGCCCGGCACGGCCGCGAGCGGGCCCTGCGCATCTACCTGCTCACGCTCCAGCAGATGGACCGCATGCAGCAGGAGACGCCCAACGCCGTGCGGCGGCCGGGGTCCCTGCGCATCGCCGCGTCGCCCGACGAACTGGACGACTGCGAGGCTCATTACGACGCCATGCGCGCCGACGACCTCGACGTCGAACGCTACGACGGCCCCGAAGGCCGTGGCCTGCTGTTCCCCGCGGACGGAGTGTTCAACCCGCTCCAGCGCTGCCGCGCCCTCGCCGCCGCCGCCCTGGAGCGGGGCGCCCGTCTCTACGGTGATACGGCGGCCGTGGAGGTGCGGACGGGCGAGGTGACGACGTCCCGCGGCACCATCGAGTGTGACCAGGTGTTCATCGCCACGGACGGGGGCATGGCGGCGCTGCTGCCGCGGCTGGCCGGGCGCGTGCGCACGGCGCGGTTGCAGATGCTGGCCACGGCGCCCACTGCCGAGGTGCAGCTGGACCGCCCGGTCTACTGGCGCTACGGCTTCGAGTACTGGCAGCAACTGCCTGACGGTCGCATTGCGCTGGGCGGGTTCCGGGACACCGGCGGCGACGAGGAATGGACGCAGGACACCCACCCGTCAGCCCACATCCAGCTGCGGCTGGAACGGCACCTCCGGGAGGTGGTGGGCGTGGCCGCGCCAGTGACACATCGCTGGGCGGCCAGTGTCGGGTTCACGGCGGACGGCCTGCCCATCCTCGACGAGGTCGCGCCCGGCGTGCTGGCGTTCGGCGGCTATTCCGGCACGGGCAACGTCATCGGTGCGCTGTGCGGCCGCGGCGCCGCCCGCCACGTCTTCACCGGCGACGACGAGCTGGTGGCGCCGTTCCTCAGCCCTCGTCGTCCAGCGTGAAGCCCACCTTCAGGGTGACCTGCCAGTGGCCGATGTCCCCGTTCTCGATATGACCGCGAGTGTCAATGACCTCGAACCAGCGGAGGTTGCGCAGGGTCTGGGACGCCCGCCGGACGGCGTTGCGGATGGCGTCCTCCATGCTGCTGGTGGATGAGCCGGTGAGCTCGACTACCTTGTAGACGTGGTCATTCATTCGGTCCGCCTCCCTGGGTTCTGTGATGGTGCGGCGTGCCGTTGCGGGATCCGTGCCGCCGACCTCGCTCGCGACCTTGCCCTCAAGGTCCGTTCCCGCGATCCTCTACGCAACGATTCTCCTCCCCGGCGCGTCTTATGTCAGGGAGAGGGGAGAACCAGCAAGTAAATGAGACCGGGACGATTCCTCAGCGAACTTCAGCGGCGCCATGTGCTCCGTGTGCTGGGCGGCTATGCCGTTGCGGCATGGTTGCTCGTGGAATCCTATACCACCATCCAGCCCATGCTGTGGGACGGGGCGGAGTGGACGCACCGGTTCGTGGTGATCCTGGCGCTGCTGGGCGTGCCGGTGACCTTTGCCCTGGCCTGGGTCTTCGACATCACGCCCCACGGCGTGCGGCGAACGTCGGACCTGGACGCCGAGCGCCAGGCCGGGATCGATGCAGCCCCGGCTGGCGGCATGCTCCGGCCCCGCTATGCCATCAGCCGGAAGGCCACCGGCTTCTTCGGGCTGGGCATCCTGGTGGCGCTGGTCAGCTTTGCCGCCTACGCCGGTTACTACCACGAGCCGCCTGGCGGTGCCAGCCGGGACCCGGACGCCCCCATCGAGAGCATTGCGGTCCTGCCGTTCGTGGACATGAGTTCCGCCCGGGACCAGGAGTTCTTCAGCGACGGCATCACCGAGGAACTGCTGAACCGGCTGGCGCAGGTGCCGGACCTGCACGTGGCGGCGCGGACGTCGTCGTTCGCGTTCAAGGGCCGGCATGACGACGTCCGTGAGATCGGCCGGCTGCTGGGCGTCCAGGCCATCGTCGAGGGCAGCGTCCGCCGGGAAGGGGACGTCGTCCGCGTGAGCACGAAGCTCGTTGACGTCGCCACCGGCTACCAGATCTGGGGCGACAGCTTCGACGGCGGCGCCACCGACGTGTTCGCCCTGCAGGACCAGATCGCCGGCGCCATCGTGGACGCGCTGCGGCAGCGCTTCGTATCGGTGCCCGAGGCCGGCCGCCGGGGCACGACCAACGCCCGCGCCCACGAGCTGTACCTGCTGGGGCTGCGGCGCTGGAACCAGCGCACGGACCGGGACCTGCGCCAGGCCCTGGTCTACTTCGAGGAGGCGACGGAGCTGGACCCGCAGTTCGCGCTGGCGTGGGCGGGCCTGGCCCAGACTTACGCCGTGCTGCCCGTCTACGGCGCGTTCCCCGTGGACACCGCCGTCATGCGCGGTTCCGCCGCCGTCGCCCAGGCCCTTGCCCATGATGCCAGCCTCGCCGAGGCCTACGCCGCCATGGGCCAGATCGTCCAGAACTTCGACTGGGACCTGGACGGCGCCGAGAGCTACTACAAGCGCGCCCTCAACTACCAGCCCGGGGACGCCACAGCGCACCAGTGGTACGCCGAGACCCTCGCCCTCATGGGCCGGTATGCGGAGGCCGAACGCCACTCCGCCCGGGTGCTGGCCACGGACCCGCTCTCACCCACGGCGCTGTACCTGGACGCGTTCCTGCGGACCATCCGCGGCCGCGCCGGGGAGGGCCTGGCCCGCTGGCGTGACCTGGCCCGGCTGCACCCCGACTACGAGTTCGGCGTGCTCCACTTCGCCTACGCCGCCGTGGCCGCCGGGCAGCCCGCGGACATGGCTGCCGCCATGGAGCGCCTGTCCACACTGCGGCCGGCGCGGCGGGAACTGTACCAGGTGGTGGCCGCCACCGTGCTCTCGCCGGCGGGCGCGCCTGCCGCCCGCACCGTCCTCGCCCGCCATGCCGCCGAGCTGGAGCCGTCGGAACGCGCTGCCTGGCACCTGGTGCTGGGCGAGGCGGACCGGGCGCTGGAGGTGCTGGCGGAGGCTGTGGCCAGCCGCGACGACGTGAACCTGCCCTACCTGCTGGTGCACCCGCTCCTCGCGCCACTGCGCAGCGACGAGCGGTTCCACGAGATCATCGCCCAGACGGACCTCGTCGTCGGCGGCTGACCGCACGCATGCACTCGTCCCGCCCGCCAGGCGCCGCACCCGACGCCGATGCCGCAGCCACATCCGCGGGTCGCCTGGCCGTGCTGGTCACGGGCGCGGCCAAGGGCATTGGCGCGGCGTGCGTGCACCGGCTGGCCCGGGACGGTTACCGCGTCTACGCCGGCGTCCGCCGGGACGAGGACGGGGAGGTCCTGCGACGGAGTGTCGGAGGCGACGTCGTCGTCCCCATCCTCCTGGACGTGACCAACCCGCAACAGGTGGCGGACGCCGCCGGGCGCATTGCGGCGGAAACCGGCGAGGCCGGGCTGTACGGTGTGGTGAACAACGCCGGCGTCGCCATTGCCGGGCCGCTGGAATACCTGCCCATCGACGAGCTGCGACGGCAGATGGAGATCAACTTCATCGGCCAGCTCGCCGTCACGCAGACGTGCCTGCCGCTGCTCCGCCGGGCCACACGGCCCCGCATCATCTTCATGAGCTCCATCTCCGGACTGACGGCACTGCCCATGACAGGCGCGTATGCCGCGTCGAAGTTCGCGCTGGAGGCCGCCGCCGACGCGCTGCGCGTGGAGCTGAAGCCGTGGGGCATCGCCGTGTCGCTGGTGGAGCCCGGCGTCATCGCCACGCCCATCTGGGACACCGCGCTCCAGGCCGGGGAACGCAACGTCGCGCGCATGCCGCCAGAGGCGGTGGAACGCTACGGCAACGAGCTGGACGCCATGCGCAAACGCGCGGCGCAGGGCATGAGTGGCCTGCCGCCGGAGAAGGTGGCCGATGTCGTCGCCCGCATCCTGCGCGCGCGCCGGCCCCGGGCCCGCTACCTCATCGGCAAGGACGCACGGGGGCGGCTTCTGGCGCACCGCGTCCTGCCCACGTCGGTGGAGGACTGGATCATCCGCAAGGTGCTGGACCGGCTTTAGGATGCACTGCAGCGACGGACCCTACCTCGTGCCGTACACCCGGTAGGGCGTGGCTCTATCGTTGACCGGCCATGGCTCGCCGTCGTCTCGGGCCATGCCCCAGATGGATCCCCAGCAGTACACGCCGTCCTCGGCCAGGCCGCAGGCATAGCCCCCGGGGGAGGCAATCTGGCTGAACCTGAGTTGGCCGGCCACGGGCTCGGGGCTCGACCCGCTCCCACCCCAGCAATACGCCGCGCCATCGGCGGTGATGCCGCATGTGG
The DNA here is from genome assembly GCA_035461245.1 of Longimicrobiales bacterium. Classification (GTDB taxonomy): domain Bacteria; phylum Gemmatimonadota; class Gemmatimonadetes; order Longimicrobiales; family RSA9; genus SH-MAG3. The sequence goes on along the minus strand of DATHVP010000029.1, from coordinate 189 downwards.
GTCCCACGCCACTCGACAGCGATGTAAACAGCACCGGGGTATCCACCGGCTGTGGCACTGGCGTAGCTTCCCCCGGCGTACCGGTGCCGAGCTGGCCCACGTCGTTGCGGCCCCAGCAGTGCGCCGTGCCGCCTGCCGTCAGGCCGCAGGAATGATGTGGCCCCAGGGCGAGCTGGACAAAAGGCGGAG
>DATHVP010000028.1:0-17731 GCA_035461245.1 Longimicrobiales bacterium | reverse complement strand
CCCCCCCCCCCAGGCCGATACCACAGCAGCACACCACGGATGGCGGGGAAGCGGTGACATCAAGAGCAGCGCGTATTGGGAGGCGGATCCGTGAGCGTGTCGTTCGCCTGCCACCGGCAGTACTCGTCGCCCTGGCCGGTGTCGCTGTTGCGGTTGCGGCGGTAAGCGCCGTCCTGCTGTACCAGACATACGACTATGTGCAGCACGACAATGAGTTCTGCATGTCGTGCCACCTCATGCAGGATCCCTTCGACAGGTTTGCCCAGAGCGAGCACCGCGGCCTGGGCTGCAAGGCGTGCCACCAGCCGACCATGGTGGTTCGCACCCAGATGGCGCTGACGCAGATCCTGGAGAATCCCGACGCGATCCACACGCACGCCGAGGTGCCGAACCGGGTGTGTGCCGACTGCCACATCACGGGTAACCCCGAGAAGTGGCGGCAGATCGAGGCGTCGGCGGGACACCGTGTCCACATGGAGTCCAACGACCCGGCGCTGCGGGGGCTGCAGTGCGTGCAGTGCCATTCCAGCGGCATCCACGAGTTTGCCGCCACGGACCGGACCTGCGCCCAGTCGGGCTGCCACGAGACGACGGAAGTCCGGCTCGGCCGGATGGGCCAGCTCACCATCCACTGCGCCTCGTGCCATGATTTCAACGCGCCCGTGGCGGGCACGGTGTCCCCGGACACGCTTGCGCTGGCGCTCCGGCCGCAGCAGGAGCAGTGCATGAGCTGTCACGCCATGCGTTCGCTCATGGTGGACTTCCCCGAGCACGACGTGCACGGTGGCGCGTGCGGCGCGTGTCATGACCCGCACGCCCAGACGACGCCGGCGCAGGCCGTGGAGTCGTGTGCCACGGGCGGCTGTCACAGCCAGGTGGACACGGTCACCGCGTTCCACCGCGGCCTGGCGCCGGGCGTGCTGACCCAGTGCACGTCCTGCCACACGGCCCACGAGTTCACGGCGCCCACGGACTGCCTGCAGTGCCACCAGGACATCCACCAGCGTGCCCCGGTTGCGGCATCGGTGCAACTGGGCCGGCCGCAGGCGGACGCCATCCGCTTCGACCACGCGCAGCACCGCAACGTGGATTGCATGGCGTGCCATGATACCGGTCGCACCCATGGCGCAGTGGCGATCGCGTCGTTCGCCGAGTGCCGCCAGTGCCACCACACGCCGCCAGTCAGTGCGACGTGCACGAACTGCCACGAGCGTTCCGAGCTTGGCCGCAGCTACCGCCTGCCGCAGGCGTTCCGGGTTGCCGGCCGGGCCCTGGGAACGCGGCAACTGCCCTTCGACCACGGTCCGCACGCCACGGAATCGTGCAATTCCTGCCATACGCCGGGCCTGACGCAGACCGCGGCGAATGTCACCTGCACGTCGTGCCACGAGCAGCATCACCGGCCGGAGGCGAATTGCCTGGCATGCCACGAGACGCCGCCGTCGCAGGCCCACACAGCGGCAGCGCACCTTACGTGCGCGGGTTCCGGCTGCCACTCACCGGCGCCATTCCAGGGCGTGCCGCGGACGCGGGAAGTCTGCCTGTCCTGTCACACGGACCTGGTGGACCACATGCCCAACCGTACCTGTACCGACTGTCACGCTCTGCCCCGGCCGCGGGCCGACGCCGCGCCGTCCGGCGGCAGCCTGTGGGCGCACGCAGTAAAGGAGATGAGGCGATGAAGCCGCGTCCGGGTAGCCGGGCGGCGCTGGCCATGATGGCGGTCGTCGGGGTCGTTGCCGGAGCAGGGGACGTGCACGCCCAGGGCGTGCGCGGCACGGCAACGACCACGGCTCGCTACGTCGAGCTGCGGCCCATCGTCCAGGACACCGTCCCCGAGGACCAGGTCACCCAGCGTCCTGACGGCAGCTTCGAGTACCAGGGCGTGCCTGTGACCTGTGTCACCGGGCTCGGCTGCGTCTATTACCGGTCGGCGGAGGTGGCGCACGCCGTCGTCGCCACCCAGGACGTAGCCCTGACGAGCTGGGGCTGGGGCGTACAGGGGCTCAGCTTCACGACGCTGCTGCGGCTGCGCGCCGACCTGGGCGGCGACCTGACCTGGCCCCGCAGTGACGACAACTTCGACGCGATCCTGGCCTACGGCGAACTGAACCGCGGCGATTTCCGCACGCGCCTGGGCCGTCAGCGGACGAACTCCAGCCTCGGCTTCACCGGCTACGACGGCGCGAACGTGGTCTGGGACGGGATCACGGGGCTGGCTCTGGAGGCGTATGCCGGCCGCTCCCTCATGCGTGGGCTCAATGAGCCACGGTCCGAGGCGCTGCGCCCCGTCCAGGAATTCGCCATGGACACGCTGGCGACCTGGCTGCTGGGCGCCGCGGCTCGCTATGAGCCCGTGCGGGGCACGACCGTCGGCCTGCGTTACCAGCGGGAGATCTGGCAGAGCCGCGCGGCCCTGGTCTCCGAACGCGCATCGCTGGAGTTCGGCACGTCCCAGTTCCGACCGGTCATGTTCGACGGCGCCGTGGACTACGACTTCGCGTTCGGCCACATCGGCAAGGCCCACGCGACAGTCCGGGCGCCGGTGCCCTACGGCCTGACGCTGGAAGCAACGGCCCGGCGCTACCTGCCGTACTTCGAGTTGAACACCATCTGGGGATTCTTCAGCCCCGTCGGCTACCATGAGGCGGAAGGCCGCGTGACATGGCGTCCCCAGCCGGCGGTGACGACGTGGGCCAGCGCCGCGTGGCGCCGATACGAGGAGGCTGACGCCACCGTCATCTTCCGGCCCATCGAGCGACAGGGCACGCGTCTCACCATCGGAGGGACCTGGAGGGTGCGCGACGACGTCGCCCTCGACGGTTCGTACCGGATGGAGCGCGGCTTCGGCGCCTTCATCAGCAGCGGCGACGCATCGGTGTCGTGGCAGCCGATGGACCGGCTGGAGCTGGCGCTGGACGGCACGGCCTTCCAGCAGATCGAGCAGTTCCGGGTGGGCGAGGGCATCGTGTGGGGCGGCGGTGCGTCCATGAACCTCGTGCTGCTGGAGAACCTGACCCTCAGCGGCGGTGGCACCATGTTCCGGCAGACCTACAACAACCGCCCGGGCATGGCGGACTGGAACCAGCGCCGCGGCTGGCTGGCGCTGCGAGCCTCGTTCGGCGGTGATCCCGGCATGCGGCGTGGTGCACAATGAGCAGTCCCCTGCCACACCGGACCCTGCTGCTGGTCGCAGCCGTTGCTCTGGTCGCTATCGCTGGCCTGGCAGGCGGCGTCATGCTGCGCGCCGGCGAAACCGAGCAGTTCCCCCATGAGCAGCATGCCCGGCTGTTCCCCCTGTGCGGCGGCTGCCACGAGGGCGTCGAGACCGGCGACCGCAGCGCGTATTACCCGTCGCCGCAGATGTGCCTGAACTGTCACGACGGCGTGACCGAGCCCGTCGTCGAGTGGGACGGGCCCACGGACTACCTGACCAACCTGGTCTTCGAGCACACACACCACGCGGCGGAGGTGCTGCGCCACGATGGTGAGACGCTGGCCTGCGAGCAGTGCCACACGCCTGCGGGCGCCGCACGCATGGTCATCCAGCGGGCGAACCCGGACGTCTGCCTGTCGTGTCATGCGCACCAGGCGCAGGACCACTTTGTGGACGCGGACTGCCAGACCTGCCACGTGCCATTCGTCGACTCCGACTGGCCGCCCGCCCGGCTCGCGGCACTGCCCGTGCCGGCAGACCACCAGGTGCCCGGGTTCCTCCTCGAGGGCCACGGCACGCAGGCCATGGCGAGCACGCAGAAGTGCGCCGTCTGCCATACGCAGGACCGCTGCACCAGCTGCCACGTGAATGCGGCGGACGTGCAGCAGATCGCGGCCATCCCGCCCGCACCGCAGGGATGGTCACTGCCGCAGTACGCCGCCCACTACCCGGTGCCGGCCTCGCACCTGACCCGCGACTGGATCGCGCAGCATGGGGACGCGGCCAGCCGCCAGCAGTGTGCCACCTGCCACACCCGGGACGACTGCGTGGCGTGCCATGTGCCGCCGGGTCCCGACGTCATCGGCACGCTGCCGGCCCGGGCCGATGTGCAGGCCCCCGGCGCCGTCACGCTGCGCCAGATACCACTCTCGCATGCGTCCCGCTGGTTCGACCGCGAGCACGCGGCGCTGGCGGGAAGCCAGCCGGGCTCATGCCAGGCGTGCCATGCACAGCAGTTCTGCACGGACTGCCATGACGCACCGGTGAACCCGACGTACCACCCGCGCAACTTCGCGCAGCAACATTCGTCGCAGGCGTACGGCCGGCGGCTGGAATGCTCGACATGCCATGAAGTGCGCACGTTCTGCCGCTCCTGCCATATCGAACAGGGCATGGGCGCGGAGGGCCGGCTGAACCCGGGCTTCCATGATGCCGAGCCCCTCTGGTTGCTGCGCCATGCCCGGGCGGCGCGGCAGGGGCTGGAGAGCTGCACGACATGCCACGTGCAGCGCGACTGCATGCAGTGTCACACCGAGATCGGGGCGTTCCAGATCAGCCCCCATGGACCGAATTTCAACGCGCGCCGGGCGCAGCAGCGCAATCCCGTGATCTGCTTCGCCTGCCACGTGACTGATCCGTTGGCGAACGGAGGGAGTTAGCCGTGCATTCCAGGGTGTTAGCCGCGGCGCTTGCCGCAGTCGTCGTCCTTGCCGGTTGCCGGCAGGATGGCGTGCAGGATGACCAGCGCACAGATACGGTCTCGCCGCGCACGATGGAGGATGCCCGTGCCGGCTGGCCGGATGGCCTGGCCGAACTCATTGACGATGCGAACGAGGCCTACAGCGCAGGTGACTACGACGAGGCAAACCGGTTGTACCGGCAGGCGGCAGACGTGGCGCCGAACGTGACGGCCACGTGGTTCGGCATCTACATGGCCGAGCACGCCCGGGGCAACGTTGCCGCCGCGGACTCGGCCATGGCCCGCGCCCAGAGCCTGGCGCCTGAGGCCAGCCTGATCCACGTCGGCCCGGGTGACACCCTGCCGCCCGGGCACCCGACCATGTCCGACACGACCCTGCCACCGGGACATCCGTGACCGGCTCGGGGACCGTCCGGTATGGCGCCGCCATCGCCGCCCTCATGGGGGCGGTGGTGGCATCGGCGTGCGAGAAACCCGAGTATGAGCGACCGGACCGTGCGGAACAGGTGGCACAGGCGGATTCACTGCTGACGCCGGAAACGTTCGATACCATCGCCTGGGCCAGCGACAGTGCCCGCGCCTTTGACGGCAACAACGCGTACGCCGCCAAGTGCAGGAGCTGCCACGGCTACCTGGGCGAGGGTGACACGGAATACGCGCGCCAGCAGAACGTGGACGTGCCGTCGCTGGTGCGGCAGGACTGGCCGTACGCCGACGTGGAGCAGGTGCGACGTCGCGTCTTCACCGGTCACCCGGCCGGTATGCCCACCTGGGGTGTGGCCGGCATCACGCCCCGCGAGATTGATGCAGTGTCATATTACATCGCGGAAGTGCTGCGGCCGGAAGTCCTGGACCGCCGCTGAGCAGCCAGCCCGGCAACCGTCAGCCGAGAATGCGAACGCCATCCGGGGCGATGCAGACGCTCACCGCATCGCCCGTGACGGGCGACCGGTCGGCAGCGACCCGCGCGATGAGCGTGAGTTCCGGCGTTCCCGCCAGCGCCAGCACCAGTTCATTGTGGCTGCCACGGTAACGGACCTGTCGCACCGTGGCGGTGGCGCCGCCGTTGGCTGACCCTACCACCACGTCCTCCGGCCGGACGGACAGGACGACGGGGCCGCTGAGGTCCCGGGCAGCCGCGCTGGGCACGAACCCGACGCGGGTCTCGAACCCGCCCTCGCCAGGTGTTGCCGGGAGCAGGCTGGTGGTGCCGAACAGGCGAGCCACGTACTCGTCTGCGGGCTTGCGATAGACTTCCGCGGGCGTGTCTATCTGCTGCAGCCGCCCGTCGCGCAGGATGGCAATGCGATCGGCCACCGACAGCACGTCGTCCAGGTCGTGAACCACGAAAATGGCAGTGGTCCCGGCTTTCCGCAGGATCTCGCCCACTTCCTCCCGGACCTGTTCCTTGAGCATCACGTCCAGGTTGCTGAACGGCTCGTCCAGCAGCAGCAGGGCGGGCTGGGGCGCCATGGCCCGGGCCAGCGCGACGCGCTGCTGCTGCCCGCCGCTGAGTTCGTGGGGATAGCGGCCGCCATACTCCAGCAGGCCCACCAGCGAAAGTGCCTGCAGCGCACGCTCCCGCTGCTGCTTCCTGCGCAGGGTCTGCAGCCCGAAAGCCACGTTCTCCAGCACGGTCAGGTGCGGGAACAGCGCATAGTCCTGGAACACGATGCCAACGCCGCGCCGCTCCGGCGGCACGCAGCCCCGGGCACTGCTGGCGACATGTCCATTGAGCAGGACCTCACCGTCCGTGGGGATCTCGAGGCCGGCGATGAGCCGGAGCAGCGTGGTCTTGCCGCTGCCGCTCTCCCCCACCACCGCCAGCACCTCGCCGCGGCCGACATCCAGCGAGACGTCGTTCAGGGCGATGTGCGTGGAAGTGCCGTACCGCTTGGAGAGGTGCCGCGCCTCCAGGACGTTCATTGACGGGCGCGGGCGATGTAGCGGTTCAGCAGGATGACGGGCAGAACGCCGGCGATGATGATGACCAGCGCGTAGTTTGCCGAGATGGCGATCAGCTCGTCGGTGGCCAGCTGGTACGCGCGCGTAGCAAGCGTATCGAAATTGAAGGGCCGCAGGATCAGCGTCAGCGGCAGTTCCTTCAGCACGTCCACGAAGACGAGGATCACGGCGCCCAGCAGCGTGCCTCGCAGCAGGGGCAGCGAGACCTTGCGTAGCGCACAGGACGGAGTGGCGCCCAGCGACCGCGCCGCCTCGTCCACGTTGCCGCAGATGCGCGTGAATCCGGATTCCACCGGCAGGAACGCCACGGCCATGAAGCGCACCGCGTACGCGAACAGGAGGGCGACGAGCGTCCCTGACAGGATGAGGCCCGTGGGGATGCCCAGCGTCGCCTGCATCACGCCGTCCACCCGGTGGTCCACCCACGCGAAGGGCACCAGTACGCCCACCGCCACGACCGCGCCCGGCATGGAATAGCCGAGCACGGTGACCCGGGAGACGCGCCGCAGCCAGGGCCGCGGGTTCAGGCGCGATGCGTAGGTGAGCAGCACGGCCACGGCCACGCACAGCACGGCAGCACCCGCCGCCAGCAGGAACGTGTTTGCCACCAGCCGCACGAACCCGAGGTTCACCACCGACGCGGCAGTGCCCGACGCCCAGTATGCCAGCTGCGCCACGGGGATGGCGAAGCCCAGCGCGAAGGGGATGGCGCAAACGAGAAATGCCACGAGCGCCTGCCGAGGGCTCAGTCGCGCCCGCAGCAGCGGCCGCTCCGAGGCCTTGCCACCGGCGAACGCCGCGCGACCCCGCTGTGACCGCTCGAATGCCATGACGATGAAGACCAGCAGCATGAGCATGGCCGACAGGCGGATGGCCGACGACAGGTCGCCCAGCCCGAACCACGACCGGAAGATGCCCGTGGTGAACGTCTGTACACCGTAGTACTTGACGGTGCCGTAGTCGTTGAGCACCTCCATGGCGACCAGCCCGACGCCCGCGGCCATGGCCGGCCGTGCCAGCGGCAGGGCCACACGCCGGAACGTGGCCATGGGACCGTGGCCCAGCGAACGCGCGGCCTCCAGCAGCGTTGCCGACTGCCGCGAGAACGACGCACGCGAGACCAGGTAGACATACGGGTACAGGACGAAGCCGAAGATCAGCGTCGCCATCCCGATGTTCATCACGTCCAGGTAGAGGAACTCGTCCGCCAGGGAGGGCACCGTGGCGCGCACCATCCGCTGCAGCGGGCCCGTTACATCAAACATGCCCGCGTACGTGTAGGCCGCGATGTAGGCGGGCACCGCCAGGGGCAGGATCAGCGCCCATTCGAAGAAGCGACGGCCCGGGAACTCGTACGCCGTGACCAGCCATGCCGTCGCCACGCCCACCATCAGCGCGAGCACACCGGCGCCCAGTACCAGCCGCACAGAGTTGAGGGTGTACTCCGCGAGCAGCGTCGAACGCACGTGCGCCCACGTGGCGCTGGATGGCGCGACCATGCCCACGGCTATGACCAGCAGCGGCAGCGACAGCAGCGCCACACTGACCAGCGCGCCCAGCGTCCAGCTGCTCGGCCAGCGCGATGCCCCGGCCACGCACGGCCGCGCGCCGCACGTGGATGGGTCCGCGCTGCAGGCAGGGGCCGGCGCCCGCAGCGTCGGCAGCTCGAGCCGCGGTGGCCGCGCCGGCGTCGCCGGCCGGACGTACCGGGTCTGCTGCGCTACGTCCACTTCAGCGCCACCCCGAACGGTCCAGCAGCATCACGGCCTGCGTGTTCAGTTCGCCCAGTCGCGCCATGTTGATCTCCTCGCCGCGGTACTCGCCCCACGAGGCCAGAACCTCGGACATGGGGACGCCCGGGCGGACCGGGTACTCCTGGTTGCCTTCCGCGTACAGACGCTGCGCCTCCTCACTCACCAGGAACTCCATGAGGCGGATGGCGTTCTCACGATTCGGCGCATGCGCCGTCACGCCCGCCCCGCTCACGTTGATGTGCGTGCCCCGGTCCTGCTGGTTCGGGAAGATCACGCCCACCTGCCGGTACACCCGCTGCTCCTCCGCGTCCTGTGAGGAGGCGAGTTTCGCAACGTAGTACGTGTTCGAGATGGCGACGTCGCCCACACCCGCCGCCACCGCCTTCACCTGGTCCGTGTCCCCACCGCTGGGCGAGCGCGCCAGGTTCCGCGCGATTCCCCGGGCCCATTCCAGCGCCGCGTCCTCGCCGGCGTGCTCGACCATCGACGCCATCAGCGACTGGTTGTACACGTTCTCCGATGAGCGCACCAGCACGCGTCCGCGCCACGCCGGCGTCGCCAGGGCCTCGTACGTACTCACCTGCGACGGGTCCACACGGTCCCGGGCATACACCAGCACGCGCGCGCGTACCGTCAGCCCGTACCAGTATCCCTCCGGGTCTCGCAGGCCCTCCGGTATGTTCGCTGACAGCTCCGCCGACTCAACCGGCTGCAGCAGCCCCCGCTCCTTCGCCCGGTGCAGCCGCCCCGCGTCTACCGTGATCAGCAGGTCCGCTGGCGACGAGGCGCCTTCCGTCTGCAACCGCGTGATCAGCTCGTCCGCCGAGCCGGACACCACGTTCACCCGGATGCCCGTCTCTTCCGTGAACCGGGCGAAGAGCTGCTGGTCAATGTCGTAATGGCGGTGCGAATAGACGTTTACCACTCCGCTGCCGCCACCGGCCTCCGCCGCCGCGCCGTCGCCAGCCCGCTCGTCCCCACAACCGGCAAGTGCGGCTGCCGCCGCCATGAACGCCGCCACGCTCCTGCGTACCTTCACGCCCGTCAAGTGTCCTCGCAAGCTTGAGAATCATTCTCAACCACGGCTCAAGATAGGGCGGTAGCCGGCTGGAGGCAAGCGGTGGAGGTCCGCGTCATGTGTAGGGTAAAATCCGACGTCGGGTTCTGCGCGCGGGCGGTAGCAGGTCAGGGGCGGGGCGGGACGGTCCAGCGGGCGGTGTAAACCAGGTCGCCGAGCGGGGACAGGTCGTTGTCCGCTGTCACCACGGCGGCGTTCAGCGCGACGGCGCCGGTGCCCTCCACCGGCGCCGTCCACCGGATCACCCAGCGGCCGGATCCGGGCGCGCGCAGGTTGGTGCCATCGTAGAGGTGGTGTGCGTACGGCACGGTCGTGCTGGTGTCCACGTCCACGCGTCCGGCCTCATCGGGCCCGGGCACCAGCAGGCCGGCGGGCGAGCCGTCGTCGAAGCGGGCGCTGAGCTGGAACCCGGCTGCGCGCATGCCCGCGTCCCGGACCTCGAGGATCAGGTCGTAGCTGTGGCCTGGTTTCCAGGCGTCGGGGAGCCCCGTCAGGAGGAGCTCTCCGTCGCCGTGGTTGGCGTCATAATCGTTGTGGCACTCGGTGCACGACGGCTCGCCGAAGGCGCCGGTGTGGGCAGGCGGCGGACGGTCGCGGGTGGTGCCGGGGTAGCCGGCTGCGAGTCCCATGCTCGCCAGGGTCATGGCGGTGGCCAGGCAGCCGGCTGCAATGGGCCTCACGGGAGCTGGGCCCGCCCGATGTTGTTGGCGTCGGTACCGAACCAGATGGTCCGGGATGGCTGATGGAACACCATGTGTCGAATGCAGGAGCTGACGCTCACCCGGTCCACGACCTCCTCAGACGCCGGGTCGAAGGCGACGAGGTACGTGTTGTCCCGGGCGCATTCCGAATACCAGATCCGGTTCCTGTCGTCCACGACCATGGCATACGGCTGGGACCCCTCGCCGCCGGGAGATACCCATTCCCTGACCTCGTGAGTCCCCGGCTCGATCCGTCCGATGCGGCCGCCGGCGAAGTCGGTGTACCACACCGCGTCATCGGCTGTCACGGCGACGCGGCGGTTGCGCGAGTCGGCGCGGGGGGTTGGCACCTCGCTGAGCTGGAAGCTTTCCGGGTCCACCACGGCGAGGCGGTTGGTGCCGAACAGGTTGAACCAGGCGCGGCCGCGGCTGTCAAAGGCGACGCCGTAGGGCCTTGTCCGCTCGCCGGTGTGGATGAGCTGCACGTCTCCGGTCTCCATGGCCAGGCGGCCGACGTAGGCGCCCTGCTGGACGGAGAACCAGATGTTGCCCTTGCCGTCCTCGAGCAGGGTATGCGGGTCCCTGGCGGCCTCCTCGGGCATCATGATGATGCGGGCCTCGCCGGTTTCCGGGTCCAGCCGGCCGATGCGGCCGTTGCCGTTGCCGGCGTACCAGATGCCGCCGTCCGCGGCGGCGATGAGGTTGTGAGGCCTCGTGCCATCCTCGATCTCGAACCGGCGGAACGTTTCACTGCCGGGGTCGAAGACGCCGATGTAGTTTCCGGTCTGGCCAACGAACCAGACGCGGCCCTGCCGATCCACGTCCGGGTCCCGGGGCCGGCCCTCCCACTCCACGGGCCATTCCCGGACGACGGCGGACTGAGCCTGGATGCCCTCGGCGACCAGCAGCAATGCGGCCGCCGTGCACAGGATACGCGTGCGCATCGATCTGCCTCCATCCATTCGGTGATTGGTAGCCCGATTGTCGCGGAGAAATGGCGGGGGCGCAAGGCATGGCGCGGCGCAGCGCTGGCCTGATCGGGGTTGTCCTGTCAGATTGTCCCGCTGATCTGCCGCGTGGGCGGAGCCCGGCGGCAGTCCTGAAGGTCCGTGCATGAAGACATGTCACCGTTGACGCTGGTCCTTTTCATAGCCGGGATCGTGCTGCTCATCTCCGGCGCCGAGCTGCTCGTGCGGGGCGCGTCCCGTCTGGCCGTGGCCGTGGGCATCACGCCCCTGGTCGTCGGGCTGACGGTAGTAGCCTTCGGCACGGGCTCGCCGGAGCTGGCCGTGGGCATCCAGGCCGGTGCCGCCGGCCAGGCGGACATCACCATCGGCAATGTCGTGGGCAGCAACATCTTCAACGTGCTGCTCATCCTGGGCATTTCCGCCACGGTGGCGCCGCTGGTGGTGTCCCAACAGCTCGTCCGGCTCGATGTACCCATCATGATCATCGTATCGGTGGCATTCCTGCTCATGTCACTGGACGGCGTGGTGGACCGGGGCGATGGCGCGGTGCTGGTCACGGCGAGCGTTCTCTACACCTACATGCTCGTCCGCATCTCCCGGCGGGAAACCGCCGCCGTGCATGCCGAATACGAGGGCGCATATGGCAGTGCGCCCTCCCGGGACCAGGGCCGCTGGCCCGTCCACGCGCTGCTCGTGCTTCTCGGCCTCGCCCTCCTCGTGGTAGGCTCCCGCTGGCTGGTGGACGGCGCCGTCAGCATTGCCGGCGCGCTGGGCGTCAGTGAATTGATCATCGGCCTGACCATCATCGCCGCCGGCACCTCGCTGCCGGAAGTGGCCACGTCCATTGTGGCCGGCCTGCGCGGCGAGCGGGACATCGCGGTGGGCAACGTGGTGGGCAGCAACCTGTTCAACATCCTGGTGGTGGTGGGTGTCACGGCTGCCGTTACGCCAGGAGGACTGCGGGTGGCGCCGGCGGCCATCAACTTCGACATGCCCGTCATGATCGCCGCATCGGTGCTGTGCCTGCCGATCTTCTTCGTACGCTACCGTATCGGTCGCTGGGAGGGCGCTCTCTTCCTGTCCTACTACATCTTCTATACGCTATACCTCATACTTGCCGCATCGCAGCACGACGCGCTGCCTGCGTTCAGCGCCATCATGTCCAGGATAGTCATCCCGCTCACCGTAGGAACGGTGGCGCTGGTATTCGGCCGGGAAGTGCTGCGGCGGTACCGGCTGCGGGGGACGGATCGGCCGGCGTGACGGCACTGCTGTTCATTGCCGGGCTCGTCCTGCTGGTGGTTGGGGGGGAGTTCCTGGTTCGCGGCGCCGCACGGCTGGCGGCCACACTGGGCGTCCCGTCCCTCATCATCGGCCTGACCGTCGTCGCCTTCGGCACCAGTTCCCCCGAACTCGCCGTCAACGTGCAGGCCGGGCTGGCGGGGCAGGCCGACATCGCCGTCGGCAATGTTGTGGGCAGCAACATCTTCAACGTGCTGTTCATCCTGGGCCTGTCCGCGGTAATCGTCCCGCTGGTCGTGTCGGAGCAGCTCGTGCGGCTTGACGTGCCCGTCATGATTGCGGTGTCGGCGCTGTTCTTCCTCCTGGCCACCGACGGTGTTGTCGGCCGGGTCGAGGCCATGCTGCTCGTGGGCCTGCTGGCGGCCTATCTGGCCATGCAGCTCATTATCAGCCGCCGCACGCCGACGCCGGCGACAGACGACGTGGAGGCGGGCGGCGGGATGCTGGTGAACGGCCTGTTCATCGCAGGCGGGCTCGTCCTGCTGGTGCTGGGCTCCCGCTGGCTGGTCCAGTCCGCTACGGCCATGGCCGAGGCCTTCGGGGTGTCACAACTGGTGGTGGGCCTCACCGTCGTGGCCGCCGGCACGTCCATGCCCGAAGTCGCTACGTCCGTCATTGCCGGTATACGCGGCCAGCGCGACATCGCCGTCGGCAACGTCATCGGCAGCAACATCTTCAACATCCTCGCCGTCGTCGGTTTCGCAGGCATCGTCACCCCCGGCGGCATCCCCGTCAGTGCCGGCGCCCTGGCCATGGACATCCCCGTGATGGTGGCCGTGGCGCTGCTGTGCCTGCCCATCTTCATCACGCGCTTCAGCATCAGCCGCATCGAGGGCCTGCTGTTCCTGGGGTATTATGCCCTGTACACCACCTACCTGGTGCTGGACGCATCCGGCCACGACGCCCTGGACGAGTACCGTGCCGTCGTCCTGTTGATTGTGCTGCCGCTGACACTCCTGACCCTGGCCGGTTTCATCGTCCGGGGCCGGTTGCAGCGGGACTGACGGGACACGCCAGCCCCAGCCCTGGCGCCGCCCCGGGGCCCCGGGCCTAGGCCCGGCACTGATGTCCTGGTGGAGGGTCGGGTACGTCCGTGCATCCTGTCGGGCTTCCTCCGTTGCGGGATCGCGCGTCGGCACACCAGTACCGCGGAAGCGGGCCAACGCGGGCGCCGGCCGTGTCTCTGGATCAGCGACCGGCGCGGTGCTTGCATGAGCGGGTCGCGGTAGCACGTGACCTAACACAAGGAGAACCTATGATGCGTACCAAGAGCGCCATGATGCTCGCCCTGGCAGGGCTGGTGGCGGCGGCATGCGATACGAACGAGGTAGAGACGGATCCGGGCCTGCTGCCGGATCAGCCGGCGGAGGAACAGCCGCAGGACATGATGGTGGCACGCAGCGACTTCCAGCCCACGGCGGAGGCGGGCGAGCTTAATGTGAGCGGCTGGGCCGAGTTCCATCAGCGCGACGGCACATGGAACGACGGTATGGAGCTGCGGGTGCACCTCATGGGCCTGAGCGAGGGCGATCATGCGTGGCACATCCATCAGGGCACGTGTGAGGCGCCCGGTCAGGTCGTCCTGCCGCTGAGCGACTTCGGTGATGAGAGCGGTGTTGCCGGGGACCTGAACGCGGGTGACGACGGCATGGTCGAGGAGACGGTGAACATCGATCGTGACCGGTTTGCGACGCTGAACCTGCAGGACAGCCATGTGATCGCCGTCCACCTCCGTGGTGGCGATGATCCGGGTCCGGTCATCGCCTGCGCTCCGGTGGAGCTCCGCGGCGGCGCCATGGGCACGCAGCCGGGCACGCAGCCCACGACCGAGCCGGGCACGACGGGCTACTAGCAGTCCGTGGAGGCAGGTGGCATGACTGAGCGGGTCGGGTTGAAGGCGTCGTCACTGGACGGTGTGATACGCGGCCTGCTCGTCATGCTGCTGCCAGTCCTGCTGCTGGCCTGCCGGCAGGAGGAGGAGATCGAGGGCGGGGTGGAGCGGTCTGGTGGGGAGGCGGCTCGGGCGGCGATGGTGTTCGATGTCACGGCCGAGCCCCTCGACTCCATCATTTTCGAAGAAAAGATGGCCTGGGCCCGGGAACAGGGCCTGGAGACCATGCCCATCGGCGACGCTATCGTCGCCCTGGGCCGCACGTTTGTCGGCTCACCCTACGAGCCCGGCACCCTCGAGCTCGAGGGCCCGGAGCGGCTGGTGGTGAATCTCCGGGAACTGGACTGCGTCACCTTCATCGAGGTGGTGCTGGCCATGGTCCGAACGCTGCAGCAGGGCCGGGGCGACTACGCGAGCTTCCAGCAGGAGCTGGTCCGCATCCGGTACCGGGACGGCACCTTGGCCGGTTATCCCAGCCGACTCCACTACTTCAGCGAGTGGATCTCCAACAACGAATCGAAGGGCATCGTCCGGGACGTTACCGCGGAGGTCGGCGGCCAGGTCAGGCCAGGCGGCATCGGCTTCATGACAGCGCACCGGGACGCGTACCGGCAGCTGGAGGACCCGGAGGTGGCAGCGGAGATCGAGCGCATCGAGGCCCGCCTGAGCGGTGAAGAGCGGTATTACATCCCTCAGGAGGCGATTGCCGCGCACGCCGCGGGCATTCGCAACGGCGACATCATCGCGGCCACCAGCACGCTGGACGGGCTCGACATTGCCCACACCGGTATCGCCGTCTGGGTGGGTGACCGGCTGCACCTCATGCATGCTCCGCTGGTGGGCACGGTCGTGGAGATCAGCGAACGGCCGCTGGCCGAGCGCATCCAGGGCATCAGCGCCCAGAACGGCATCATGGTAGCCAGGCCACAGTAAACCCCGGCAACAGTAGAACCCAGCCACTCACGCCGCCGGCGTTCAGTCCCGACGTCGCCTCATCCTCCGCCCCGGCCTCCGTCAGCGCCTCACGTCCAGGCCGGCACTTCGGCGGCATGCAGGACAGATGACCAGCACACGCCGACGGACGTAGGAGACTCCGGCTCCCGGATCCACTGGCTGCACGCTCAGTGGCACGTCGCAGCACGGGCAGCGGAGTTCATGGCCCAGGCGCAGCTCTCGCTCCAGTCCCCTTCGGGCATCTGCATCGAAATTTCCGCCGGTCACCATGCACCGTAGCCTGATCCGGTCCTCCGCCGACGGGCCGGGTGCCCGTCGACGTCCTCATTGAGACGGGCCTGACTCGCCCCCGGCGCCACCATTGTCCTGTCCGCCGGCCTCGGCCGCGGTCCGGGCCAGCCGGCTCCGGAGCACGCGCGCCCGCCAGGTCCAGAGCCGGCGTGAACGGGGAGCCTCGTACATTGCGGCGACGCGCGCAATGCCGGCCGCACACGCCGCTGCTTCGTCCCACCAGCCCTTCCGTACCGACACTTCATAGCCGCTGCGATAGAGGGCGAAGGCACCCATCACGTGGCCCCGCTTGGCCGCGCACTCGGCTGGCAGCAGCAGGCCCATCACGGCATCCGGTGACGCGTGAGACCGGCACAGCCCGGCCAGCCGCTCCAGCGCCCGCCGCTCCCAGTCGTGAGTGGGTAGCATCGCGAGGTGCTCCAGCGCCACACGCCGCTCCGTCAGCAGCTTCGGGCCTGCCAGCAGGCCGCCAGACCATAGGATCACCAGTCGCGCCACCGTATACCGCGCCAGCACTCGCAGCGTTGTCTGTTCGTCATTCTCCGGACGCAGGTCGGACAACACCGTCGCGCCCGGATACGGTTCGTGCTCACCGGCCCTTTCGAACGGTTCCGGATCTCGCAGCCAGCGCCGCATGCCGGCATTCATCTCGTCCCAGCGCACCGGGCTGCGCCCCCGCCCCGGCCGCCACCGCGGCGGCCTCTCCCACAGCCGCGCCTCGTGCCGGCCGCTTCGCCACATGTCAGCATCCCGTCCCTTCCCCATGAGCGCCTCCTCGCCTCGATATGCAGTGCTACATCCCCGGACATCCCCCGGTTCAGCGTGTTGAAAGCTGCATCCGTCCCTCGCCGATGGACATGGCTGGAAGGGACAACATTTGTCCCGGTGGACGGAGCAGTGGCAGCCGTACCGCAGCCGGGATAGCTTCTCTTTCGTGGACCAAGACTCGCGCCTCCGCCGATCGCCGCTGGCGATCCTGTTCATGGCCGTGCTCATCGACATGATGGGTTTCGGCATCGTCATCCCGGTGCTGCCGTTCTACGCCCTGGACATGGGCGCTACACCGGTCCAGGTCACGCTCCTCATCGCATCGTTCTCGGCCATGCAGATGGCCGCGACGCCGGTGTGGGGCCGGGTCTCGGATCGGCGCGGGCGCCGGCCGCTGCTGATCGCCGGCCTGTTCGCGTCGGCGGTATCGTATCTGATCTTCGGGCTGGCGAACTCGCTGCTGCTGCTGCTGGTCTCGCGAGTGGCGGCCGGCGCGGCGGGTGGCACCATCTCTGTCGCCCACGCGTACGTGGCGGACACCACCCGGGCAGAGGAGCGGGCCCGGGGCATGGGACTCATCGGCGCCGCGGCGGGCCTCGGCGTCATGCTTGGCCCCGCGGTGGGTGGTTTCTTCAGCCAGTTCAGTCTGGGCGCGCCGGGCTACGTGGCGGCGTCGCTGTGTGCGCTGAACGGCCTGGCCGCCATCTTCCTGCTGCCCGAGTCCCGGCCGGCAGAGCGTCGGGCGGCCAGGCCGTCTGGCCAGGCGGCGACGGTGCGAGGCTGGCTGTCCGCACTGGGCAGCTACCCGCTGTCACTGCTGCTCACCGTATACTTCCTGGGCATCACGTCGTTCGCGGCCATGACGTCCCTGCTGGCGCTGTACTTCGAGCGGGTGTACGAGATCGGCGCCGTCGAGATGGGCTACATGTTCTTCATCGCCGGCGGTGTCACCGTCGTGGTGCGAGGCGTGGTGCTGGGCCGGTTGGTGGCGCGGTTCGGGGAGATTGCGACGCTGCGGTTCGGTGCCGTGGCACTGGGCGCGTCGTTCGTCGTGCTGCCCCTGGTTCCCAGTTTCACCTGGGCGCTGGCGGCGGTGCCGCTCTACGCCATCGGGGCGGGCACGCTGTTCCCGGCGCTGGCCACGCTGACAT
Source organism: Longimicrobiales bacterium (assembly GCA_035461245.1). Taxonomy (GTDB): domain Bacteria; phylum Gemmatimonadota; class Gemmatimonadetes; order Longimicrobiales; family RSA9; genus SH-MAG3. The sequence goes on along the minus strand of DATHVP010000028.1, from coordinate 271 downwards.
CCCTGGCCACCGACGCTGACTCGCAGGGCTCCATCATGGGCGGCAGCCAGTTTGTGGGTGGTCTGGGCCGTGTGCTGGGGCCGGTCTGGGCTGGCTTCCTGTTCCAGGCCGTGGCCATCCGCAGCCCGTTCCACGTCGCCGCTGCGCTGACGGTGGTGGCACTGGTGCTGACGGCGTGGATACCGGCGCGGCTGCAGTCCCGTGGAAGGGCCTCCGAAGGCTTGATTTCCACGGCCCCGGCGGCTAACGTCCCGCCCGCGAAGTGACACCG
>DATHVP010000027.1:0-4019 GCA_035461245.1 Longimicrobiales bacterium | reverse complement strand
CCGCGCCGGTGACCCGCCGCGAACTCGAGGATGGCGCCGCCATCGACGACTTCACCATCTTCAACGTGCCCGCCCGTGTCGCTCAGCAGGGCGACCTCTGGGCCGACCTGCTGGCGCCGGACGACCGCTTCGATCTCATGCCGCTCCTCAAGCCGGCGAAATGACCACACCAGCCCACACGCCGCCATGAACCTGCCGGTGCCCGTGACGACGCCGCCCATGGAGGCGGAGACGCTGGACGAGATCCCCGCCGGCGACGGCTGGGCCTACGAACCCAAGTGGGACGGGTTCCGCTGCCTCGCCTTCCGCGATGGCGACGAGGTGGCACTGCAGTCGAAGGCGGGAAAGCCCCTGGGACGCTACTTCCCCGACGTCGTCGAACACCTGGCGGCCATCGGCGCGCAGAAATTCGTGCTCGACGGCGAGATCGTCATACCCTCCGGCGACCACCTCTCCTTTGAGGCCCTGCTCCAACGGATCCATCCGGCTGCCAGCCGCGTGCGACGACTGGCGACTGAGACGCCCGCCCTCTTCGTGGCGTTCGACATCCTGCTCTCCAACCAGGGCGACCCGCTGCTGGAACTGCCACTGGAGGCGCGCCGGGACCGGCTGGAGACCTTCGCCGGCAGGTTCTTCAACGCCGGCATGCGCCTCTCCCCCCAGACCCGTTCCGCCGACGAGGCCCGCGACTGGCTCAGCGGCGGCAGTGACGGCCTGGACGGCATCATGGCCAAGCGCCTGGATCAGCCGTACCGAGCCGGTGAGCGCGCAGGCATGGCGAAGGTCAAGCGGATGCGAACGGCCGACTGCGTCGTCGGCGGGTTCCGCTACGCCAGTAAGGGCGGCGTGGTCGGTTCACTGCTACTCGGCCTCCTCGACGAAGACGGACTGTTGCATTATGTGGGCTATACCTCCAGCTTCAACGCTGCGCAGAAGAAGGCGCTCGTGGCGGAGCTGAACGCCCATGCCGGCGGCTCGGGCTTCACGGGCCGGGCGCCGGGCGGGCCGAGCCGGTGGAACAAGCGCGAGTCCGACGACTGGGTGCCGCTGCATCCGCGCCTGGTGGCGGAGGTCCGCTACGACCACTTCTCGGAAGGCCGGTTCCGTCACGGCACGCGCTTCGAGCGGTGGCGGCCGGACAAGGCGCCGGCACAGTGCACATTCGCGCAGATCGAGCGGGAGGGCCGCTCGACACTCCTGATGCTGGGGGATACGCCGTGATGGGAGCCGTCAACCGGGCCCGCCGCCCCACCCGCACAGCACGCGCTGCTGCGTGCGCCATCGCCACCCTGCTGATCGCCACCACTGGCGCCGCCGGGCAGATCCGGGTGCCCGCCGCCGGCGAGGTGGACGCCGTATTTGCCGAGTTCGATGCTACCTCGCCGGGGTGCATGCTTGGCGTCATCCTGGACGGACGGGTCGTCCATAGCCGAGGCTACGGCTCGGCCAACCTCGACTACCGCATCCCGAACGGCCCCGAGATCGTCTACTACGTGGGCTCGGTATCAAAGCAGTTTACCGCTGCGGCGGTGGCGCTGCTGGCGCTGCGCGGCGAGCTCTCGCTGGACGACGACGTGCGCCGCTTCATCCCCGAGCTGCCGGACTACGGCCGGACCATGACAGTCCGGCACCTGGTCCACCACACCAGCGGCCTGCGGGACATCTACACGCTCATGAGCCTCGCGGGCATCCGCATGGAGGACGTGCTCACCGATGAGGATGCCCTAGGACTCATCACCCGCCAGCGTGAGCTGAACTTCCTGCCCGGCGACGACTACCTGTACAGCAACTCCGGCTACTGGCTGCTCGGGCAGATCGTGGAGCGTGTGACCGGTCGCACGCTGCGCCAGTTCACGCACGACGAGATCTTCGCGCCCCTGGGCATGACGAACACCCACTTCCACGACAATGCCCGGGAAATCGTGCGGAACCGCGCCATGAGCTATGCCGGCATACCCGATGACTTCCGCGTCGCGTACCTGTCCAACTTCGACAAGGTCGGCGCCGGCGGCCTCTACACCACCCTTGCGGACCTGGCGCGATGGGACGCCAACTTCTACCAGCCGACGCTGGGGGGCACTTCATTCATTGACCTGATGCACAGCCGTGGCGTCCTGACCGGCGGCGACACGCTGGTTTATGCGTTCGGCATCAATGTTCAGCAGCGGAACGGGTTGCCAGTCGTGCGGCACAGCGGCTCACTCATGGGCTTCCGTGCCGACCTCGTACGGTACCCGGAGCAGCGATTCACCGTTGCGACGATGTGCAACCACTCCCTCATCAACGCCGCCGCCTACGCGGATCGCGTCACCGACCTGTACCTGGGCCCGCTGATGCGGCCCGCGACCGCCACAGCAGCGGCGGCATCGGCAGGCCCGGGACGGCCGGCGGCGCAGCCGCACCAGCCGGCAGCGGGGTCCCTGGAATTGCTGGCAGGCCGCTACTACAGCGAGGAACTGGACGCCACCTACACCGTGAGCGCCGGTGCGGACGGCCTTACCCTCACCCGGCGTCTCACCGGCACCCAGCGGATGGCGGCGTCGCCGGAGCAGGACGTGTTCACTGTCGGCGGCCAGACGTTCCGCTTCCTGCGCGATGGCGACGGCCGCGTCGCGTCGTTCACCGTGGAGGCCGGCCGCGTCCGCAACATCCGTTTCACACGGCAGTATCCGTGACCCCCACCCCGAGGAGCCGCACATGAGCGTGATGAAGGAGTTTCGCGAGTTCGCCGTGAAGGGCAACGTTGTGGACATGGCCGTGGGCATCATCATCGGTGCCGCGTTCGGCACCATCGTGAAGTCGCTCGTGGACGACGTCATCATGCCGGGCGTCGGCCTGCTGCTGGGTGGTGTGTCGTTCGAGAATTTCTTCTGGGTCCTGAGGGAAGGCGCGGAAGCCGCCGGGCCGTACGCCACGCTGGAGGCTGCACAGGCCGCCGGTGCGGTGACCGTCAACTACGGCGTCTTCATCAACACGCTGGTCAGTTTCCTCATCGTTGCGCTGGCGGTGTTCTTCCTGGTGCGAGGCATCAACCGGCTGCGGCGGGAAGAGGCGGTGGAGCCGGAGGCGCCGACCGACCGGCCGTGCCCGTTCTGCGCGTCCACCATCTCCATCAAGGCCGTCCGCTGCCCGCACTGCACGTCGGCGCTGGAGCCGGTCACGACATAGTGGCTGACGGGTCGCCGGACGCCGGGTCGCCGTGTGGCGGGCCGGCATCTGCCGGGGCGCTGCCGTTCAGTTCGCGCTCGTCGGCGAGGCGGTGCTCGATCCGCTGCCAGGCGTCGCGGGCGGCCAGTTTTGCGTCGCCCCAGCCGAGCCGGGACGTGCCCCGGTTGCTGCGCCAGCCGCGCTCCAGGTCCCGCTCCACCTCGGCCCAGCGGCGGTCGGGGTAGCGGGCCCTGGACTCCCAGCCGTAGCGGTACGCCGGCCTGTAGTGGTCGTAGCTGAGGGTGTCGTCGGCGTACTCGCGCTGACGATAGTTGTCCCGCCAGTACCGGTCCTCGTCGGCGTCGTTGATGACCACGCGGGCATTGCCGCGCGGGGGTGCCTGGTCGTTCTCCGGCATCCTGCCTCCTGGGGTGTGCCTGCCGACGGGGCCCGCCGGCAACCTGCCGGCTTTCGAGTGCAAGCTTCAAGCCATGGACCGCTTGCCGACCCCTGTGGCGAGGGCCACATTCATCCGTCCGCTCCCTGTACGACGCCAGACTGTGAGGATGCCCCATGCGCAGGATACTGCTGCCGCTGCCTGCCGTCGCCGTTCTGCTGTTCGCCTCGTGCGCCGACAACAACGAGCGCGTCAACCTCGGTGACATGCCGGCCCAGCGGGAGCGGTGCGACGTACCCGCGCCGCCAGAGGGGGTGAGCACCGTGCAGGTCGTGTTTTCGTGCGACGAAGAGCCCGCCAGCACGTGGCGGCCCCTGGCAGACGGCACCACGGACACACTGCGCTTCGCGCTGGAGGCGCTGCTGGAGGGACCCATCTCCGCGGAGCAGGCGGTGGGGCTGCACTCGTTCTTCTC
>DATHVP010000026.1:0-39881 GCA_035461245.1 Longimicrobiales bacterium | reverse complement strand
GCATGACGCCCCCGGCCACGGTATCCACTGGGGCAAAGCCGCTGCCGGGCGCGGTACTGCGCTCGATGTAGTACCCGTCCACCACGCCGGCGGATGCCGTCCAGTTCAACTCTATGGCCGCGATCCCCCTCGCTGTCGCGCTGAGTTCCGTTGGGGCGCCGGGTACCGGTGGCGGCGGTACCGGCGTGGTTGCGGACGCCTCCGCCGAGTAGTTCGAGAAGCCGGAGACGTTGCGAGCACGGACGCGGTAGTAGTACGACGTCGCGCTCGCAAGGCCGGTGTCCTGGAAGGCGCTGACGCCCCCGTCCACGGTAGCAACCGCCGCGAAGCCACTGCCGGCCGTCGTGCTGCGCTCGATGTGATAGGTGTCCACCACACCGGCAGATGCCGTCCACGTCAACCGGATGGTCCCGGTATCCAGAGCTGTCGCGGCGAGATTGGCAGGGGCGCCGGGTAGCGGTGGCGGCGGCAGGGGGGTGGTGGCAGAGACTTCCGCCGAGTAGTTCGAGAACCCGGAGACGTTCCGCGCACGAACGCGGTAGTAATGCGCCGTGCCGCTCTCCAGGCCGGAATTCTGGAACGCCGTCACGCTACCGGGCACGGTGCCCACCTCGGTGAAGCCGCTGCCGGGCGTGGTGCTGCGCTCGATGTGGTAAGCGTCCACAACGCCGGCAGAGGCCGTCCATGTCAACCGTATGGTAGCGGTGTCCATGGCCGCTGCACTGAGGCCTGTGGGGACGCCGGGCGCCGGTGGCGGCGGCACCGGTGTGGTGGCTGACGCCACCGCCGAGTAGGACGAGAATCCGGAAATGTTACGGGCACGAACGCGGTAGTAGTACGTCGTGCCGCTCTGGAGGCCGGAATCCTGGAAGGTCGTCACACCTCCAGCGACGGTGTCAACCGGGACGAAGCCGCCGCCGGGCGTGGTGCTCCGTTCGATGTGATATTCGTCCACCACACCGGCGGATGCCGTCCACTGGAACTCGATTGTGACAGTATCCAGGGCCGTCGCGGCAGGGTTGCCGGGGGCGCCGGGTACCGGCGGCGGCGGCACCGGTGTGGTGGCGGACGCCACCGCCGAGTAGTTCGAGAACCCGGAGACATTCCGCGCACGAACGCGATAGTAGTAAGTCGTGCCGTTCGCGAGGCCGGTATCCTCAAACCCTGTCACGCCCCCGGCCACCGAATCCAGAGGGACGAAGCCGCTGCCGGGCGTGGTACTGCGCTCGATGTGATAGCCGTCCACCACGCCGGCGGATGCCGTCCACTCCAGATCGATGGTGACGGTATCAAGCGCAGTCGCGACGAAGGCAGACGGGGCGCCCGGCAGCGCGGGCGGCAGCACGTGAAGTGTCACCGGCAGGGTATGCGGACCGTTGCCGGCGGTGGCCGAGGCAATGCTGATGGAAGCCGTATACATTCCCGCTGTCAGTCCCGCCAGCCGCACTCTCGCCGTGAGTGTTGCCGGCGCCGTGGACCGGTTCAGCGAGAGTGACAGCCAGCCGCCGGTCTGGTCGCCGGGATACGTCGCGAACGTCGTCAGTCCCGTTACGGTCCCGCCGCCGGTGTTCGTGATCTGCACCGTCTGCGCTGTCGGGTCGTCGGCGCCGATCCTGCCACTGAACGCGAGCGACGTTGGCTCCGTACCAATGGCGGGCGGCGGCGGCGAGACAATGAGGGTTACGGTGAGCGTCACCGGGGAGTTGTCCGCAGTCAGTGCCGAAACATCGACAAACGCCGTGTAACTGCCCGGCGCGAGGCCCGCGGAACTCACGCTGAGCAGCAGCGTTGCCGGCGCGGTGGCCCCGATGCTGGTCGCCAGCCAGCCGTCAGGCGTGCCGTCGGGGAAGCGAACTGCAGCCTCCAGGCCGGTGAGTGTGCTTCCGCCGTCGTTCTGCACGGCGATGGTGCGGTCTGGCGGCGCCGAGCCGCCGGCCACGGCGCTGAAGCTGACCTCGGTGGCGCCCAGCGCGATGCGCGGTGCGGGGGTCACAGTCACGACGGCTGTGCCGCTGACGGTGCCGCTGGTGGCCTCGATGGTTGCATCGCCCGGCGCCATGCCGTGCACGGTCCCGCTTCCATTCACCTGCGCGACTTCCGGGTCCAGTGTGCGCCACGTAACCGCACGGCCCGTCAGCGTTTCGCCTCCCGGCCCGATAGCGCGCGCGGTGAATTCAGTCCCGTGGCCGACCTGCACGCTGGCTGTGGCCGGGACCACATCGATACGCGCGACTTCCACGACCGTGACCACGTCGCCGCAACTCAGGACGACGACGATCGCTGCCATCGGGGCCAGGGCGTCGTATCTGCGGGGACCGGCGGCGGCGCCCATGGGTCAGGGCCGGAGCGGCAGAAACGTAACGTGCGCGGGCGCGGCGATAAACGTCCTGCGGCGCCTGAGTTCGAGGATGGGCCGATGAACGCGTGCGATGACGTCCATTTGCGCCTCGCTTGCCTGGGAACTGCCACGGCGGTTGGGAACAGGGCCCGGTCGGGCCCTGCCTCCAGTCTACCTGCGCGCAGCCTTCCCGGTCAACACTGACGATTGCGGCAAGTGCCGCCTGCGCGCGTCGCTGCCGGCAGGAGGGTTCCTGGAGCCCTGCTAGTCTCCTACCCGGATGTTGCCCACCTCGCCCAGTACGCCAAAGGCCTGCAACAGCCAGATGACGACGACGATGATAACAACGGCGTTCAGGATGCTCTTAATGGTGGGTTGCATCGGGATGTAGGCATTGATCAGCCAGAGCAGGACGCCGACCACGATCAGTACGATCACGATGGTGATGAGGCTCATCGATCCCCCAGGTTCTGCCGACCATGGCCGCGCGGCCCATGCGCCCGCGGCTGGTGCCGGCCCCATGTCGCCCACGGCGATATGTGTGCCAGCCCCTCTCACGTCAGTTCGATGCGGACGGTCTGGACGCCCGCTGCCACATCGACGGAGAGCACACGCGGCTGCTTCTCCCTGTCCCGCTCGATTGCGCTGATCTGACCGCTTCGTTCCAGACGCGCCACGCGAACACTGTCCACGTCGTCGAGTTGCGACTCGGATCGGAGCGCAGCCAGCAGGTCGTCGCGACTGATGTGGCTCTCCTTCATCGCGGACCAGTCAATCTCGCCATCCTTCACGAGCACGCGCGGGCTGCCCTTCAGAAGTGTGCCCAGGCGATCGGAGTGGAACGTGACAACAGAGAGCAGCCAGTGGAGGAATACCAGCATGGCGCCGCCGAGCAGCCCGACGGCCAGGCCGACGCTCGTGATTCCGCGGCTTACAACAGAGCCGAGCATGACGGCGACCACTACGTCGAGTGCGGTGTTCTTGCCCAGCGCGCGCTTCTCTCCGACACGGACCAGCACCAGCGCCACAGCATAGACGATCATGGCGCGCACGACGGCCTGCCACCAGTTCGGATCGCCACTGCCGAGAATATCAAGCGTCTCCGTCATCAAATACCTCCGTTGCCTGGCTGGAGCACGATTGTGTCGCGTGTAGCAGCGCGCGGTGAACGAGCTGTCAAAATACGTTCCGGCAGACCCGCTGTCCTGGAGCGCCGCTGGCGGAACGACAAGGGTGTGGGAACCAGATCGTGCCGGGGCGGGGAGCCTATGAGGGAACGGCGGAGAGCCATGTGGCGATGGCGTCGGCCATCTCATCGAGCGCCTCGCCCTCGCTGCGTCCACTGCGCTTGAGCACGTGGAAGCTGTGGTCGGCACCATCCACCACATGCAGCGTGGCACCAGTGCCCAGCTCCGCCGTGACGCTTCGCATGAGCGCCAGGTCAGCCAGCTTGTCCCGGGTACCCTGCAGGAACAGCATCGGCACGGCGACGTCGTGCAGGTGCGCGGCACGCTCTGCCGACACGGAGCCCGGCCGATGCAACGGGAATCCGAGGAACACGAGTGCCTCCACCCGCGGCAGGGCCCCGGCCGCCTGCGCCTGCGAGGTCATCCGCCCGCCCATGGACTTTCCGCCTGCGCACAGCCGCAGCGGCCGTTCGCCTGCCGCGAACTCGTGCGCCGCAAAGTCGCATGCCGCGCGCGTGACTGCCTCGTTCTTCGGCGCCCGATCCGGCCGCTTCAAGCCCGCGGTCATGTACGGATACTCGTAGCGCAGTGTCGCGATGTTGCGGGCCGCAAGACGTCCGGCGATGTCATCCATGAACGTGTGCCGCATGCCGGCGCCCGCGCCATGCGCCAGCACGTACAACCAGTCGGCGGCCTGCGGCCTGAGCAGCAACGCATGGACATCGCCGTGCGCCGATGGGATTCGCAGTTCTGTCGGGGACAGTTCTTTCATATGGAGAAGATTGCGCTGAGGCGCGGCCCGCGGAAGGCCCAATCGGGAACAGTCCCGGCGCCAGGCTTACGTTACGGCCCGTGCCTGATCAGGTAGCCGATGCCCAGGCGAAGTTCGTGCACGCCGATGATGCCGCAGAACGGGTCGTCGTTCCACGCGTACTCGCCGCACGCTGTCATGCGTATGAAGTGGCTGCCGCCAAGGGCGTGCAGCACCACGGGCACGGAGCGCAGCGGTTGCAGGCGCACCCCGGCCGTAAACAGCGCACCGAGCTGGCCGCCATCGGAAGTTATCAGGGGTGACCGTCTGCCGGATGGCACGCTGTCGCTGGCGTCCAGCAGGTTGAAGCTGGCGCCGGCGCCGAGTTCGAACTGCAGTTGCCGCTGCGGCATGATCGGCACGGCCGCCGCGAGGATGACGCCCCGCAGGCGGCTTTCCCGCGTGACCGTTTCATCTGTGCAGTTCGAGGGCGGGAAGATCACGTGGCACGTGCGACTGTCCTTAACCGTCGTTGCCGACTGACTGTAGATGCTGAAACGGACGTTGAGGCCGGGCGTGAAGAGCAGGGCGTGCCCGCCGTACCCGCGAAGGTCCTGGAGTTCCTCCAGTGAGACCGAGTGCGCCGCGCTGTAGATGCCGACTTCCTGCGCGGCGGCACTGCTCGCAGCAATCACGGTCGTCACGAGGACGAGCAGCAGCCGCCTCATGCGCGACGGTCGCCGGATCCGGACACGAGCCTGTGGTACGCGTCCAGGTAGAAGGTGTAGTCGAGTCCGCACTCGGCGAGAAGTTCACGGTTCATGGCTATTTCGGCAGTTGTCCCGACCGCCCTGATCCGGCCCCTGTCCATTACGGCGAGGCGATCGCAGGAGAGGAGCAGGGGTAGGATGGACTGGGAGATAATGATCACTGTCGCCGGCAGTTCCCGCAGGATGCCGATGAGGCGCTGGACCAGTGCTGGGTTGAGGTTGGAGAACGGCTCGTCCAGGGCCACGACGCGGGAACTCATGGCCAGCACCGTGGCGATGGCGACACGACGTCGCTCGCCGAAGGACAGCTCATGGGAACTGCGCCCCGCGGTGTCATCCAGGTCCATCATGGCCAGCGCACTGTGGACCCGTTGCATCACTTCCGCCTCGTCCAGCCCCATGTTGCGGGGCCCGAACGCCACGTCCTCGCCCACCGTGGGCGTGAAGAGCTGGTCGTCGGGGTCCTGGAAGACGAGGCCCACCCAGCGCCGGATGAGGGGCAGGTCCGGCGGCAGCACGGGCCTGCCGCCGACGGTGACCCCGCCGGACGCCGGCCGCAGGATCCCGTTCAGGTGCAGCATCAGGGTTGTCTTGCCGGCGCCGGACGGGCCGATGATGCCGAAGCGCTCGCCGGGTGCCACCCGCAGCGTGACATCGTCCAGCGCCTTGCGGCCGCCGGGGTAGACGTGGCTGAGGCCGGCGATCTCCACTTCCGCCGGCCCGGTGCCGGAGGGCGGGGCGTTCACCGCCAGAGCACGCGCACGGCGATGAAGGCCGCCAGCGTCGTCGCCACAATGAACAGGTTGCCGGCGGCCAGCGGGCCTGGGGCAGGGAACGGGAACTGACCGTTGAAGCCCCTGGCCAGCATGGCATGGTGAACATCCCGGGATCGTTTCCACCCGCGCAGGAACACCAGTGCGGCCTGTCCGCCCAGTGTCCGCAACCGTCCGGCGCGGATGCCATCCGGCGTGCGACTGCGGCGTGCGCGTTCGGTGCGCATGGCTTCGTCGCCCAGGAGCAGGGCGTAACGGTAGGTGACCGCAGCCAGCGTGCAGAACAGGCGCGGCATGCCGAGGGCCGAGAGACCCCACAGGATGCCGCCGATCCGTTCGCTGGCCACCAGGACGGTGACCAGCGCCACTGCGGCGAAGCCCCGCAACAGCAGCGACAGGGAGCGCTCGGCGCCGGCCGCATCGCCACCGGCGATCAGCAGCAGCGCGGCCGCGAGGATGATGACGGGCGCTACCGCCGCGAGCCGCCTGGCCAGGAACACGGGTGGCACGCGGGCACTGAGCAGCAGGGCTAGGATCAGGGCGTAATAGGGCGCGAAAGGCCGCAGCGCACCCGCGGGCTCGCTGAGGACAACGAGCAGGGAGCCCAGCACGAGCACGATTTTGGCCCGCGGATCCAGCCGCCCGACCAGTGACGCCGGCCGGGCGACCGCCGGGGGTGCCACGCCCAGTGTCGCCTCTGTCACGTGGACGCGTGACCCCTGGACCGGGCACTGTAGCCGTAACCGATGCCCGTTATACCGAAGAGCAGGCTCAGCCCGGTGACCAGCCGCCAGGGCACGGATCCGTCGCCGGCGCCGGCCGGCCCCGCGAGCAGGGCGGCCTCGTCGGTCGGGGTCGCCGTGAGCGTGGTGGCTGTTGCGACGTCGCCCGGAGCGTACCCACCGGACGCCGTCGTCTCCGGTTCCACCAGTGTCGCAGGATTCGGGATGGCAATGCGCACCGTGCGACGATGGCCCATCCCGTCGTCCACCGTGACCTGCCATTCGCCGGGTCCGGCCGGCACAAAGATGAAACGCCCGTCCGGATCGGTCCTGCCCGTCTGGTAGGGTGAATCACCCGCGGGCCCCCGGATCACGATGTCCGCACCCCTGACGGGGATCCCACCGTCGTACCGGCTGGTGGCGACCACCATGTCGCCCTGATGCTCGACAGACACGGTGATACCGTGCGCAGACGCAGCCCGGGCAGTCAGCAGCAGTGCGGCAAGGGCCAGCGTGCAGGGAAGCAGCCCCCTCATGTCGGCTCCGGTTCGAGTATCCCGGGCTGCGCGGTCCGGAAGAACCGGACGGCCGTCACCGCCAGCACGCCCTCCACCACCGCCACCACCCAGTACACCGACAGCAGGTAGAGCATGCCCCTGCCGTAGCCGCTCAGCATGAACTCCACTCCCATGAGGATCGCCGGTATCAGCACCGCTACTGACCCCGCCAGCGCAGCGCGAGCCGTTTCGCCACCCAGAGGCGAGCGCCAGATCAGGCTCGCTGCAAGCGCGCCCGCCGCCATGTTCAGGGAGTTCAGTCCAACCGACAGGAACCCACCGTGCTGGAACAGCAGTGCCTGGAACAGCAGCACCACAAAGAGCACCGGCACCACCCGGCGGCCCAGGAGGATGCCCGCCAGTCCCAGCAAGGACGGGTGCACGGATGTGCCGGCCAGTGGGAAATGGAGCAGTGACACCGCGAACAGAGCCGCGCCGACAAAGCCCATGCGCGGAATCTCCTCCGGGTCCGCCCGGCGACCGGTCAGGTACAGCGCCCCGACGCACACCGCGTTGGCGGCTACCAGCGCCTCCGTGGCAATGATCCCGTCAGCAATGTGCATTCGACCGCTCCTGAGACTCGAACAGGAAGGATCGTGACCCGGACGGTTGATGTCAACGTCGGGTCGGCACCACCGCCGGGATCGCGGCGGCGGCGGTCGAAGCGGGGTCGCCTTCGACATCAGGCTGTGATAGACTGCGGCATTCAGCTCACCCGGAGAATTTCGCCCGTGCGCCTGCCCTGGACCCGATCACCCCAGCCGGCCAACACGCCACCTGCAGCCGGAACCGGTGCGGGCCTGGGCACGTTCGGTGGCGTGTACACGCCGTCAATCCTGACCATCCTGGGCGTGATCATGTACCTGCGCTTCGGCTGGGTTGTCGGCAACGTAGGGTTGGTTGGCGCCCTGGTGATCGTGACCCTCGCCACGTCCATCACGTTCCTGACGGCGCTGTCCATTGCGACCATCGCGACGGATCGCCAGGTCCGGGCGGGCGGCGCGTACTACATGATCAGCCGGTCCCTGGGCGTGGAGACCGGCGGTGCCGTGGGCATCCCGCTGTTCTTCGCCCAGGCCATCTCAGTGGCCCTGTACACCGTCGGTTTCGCAGAGAGCCTGACCGCCGTCTTCCCCCGGCTGAGCATGCTGTGGACGGGGGTGGTCACGACGCTGGTGGTCGCAGGGCTGGCCATCACGTCCGCGCGACTGGCCATCCGGGCGCAGTACTTCATCATGGCGGCCATCGGGCTGTCCCTGCTCTCGTTTGCCTTCGGCAGTCCCGTCGAGGCGACGTCCATCGAGCTGACGGGAGATGCGCCCCGGTTCCAGGAGCCGTTCTGGGTGGTCTTTGCCGTTTTCTTCCCGGCCGTCACCGGCATCATGGCTGGCGTCAACATGTCCGGCGACCTGAAGGACCCCCGGTCGTCCATCCCGGTGGGCACCCTCGCCGCGGTGGGCACGGGATACCTCATCTACATGATCCTGCCCGTGCTCCTCGCCATGCGCGCCGATGCGCTGACGCTGATCGAGGACCCCATGATCATGCGCAGGATGGCGCTCTGGGGGGATGCGATCCTGCTGGGCGTGTGGGGGGCCACACTGTCCAGTGCCATGGGCAGCATCCTGGGCGCGCCCCGGGTGCTGCAGGCGCTGGCCCGCGACGGCGTCCTGCCTCGCCCGTTGCGCGGACTAGGGCGCGGTAGCGGGCCCGACGATGCGCCGCGAGTCGGCACCATCGCCACGCTGGGCGTCGCCCTGGTGGCGGTGGTCCTGGGCGATCTCAACATGATCGCGCCGGTCCTCTCCATGTTCTTCCTGACGACGTACCTGGTGCTGAATGCGGCGGCGGGAATCGAGGGGTTCGTGCGCAGCCCATCCTTCCGACCGTCGTTCCGGGTGCACTGGGCGTTCTCGCTTGTGGGCGCCGTGGGCTGCCTGGCGGTCATGTTCCTGATCAACGCGGTGGCAACCATCGGCGCGGCTGTCATCATCCTCGGCGTATACTTCTGGCTCCAGCGCAGGGAGATGCGCCGCGCGTGGGGTGACGTGAGGCGCGGCATCTGGATGCAGCTGGTCCGCGAAGGCATTCTCAGGCTGAATGGCGCGGACGAGGCAAAGGACTGGCGGCCGCACCCTCTGGTGCTGTCAGGTGCCCCTACGAGGCGGTGGAACCTCATCGAGCTGGCGGCTGCGCTGACCCACGGGCGTGGCCTGATCACCGTCTCCAGCGTGCTGCCCGCGGGCTTCACGGATCCGCGCCGGCAGGCCCGGATGGAGCGGTCTGTCCGGGAGTACCTCGAGAAGCGCGGCGTGCGCGGGCTGGTACGGGTCATCGCCGCCGAGGACCCCTTCGAGGGCGGCGAGCGGCTCGTGGAGGCGTATGGCTTCGGCCCCCTCGTGCCGAACACCATCATCCTGGGAGACAGCGAGGTGCAGGCGCACCGCGGCCGGTACTGCCGGATGGTGCAGCACTTCCACCGGGCCCGCCGCAACGTGGTGATCATCCGGGATGACCCCGACACCGGCTTCGGTGAGAAACGGCGCATCGACGTCTGGTGGGGCGGCCTCCAGTCCAATGGCGGGCTCATGATGCTGCTGGCCTACCTGCTGCGCACCAGCGGGGACTGGCAGGGCGCCGACGTGAACGTCAACCTCGTGGTAGCCAGTGAAGCTGCTGCTGCAGGTGCGCGCAGCAACCTGGAGTCCATCCTCGCACGCACCCGCATCGGTGCCACAGCCCACGTGCTGGTCGCTGACGGCAGGCCGTTCCCGCTCATCCTGCGGGAGACATCCATCGATGCGGACCTCATCTTTCTGGGCATGGCCGAACCCGAAGAAGACTTCGTGGACTACTACGGACGCATGCACGCCATGGTCCTCGGGCTGCCCTCGGTGGCGTTTGTCCTGGCCGCGCAGGATCTGGACTTCTCTGACGTGCTGCTGTGATCAGCGGGATGGGGAACAGGCCCGATGACAGCGGCGCGCTCCGCAAACAGGCATCAGCGCGTCAGGGGAAAGAACAGCGGAACAACGGCAACCACCAGTGCGAGCACCATGACGGTGAGCGGGATGCCGAGGCGAAGGTAATCCACGTAGCGGTATCCACCGGGACCCATGATCAGCACGTTGGCGGGGTGCGCGACCGGACTGGAAAGACTGGCCGCGGAGAGGGCCACGCCCATGAGCAGCGCATGGGGTGACAGCCCGAGTTCCCCGGCGGTCGTGATGGCGATGGGCGCCATGAGCACGACGACGGCTGCGGCCGGCATCAGCTGCGCGCCCAGCGCGGTGATGATGCAGAGGCCGGCGAGGATACCGCGTGGCCCGAGGCCCTGGGTGCTGCCGAGGACGGCGTCGGCGACGAGGCGTGCGCCGCCGGACTGCTCCAGCGCGGTGCCGAGTGGCAGCATGCCGGCGATGAGTATGACGGCCGGCCATTCCACGGCGCGATATGCCTCTTCCGGCGTCAGGCAGCGTGACAGGACCATAGCCACTGCGCCCACGACCACCGCTACGGCGATGGAGACGTAGCCGAAGAGAACCGGCAGCAGGACGGCGGCGAGGACTGCAACGGAAACGGGTGCCTTTGCGGTGAGAGGTGGTTCCTGGATGTCCTCGCTCAGGGCCAGGAAGTCAGGCTCCCGGGCCAGCAGGCGCAGCCTGTCCCGCGGGCCGAACACCAGCAGTGCATCGCCGAAGCGGAGCGGCATGTCCCGCAGGTTGGAGCGGTAGGCCCGATCGCCGCGCCAGACGGCGAGCACGCTGAGCCCGTACTTGTCGCGGAACCCGATCTCCCGGGGTGCCTTGCCCACCAGGGACGAGCGCGGCGCCAGCGCCACCTCCATGAGGCCGACCCGATCGGATTCCAGGATGGAGAGGGGCAGTGCTTCGCCCTCCTCGATCTCCAGCCGTCGCAGCCCGCGGAGCACAGCCAGGTCTGCGGGGTGTGCCTTGATGAGCAGCACGTCCCCCGCCTGGAACGTTGCGTCGGGTTCCGGTACCAGGCTGGTATGTCCATCGCGGATGATGGCGACGACGGTGAGGCCGGCGGCGTCGCCGATGCGGGTGTCGGCCAGGCTCCGACCTGCGAGCAGCGAGGACTCGGTGACCCGCAGGCTGATGAAGCGTTCGTCCAGGAGGAACCGGTCCATGGCCTCGCGAGGGTCCGCCGGGCGCAGCATGGGGAACGCCCGGGAACCGGTCAGTTGCTCGAGGCGCGTCTTCTGTCCCTGGAGCAGCAGCACGTCACCCGCCTGCAGGCGGATGCGCTCGAGCTGGGTGCGGCGCACCGCGCCGTCCCGCAGCAGCGCCAGCACGATGACGCCGAACCGCTGGCGGAACCCAAGCTGCAGGAGTGTGCTGCCCTCCAGTTCGGACTTCGGCACGACATGGGCCTCGGCCAGGCCGACATCGGCTGAAACGAGAAGCTGTTCGGTGGACGTCGCCGGCTCGACCTGCAGGTGGCGGCGGTCACGCAACTCGATGAGCAGGTCGGGGCGGCCCTGCACCACCAGCCGGTCGCCGGCCTGGAGGCGCGTGTGGGGCGATGGCGCCAGTGTCGTGTCGCGACCGCGGAGCACGGCAATGACGTGCAGCCCCAGTGCCGAGCCGAGGCGCGTCTCGGCCAGCAGCTTGCCCGCCAGCGGCGACCGCTCGGGTACGCGCAGCGTGAACAGGCGCTCCTGGAGGTTGAACGTTTCCACCAGGCTGGAGCCCGTGGGGCCGGATGCAGCGCCCCGCGGATCCCGGCTCGGCAGCAGGCGCACGCCGACGAAGCTGACGAACGCGACACCCATGACCAGGATGAGCCCGCCTGGCCCGGTGAAGTCCAGCAGCCGGAACGGTGCCAGTCCGTGCTCCCGCAGTGCTTCACTGGCCAGGAGGTTGGGAGGGGTCCCGACGAGGGTGGTCAGGCCGCCCATGAGCGAGCCCAGCACCAGCGGCATCAGGAGCCGGGACGGTGAATGGCCGGTGCGCCGGGAGATGTCCATGACCACCGGCAGCAGCATCGCGGCCACGCCGATGTTGTTCATGACCGACGACAGGACGCCGGCGGTGAGCATGATGGTCACGACGAGGGGGCGTTCCCGGCTGCCGGCGACGCGCAGCAGCTGGCGTCCGAGGATGTTGGCCACGCCGGTCCGGGCGAGGGCGGCACTGATGACGAACATGCCGCCCACCGTGATGACGGCCGGGCTGCTGAACCCGGCGAAGGCCTGGGCGGGTGTGAGGATCCCGCTGATGGCGAGGAGCGCCAGCACCAGCAGCGCGGTCATGTCCATGCGCAGCCAGCCCGTGACGAACAGTGCAACGGCTGCCAGCAGGATCCCGTAGACCAGCGCAATTTCGAGGGTCATCGGCACCGCGTCAGAGGGGGTCGCCGCCGCGGAGTGTAGCCGCAATTCGCGACGCCAGCAACCGCCTGCCCGCCCGTGAGGGAGCCGGGCGGGGTGCCCGGAGCGGGCTCGGCTGAGGGCGGCCAACATTTTGCGATCGCCTCAGTCTGAAGCGTGCCGGGCGTTCCCCGGAGCCACCGTCCTGAACCGGTTCAAGGAGCAGACACGATGCTGTTTCCGATTGGCGACGACAACGCGGACCGCATCCGAACGCCCTACGTCACGTACCTCCTCATTGCCGTGAACGTGCTGGTGTTCGTCGTGCTCCAGGGACTCGGCTCGAACGAGGAATTCACCTATGCCTTCTCCGCGGTTCCCGAGGAGATCCGTACGGGCGAGGATATCGCGAGTCCGGTGCCGGTGCAGGTCGGGGATGAGACGGTCCAGATCCCCCTGCAGCCGACGCCAATCCATGTCTACTTCACGCTCCTGATATCTATCTTCATGCACGGCAGCCTGATGCACCTCTTCGGCAACATGCTCTTCCTGTGGATCTTCGGAGACAACGTCGAGGATGACCTGGGCCATGGGCGCTACACGGGTTTCTACCTCCTCACCGGGCTGCTGGCATCGCTTGCGCACGTGGTCTCGACGTTCGCTTTCGGCGACAACCCGTTCATCCCCAGTCTGGGCGCGTCCGGCGCCATCTCCGGCATCATGGGCGGGTACCTGGTCCTGCATCCCCACCGACGGGTGCGCGTCATCATGGTGCGGATGGTGACGACCGTGCCGGCCTTCGTGGCAGTGGGGCTCTGGTTCGTCTTCCAGTTGATCAGCGCATTCGGCGTCATCGGGCAGGGCCCGCAGTCGGGTGGCGGTGTCGCCTTCATGGCTCACATCGGCGGGTTCATAGCCGGCGCGGCGCTGGTCAAGCTGTTCGCGGTGGGCGCCCCCGAGGCGGCACGGGCCTGAGCACTCGGGGGCGCCGTCGCCGCGTGCACCAGCGACAGCCCCGATCCTTCGCTTACTGCGGTATGAGGTTCGTGATGGGCACGGCGATGATGTAGGCCCTGCCGTAGGCCCACACTCGATTGGCCGTGGAGGAACACCGCAGCGTCGCAGACGAGGGGTTCGGGAACGTTGCGGGTGAGATCACCGTCACCTGGTCTGCGTGAGACCCTTCTTCGTCACGCGCGCCGATCACGATTGTCGTCGAGCGGCCCGTTTCAACGATGGCGCAGGTGACGAAGGCACGGGGTTCCGATGAAGTGTGCTGACCCTGGGCACCCGCGTAGATCAGGTAATGACCGGCCGGCAACTGGAGCGAGACAAAGTTGCTGCCCGAAGCGTTGAATGTGGGTCCCGAAACCGAAGGTCCTCCGGGGCCAAAGTCGATCTCCCGGAAGTATGCGGTGGACGTGCCGGCGGGGCCGGCAGGTCCTTCCGGCCCGGCGGGGCCTGTCGCCCCCGCCGGACCGGCCGGGCCCTGCGGTCCGGCCGGGCCGGGCTCACCCTGCGGCCCCTGTGGGCCCTGCTGGTTCCATGAGAACATGATGTGAACCGGTGCCGTGCACTCCTCCCGCAGGTCAGCCTCTCGGATACGGTAGACGGTACCGGACTGGGGCACATAGCACGCATACAGAATCGTGGGTGGGTCCTGGGCTACCTGCACGGTTGTGGTGCCCTGGGGGTCCTGCCCGGCTGCAGTCACTGGGGACAGGACGCTGGCGCTCAGGGCACAGGCGGCAATGACCGCGACGCGGATGAGGACGCTCGAGCTGTCGATGCGCGCAGCGCCCGGGACTGCATGATCGTTTGTCATGATGGATACCGATTCGGGTTTGAGGTGTGTCGTGGATCAGTGGACGCTGAGGGCGAGACGGACAGCCGCGAGATCGGCGGCATGCTCAGGGTGTTCCGATTCGAGCCTTGCCATGGCGCTGTGTGCCCGGGCCAGAACGGCGGCGCGCCCGGGGCCGGTGGGTCCGAGAACACGTAGCTCGAGGAGCACATGCCCAAGGTCACCGGCGCCGGGTCCCAGGGAGGGCAGGACCCGATCGAGTACGTCGTCCAGGGCAGACGTCGAAAGGAATCCAGGTACCGCTGTGCGAGGACCCGAAAGGACGCCCGGTGCCTCGGCGGTGGAGACCGACGGTTCCGGCGGCGCGGCGGGGTCCGCACAGCCGCCAAGTGCAATGGCGGCGAGTGGCAGAAGCAGTGAACGTTGCATGGGTTGCAGGCCTCCCTGTTGAAGCGAGCCGTCGGGCACGGGTGAAGGCCACCAGCCAACGCCATCGTTGCATCGCGGCCGAACCGGCAGCAACTTGGACGGTAGTGGTGCAGGGCGGTCCCGCGGCGCAGCCGCCCTCAGAAGTCAACGCGTAATCCTCCTGCGGATCGTGCCACACACCCCGATGAACCACCCGGATGAGCTGACCGAACTGCTCCGGCGGGCAGGTGCCGGAGACCGCGCCGCGCTGGATCGCGCGTTCCCCGTCGTCTATGAGGAACTCCGCCGCATTGCCCATTACCACCTCTCCGCTGAGGCGACGGGCCATACGCTGAGTACGACGTCGCTGGTTCACGAGGCGTACCTGCGCCTGGTCAACAACTCCCGCGCGAACTGGCGGGACCGGTCCCATTTCGTGGCGATCGCGGCCACCGCCATGCGCCGGATTCTCGTTGATCATGCCCGCCGGAACCGTGCGGCCAAGCGTGGCGGTGCCCAGACGCCCATGCCTCTGGACATGGCCGACCTGGCGCACCCGGACCGGGCCGAACTTCTCATCGCCCTTGACGACGCTCTCACGACCCTGGCCACACTGGATGAGCGTCAGGCCCGCGTGGTCGAGTGCCGGTTCTTCGGTGGCCTCACGGAGGAGGAGACGGCCGTCGCCCTCGGCATCGGGTTGCGTACCGCAAAGCGTGACTGGGCAAAGGCCAGGAGCTGGTTGTACCGGCAGATCTACTCCTCCCAGGCCAGCTGATCTCCGTGGCTGCCGGGGACGATCACCTCCTGCCTGACCGCGATGATCGCGCTCCCTCGCCTGACCTGTTCCGCAGGGCCGATGCACTGTTCGATGCGGCGCTGGACCTGCCCACCGTCGACCGGATCCCCTTCATCGAGCGGAAGTGCGCAACCGACGCGGAACTGCTCGAGGTTGTGCACGACCTGCTCGAGGCGCATGACCGTGCTGCTGCGTTCCTGGAAACACCGGCCGCGGTGATCGGTCTGCCGCTGCTGACATCCGCGTCGGCTGGATCGCCGAGTCGGGCGGGGCCGTTCCGTGTCGTCCGTCAGATTGGCGTTGGTGGTATGGGCGCGGTTTTCCTGGGCGAGCGCGACGATGGCCAGTTCGAGCAGCGCGTCGCCCTCAAGTTCGTCCGCGTCGGCGAGGCGCAGCTGGTCCGACGGTTCCTGGCGGAACGCCGCATTCTCGCATCGCTGGAGCACGCCAGCATTGCGCGGCTGGTGGATGGCGGCCTGACGGACAGCGGTCTGCCGTACTTCGCCATGGAGTATGTGGAGGGTGAGCCGGTCACGGTCTACTGCGACCGACGCCAGCTCCCGGTGGAAGACCGGCTGCGCTTGTTCGTGGATGTGTGCGCGGCGGTTGAGTTCGCCCACCGCAAGCGGGTCGTCCACTGCGATCTCAAGCCTGGCAACATCCTCGTCACGCAGGATGGCGCCGTGAAACTGCTGGACTTTGGGATCGCGCGACTGCTGCAGGTTGACACGGATGATGCTTCGGTCATGGGAACGCAGCTCATGACGCCGGAGTATGCCAGCCCCGAGCTGCTGCGCGGGGAAGCACCGACAGAAGCCACCGACCAGTACGCCCTGGGCACGCTGCTGTACGAGTTGCTGACCGGTCGGCATCCGTTCCGCGTTTCCGGAGTCCCGCGGCAACCCGTGGACCTGCGTGGGATGCGCCAGAGTCCGGTGGCGCCGAGTGTGCTGGTGGCGCGGCCCGGACTGTGTCGAGATCTCGACGCCATCGTGCTGCGGGCAATGGCATCGGATCCGACGAGCCGCTATGGCGGAGTGTCGGACCTGGCCGCCGATATCCGCCGGCACCTGAATCATCGACCTGGCGCCGCCGGGCTTCATGCACGCGCAACGAACCGCGGCCGGTACGTGGCCGGTATTGCCGCCGCAGGAGCGCTCATGGTCCTGTCCCTGGGCACGATGGCGCGATCCGGCTCAGCGGTTCCGGCCCTTGTGACAGTCGCGAGCGTACGTGCCGTTGAGGTGGCGGCGGCCGAGGCAGCCATGGCACTGCCGGAGTTGCTGTCCACGCGACTGGCAGCTGTGCCGGGCCTTGAGGTCGTCAGCAGGGCGCGCATGATGGAACTGGTCGGCGAGGGGCATGGCGAACTGGAGGCGGCCCGGCTCGCCCGTGCCGGCTCCATGTTGCAGGGCGAACTCTTCGCACATGCGGCCGGCGGCTACCGGTTGGAGTTGCACCGCATCGACGTGGCGTCCGGCAGGATTATGGCTACACACGTGCTGGAGGGGGCGGAGCCGGATCGCCTCGCCTACGAGGCGGCCGCCGCGGTTGCCCGTGCGCTGGACCTGCCGGAGCCGCCGGCCAGGGAGGCCGCGCGCCACGTCGTCGCCGCAAGTGCACTGTACGAGGCGGGCCTGCAGGCCTATTACCGGGACGCCGACCGGCGCGCCGCATACCGGCTCTTCGTCGCCGCACTGGCAGAGGACACGACCTACGCGGCGGCCGCGTTCCTCGCGGGGCGCGCCGCGACTGAGATCTTTCCCGACTCCGTGTTCCGCTACCTGCAACTCGCCGAGCGTTTGGCGGTGTCCCTGGCCGACCGGGACCGTCTGTTGATCGCTGCCCATGCGGCTGCCGTATTCGACGATCCGCGTGCCCTCGCCGTGGCCGAAACGCTGTCCGTGCGCTATCCGCAGGATGCCAGCGCAGCGTTCCAGTATGGAGCTGCACTGCTCGCGCGCGGTGATTTCGCGGCGGCCGGCGTAGCTCTCCGGCGTGCGCTGGCCCTCGATCCGTTGCCATCGGGACGAGGGAGGTCGGCATGCATCCCGTGCGATGCCTACAGCTCGCTGATCCGTATGTATGTCCTTGTTGATTCATTCCCGGCGGCGCTCACACTGGCGCGTGATGCCGCGAAATTGCAGCCGGGCAGCACGGCGGCGTGGCAGCAGCTGGCGGACATCCTCGACGTGCTGGAACTGCATGACGAAGCGGCAGGCGCACGACGCCGCCTCGTGGAACTCAGGCCGGGCGAAGCACTGAGGGATGTCGACGAGGCGCGAACCCAACTCCGCCGCGGCAATTTTACCGCAGCGGACCGGATCCTCGTCGCTGCTGCGGGCAGCGTGGATCGGAGCGTCGCGGCCGCCGCGCTGTGGCTTCAGGTGGTGAGTTTCCGGCAGCAGGGACGCCTGGCCGACGCCGCCCGCGCCGCGGAACGCTATGACCTTGTGCAGATGGACGTAGCCGGCCGGTCTGCGCCTCTCCGCTCGCTCCTGAAGGTCAGCGTTTACCTTGACGCCGCACAACCGCGCCGTGCTGTACAGCTCCTCGACTCCACGTTTCGGACCCTGCCCGATCACGGTCGTGTCTCACGCAACGCACGGGATCAGGCGTGGCTCCTCACCCTGAAGGGGGACGCCCTCGCTGCCGCCGGCGACACCACCCCGCTACCCGCCCTCGCCGACAGCATCCGAGCCCTGGGCGCGCTCAGCGCCTACGGCCGCGATCCACGCCTGCACCACCACGTGCGAGGCCTGCTGCACAGCGCCCGGGGCGACTTTGCGCGCGCCGAGGCGGAGTTCCGCGCAGCCACTTACTCAGTCATCGGCGGCTATACCCGTACGAACCATGCACTCGCCCGGTCGCTGGTCCAGCAGGGTAGAGCCGCCGAGGCCATTCCCCTGTTACAGGCTACGCTCCGTGCGCCGCTCGACGGTCCCGCTCTGTACCTGACCCGGACCGAGGTTCACGCCGCACTCGCCCACGCTTTCGACGCCACCGGTCAGCCAGATAGCGCCGCTGTCCACCATGCCCATGTCGTTCATGCGTGGCGCGAGAGCGACGCTGCCCTCCAGAATCGGTGGCTTGACGCGCGCCGTCGCCTCGCCGAGGCGCTGCGCCGACACTGAGCCAGGAACTTGCATCACGGCTGGTCCGGCTGAGGCGAGCGGGGGCACGTGGCACGACATTACAGCATGGGAGGACGTGCGGCCCCGGGGCCGGGCGGGTCAGGGCGCGGTGAGCCGCCGCCGCAGTTGCGCATGCGCGAGCGCTTCGGCGCGCTGCGCAACCTGCCTCCGTTCCTCGCCCTCGTCTGGCAGACCAGCCGGCGGCTGACGCTCTCAACGCTGCTCCTGCGCTTCACGCGCGCGCTGCTGCCGGTGGCGACGCTGTACGTCGGCAAGCTCATCATTGACGAGGTGCTCCGCCTGGCACAGCTGCCCGTGCAGCCGGCAACCCTCGGCGGCTGGCTGGAGAGCGGCCTGCTGGCGCCCCTGGGCTGGCTGCTGGTCATCGAACTGGTGCTGGCAGTCGGCTCCGACGTGCTGGGCCGGCTCGTGTCGCTCCTCGATTCCCTGCTGGCGGAGCAGCTCACCAACGCCACCAGCATCCGCCTCATGGAGCATGCGGCGACGCTGGACCTGGAGGACTTCGAGGACAGCGAGCTGCAGGACCGCCTCGAGCGGGCACGCCGGCAGACGATGGGGCGCAGCACGCTCATGACCCAGCTGTTCGGGCAGGCGCAGGACGTCGTGACCATAGCCACGTTTGCCGTAGGCCTCGTTCTGTATGCGCCATGGCTGATTGCGCTGCTGCTGCTCGCGCTGGTGCCGGCGTTCCTCGGTGAGGCCCATTTCAACGCCGCCAGCTACTCCCTCAACTACTCCCGCACCCCGGAACGCCGCGAGATCGACTACGTCCGGCAGACGGGAGCGAGCGTCGAGACCGCCAAGGAAGTGAAGGTGTTCGGGCTGAACGCGTTCCTCATCGAGCGCTACCGCCGGCTGGCCACCGACTTCTATCACGCGAACCGACGACTCGCCATCCGGCGCGCCGGATGGGGCAGCCTGCTGACAGCCATCGGCACCCTCGGCTACTACGTCGCCTACGCCTACATCGCGTGGCGCACGCTGACAGGTGCGCTGACCATCGGCGACCTGACGTTCCTGGCGGGGTCGTTCCGCCGGCTGCGCAACCTGCTCGAGGGACTGCTCATCGGGTTCTCGCAGACGGCCGGCCAGGCGCTCTACCTCGACGACCTGTTCTCGTTCTTCGAGATCAGGCCCGAGATCGACTCGCCGCCGCAGCCACGGCCGTTCCCCGTGCCCATCCGCGAGGGCTTCGTATTCGACGACGTCGGTTTCCGCTATCCCGGCTCCGATCGCTGGGCCGTACGGCATCTGAGCTTCACGCTGACGGCCGGCGAGGTGCTGGCACTCGTAGGTGAGAACGGCGCCGGCAAGACGACACTCGTCAAGTTGCTCACGCGACTGTACGACCCCGACGAAGGACGCATCCTGCTCGACGGCCATGACCTCCGTGGCTATGACCTCGATGATGTGCGCTCCAACATGAGCGTCATCTTCCAGGACTTCGTTCGTTACCATATGACGGCAGGCGAGAACATCGCCGTCGGCCGCGTCGATGCGCGGGAGGATCACGGACGCATCGTGGACGCAGCACGTCGCAGCCTTGCCGACGAGGTCATTGGCCGGCTGCCCGGAGGCTATGACCAGGTGGTGGGCAAGCGGTTCCGTACCGGCGTCGAACTGTCAGGCGGAGAGTGGCAGAAGATCGCCATCGCCCGGGCGTACATGCGCAACGCACAGTTGCTGGTCCTCGATGAGCCGACGGCGGCGCTAGACGCCCGCGCCGAGTTCGAGGTCTTCCAGCGGTTCAGGGAGCTGAGCCACGAGCGGACGGCCGTGCTCATCTCGCATCGCTTCTCGAGTGTGCGCATGGCGGACCGTATCCTGGTGATGGCCGGCGGACGTATCGAGGCCATGGGTACGCACGAGGAGCTACTGGCACAGCGGGGCCGCTACGCGGAGTTGTTCGAGCTGCAGGCGGCAGGTTATCGCTAGCTGCTTTTCCTACCATCGTGGACCCGGACGGATCGCATCTCCAGCCGTTCCCCGCAACTCCACTACCGGTGGCTGGCAGGACGGTCACGCCATCTGGCTGCCTGCACGCTGAGCCACGTCAGCTCATGCCACCGATCATGCGGCGAACCGCCGCCAGGTAGCCGTCGGTATCGAACGAGTCCGGCTCGATCATCGCCTGCACGGCGCAGCCGTGAATCCAGCTGACTGAGGCCGCTGCCAGCCCATCCGCCGTCGCGCTCTCGAAGCCCGCGGGATCCGAGTCCAGCAACTCCTCCATGATGCTGCGAAACGCCTGACGGTATCGCTCAAGCTCGGCGCTGATGCGGGACCGGACCACCGCATCCCGTACGCCGAGCGCCCAGAACTCCAGGAACAGACGCGTATGCTGCGGCCGCCGTGACAGGCGGGCCATCTCCTGCTGCATGAGAGCGTGGAACCTGTCCCGCGCATGCGGAAAACTGGCGATGTCCTGCGAGACGTGCAGCACCGCCATGTCGGCGATCAACCAGTCCAGCAGCCCATGCAGGACCGCCTCCTTCGTTCGAAAGTGGAACAGCACCAGGCCGTGACTGATGCCCGCCTCCGCCGCTACCGCCCGCAATGACAGGCCGCCAATGCCGTTTCTGCATGCCACGTCGAACGCCGCCTGCAGTATCTGCTCCCGGCGCTCACTCTCCGGCATCCGCGTAACTCGTTTCGTCACGTGCCCATGCCCTGTCCCCACGTGTTTATTGACCAATTGGACAATACATAGTATATTGGGTTTACCGATTGGTCAATAGTGTCGCGGGTGCCCAACTCGCGGTCTCCCTTCCCAGCGCGAGGTTCGACCCATGGAACCACTACTCACTGCGTCCGCCGGGCCAGGGCAGGACCTGGAGCCGGGGGCGGAGTCCATTGCGCTGGTTGGCGTGGGTGCATCTGCGGGCGGACTGAAGGCGCTGCAGCAGTTTTTCGGCTCGGTAGAGCCGGACAGCGGCATGGCGTACGTGGTGATCGTGCATCTGGATCCGGCGCGGGAAAGCCGGATGGCGGAACTGCTGCAGGACCGCGCGACGATTCCGGTAACGCAGGTGACTGGCCCGACGGCTATCGAAGCGAACCACGCGTACATCATCCCTCCGGACCACGACCTTGCCGTGGAGGGCTCGACCCTTGACCTGCGCCACCGTGGAGAGCGATCGCAGCACGCGCCGGTGGACCTGTTCTTCCGCACGCTGGCGGCAGCGTACGGTCCGCGGGCAGCAGGCGTGATCCTGTCAGGGACCGGGGCGGATGGCACCATGGGTATCCGGTCAATCCGCGAGGCCGGCGGCATCACGATGGCGCAGTCTCCTGATGAGGCGGAGCACGGCGGGATGCCGTCGAGCGCAGTGGCGACTGGTCTCATTGACCGGGTGCTGCCGGCCTCCCGCATTCCGGCGGAACTGGCGCGCCTGCGCATGCTTCCGGACCTCACTGCCCAGGAGTCTGCGGAGAATGAGGGCGAACTGGCCAGGGTGTTCGCCATCGTGCGCAGCCGGACGGGTCACGATTTCAGCCAGTACAAACGCTCCACGGTGCTGCGCCGCCTGGGACGCCGCCTGCGCTTCAACCATATGTCGACGGTACGGGAGTACCTGCCGCTGCTGGAATCGAGTGGCGCCGAATGTCGCGCCCTGATGAGTGACCTGCTCATCTCCGTGAGCAGCTTCTTCCGGGATCCTGCGGAGTTCGAGGCCCTCGCGGCGCAGGTGCCTGCACTGTTTGAGATGCACGAGCCGGAAGACGGGGTGCGCGTGTGGGTGGTCGGATGTGCGACGGGGGAGGAGGCATATTCCGTGGCCATGATCCTTTCCGAGCACGCGTCCACGCTCGTGGAGCCGCCGCGTATCCAGGTTTTCGCGACGGACATCGACGAGCGCGGTTACGCCCTGGCGCGAGGCGGGCTGTACAGCGCTGCAGACGTGGCCGACATCACGCCGGCCCGGCTCGAGCAGTTCTTCCGCGAGGACGCAGGCGGGTACCGGGTGGTGAAGGAACTGCGCGAGATGGTACTCTTCGCCGGCCACAACGTGCTGCATGATCCACCGTTCTCGCGGCTGGACCTCATCAGTTGCCGCAACCTCTTCATCTACCTGCAGGAGCAGGCGCAGGAACGGGTCCTGGAAACGTTCCATTTTGCGCTCCTCCCACATGGCCTGCTGTTCCTGGGTGCGGCAGAGTCTGTGGGCGACGGCGGGCTGTTCACGCCTGTAGCCGCGGGCCACCGCCTCTTCCGGCGTAACGCGTCGCCGCAGCGATCGCCACCGCGAGCCATCGCGGCCGACCCGCGGCCTGTGTCCACGCCTGCCGCTACGGAAGCCCGGATGCCACCGGCAGGCAGTGGCGTTGCCATCGAGCCCCGCTTTTCGTACGGCCGTCAGCACGTGCGCCTGCTGGAGCAGTACGCGCCGCCGAGCGTGGTCGTAAACCAGCAATTGGAAGTCGTGCACCTGTCGGCGTCAGCGGGCCAGTTCCTTCGGCCCGGTGGTGGGACGCCAACCCGGGACGTGCTGGGCATGGCGTCCGGGGACCTGCGTCGCGGGCTGCGAACGTTGCTGCACCATGCCTTCCGCGACGGGGTGCCGGCAGCCCGCCGGATCCGGATGCGTGTTGAGGGCGACATGAAGTTTGTGAACGTCCAGGTGCATCCGTCTTCTGACGATCCCGCCTCAGGCCGGTTGGCGCTGATTCTTTTCGCCGTCGACGGCGGAGCGGGCGGTGACGGCGACCTGCGTGCGGAAGATGCGAGAGCCGGTGCGCAGCAGGCCGATGTCGCCCTCGAGGAGGAGCTGGCGCGGACCCGGGACCTGCTGGAAACCACCATTGCGGCGCACGACGCGGCGGTGGCAGAGCTGCAGACGGTCAACGAGGAGCTCCAGTCCATCAACGAGGAGCAACGGGCTGCGTCTCAGGAGCTTGAGATCGGCCGTGAGGAGATCCAGGCCATCAATGAGGAGCTCACCACCATCAACCAGGAGCACCAGAGCACCATCGAGGAGCTGAAGCGTACCAACGCCGACTTGCAGAACCTCATCGAGTCCACGGCCATCGGCACGGTCTTCCTCGACCGCTCAATGCGCATTCGCCGGTTTACGCCCGCGGCGGCCGCGATCTTCAACTTCATCCCCACGGACCAGGGACGACCGCTGTCGCACATCACCCACACGCTGCGATACCCGGAACTGGAAAAGGACGTCGCTACGGTTCTCGAGTCGCTGCAGCCTGCGGAGCGGGAGGTGGAAAGCGTCGGAGGCGAGTGGTTCATGGTGCGCATCAATCCGTATCGCTCCTTTGACGGGGACATCGAGGGTGTCGTGCTCACGTTCGTTGACAATTCCGAACAGCATCGGTCCAGCGAGGACCTGCGGGCTGCCAAGCTGGAAGCCGAGGCGGCTAGTGTGGCCAAGAGCAACTTCCTCTCCTCTCTGTCGCACGAGTTCCGCACGCCGCTGACGGCGATGCTCGGCTACGCGGACCTGCTTCAGCTTGATGGCAAGCTCAGTGAAGCACAGAGCGATAAGGTCGAGCGCATCAAGACAGGTGGCTGGCACCTGATCACGATGATCGACGAGATCCTGAGTGTCGCAAGGCTCGATGGTGGCCAGGAGACCGTCGAAGCGGCTGAGATAGAGGCGCGAGTCCTCGTCAAGGAGGCGGCAGCACTGACGGAGGTCGCCGCCGAGGCGAAGGGGTTGCAGGTGGAGTTGGACCTTCCGGATTCGCCAGTGACTGTGATGACGGACCCGGGCAAGGTGCGCCAGATCCTGATCAACCTCTGCGGCAACGCTGTGAAGTACACCAACGCCGGAAAGGTGCGCCTGGGGCTGCGCCGCTCAGGGGACCGGGTCGTGTTCGAGGTGTCGGACACGGGCATTGGCATCGCCGAAGAGCATCTGAGCCAGATTTTTGAGCGGTTCTGGCAGGTGGACAACGGCGCGACCCGGCATGCCGGGGGCGTGGGCATCGGCCTGTCCGCGGCGCAGGGATACGCTCGCCTGCTACGTGGCGATATCGAAGTGACGAGCAAGCCGGGGGTGGGCTCCACTTTCTCCCTCTGGCTGCCGGCGAACCATGAACGTCCCTAGCGTTGTCGCCCCGCTGGAGGCGCGGCAGGAGTCGGCGCGGGGCGGTGACGTCCGAATGCGTCGGGCGGGTGACGTGCTGCTCGTCGTGCTCGCAGGTGAGTGGCAGATAGAGCGGCCGCCGCCTCGATTCGGGCCTATCGCCGACGATGCGCTGTCGTCCGACGACGCCCGATCCGGCTCCGTGAAGAAACTCGGATTCGAGGCGACGGGACTTGGTACCTGGGACAGCAGCCTCCTCGTGTTCCTGCTCCAGGCCGAGGCATACGGCGCAGCGCACTCCCTGACGCTCGACACGACGGGCCTGCCGGCGCGGGCGAATCGATTGCTGGCACTGGCGCGGACTGTCCCCGAGCGCGAGGCCAATGACGCACCGCCACGGCTGTCGCCCGTGGCACGTCTGGGGACTGCCGGCCTGACCGTGTGGGACGACGCGGTGGCGGCCGTCGCCTTTCTGGGCGCGGTAGCAAGTGGCTTCGGCAGGCTGCTGCTGCGCCGTGCTCGACTGCGGTGGCGGGACTTCTGGGTGGTCGTGCAGTCGAACGGCGCGGGCGCCCTGCCCATCGTTGGCCTCATTGCGCTGCTCGTGGGCGTGATCATCGCGTTCCTGGGTGTGGTGGTGCTGCGCAGGTTCGGCGCCGGCTACTACGTCTCGTTTCTGGTCGGCTTTGGCATGCTCCGCGAGATGGGAGCGCTCATGACCGGCATCATCATGGCCGGCCGCACAGGAGCCGCGTTCGCTGCGGAACTGGGCAGCATGAAGATCACGGAAGAGATCGACGCGTACACCACGCTCGGCATCTCGCCCATCGACCACCTGGTGCTGCCCCGCATGCTCGGGCTGTTCGTGATGATGCCGCTGCTCGTGATCTACGCGAACTTCGTCGGCATCATGGGCGGCATGCTCGTGGCAGTCGCCCTCCTGGACCTGTCGCCCACCCAGTTCATGGGTGGGATGCTGTCCGTGGTCACGCTCTCGGATGCGGTGCTGGGTGTCGTGAAGGGCTCGATCTTCGGCGTGATCATCGGGTTGGCCGGCTGCATGAAGGGTCTGCAGACGGGCTCCGATGCCGGGGCGGTTGGCAAGTCGGCCACATCGGCCGTGGTCATGGGCATCACGCTCATCATCCTCGCCAACGCAGTCGTGGACTGGCTTGCAGCGCTGCTGCAGATATGAGGACCCCGATAACGACGGAGCGAAACGGCGGCCCCGCGGCCCCACAGGCCGCGTCGGTTAGTGTCGGGGCCGGTGACAGTGCACCACCCATCGAGGTGCGGGACCTCACCATGCGCTATGGCGACAACGTCATCATGGAGAACCTGAGCTTCACCGTGG
Source organism: Longimicrobiales bacterium (assembly GCA_035461245.1). Taxonomy (GTDB): domain Bacteria; phylum Gemmatimonadota; class Gemmatimonadetes; order Longimicrobiales; family RSA9; genus SH-MAG3. The sequence goes on along the minus strand of DATHVP010000026.1, from coordinate 13,884 downwards.
CGCGCGGTGAGGTGTTCGTCATCATGGGCGGCAGCGGCAGCGGGAAGAGCACGCTGCTGAAGCACCTCATTGGTCTGAAGCGGCCCGCGAGCGGAACGATCCTGTTCGGTGCCGAGGATTTCGGCACGGCTGACGAGGCGGCGCGGAACCGGGTGCGCCGGCGCATGGGCGTCCTCTACCAGAACGGCGCGCTGTGGAGCGGTATGACCCTGGCGGAAAACGTGGCACTTCCGCTGGAGGAGTTTACCGACCTGGGCGCCAGTGACATAGCGGACGTCGTGGAGTTCAAGCTTGCGCTGGTGGGGCTGCGCGGATTCGAGGCGTTCTACCCGGCGGCCATCAGCGGCGGCATGCGCAAGCGCGCGGCGCTGGCACGTGCCATCGCTCTTGATCCTGACCTGCTGTTCTTCGACGAGCCCTCCTCGGGCCTGGACCCCGTCAGTGCCAGCCGGCTGGACGACCTGATCCTCGAACTGAAGGCCAGCTTCGGCACCACCATCGTGGTGGTGACACACGACCTGGCGAGCATCTTCAGGATCGCGGACCGTGCGCTGTTCCTCGACATCGAGCAGAAGACAATGACGGCCCTGGGCAGCCCCGCGCAGTTGCGCGACGACCCACCCAACCCGGAAGTCGACAGGTTCCTGACCCGCAGCAGCAGAGGCCGGACATGAGCATACGCGCGAACCCCACGGCAATCGGCCTGTTCCTGATCGGTGCGCTGGTCCTGACCGTCGGCGGTACGGCCGTGCTGGCCTCGACGACATGGCTGCAGAAGCGCTCCACCTTCGTCAGCTATTTCCAGGAGTCGGTAAACGGCCTGGAGAATGGCGCGCCCGTGAAGTTCCAGGGCGTGCCCATCGGCACGGTGACTGGCCTGCTCATCCAGATCGATGAGCGCGACAAGACGTTCCAGGTGCCCGTCGAATACGAGATCGACCTCACGCGCCTGACCACGCAGCTGGGCACGTTCGTGGACCTGTCGGATCCGGCGGTCCTGAGGCAGCAGATCATGGATGGGTTGCGGGCCCAGTTGCAGACGGAAAGCATTGTCACCGGCCAGCTCTACATCGAGCTGAGCTACCGCTCGGACCCGGATCCGCCCTCGCTGGAACGGCAGGCCACAGCCTGGCCGGAGATCCCGACCACGCCGTCGCTCATGGCCGCCCTCGGGACGGGTGCCGGCAGCCTCGTCGAGGACATGATGCGGGTCCTGTTCCAGGTCAACGAGTTACTGGCGGAAGTGAACATGCCGGAGATCAACGCGGCGGTCGTGGCGTCGGCGGAGGCCGTCGAGCGGCTGGTGGACAGCCCCGAGATCCGGACGGCGCTGCAGCAGATCCCCGGCATGACGTTGCAGGTCAACCAGACCATGGCGGAGTTCGAGCGGCTGGCGAGCAGGGCAGGCGCGGCCATTGACCCCCTGCAGGCGCAGATGGAGGGCACCACAGCCGAGCTTACAGCGACGCTCGCGGCCATGCGCCGCACCCTCGAGGAGACGCACGGCCTGCTGTCGGCCGACACGAACCCCGGTTACGGGTTACAGGAAGCACTGGCGAGCCTGCGGGACGCGGCCGACGCGCTCCGCCTGCTGGCCGAGTCCATCGACCAGAACCCGGACATGCTGTTACGCGGCCGGAAGCCGCCGGAGGATTGATCATGCGCCATGCATTCCGAGCCGCGCGTCGGCTCATGACCCCCGCCCTTCTCGGCCTCGCCGGCTGCGCCAGCCTCGGTCGTGATGCGCCGCCACTGGAGCAGTACGTGCTCGGTGCGGGCCGGGCGCCGGTGCCCGCCGATGCCCAGGCGCTCGCACACGCGCCAGCTACCGGGCTCAGGATCGGCGTCCGGCGCCTGGACCTGGCGGCGTACCTGGACGTACCTGCCATCGTGGTGCGTCAGGGTGCCAACCGCATCATTGTTTCTGACTTCCACCGGTGGGGCGAGGACCTGGGGGACGCCATTAACCGGCAGGTGGCCCGCCACCTCCATGACGCCAGTTCAGTCAGCGCAGTGGACGTCGCGCCGTGGGCAGTCCGCGCGCGGCACGACTACCTTGTGCAGTTGCACGTCACGCGGTTCGAGGGCGTCGCCGACGCGCTGGCGTCGGAAGGCAGCGCGCGCATCGTGGCGTCGTGGCAGATCGTCCGCCCCGGGGACGGCGCGGTACTCGCCCGCGGTGAGACGGACGCCGAGAGGCGCGGCTGGACAGTGGACGATTACGCGGCACTCGTCCTGCTGCTGGATGACGGGCTCGCGCAAGTGGCAGGCGACGTGCTGAACTGTCTCGCCCGAGTGCACGCCTCGGCGCCGGCAGTGGCAGCGAGTACGCGTGATATGGGAGCGGAACCACCGCAGGCCGTTTCCTGCGTGTAGCAAGCCGGCCAAGTGTGGCGGTGCGCAGCCAGCGCATCGTGTGACTGGGATTCGCCGGGTGCCGCGCCTGTGGCCACCTTGCCGTCTTCCCTACAGCACCACTGGCCGCCCCGACCCGAGCGCACTGTCCTGGCTGTGGAGCCTGCGCGCCGTCCTCTTGACTTCCAGAGGAGCCGCCGCGACCATTCCTGTAGAATTCAAGATGACCGGGGCGCATGATCATGCCACCACCCACACAGGCGGATGCCCTGCGGGGCACCCTGGACCTTCTCGTTCTCAAGACGCTGACCCTGGGCCCGATGCACGGGTGGGGCATCGGCGAGGCGATCCAGCAGGCGACGAGTGGCGTGCTGGAGGTGAACCAGGGCTCGTTGTACCCGGCGCTGCAGCGGATGGAGCACCGTGGTGTGATCCGCAGTGAATGGGGCGTATCGGAGAACGGGCGCCGGGCGCGCTATTACAGTCTTACGGCGGCTGGCCGACGCGCCCTGGGCGCGGAACTGGAGAGCTGGCGTCGACTGGCTGCAGCAGTGGAGATGGTCCTGCTGCAGGCACCCTGACAACGGAGCAGGTGCATCATGAGCTGGCTGCGGGGCGTGCGGGCGCGCCTGTCCTCACTGCTTCGTCGGCGCGTTGCGGAGACGCGGATGGATGAAGAGATTGCGTTTCACATCGAGAGGCAGACGGAGAAGAACATCCGCCAGGGGATGGCGCCGTCGGAAGCGCGACGTCGCGCACTGCTGCAGTTTGGAGGCGTAGACCGGCACCGGGAAGAGCTGCGGGACGTGCGGCGCCCGCGCCTGCTGGCCGAATTGCGCCAGGACGCAGGGTACACCGTGCGGTCGCTGCGGGCGGCCCCGTCCTTTGCCGTGACTGCGGTGGTCGTCATCGCGCTGGGAGTGGGTGCGACGACGGCGCTGTTCAGCCTGGCGAGTGCGTTGCTGCTGCGGCCGCTGCCTGTCGCCTCGCCTGATGAGCTGTACATGCTGCAGGAGATCCGATCCGCCGGCACGTCGTCATCAGGGCCGGAGGGGCAGCGGATTCCCTATGCCCGGTACGAGGCGTATCGAGAGGGCACACGCGACATGGCGCAGGACCTGGCGGCGCATGCGCTCCGGACGTTCGCGCTACGGACTGAGGCGGGCGCGCAGCCGGTACCGGGGGCAGTGACTTCGGGCAACTACTTCGAGGTCCTGGGGCTGCGGCCTGCACTCGGCCGCTACTACGCGACTGGCGACGAACCGGTGGCGGTGCTGAGCCACCGGTTCTGGCGCACTCATTTCAATGAGGACGCCGGCGTCATCGGACGCGTGGTCCACCTGGACGGCCATGCCTATACGGTCGTGGGCGTCGCCGCCCGACCGTTCGACGGCTCGAGCGTCGGGCTGCTGACGTCCGTGTGGGTACCATTCGAGGCGCTGCGGGCCATGGATCCCAGCGTTGCCGACCAGCGCGTGGGCATGATCGCACGTGTGCCTGGCAACGCGCCCGATCCCGGCACCGGCGCACGGCTGACCGCCCTGGCGCGGCAGATCCCGGCCGAGAGCCCGGCGGTGACCATCGAGCGCGCGTACTTTACGCGCCTTACGGGCCTGCCTGACGGTGCCCGTGGTGGCGTCATGGGTTTCATGGGGATGCTGCTGGCCGCGGCGTTCCTCGTGCTGCTCATCGCGGCGGCAAACATTGCGGCGCTGCTGCTGGCCCGTGCCGTGGTGCGTCAGCGGGAGATGGGCCTGCGCATGGCGCTGGGTGCCGGCCGTGCGCGCCTCGTGCGCCAGTTGCTCACCGAGAGCATGACGCTGTTCCTGGCAGGCGGCGTCGGCGGCATCCTGCTGGCCTACCTGGCGACGGCGTACTTTGCGCGGATCCGCATCCCCGGGCTGCCGATCGCCATCGAGGCAGCGCCGGACCTGCGCGTGCTCGCGTTCGCCCTCGGCGTAGCCGCCCTGACGGGCATCATGTTCGGCCTGGCCCCTGCGCTGCGGGCGACGCGGACGGACGTGGCCCGCGCGCTGCGGGACGGTGGCGCGCGGGGAAGCACGGCACAAGCCCGCGGCCGCAGCATCTTCGTGGCGGCCCAGCTCGCCTTTGCAACCGTCCTCCTGATCTGCGCGGGCCTGTTCGTGCGCGGACTGCAGCACGGCCTCTCGCAGGATCCGGGATTCCACGCCAACGGCGTGGTCGTCGGTTCCGTTGACCTCGAGCCGCAGCGCATGGATGAGGCGGCGGCGCGATCATTCCAGGCCGAACTCAAGGCGCGCGTCAGTGCACTGCCGGGCGTGGAATCGGCAGCGTGGGCTTCCACAGTACTGGGTTCGGGCAACCATACCACGACGCGTGTGCAGACGACGGCGGCCGAGCCGGAGGCGGCGTCGGTCACCATGAACATCGTGGACGAGGGCTACCTCGAGACGCTGCGCATCCCGCTATTGCGGGGTCGCGGCTTCCGTGCAGCGGATGACGGATCGGCGACTCCCGTCGTCATCGTGAACGAGCGTCTCGCGGAGCGTTTCTGGCCTGGCGTGGACGCACTCGGCCAGCAGATCGAGCGGGGCGGCAGGGTTTACGAGGTGATTGGTGTCACCCCCAATGGGCGGTACGTCGAACTGAACGAGGAACCGCATTCGTTCATCCTTTTCGCAGCGGCGCAGGAGTTCTCGCCGCAGATGTCCCTCCATGTCCGTGGCCGCGATGATGCCGCACTGATTCACGGCATGCGGCAGGAGCTTCAGGCGATGAATCCCGACGTCGCCCTGGAGTTCGCCATGCCACTGACGCGCATGATGGGACTGCCGCTGATACCGCAGCGCTTTGCCGCGTCCCTGATCGGCGCATTCGGTGTACTGGGCCTGTTGCTGGCCGGGGCCGGCGTCTACGGCATGATGTCGTACCAGGTGGCTCAACGCCGCCGGGAATTCGGCGTGCGCATCGCCCTCGGCGCCACCGCCCGGCACCTGCTCCGCCTCGTGCTGGGCCACGGTGCAGTCATCGCCGGTGTCGGTGCATTCGTCGGCATCGCCCTGGCCGCCGGCGCCGCCAGGCTGCTCACGAGCATGCTGTTCGGACTGAGGCCGCTGGACCCCGTGACCTTCGGCGGGGTCGCACTGACCCTGGCGGTGGTGGCCCTCCTCGCGTGCTGGGCGCCGGCGCGCCGCGCGCTGCGTGTGGACCCCGTGGTGTCCCTGCGCGAGGAGTGAGCCGCCGGTCAGCGCGCCCTGCCTGCCCCGCCGCTGACCACCACGACCCCGCCGGCGCCCCGACCGAACGTCTCCGGCTGGTACATCATCTCCGCCCGCGGCGGTGGCGCGACGAAGGTGCCCGGCGTCGTCGCACGGACAAGGTATGTGTACTCGTACGACCCTGCGGGTAGCAGGGAAGCGAAGGCTTCGGCGCGATCATCGCGCAGGTTCTGGTGTTCGAACCAGCCCGGCCGCCACGGCCCGGGCGGTGGCGACGCCGGCGTGGAGCGGGGATCAGGACGGAGCCCGACCGGCGGTGGCGGCGGCTCGTCGGTGAAGCCGGTACCCTGCAGCTCCGGGTTCAGCGGCTCGAACCCCGCCGGCAGCGGATCCACCAGCGCGGCATGATAGCGAACTGACGGCGCGATCATGCTGACTCGAACGCGGACGCGAGCGCCTGCCCGGACGTGCCAGATGCCGTCGCTGTCCCGGCGCACGTCAGCGGGGTCGTCCACGGCCTCGTACACGCGCGAGACCTCGAACCCGCGGTCCGCAGCGGCCACGCGCGGATCAGCGGGCGCGTACCGCAGCCCGGCACGGTAGTACATGCGGCCGCTGCCCGCGCGCGAGATGACCAGCTCATCGGGATCGCTGCGCAGCACCTCTGCCATCGGCACGGACACGTGCTGCCGCTCCGTTGTCCGGCCCTCGAACGTGTGACTGCCGGCGAAGCGATCATCCAGCCAGACGCCGGAGCGGAATGACGGCGTCGTCGCCTCGTACGTACGGAAGTAGCGATCGAGGGCGAGCAGCACCCACGCGTTCTCCTGTGTGCCGCCCCACCGTCCGCTCACGCGGTGGGCGAGGAGTGACTGTGCGAGGCGTGTGACGACGTCGGCGTCGGCCCCTGCCGCGATCAACGCCTCAAGCACGACGGCGTCCGTGCGGCGACTCGAGTGAAGCAGCAGGTGCGCGCCATCCTCATAGCGCCCGGCAAAAGTCAAAGTCCCCGCCGTCTCGGTCATCCTGTTGATCAGCGTGCGTCGCAGCGCGTCGGCTTCAGTGCGCCCCGCAGGCGCCTGCGCGAGGACGTACAGCAGCCAGCCGGCGCCCTCGATGGGCAGCTCGCCCCCGACGCGGTCAGGCGGCGCGGACGCCAGGCGCCGGGCGTCCTGCACGGCGGCGGGGTCGCCGATGCGGTGCCGCCCGTAGATGGCGTATGCCGACGCACTCTGCCGCGCCGGCAACGGCCAGCGCGCGACGTGCCTCTCAATGTCCGTGAGGTATCGTGCGGCCCGCTCGAGGGAAGCGGCGGGAACGTCAAAGCCCTTCTGCCGGGCCCGCTCCAGCGCGTGCGCAGCGTGCAAGGTGACGAACGGGTTGGTGGGCCCGGCCGCCCGCCAGAAGGCCCAGCCTCCATCGCCCTGCTGTCGTGCGACGAGGTCACTGATGTCGCGTTGTGTGGACGCGACCAGTTCATCGGGCGCCGGCAGGCCGTCTGCGCCGAACGCGCTCAGCACGTCCCGCAGCGCGGCGACGGCCAGGATCCGCGAGGCGATGTGCTCCGATCCCGCGAACGGGTAGCTGTGCAGGTACAGCACCGCGTCGGTCAGCGACTGCAGCGCGGTGGACGTGATGGTGACCTCGAGGCCGCCGAACTCCTCGATCACGCCCACGGGGCGGGCCAGCGGCAGCACCACCGGCGCGGCGGTGTCAATGGAGCCGTAGGTGGCGAACGCCTCCACGGTGGCCGGCGTCAGCACCGGCACGGTGGCCGCGGCGGCGTCGCTCAGGCCATCGGCCGTTACCGCAATGACCTGGATGTCGGCGGTGCCGGGGTGCAGTGCCTCGGCCGCGAAGCGCGCTTCCGCGCGCGCGCCCGGCGCCAGGGTAAACTGCTGTCCGGCCGGCGCAATCATGGCCAGCCCGCTGGCGCGTGCCGCGAGTTCCACGTTCATCGGCCGTGCTGTCGAGTTCTGCACGAGCACCGGCAGCTCGAACACGTCGCCGTAACTCAGGAAACGCGGCGCAGACACGCGCACCATCAGGTCCTTCCGGGCCGTCACGGAGGCCTCGCCCGTGCCAAACCGCTGTGCACCCGCAACGGCGACCGCCATCACGCGGTAGCGCGTGAGCGACTCCGGCAGCCGCACCTGCACCTGCACCCGGCCACCGGCGTCCGTGCGCAGCGACGGCTCGAACAACGCCAGCGGCGAAAAATCGGTGCGCAGGTCAACGTCGGGCTCGGAGCCGCCCTTTCCCGTAACCACCAGCGACTCGAGGGCCATGCCCGGCGGTGGGGGTGGCGCTGGTGGCGCCGCCGCGGTCACCGCCGCGACCGCTATCATGCCGTCCATCTGCCGGGCCTGCAGGTGAGCGGACACCAGGCCGGCAGCCCCGAGTACCACATTGCCGATGTGCGTGCCGACCGCCGGCACGGTTACGGTCCTCCGGCCGACAGTCCCGTCCGGGCCGATGACCTCGAGCACGTACTCACCGGCGGTGACGCCGTGGAGCGTGAAGCTGCCATCGAAGCCGGTGCGCGTTTGGATTGTCGTCTCTGCGATGCGCACCGTGGCGCCCGCCATGCCGCGTCCGCCGGCGCCGGCCAGCACCACGCCCGACAGCGTGCCCGGCCCCGCGCTGCGTGGCCAGTGCACCACCCACTGGCGCGTGTGCTGGTCCTGAATATAGCCGTGTCGCGGCGCATAGAAGGACTGCAGCGGGTCATGCACGGCATAGCCGCCGAGGGCCAGGACGGACTCGTCCACCATCCAGAGCGCCACCTCGGCATCCGCCACCGTGCGACCGTCCATATCCCGGACCTCCACGTCTATCACGGTCTCGGCGCCCGGCGCGGCAAGCGTATCGCGCGGCGTGATCCGGACGTCGAGGGCGCGCTGATGCGGGGGCACGCTGAGCCTGGCCTCGCCGAAGCCGAAGTCCACGCCGCGCTCCGCGTCGATCACGTCCACGCGTACCGTGACGCCCGGGATATGGGCGTCGGTGATGGGCACCAGCAGTTCGTGGGACGGTGCCGCGACGCTGAACCTACGGGTCTCCAGTACACCGCCACCGCGGACGGTGAGCAGGGCTTCGGCGGGGTGGAAGGGCGGCTGCACCAGGATGCGCGCGGTGTCGCCCGGCTGGTACTCCTCCCGGTCCGAAACCACCTCGAAGCGACCCGGCTGACCCGTGGGGTCGGGCGCTCCAGGGGCGCCGGCGACCCAGATCATGATCTCGGTGCGACTGACGCGGCCGGCGTCGTCCGTCACGTCCGCGCGGATGCGATGCGTGCCGGACGAGTCCGCGGAGAACGTGCACGACGACGGCTCCGCAGAGGACGTCAGCGAGCACAGCACCCGGGAGGGGCCGGATTCCGGCGCAGTGCCCCGAGGCCACAAGCCGTGCGGCATCCGTTCCGCGGAAACCTCGACGGGCCGGCCCGGCATGACGCGGCCGTCATGATCCACGACGACGAACGCGACGTCCGTGGGCTGGCCCCGGCTGACCCAGCTGCGCGTCGTCCGCAGGCCCACGCTCACGGCCGCCGGATGCACCAGCACGTCCACGGAGCCGGAACCGACCTGTCGCGTCAGGTCGTGCACCTGCGCCTCGGCCCGGACCGACGCGACGAACGGGGGCTGCACGGAGAGCAGGTCGATGAGGACCCGATGCGTGCCGTGTCCATCCGTGGCGCCGCTCAGTTCGTGCGTGCGGCGTGCTCCGTCGCCCTGGGCGCCCCACCAGTCGGCCCGGCCGAACCGCCAGTGCTGCCAGCCGGGCGGCACATAGCGCGCCGGCTGTGTGGACACGCGCCAGTCCAGCGGTGCGCCGACGAGGCCGCCGCCGCCGTAGTAGGCAGCGTCGAGGGTAGCGGCGACGACGTCGCCTACTACGTACGGTCCGGGGTCAGCCTGTACCGTCACCTCGTACTCCGGTCGCCGGAACTCCTGCACCTGGACGCCGAGCCACGCCTGGCTGCCGGCATCCGGTGAGTTCACTGCCTCCAGCTGGATCCCGGCGTGGCCCAGGTTGAGCGCCTCCGGCAACTCCACCGTCGTGTCGAACCCGCCCAGCGTGCCCGGTCGCAGCGTCGTGGTCGCCAGCTCCTCCTGTCGCGGGCCGCGCATGCGAAACGCGATGTCCGTCACGCTGGTCGCCAGTGACAGCTCCGCGGTGCGGCCGGCCGGTAGCCGCCGCAGCCAGCCCTTTACGTGCACAGTCTCGCCAGGCCGGTAGAGCCCGCGGTCAGTGAACGTGAACCAGCGCAGTTCGCCGGCCTCCGCCCGCCGTTCCCAGGGCGTGCCGCGGACCCTGGCGTACTCGTGGGCGGGCAGCAGTGCGGCGTCAGCACCGGCCCGTGCCACGACGGCGACATCGCCGGGAGCGGTGAGGGCAAGACGCGCGATGCCGTCCGCCGCCGTCGTCGTACGACGTCCCGTTGGCAGTGCCGTCAGTTCCACGCCGGCCAGCGGCCGCCCCGTCCGGAGCGAAGTCGTCCAGACGAACATCTCCTGCGCGTCCACCGCAGCGCTGACGCCGATGCGCGTGGACTGCACCCACGCCACGGCTGAAGTACGCTGGAACACGCGGTCGCCGCCGAAAGGCAGGCTGCCCTCGGGCTGGACGACGATAATGGCATGGCCGAGGCCCGCGGTCAGGGCCGGCGATACATCAATGGCCGTCTCGGCGAACCCGGCAGCGCCGCCCGCAGGCTCGACGACGATAGAGCTGACCTGCGTGCCCGGCGGATCGAGTGTTCCCGCGGGGGAACGCTCCCAGCTTTCGAGCGCGGCACCGAAGTCCGCCCACTGTTCGGGCGTAACGCGGTGGATGCGCACACGCAGCCCGCGCTGGCCCTGCGAGTGGACCATGATACTGGGCGGGCCGTCGGGGTCGAGCACGATGAAGGGCGCGCCCTGCAGCACGATGGATGGCTGCGGCGCTCCCACGCTGAAGGTGACGGAACGCGGCTCCTGGAGTGCCTGTCCGAAGTGGTCGTGGAGGCCGGGCGCCAGGGTTACACGGTACCGGGTGTTGGCCCGGGAGTCGCCGGTAATGTTGATCTCTCTGCCCTGCAGCTGCACCATCATGTCCGGCAGGGCCGGTTCGACCTGGACAAGTTCCGGGGCCCAGGTGGCCTCGTCCGCGGGGTTGCTGAGCTGGATCCGGAACGGCTGGCCGGGCCGGCAGCTGTCCTCCCAGCAGCCGTGCCAGGTAATGCGGAACGGCCCGTAGGTGCGAAACCGCATTTCCTGCGGCTGCCGCGTGGTGCGCGGGCCCTCGGCCGAGGGTGTGCCGCGCTCGATCGTCACCGTCACGTCCGCCGCCGGGGGCAGCTGCTGTACCGGACGGAGGGCCACCCAGCGGCCCGCCGCCAGATCCTCCACCAGTACGCCCGCCACGGAGTCGGCAGTTACTTCCTCCGTCGTGGCAAGGCGCAGTGCCACTGATCGGCCGCCGGCTCGAAGCCGGGCATGGCGCAGCACGGCCGCCGGGTCGACCTGCTGGTCGAACGCGATGACGATCACCGGCTGCAGGGTAGTGGAACGGGCGTGCTCGTCGGGTGTCCACGGCCGCGGCAAGCCCTGCAGGTCCCGTTCAGGCCCGGATTCCGGGTGCAGTGCCGGGTAGCCGCCAACGGCGCGCGGCGCAGGCGTCGCGAAGCTGGCGCGCGCCGGGGCCGTCAACGCCACACCTGCGGCCGAACGCGTACCCGCAGGCACCTCCACCACATACTCAGTGGCCATGGGGAACCGGCCATCCGGCTGGAACCGCACTGTGCGCGTGTCTATCCACAGCCAGTGACCGGGCGGCTGCGGTGTCAGGCGCACTGGCGGCGTGGCCGTCCCGGTGCCGGCCACTGTCGTGAGTGGCACCATGGCCTCGCTGAACGTGACCGTCAGGTGCGGCGCCAGCTCCGTTTCGTCGCTGGGCACGATGCGGACAACGTCGAGGGACGCGGGCTCCGTCGGCCGCGTGGGCCGTGCCGGCTCGGCGACACTGTCCGGCGGCGGGAACGTGGACAGCAGCGTACTGCCGTTGCGTGGCGGCGGCGGCGACGCCGGCGGGAACCGGAAGTCTGCAACGGCCGGGTCGGGCAGGGCGGGGAGGCGCCCCAGCAACACCGCTGTGCGTATATCGGACAGCGATTCCATGCCGATCCCGGGGATGGCAACGGTGTCAGGCGTGACAGCCGGTGCACGAGCCGCGTCGGCCTCACGCAGGCGGATCGCCAGCCCCGGCTCCCCTGGCTCCTCCTGCCCGGGCCGCATGACCCACGGCAGTGGCAGCGGCGGGATTGCGACCGTGCTCTGGGCGGTGGCTGCGTCCTGGGGCGGCCGGCCCGCGTCGCTGGGCTCGGGGCCGCCAGGAGCTCCGCCGCGGGCACAGGCAGGCAACGTCGCCATGACGAGAAGCGCCGGTACGGAACGGCAGCGAAGGCGAGAGAGCCTGGGCTTCATACGTGATCCGAGTGCTGATAGGTCCAACGCGACGCTTACTCAATTGAGACGCCATGGCGGGCCAGGCTTGCACAGCGCCGCCGGCCGCACTCGTGGCTGTCGGGGTGCACTGCATCAGTCGCGCCGCGCGGAGCCGACGAAGCCGTCACGCATGCAAAGCGGGCGCTGTGCCCCCGGGTGCGACCTTTCAGGATGCATCCACCCCACAGGAACGCAAAGCCGTGTAATGCAGCGAAAGGACGCCGATGCAATGCACCGGCGTCCTTTCGTTGATGCCGTACCAGCCTGGCTGATCGATCAGCCGCCTGTTCCGGCGTTCGGGTCCGTCACCCCGGGCTGGCCGGGGGTGCCGGGCTCCGTCGTGCCTGGCGTGGATGTGCCCGGCGCGTTCGGGTCGGCCGGGTCCGTGGGCGGTGGATCGTAGGGCTCCGTCCGCGGCACAGGCGGCTGGGTCTCGTATTCCGTCGGGTACTGCTCGGCGGCAGGCGCGGTGTCCTGCTCATCCATGACGCCGCCGTCACCCATGTACTCCACCACGCCCCAGACGACCAGGGCGAGGACCAGCAGTCCGGCCACCCATACCCATGGACTGGGTCCGCTCTTCTTCTCAAGATTGATATCAGCCACGGTTCCCCCTCGAGTTGTCGTCATCCTGCCTGACGTCCGCGCGTTCCCTGCGGAGGTCGGCTTCCACATGCTTCGTGTCCTGCACGCGTTCCTTCTTCACGACGAGTTCCTCCTTCGGCACGGCGCGCTTCTCCACCGTGACCTCCTCCTCGGTGAGGGGAACCCGGATCTCGTCTTCCGTGATGCGTGGTTTGGCGCTGCGCGCCTCGTCCGGGTCGATGCGATGGCGCTCCACCGATGCGACCTCCCGCTCAACCGGTATGTCCCGGCTCACGTGCTCCGTCTCGACGTGCTTGTCCACGCGCATCTCGCCGGACTCGTGGCGCGACTTGCTCACGGCCAGCTCTTCCTCGGAGAGCGTCATTCGCTCCTGGCTCGCACGCTCGCCACGGCCGCTGCGGTCATCACGTGCTCCGCTTTCGCTGGTGCTCCGGCCAGTGGCGCGACGGCTGCCGTAGAAGTGGTCGTCATCGTAGCTGGAATGACCGTAGTAGTCGCTGGATCCGGGAGCAGCAGCGGCGCCGCCGGCGGCCGTGCCATAGTGACGGCGCACCGTCTCTTCTTCCGAACGGTCCCACCTGCCGCTGTAACGTGGCACACTGCGCACGTCCGTGCTCGAGAGCGCGTTTACGTGCACGTGGTCTTCCTTCTCATGCAGCTGGGCCTGGCCCACCGGGATCAGGATCCGATGGTCCTTGTCGGCGCGGAAGTCCTTGTCCACCTCCACATCCAGGTACCGAACCTTCATCGCCCCGGTGTCGACGATCAGGTCCTCCACCTCGCCGATCCTGCGGCCGTCGGCGGATATCACATCCCAGCCGCGCACATCCGGATCCTCATCGGCGACCGTGAAGTCGTCCAGGTCGGATAGCGGGCCGACGCGGTTGCGTTCTTCGTTTGCCATGCAGTTCTCCTCCGTTGCTGGTTGCTGCTTCTTGGAGGGGCGTAGCAGGCCGCCGTCGGCGGCGCGATACGCCGGCTCCGGCACCGGGGTAGCTATGCAATGGCCGTTCCGAAGGGTGCCCTCACGGCCAGGCCGAGGGACCGCAGCCGATCTGGCTACTGAGGGATTGCGTCAGGGCCAGTAGAAGCAGTACCGGGACCAGGCCACGTGCCCGCATGGGAGCCTCCAGTGCGGATGGAAGGAAGCGTTCTTCACCCGTCACATTGGACGCCGCGCCACCGCACGGCAATCGCATGATCATGCGACTGTAACCCGGGGTGTTGCGGCGTCC